>CAZODI010000001.1:0-17798 GCA_964578535.1 uncultured Syntrophaceae bacterium
GAAAAAGCCGCTATTCGCGCTCCGGGAAGCCCCCCTCCCCAACCGACCTTCGCGGTGGACGGGTCCACACGAGACGCGAATTCTGGTTGTTTTCACCCTCTCCTCTGCATCCGCGGGGGCGCGACCGGGGGTTCCCAGAGGAGCAATTGGAAAACGTTTCCGGTCCCCAGGCCCTTCGGTTTCAGAAGGCGAAGATAGGAAACGTTTTCGCGACGGCGGGAGCCCCCGAGGCAGCCCCCGTGCCCCGGTGAAAAGAAATGAGGATGAAAGGGAGATATAGGGACGCTTCCCCTATATTTAAACCCGTGCGGAAAAAAGATTGCGACGGCGGCAGCCCCCGTGCCCCGGCATAAAATGAGGATGAAAGGAAGTTTGTCATGGACGCCTACGAGAAACTGCGGACCGTTCTGGACGCCCACCCCACCGGGGCGCCCCCGTCCCCTGCCATCGACCGGATCCTCCGGATCCTCTTCGCGCCCGACGAAGCGGCACTGGCTGCCGTCATGAGCTTCGCCCCCCGGCCGGTTCCGGCGATCGCCGCGAAGGCCGGGCTCGATCCCGCGGATGCGGAGCGGATGCTCGAGGCCATGGCAGACCGGGCCGTCGTCTTCTGCCGGGAGAAGGACGGGAAGCGATCCTACGGGCTCCTGCCCACAATCCCGGGTCTCTTCGAGTTTCCCTTCATGAAGGGGAGGAACCGCCCGGAGCACGAGGAGCTGGCGAAGCTCTGGGACGAATACCACCGGGAGGGCCTGGGGGCCTCCTTTTCCGGGAACCCGACCCCCGTGGCCCGGGTGATTCCCGTTGGCGAGTCCCTGGAGCCGGCAGGCCGGGTCCATCCCTACGAGGAGGTGGCGAAGCTCATCGGGGAGGCCGAGTTCATCGGACTCGGCCGGTGCGCCTGCCGCATCGCTGTGGGTGCCTGCAATTCACCGACGGAGACCTGTCTCTTCTTCGACGCCCCGGCCCGGTTTCTCGTCCAGCGGGGATACGCCCGGGAGGTCGGCCGGGTCGAGGCCCTCCGGGTCCTGGGTGATGCGGAAAAAGCGGGCCTCGTTCATGTCAGCAACAACAGCGCCGACCGGCCGACGTTCCTGTGCAACTGCTGCCGCTGCTGCTGCACCATCCTCACCTGCAAGACCCAGCTCTCCCTGCCCAACGCCTTCTCAACCAGCGGCTTCCTCGCCCGGGTAGACACGGATGCCTGTACGGGCTGCGGGATCTGCGCCGACGAGCGGTGTCCCGTGGGCGCTGTCACAATGGTTGAGGACGTGGCCGTGGTCGCCGTCGAGGCCTGCATCGGCTGCGGCCTCTGCGTTACGGGCTGTCCGGCGGAGGCCATCGCCCTGGTGCGGAGGGAGAATCCCCCCGCCGTCTGTGCCGACATTCAGGAAATGGGTGCCCGGGTCCTCCAGGAAAAAGGGAAGCTGCAGAAATTCCTGGAGGTGATGAAGGGATAGTCGGAACGGTTGAATGAAGCGCTTTCTTTTGACAAGGCCACCGGTTTTCCGTACCCTGACCACCATCAGGATCATGCCAATCAGGAGGCGACCATGAAAAAGAAGGCAGTGAAACGGGATGTGGAAAAGACTGTGACCAGAGCGGCTTTTGTGCGGAAGCTCCGGCGCCTGGCCGACGATGTCGAGGCGGGACGTCCTTTCCGGATCCAGGTTGCAGGAGAGACGCTGACCGCGCCCGTCAGCGCGGAGATCAGCATCGAGCACGAACGCGAGGGAGGTGTGGAGGAACTGGAGTTTCAGCTCCGCTGGAAGAAGCGCCGCTGATCCGGGCGTCCTGTTGATCCTTACACGGAAACCCCGGTTCTTTTCCGGACCGGCTTGAGATCGGAGAGACCGCTATGGAATGCCGAATCGCCGAGGCCATCTGCCTGAAGAATCCCCCCGTGGGCCTCCTGTGGGCCGACGAGAAGCCGGACCGCGCCATGATGTTTCAGGCGGGGAAATGGGGCTGTGTCATGTGGCTTGTGGCGGCCGCAACCAAAGGCAAGACGGCGGCCTGCGACGTTGCGACGTTCGGATGCGTAGGCGGTGGAGTTGGACTCGGATTCGGCAACCAGTACCGGAACTTTCCCGATGGCGAAGAAGGATTTTGCCACTTCCTCTCCACGGGGAACGCCGAACGGGAGGGGGGAAAGGAAATGGCCGAGCAGGTTCGCCCGTTTCTTCGTGACGAGGCGTTCGACCACTTCCTTCACGGCGAGCGTTACATCAAGGATCCCACCCTGGTACGGCGCTTCCTGGCCGTCCTGCCCATGCGGGAGATCCCGGCCCGGTACGTCGTGTTCAAACCCCTGGCAGAGGTGGACCCCGAACGGGACAACCTCCGGACGGTCATCTTCTTCGCCGATCCGGACCGGCTCTCCGCGCTCGTTGTCCTGGCCAACTACGGCCGGGGGGACAATGAAAACGTCTTCATCCCTTACGCCGCCGGCTGCCAGACCATCGGCATCTATCCCTACCGGGAGGCCGAGTCTCCCCGTCCCAGGGCCGTCGCCGGGCTCACGGACCTCTCCGCCCGTCTCTACCTCCGCCGCCAGCTCGGGGACGACCTGCTGACCTTTGCCGTCCCGAGGGCCCTCTTCGAGGAGATGGAAGGCAACGTGAAAGGCTCCTTCCTGGAGCGATCCACCTGGCAGGGATTGCAGAAAGGCTGATGAAAGGGCGTGTGCTGCGTTGGCATTATCCAGTGCCACCGGACGTACTCAAAAATACGCCTTGCGGCCCGGGATTTCAGGCGCCCGGCATTCAACCCTTTTTTGAGCGGCCTTGAAGGGGCGCCTGCAGATTCCCATTTTCACCCGATATCCCTTTCCCGGCATCATCGTCCTTGAATTTCCCCCGCCGTTCCTGTACGCAGAGCCAGTCGGCTTCCCTTGCTGACCGGCAGGAGGACGGCCCGGTTCAGCCGGGAGTTTTCTACCCAGCAAATCGAGAGGAGGACTCGGATACCATGAAACGAACGGTGTTGATCCTGTTGTCCCTGGCCATGGTTACGTTCCTGGCGGGGTGCGGAGGGGGCGACAAGCCCGCGGCAACCGGCAAAGGGGAAGCAAAGGTGGAACTGAAGCTGGCCTCCATGACCCCCACGAGCCATACCTACAACCAGGGGGCGGCAAAGTTCGTCGAACTGGTCAAGCAGCGCTCGAACGGGCGCATCGACATCAAGATCTATCCCGAGGGGCAGCTCGGCAAGGGAGAGCGGGAACTGCTGGAGGCGATCCAGCAGGGAACCATCGACGTCTATGTCGGCTCCACGGCCCCGTTGAGCGGATTCAGCGTCGCCATGGGGATTCTGGACCTGCCGTTCCTGTTCCGTGACTATGCCCATGTGGACACGGTCCTCGATGGTCCTATCGGGCGCCAGCTCATGGACGAGATCGAGAAGTCCGGCATGAAGGGCCTGGCCTTCTGGGAGAACGGCTTCCGGAACCTGACGAACTCGAAGCGGGCCGTCAAAGCGCCGGCCGACGCGAAAGGGCTGAAGATCCGGACCCAGGAGAACAAGATCCATATCGCCGCCTGGAAGGCCGTCGGCGTCAACGCCGTTCCCATGGCCTGGGGTGAGGTCTACGGAGCGCTGCAGCAGAAGGCCATCGACGGCCAGGAGAACCCGATCGCGGTTATTTATTCCGTGAAGCTCAACGAGGTCCAGAAGTACCTGACCCTGAGCCAGCATGTCTACTCACCGGCGATGATCATCTTCAGCCTGAAGAAGTGGCAGGCTTTCTCGAAGGAGGACCAGGACCTGCTCCTGAAGGCGGCCCTGGAGACGGCGGCGTACCAGCGGAAGCTGGGCCGCGACAACGAGGCGAAGCAGATTGCCGAACTGGCCGAGCGGGGCATGGCGGTCACGAAGGACGTGGATAAGGCGGCCTGGCTGAAGGCCATGAAGCCGGCCCTGGAGGAATTCATTCCCCAGTTCGGCAAGGACCGCGTGGACGCCATCCAGGCCGTGAAATAGCGGGAGCGGTGTTTTCCGTGTCCGCCCTGGCAAGGCTGAACGGTTGGCTCGCCCGGGCTGCGGAGGTGGCCCTCGTCGGTTTCATGGCGGTCATCGCCGTCATCATCCCTTACGAGGTGTTCGGCCGTTATGTCCTGGGGGAGATGCCCGCCTGGTCCGGCGAGGCCGCGACCTTTGCCCTGGTCTGGGTGACCATGATGGGCGGCGCCGCGGGTCTCCGGCGGGGTTACCGCATCGGCATCACCATCCTGTATGAAAAACTGCCTGCCGGGGCCGCCCGGGCCGTGCGCGTCGGCGCGGACGTCCTGGTCCTGGGATTCTTCCTGGTCATGGCCGTTTACGGCGCCGACCAGACCCTGATCAACGTCCGGCAGACGTCGCCGGCCATGGGGCTTCCCATGGCTGTTCCTTACGCGGCCCTGCCCGTGGGGTTCGCCCTGATGTTCCTTTTCACCCTGGAGGAGACGATCCTGCTCCTCCAGGGTCCGCGCCGGGAGGGTTGACCCATGCTGGCGGCCTTCCTGGTCCTTTTCGTTCTCCTGATCGCCATCGGCGCTCCCATCGCCGTTGCCCTCGGCGGGTCCGCACTGGGCTACGTGCTCTTTCAGGACGGCCTCTCCCTCACACTCCTCGTCCAGACCGCCTTCGCCGGCATGTCGTCCTTTCCGCTCCTGGCCATTCCCCTGTTCATGCTGGCGGGAAACCTGATGAACGAGGGCGGTATCACGGAGGACCTGGTCCGCTTCGCCCGGCTGGCCATGGGCCACGTAAGCGGCGGCCTCGGCCTGGCGACGATCCTGGCCAGCGCCATCTTCGCGGCCATCTCCGGCTCCGCCGTGGCGACGGCGGTGGCCATCGGCGCCGTCATGCTGCCGGCGATGCACGCCGCGGGCTACGACGATGACGTCTCCGCCGCGGTGACGGCGACGGCCTCCTGCATGGGGCCCGTCATTCCGCCCAGCATCCCCTTCATCATCTATGGCGTTCTCGCCAACGTCTCCATCGCGTCCCTCTTCCTGGCGGGGATCTTGCCGGGCATCCTCCTGGGGGCGGCCCTGATGGGCTACATGGTCCTGACGGCCCGCCGGAGGGGATACCCCTTCGGGGAGCGGACGCGGATCCTGGATCTCGTGAAGGGAACCGTCCGGGCGCTGCCGGCGCTGCTCATGCCGGTCCTCATCGTGGGGGGCATCCTGGGCGGCGTCTTCACGCCCACGGAGGCCGCGGGAGTGGCGGTGGTTTACGCCCTCGCGGTGGGGGTGTTGTTCTACCGGAAGATCCGCCTCCGCCGCCTGCCGGCGGTACTCCTGGCGGCGGGGCTGGAGACGGCGGTGGTGATGCTGCTCCTGGGGCTGTCGGAGCCCTTTGCCTGGGTGGTGGCGGTGGAGCAGGTCCCTCTGAAGGCCGTCGACTTTCTCGCGGAGTGGAGCACGTCGCCGGTCGTCTTCCTGCTCCTGGTCAACCTGTTCCTGCTCCTCGTCGGGATCCCCATGGAGACGGCGCCGGCCCTGACGATCGTCACGCCGGTCCTGGCGCCCATGGCCGAGCGGATGGGGATCGACCCCGTCCATTTCGGCGTCATCGTGTGCTTCAACCTCGTCCTGGGCCTCATCACGCCCCCTGTCGGAGGCGTCCTGTTCTCCATCTGCAGCATCTCCGGCCTTTCCCTGGAACGCCTGAGCCGGGCCATCTGGATCCCCTTCGTGATCGCCGTGGCGGTGCTCCTCATGGTCACGTTCATTCCCGCCCTGAGCACCCTGATTCCGTCGACGTTCCTGACCGGCAGGCCTTAGTGCCCCGACCGCCCGCGGGTTCTGTAAAGCCGCAGCGGGATGATGACGGCGAAGTAGGGGATCAGGTACATCGCCGCCACCGTGGGCTCCAGGGGGCCGAAGAACCGGGAGGCGAAGACGATGACCAGGACGTTGTTGATGTTGCCGGCGGCCACGGCCCCGGCAAGCCGGTCCTCGACGGGTCCCTTCCTGAAAAGCAGTCCCCCCGGAACGATGAAAAGGGCGCAGAGGATGGTCGCCACGACGGTTGCCTCGATCAGGAGGGCCGGCTCCCGGCGGAAGAATTCCGCGTACTGCGAGAAGACCCCGAGGTTGATCAGGGCAAACAGCAAAAGCGAAAGCGGATAATTCAGCTTCAGGAGCGGCGGCAGTGTCCGGGGCGCCCAACGCCGGAGGATCTCGACGGCGATGATGGGGACGAAGATCACCGTGGCCAGCATCCGGATCATGCCTGCGAAGGAGAGCTCCACTGCCTGCCCCAGGAACAGCTCGATCAGGAGCGGGAGTGTGACGGGAACCAGGGGAGAGGTGGTCACGACCATGACCATCACCAGGGCGCTGTTCCCTCCAACCACGCCGGAGATGAAGGGGGCCGTGACCCCCGTGGAGACGGCCGCCAGGAGGAGCGCCGACATGGCATAAGCCGGGGCCAAAACGAGGAAAAGCCCGTAGACCGCCGCCGGCAGGAGAATCAGTTTGAAGAGCGTGAAGATCACGATCGCGCCGGGCGACCTCTTGAGCAGAGCCCCGATTTCGTCAAGCCGGACCGTGAGGAAACTCAGGAAGAAAACGAGCATCAGCAGGTGCTGTGGATAGGGCCGGAACGGCTCCCCGAGGTCGGGAAAAAGGACGGCCGCCAGGATGGAGGTGTAGACGACCAGGAGGAGTACGTAGTCCTTTGCTCGCAGCATGACGATCCTTGATGCCGGCCCCATGGATGCAAACGGTGGGTGGGGACCGGAGAGGCGACACTGTATCCGATCCCTCTCCGGTTGTCAGGGGTTATTTCCGGTTCATCCGAACGGGTCCCGGGAGGCCGGGGGCAGCCCGGTCCGGCCTGGAGGCATGCCGTTCCGGTTGCCTCATGCGGAAAGGGGAACCGGCCGGTGATCATCCGCCGACGATATATTCGTTGCCTCCATCTTCCTGAATCATGTAATATCAATCCCCTATTGTCGCGGACGGAGGAAGGATACCATGAAGAGCGCCGTCATCCGCGCCACCGGCAGCCACGTGCCGGATCGGGCCGTTGCCAACGAGGAGCTGGAACAGTTTTCCCCGGAGGCCCGGGAATTGATTTTCCAGAAGACCGGAGTCCGCTCCCGGAGGCATGCCGCCCCCGGCGAGTGCACCTCCGATCTGGCGATTAAAGCAGCCGGGACCTGTCTGGACCGGGCCGGTTTCCCGGCGGATGAACTGGACGCCGTCGTGGTGGCCACCTCTTCCCCGGACCGGATGCAGCCGGCCACGGCGACGAAGGTCCAGCATGACCTGGGGGCGAGGAAAGCCTTCGCCTTCGACATTAACTCCGTCTGTTCCGGCAGCACCTTCGGCATTGCCCTGGCGGACGCCTTCCTCCGTTCCGGGCAGGCGCGAAATCTCCTTCTGGTCGGTTCTGAGGTCTATTCGAAAATCACCAATCCGAAGGATTTCTCCTCTTATCCATTCTTCGGAGACGGTGCCGGGGCGATTCTCTTCATGGCGGAGGAGGACTCGGGCCGGGGAGTGCTCCGCTCCTGCATGCAGAGTGACGGCGGCCTGTCCGACATGATCTGCGTCCCCGCCGGCGGGACGATGCTTCCCTTCGATCGGATGACGTCTCCCCGGCAGGCCTATTTCCGGATGAAAGGGGTCGATGTCTTCGGCTTCGCCGTGGAGAAGGGGCCGGAGATCATCCGGCGGCTCCTGTCAGAGGCCGGTGTGGCCCCGGGCGACGTGGCCGGATACCTGTGCCACCAGGCCAACATCAACATCATCCGCAGGATCGCCGAGGCGCTGGAGGTGCCGGTCGAGCGCTTCTTCGTGAACATTCACGAATACGGCAATACCGCGGGGGCGTCGGTCCTGATCGCCCTGGACGAGGCCCTGGCGGCAGGTGCCGTCGGCCCCGGGGATCTTGTTGTGACGGTGTCGTTTGGGGGGGGGTTGTCGTGGGGGGCGAATCTCATCCGCCTGTAGCCGGCTGTTGAAAAACGCCCATCTGCTTCGTTTCCCTCGTCCCTCGCAGCTCGACGTACGAAACAGTACGACTCGCAGCTCGGGACTTCGGGGGCCTCGCATCTGGACATTTTTGAACAGCCGTAAGAAACGAGAAGCAGGCGGGCCGCTGAAAAGAGGTCGTCTGCTGCGTTGCCCTTATCCCGTACCGCTCGACGTACGAAACAGTACGACTCGCGGCTCGGGATTTCGGGCGCCTTGCATCCAACCCCTTTTGAACGGCCCGGAGAAGCAGGAAAATAGGCCGGCTGTTGAAAAACGCCCATCTGCTTCGTTTCCCTCGTCCCGCTGAAAATAATCGCATGAGGTGAACACCCATGGATGAGATACTCGAAAAGATCAAGGCCGGCATCCTGGACATCTTCCCCGATGCCGCGGCGATCGAAATCACGCTTGAAATGAAACTGGGCGATATTCCCGAGTGGGACTCCATCGCCGCGGTCAATCTCCAGACGTACCTCCAGGAAACCTTCCCGGTCCGCATTCCCCTGGACCTCATGAGCGACGAGACGGCCATCGGGGAACTGGCGGCGTTCATCGGCAAGCGCACGGCGTGATCAAGAACCGGATGCCTGTCCGGCACGGCCTTCGGCCCTGTCCGGATCCTGCGGGAGGGCGTCATGGATCCGTTCGGCATTACCGACACCTTCCAGAAGGTGGAAAGCTCCTGGTGGGGGAACCCGGAAGCACTGAACGTCCGCATCCTGGACCTGATCACCGGCCTGCAGCGCATTTCCATGGAGGAAGCCGCCCGCATGGCCGCCGTCCTCCCGGAAAGGCCGGCTGCCGAGGGGAAGGCCGGCGAATCCCTGATGGAGGCGGTACGGCGGAATTCCGAGGCGGCCCGGAAAATCTACGGACTGTACACCGCCTGCCTCAGGGACATCGTTGAACGGGGACCCGGCCTCAGCGTCCGCGAGCGCGACCGGGCCGCCTTCTGGATCCGCCAGCTCGTGCAAGCCCTGTCACCGGCCAATTCTTTCTGGACCAACCCGGCCGCCGTTCTCCGGTGCCTGACGTCGGAGGGGGACAGTCTCCGGCGTGGGTTCCTCCGCTGGATCGAAGACCAGGGCCGGGGCGAGTTCCTGCCCCCGATGGTGGACCGTGCAGCATTCCGGCCCGGGGAAAACATCGGCACCACGGAAGGCGCCGTGGTGTACCGGAACGGGCTGATGGAACTGATCCAGTATCGGCCGGCGACCGAGCGGGTGTACGCCGTCCCGGTCGTCTTCATCCAGCCGTGGATCAACAAATACTACATCTTCGACCTGGAGGAGGAGAACAGCTTCGTCCGGTATCTCACCGGGATCGGCTTTACCGTCTTCATCACGAGCTGGAGAAACCCCGGACCGGAGATGCGCGGTGTCACGTTTGACGACTATATGATCCGGGGTGCCCTGGAGGCCGTCCGGGCCGCCCGGTCCATATGCGGGGTCCCGGCGGTTCACGCCGCGGGGTACTGTATCGGCGGGACCCTCCTGGCGGCCCTGATGGCCTGGCTGGCCGTGGGAAGCCGCCGCGTTGGGGAGCCCGTGGCGGATTGGACCCTCTTTTCGTCGCTGACGGACTTCTCCGAACCGGGGGAACTGGGTTTCCTGGTGACCCACCGGTCCGTGGCCTTCATCGAGGGCCTGATGGAGCAGAAGGGTATTCTGGACGGGCGCCTGATTGACGCCTCGTTCCGGCTTCTCCGGGCGGACAGCCTGATCTGGCGGAACTTCGTGAACGGATACCTCTACGGCTGCGATCCGCCGAAGTCGAGCTTTCTGTACTGGAACAGCGACTCGACGAATCTTCCCGAGGCCATGGCGTCTTTTTATCTCCGGAATTTCTACCTGGAGAACCGGTTCCCGGAGCCGGGAGGCCTGACGGTTGGCGGCCGTCCACTCGACCTGGGGCGGGTCGGGGAGCCGCTCTACGCCGTGGGGGCGCTGCTCGACCACATCAGTCCCTGGCGGGGCACGTTCCGGACGTGCCGCCTGGCGGGCGGTCCCGTCCGCTATGTCCTGGCCGGGGACGGCCACATCACGGGGATCGTCAATCCTCCCTCGGAGTTCGGGAAGAAGCGCTACTGGGCGGGCGAGGACGGCCTGGACGGAGATCCCGACGCCTGGCTTCGGGGAAGGGAAGAGCGGCCGGGATCCTGGTGGGAGGACTGGACGGAGTGGCTTGCCCGGCGGAGCGGACCCTCCGGCCCGCCGCCGTCTCTGGGCAACCGCCGCCATCCCGCCCGGGAAAAGGCCCCCGGGACGTATGTTTTCGGGTAATCCCCGCGCGCGGATCTAACCCGTCAACCCCTTGTAAACCTTTTCGTTCAACGGCGTGGGAATGCCCAGCTCTTTTCCCGCCCGGACAATGTAGCCGTTGAACAGCTCGATCTCCGTGGGGTTTCCCTTCTCGAAATCCAGTTGCAGGGATGTCTTCGTCGCCGGTGGAAACCCGGCCACCTTGGCGATGGATTCCTCCACGATGTTCGCCGGCAGGGCCACGCCCTTCGCCCGGGCGATGGCCTCCACCTCCTCCATCAGGCCCCTCAGGAATGCCCGGCTATCCGGATTTTCCATGATCTCGCCGAAGGTCTTCTTCTGGAGCGCCGTCAGCCCCGCGGAGGGGCAGATGAAGATGTACTTCGTCCAGAGCGGAACCAGCGGCTGGTCCGTGAGCGTGGCATTGATGCCGGCTTTCTTGAGCAGCGCCTCGATCGGCCGGTACGGCTCGGCGTTTCCCTCCCGCGGCCCGAAGACGATCTGGTGGGCCGGGCTGACCTGCTTGATCTTTGCCGGCGCCTCGACGAAAGCGGAGACGTAGACGAGACCTTCCAGGATGTCCGCCTCCGGCAGGATCGCCTTGAGCCGGTCGGCGATGTCCACGCCATTGAGGAGTGGAATGACCACCGCATTTTCCCGCAGGGCGCCCTTGAGGCGGCCGGCTGCCTCATCCAGGGAGTATCCCTTGACGCAGAACAGGACCAGGTCCAGCGGCCCCGCTTCTTCCGCCCGTTCCGTCGCCAGATCGGGCCGGGTCGTGAAGGTTCCGTCTGCTGCCGACAGGGTCAGCCCGTCCCGGCGGATCGCTCCCAGGTTGCCCCCCCGGGCCAGGAAGACGATTTCGTGTTCGCCCGTTCCGGCATACGCCTTGGCCAGCTTTGCGCCGAATACGCCCCCGACTCCCCCCATTCCCATCACTGCGATTCTCATGGCCGGTGCCCTCCCTGAATGGTTGTTGTCCCGTTGCCCGAAATGCCTCTTTCCTGTACCACAAGGTCCCTCTGGAGGGCATCCGAAATTCGTATGTCTTTCCGGTTGCAATGAGCGGCCTCTTTGGCGATATATGCGGCATCCCGGGAGGTCAGTGATTGCCTGCACGTGGAGGTGGCTGATTTCCCCCGGGAAGCGTTCCGAACAATGGGACATCCTGACAAGGAACAAGGAGGGAACATGAACAGCAAAGGAATTTGGATCGTCATCGGCGCCCTGGCGCTGGTTTTTGTTTACGGAAGTGCCCTGGCGGGGCCTGGGCCGGGCCGGCTTACGGTATCGGAGGGGAAAGCCGTGAGGTATGCCTGCGAAAACGGGGATCGCATCCTGGCCACGTACTATGAGCTCTCCGACGGCAGCCTTTCCTTCGTGAAGGTCCGCCTGCCCGGCGGGAAGGTGTACACCCTGCCCCAGGCGCTTTCCGCCTCCGGTGCCCGGTACACGGACGACAGGGAACTGGTGTGGTGGACCAAGGGGGATTCGGCCTTTGCGGAGGTCCGGGACGACAACGGCGAGTGGACGCCGAAATACCGGGACTGCCGGGTGACGAGCGAGGGCAAGGGGGCTCCGAAGGCCGGCCGGCGTCCTTGACAGACTTCCGGACGATCCGGGGAATCTCGGGAGGCGCCGGATCCGGGAGACGGAACACTCCGGGTCCGGCATGCCGGGCCTGCATCCGGGCCGTCGCCGGCGGCACGGCGGGGGACCAGGAAGTCCTTGACTTCCCGGCGCCGTTCCCGTAGGATTCCCGAAAATTCAAGGAGAAACGGGACGTTCCATGTATTCCAGAAAGGTTGTCATCCGCTACACGGCGGACAATGTCGAACAGCCCATCATCTGCCACCTCGTCAAGCAGTACGACCTGGAGTTCAATATCCTCAAGGCCCGCATTTTCCCGCGCCGGGACGGAATGATCGTCCTGGAGCTGCGGGGGGCAAAGGAGAATTTCGACTCGGGGATCCAGTTCCTGAGGGAGAAGGGGCTGAAGGTGGAGCCTCTCTCCAAGAGCGTCAACCAGAACCGGGACCGCTGCGTGCACTGCGGAGCCTGCACGTCCTTCTGCCCCACCGGCGCCCTCGCGTTCGAGGCGGGCTCGGCGCAAGTGGCTTTTGACGCGGAAAAATGCAACGGATGCGAGCTCTGCGTGTCCGCCTGTCCCGTCCGGGCCATGGAGGTGGACCTGCTGTAGCGGCCGCCGGGAACCGACCCTCCGGCTCATCGTGAAGGCAGCCGATCGGGCCTTGCCGGTCCGGGGAAGCGTTCCGTCCCGCCGTCACTTCCCTTTTGCCGGTTTCTCCGTATCCTTCCCGTCGTCGCTGACGGCACGCCCTATGCCGTCGGTGATTTCCCGGCCCTTCTGGTAGACATCCCTGCCCTTTTCGTACACCTTTTTGCTCGTGTCGATGACCTCGGAGGCCTGCTGCTTCGTCTTGTGGACCAGGGCCTGGAGATCTTTCGTGCCTTGGAAGTAGAAGTAGCCCGCCATGCAGAGGAGGACGAGCGCGACCACGAGCGCCAGTTTCAGAAGCTGCTTGAAGAGAAAGTACAGGAGAATCAGGCAGACGAAAATCAGGGCCATCAGGGCGACCGGGTGGGCGGACAGGTAATGGGTGATGCCTTCCATGCAAGGTTCCTCCTCGGGAATTCGCGGCATTCTAATGCAGTTGCCCGGAAATTTCCATAGGGCCTTTGATCTTGACAAACGAAGGGCGGCCGCCGTAACAGGGGGACATTCCCGGGGTCCGCGGGAACGGTTCGGAAGTGTATATCCGGTGGCGTATCAGGTGGTGATTTGACCGACAGGGGCAGGAAAAAGCCGGTGGCAGCGCTGGCCACGCTGGGGTGCAAGGTCAACCAGTGCGAGACGGCGGCGGTTGCCGAGGCGCTCCGGGGAGCGGGCTTTTCGGTAATCCCTTTCCCGGGAAGTGCGGACGTCTACGTCATCAACACGTGCACCGTGACGGCCCGGACGGATTTCCAGTCCCGCCAGCTGATCCGGCGGGCCTGCCGGGCCAATCCGGAGGCCGTGGTGGCGGTCACCGGCTGCTATGCCCAGTGCCGCCCCGAAGAGCTCCGGCGGATCCCCGGCGTCCGCCTGATCGCGGGAAACGGTGAGAAGGAGCGTCTCCCGGAACTCCTGCGGGAGCTCCTGCGGGAGAACCGTTTGCCCGGGAGCGGACCTTCCGTCGAGGTGGGGGACATCCGGAACTGCCGGAAGGCCGGCAGCCTGTGGGCCGGCTCTTTTCCGGAACACACCCGGGCGTTCCTGAAGATCCAGGACGGCTGCGACGCGGCGTGCAGCTATTGCACCGTTCCCCGCGCCCGCGGCCCCGTCCGGAGCGTCCCCCCGGAGGAGGTCATGCGGCGCCTCTCCCGCCTGGCGGAGGCCGGTTACCGGGAGGTCGTGCTGACGGGGATCCATCTGGGGGCCTACGGCCGGGATCTGCAAGGAAGCGGGGACCTGACGGACCTGCTGGAGCGGGTCGAGGACGGAGGCGTCGTAGAACGCCTGCGCCTCAGCTCCATCGAGCCCGGGGAGATCCCCGGCCGGATGCTGGCGCTCCTGCGCCGGGGAAAGCGCCTCTGCCGCCACCTGCACGTCCCGCTCCAGAGCGGCGACGACGCGATTCTCCGGGCCATGAACCGGACGTACGGGCGCGAATTCTATCGGGCGCTGGTGGAGCGGATCGCCGCGGAGGTTCCCGGCTGCGCCGTCGGGGCGGACGTCATGGCGGGCTTTCCCGGGGAGGACGGACAGTCCTTTGCGAACACGGTCCGCTTGATCGAAGACATGCCGCTGGCCTACCTGCACGTGTTTCCCTATTCCCGGAGACCCGGGACGCCGGCGGCGGAGTTCCCGGACCAGGTGGGCGACGGAGAAAAGAAGGCACGGGCGGCGCTGCTGAGAGACCTGGGGAACCACAAGAGGAGGGACTTTGCGGCCCGCTTCATCGGGAAGGAAGTGGAGGTCCTCCTGGAGGACAGAAGAGACCGGGAGACGGGACTCCGGAAGGGGTTTTCCGGAGAATACGTGCCCGTCCTGGTGACCAACGGAGAAAAAAAGGATGTTAACCGGCTGGTTCCGGTGGTTCCGGTGGAAGCGCGGGAAGGAAGACTGGTGGGGGCGATCGGCGCCCCTGACCCGGCAGCGGCGAAACGCCCTGCGGGTGCTTGAAAAGAGCCTGGGACATACCTTCGGAAGCATCGAGCTACTGAACGTGGCGCTGACGCACCGGTCCTATGCAAACGAAAACGCCCATCTCGGCTGCGCCGACAACGAGCGCCTCGAGTTCCTCGGGGATGCAGTGCTCCAGCTCTGCACCAGCAATCTCCTGATGCGCCTGTTTCCGGGGGATGCAGAGGGCCATCTCTCGAAGCGCCGCACCTCCATCGTCAACGAGCGTCCCCTGGCGGAGCTGGCCCGGCAGGTAAGCCTGGGCTCCTTCCTTCTCCTGGGAAAAGGGGAGGAAAACTCCGGTGGCCGCGAAAAATCCTCCATCCTTTCGGACACCTTCGAGGCGGTCATCGCGGCGATCTACCTGGACGGAGGATACCCGGCGGCGAACCGTTTCATCGAGCGGTTTTTCGTCCCGCTGATCCGGGAGGAGGGCCGGGACCTGATCTACCGCGACTACAAGTCCGATCTCCAGGAACTGGCGCAGGGGCGCTTTCGCTTCATTCCCCGCTACGAGCTGGTGGGCGAGTTCGGCCCGGACCATGACAAGACCTTCGAGATGGAGGTGACCGTGGCCGACGTCGTTTCCATCCGGGCCCTGGGAAAGAACAAGAAGGAGGCCGAGCAGGAGGCGGCCCGGCGGGCCCTCGATCTCCTGGCCCTCCAGGAAGGAGGGAGCGTCCCGTGATCATCCCGTTCTTCCTGCCGAATCGGGGCTGTCCCCAGCGCTGCCTGTTCTGCAACCAGTCGGTGGCCTCCGGCGAGACCCCGGGAGATCTCCGGGAGGAGGGATTTCACCGCCGGGTGAGGAGCGCCCTCGACGGCCTGGACGGGAACTGGGGTGCGCGGCCGCGGCGGATCCAGATCGCCTTTTACGGCGGGAACTTTACGGGCCTCTCCCGTGAGGGCAGGAGAGAGCTTCTGCAGTGGGCCGGAACGCATCTCCGTAAGGGGAGCGTCGATTCCATCCGGGTGTCCACCCGTCCCGACCACCTGGACGCAGATGTCCTCGATGAGCTGAAAAGCCATGGGGTCGCCACCGTGGAGGTGGGCCTCCAGTCCCTGGACGATGCCGTCCTGGATCTCTCCCGCAGGGGCCACACGGCCGCCGACGGCGAGCGCGCCGTGGGCCTGCTGAAGGAAAGGGGATTCGAGACGTCGGTCCACCTGATGGCGGGCCTCCCCGGCGACAGCCCCGTCGTCTTTGACAGTACGGTCCGACGCGCTGCGGCCCTGGGACCCGACATGGTGAGGATCCACCCCACGCTCGTTCTCCGGGGGACCGCCCTGGAGGAGGAGTACCGGGCCGGGCGCTACCGTCCGCTGACGATCCCCGAAGCGGTGGATCAGTGCGCCGGGGCCGTCCGCCGCTTTTCCGCCGCCGGCATTCCCGTCATTCGCCTGGGGCTCCAGCCGACGCCGGGCATGACCGGGGGAGACAGTGTCGTGGCCGGACCGTTTCACCCCGCCTTCGGTTCCCTGGTCCATGAATCCCTGTTCCGCCAGGGAGCAGCCACACTGCTGGAAAAAATGCCCGAGGTCCGCCGGGAGGCCCGTTTCCGGGTCGCCCCGGGGGACGTGTCGTTCTTCCGGGGCCAGCGAAACGGGAACCTCCTTGCCCTCCGGGAGCACTTCCGCCTCGATTCGCTGACCGTCGAGGAAGACGCCGGCCAGGCCCGGGGGATCCTGGTCCTGGAGTCGGGGCTGTCCCGTTCGGCCGTCAACTGCCTGGGGCGGCCCTGACGGAACTCCGTTCCATTCTCTTCGTTTCGTCCCCTGTCTTTTCCTCCACACCTGCGTGCGTCGCTTCGGCATGTCTCTTGCAAAAACTCCTGCGGTTGATTTGAAAATCAGGCCGATTTGCAGAAGAAACAAGGCCTGAACGGGTGTCTTTTTTCAATTATACGTTTTCCCGTCGATGGATGCTTGACGATGGAGTCAATCCGTTGACGGTGCGGGGCGGTTCGCTCTTCCGGACGGAGAAGAGCCGCCGGACGATGCCTCCGGCAAGCGGGAGCCCGCTGCCTGGTATAACCATTACATCAGTTCAAATTCGAGTTGAGGAGGTTGCTATGGATCACGTTCGTGAAGTAATGGGCTTCGGGGGAATTCTTTTTGGCATGCTGGCTTTCGTTATATGCGGGCTGCGGGTCATATTCGGGAAGAACCGGCCAACCAAGATGTATCTGGTTGTCGTGCCCGTGATCCTGCTCACGGGCCTGCAGTTTTACCTGATCGGGCGGTTTTCCCTCACGATCTCCTGGTGGGGCACCCTGGCCGCAATCGCGGTGGGCGGCCCTTTCCTTCTGGTCTCCTTCGTGGTCATCGCCAGGCGCAAGGCGATCCCGATCCTGAGCTCCGTTTATGGAATCACGACGGGAGTGGAGGAGATCGTCGTGGGCACGGAGCAGATGACATCATCCAGCTCAACACTGGCGGAGGGAGCCAGCGAGCAGGCCGCGGCCATCGAGGAGACATCCGCGTCCCTCGAGGAAATGACGTCCATGACCGCCCGGAACGCGGAAAATGCGAACCAGGCGAATGCCCTGATGTCGAAAGACACCCGGGAAAGCTACGGGATCATGGAGAAAAAGATGAACCTGATGCATGAGGCCGTTCTTGCCAGCGTCAAGGCCGGCGAGGAGACTGCCAAGATCATCAAGACCATCAACGAGATTGCCTTTCAGACGAATCTCCTGGCGCTGAACGCCGCCGTCGAGGCGGCCCGGGCGGGGGAAGCGGGGGCCGGTTTTGCCGTCGTGGCCGAAGAGGTCCGCAGCCTGGCCCTGCGCTCCGCCACCGCGGCCAGGAACACGGAAGACCTGATCGCCGATTCGACGGGGAAAACGCGCCAGGCATCGTCTCTCTTTGACGAGATCAACAGGGAGCTTGCGCGGAACCGGGACATCGCAATGAAGGTAACGGACCTGATCGGACAGGTCGCCGAGGCCTCCAGGGAGCAGGCCCAGGGGATCGACCAGATCAACCGGGCCGTGGCGGAGATGGACAAGGTCGTCCAGCAGAATGCCGCCAGCGCGGAGGAATTCTCCGCCGTGACCGAGAAGATCAAGGATCAGGTGAGCAATATCCATGGCTTCGTTGACAGGATAAAGCCCATTCTCGGGGAGGAGATCATTTTGGCCATGGGGGAAAAGGCCCGTACATCGGGCAGGACGATGAGGGATGAGGAGGCTGCGTTTCCGGTGCTTGCCGGAGCAAGGCCGTTGAGCCTTCCGGAAAAAGTCTGAAACTGCGGGCGCAGAACCTGCACGGGGCGTCCTCCGGTCCGATGGCGCATCGGATTGCAGGGGCCGTCCTGAACGGCAGGCATGCTGCCGTGCGGAGTACAGGGACCGGCTGAGGGATCAGCCGGTC
>CAZODI010000001.1:17898-197268 GCA_964578535.1 uncultured Syntrophaceae bacterium
TGAAAGCCGTTCTTCCATGTTTCCCCATCGGCTCCCGTATGCTATGACCACCCCATGGAAGAACGTTCCCCCTTCAAGTCCGGTTTCATCGGCATCATCGGCCGGCCCAACGTGGGCAAGTCCACCCTCCTGAACACCATCCTGGGGGAGCGCCTGGCCATCACCACACCCAAGCCCCAGACGACGCGCAACCGGATCATGGGGATCCACACGGACGCGCGGGGCCAGTTCATCTTCCTGGATACGCCGGGGATTCACCGCGGCGACAATCCCCTCAACCGGTCCATGGTTTCCGCCGCCCGGGAAACGTTCCGCTCCGCCGATATCCTGCTCCTCCTGGTGGAGGCGCCCCGCATCGACGGGAACGACCGGGAGATCCTCGCGTCCCTGGCGGAGCTGTCCCTGCCGGTGATCCTCGGGATCAACAAGATCGATACGATCCGGAAGCCCCTCCTCCTGCCGCTCATCGACGAGGCCCGGGGACTGTTTCCATTCCGGGCGATCGTTCCCCTGTCGGCCCGGAGCGGCGATAGAGTCCCGGTCCTCCTGGAGGAGATCGGAAAACTCCTGCCGGAAGGCCCGCCGCTCTTCCCGGAGGACACCCTGACGGACCGGCCTGAGCGGTTCATTGCCGCTGAGATCGTCCGGGAAAAGATCATCCTGTCCACGAGGCAGGAAATCCCCTACGCCTCCGCCGTTACCGTAGACACCTTCCGGGAGGAGCCCGGGCGGCGCCTCATCAGGATCCAGGCCACGATCCACGTGGAGAAGGAGTCCCAGAAGGCGATCCTGATCGGCCGCAAGGGGGCCATGCTCAAGGAGATCGGCACCCGGGCCCGGCAGGAGATGGAGCGGTTCTTCGATTCCCGGATTTTCCTGGAGCTGTTTGTCCGGGTGCAGAAGGACTGGACGCGGGACCCGCGGGCGCTCCGGGAGTTCGGGTATGCGGAAGAGGACGGGTAGCCGCAGGGGGATAGAGTCTGCCCATGAGCTGGCGCGAACGGATCGTCGACGTCCTGGGCCTGAAGAGGAGCATGGTCGCCCTGCTGTCCATGGTGGTCCTCGTCGGCCTGGGGGAAAAGATGGCCGAGCGGTTCCTGCCGCTCTACCTCCTGGCCCTGGGAGGCGGCATCCTGTCCGTCGGCATCCTCAACGCGATGGACAACTTCCTGTCGGCCCTCTACTCCTTTCCCGGGGGCTACCTGAGCGACCGCCTGGGGACCAAGCGGGCCCTCCTCGTCTTCAACCTGATTGCGATGTTCGGATACGTCATCGTGATCCTCTTTCCCTACTGGCAGGCGGTGATCGTCGGATCCGTCTTCTTCCTGTCCTGGACGGCCATCTCGCTCCCCGCCACCATGAGCCTCGTCTCCCGGGTCCTGCCGGAGAACCGGCGCACCATGGGGGTATCCCTGCATTCCCTGGTCCGGCGGATTCCCATGGCCCTGGGGCCCCTTTTGGGAGGGCTCCTGATCGGCCTTTACGGGGAGAAGACGGGGATCCGCCTGGCCTTTGCCTGTGCCCTGGTCCTGGGGCTTGTTTCCCTGGTCCTGCAGCAGGCGATGATCGAGGACGATCCGGCGAGGGGCGGGGGGGAGAAGCGCCCCTCCCGGCTGTGGCGGTTCATGAGCCCGTCCCTGAAAAACCTCCTCGTCTCCGACATCCTGATCCGCTTCGCCGAGCAGATTCCCTATGCCTTTGTCGTCGTCTGGTGCGTGAAGAACCACGGCATCAGCGCGTTCCAGTTCGGGATTCTCACCGCCGTGGAGATGGCCGCGGCGGTCCTGGTGTACATCCCGGTGGCGTATCTGGCGGACCGGAGCGCGAAGAAGCCCTTCGTGGTGATCACCTTCGTCAACTTCACGGTCTTTCCGCTGTTTCTCCTGTTCTCCACGTCGTTCCCAATGATGGTGGCGGCCTTTGTGATCCGGGGGCTGAAGGAGTTCGGCGAGCCCACGCGGAAGGCCCTGATCCTGGATCTGGCCCCGGAGGACCGGAAAGCGGGGATGTTCGGCCTCTATTACCTCGTCCGGGACGTGATCGTCTCCGGGGCCGCCCTTGCCGGGGCGTTTCTGTGGGAGATCTCGCCGGAGGTCAACCTGCTGACCGCGACGGCTTGCGGCATTCTGGGGACCGTCTATTTCTGGATCTTCGGCCGGGATCTCGGAGGGACGGCAATGCCCGCCCAATCTCGTTGACGGAAGTGGAATGAGGAACCCTGCATCGTGAAAAAGAGATCTTCACGGAAAAGAGCTTTCCTGACCGCAGCCTTCCTGATTTGTGCCTGCCTCCTGCTCCGGTGTTCGTTTCCGAAGGCGGTTTTGTGGGACAGCGGCGAGAAGAAACCGGATCGGCTCTCGGGGGATATGGAAATCCTCGTTTCCCGCGTGGAGGCGAAGCAGGCGAACGTCCCCGGTTCCGGCGGGAAGCTCCGCATCACCTATCCCTATGACGGATCCCTCTTTCCCCCGGAGATCGCCTCCCCGACAGTCACGTGGAATGACGATGATCCACGGTCGCGGTGCTGGCTGGTTGCCGTCCGGTTTGAAGACGGGCGGTCCCCGATCTTCCTGCTGACGGAGGAGCGGTCCTGGACGCCCGGGCGGGAGACCTGGGAAGCCGTCAAGGATCACTCGAAGGAGAAACCGGCGACGCTGACCGTAACCGGCCTCCCGGACCGCCGATCGGGAGACGTTCTGTCTGCGCACACCGTCTCCATCGGCACATCCGGAGACCCCGTGGGCGACTCCGTCTTCTTCCGCCAGATCCCCCTTCCGTTTGCCGTTGCCAGCAGGAGCTTCGAGAAAACCCGCTGGCGCCTGGGCGACATCTCCTCATACGGAAAGCCGGCGACCGTCATGACGGGCATCTCCGTCTGCGCCAGCTGCCACGCCGTCTCTTCCGACGGGAAGTGGATCAGCATGGAATACAACTACGGCGACGACAACGGCGCCCAGTTCATCACGCCGGTCCGGAAGGACATCGTTCTCACGAAAAAGGACTTCTTCACCTGGAGCGACTTTCCGAGGTCCGGGGTTCTCCCGCCGACGCGTGGGCTGTACGGCCGGATGTCCCCGACGGGCCGGTACGCCGCCGCGTCGGTGAACGAGATCTCCTACGCCGCCGTGATGGACGACCTCGACTACTCGCAGCTTTTCTTTCCGACCTTCGGCGTGATTGCGGTGTACGACTCGAAGGACGGCTCCATCCGGCTGCTCCCCGGCGCCAGCGACTATGACTACGTCCAGGCCAACCCGGCCTGGAGCCCCGACGAGAAATTCATCCTCTTCTGCCGGGCCAGGACGAAAAACGAGGTGCACGCCAACATCCTGAAGGTGACGACGGTCTTCGAGAAGAGAGACATCCACGAACTGAACAAACTCTACAACATTCAGTACGACCTGTACCGTGTCCCGTTCGATGGAGGGCGCGGAGGGGTGGCCCTGCCCCTGAAAGGGGCCTCGGGAAACGGCATGAGCAACTACTTCCCCCGCTATTCTCCCGACGGGAAGTGGGTCGTGTACACCCGGAGCCGCTCGGGGAGCATGCTCCAGCCGGACAGCGAGCTCTGGATCGTTCCCGCCGGAGGGGGGGAGGCGAGAAGAATGAGCTGCAACCGGAAGATCTTCAACTCCTGGCACAGCTGGTCGTCCAGCGGCCGCTGGCTCCTGTTCAGCTCCAAGGCGAATGGACCCTACACGGAGATTTTTGTCACCCACGTGGACGGGGAGGGGAACGATACGCCGCCGGTACTCCTGTCGCGTTTCAGTGACACCGGCTATGCGGCGAACGTCCCGGAGTTCGTTCCTTTTCGTGCCGACGCGATCCGCAGCATCCGGGTTCCGGGGCCCTGACTGGTTGACATCCCCGGGAAATCCTGCTATGAGACCGACGCTTCTTAAATGGTTGTTTTCAGGAAGATTGCTCGATTAATCCCATTCCCAAGGAGGAGATCATGAAACGCATTGCACTGCTTGCGGTCGGGTTGCTGCTGATGGCATCCACCGCCATGGCCGCCGGTCCCGTGAAGATCGGTCTCATGGCGCCTCTCACCGGTCCCTGGGCCAGCGAGGGGAAGGAAATGAAGCAGGTCCTGGAGATGCTGAGCGCGGACCTGAACGCCAAGGGCGGGCTCCTGGGACAGAAGGTCGAGGTCATTGCCGAGGATGACGGCGGAGACCCGAAAACGGCGGCCCTGGCGGCGCAGCGCCTGACCACGAAAGGAGTGGCGGCGGTGATCGGGACGTACGGCTCCTCCGTCACGGAGGCATCCCAGAACATCTACAACGAATCGAAGATCATCCAGATCGCCAACGGGTCCACGGCGGTCCGCCTGAGCGAAAAGGGGTTGAGGTACTTCTTCCGCACCTGCCCGCGGGACGACGAGCAGGGACGGGTGGCTGCCCAGGCCATCCAGAAGATGAAGGCGAAGAACGTGGCGATCCTGCACGACAACACCACCTACGCCAAGGGACTGGCGGCGGAGACGAAGGCCCTCCTGAAGGGCGTCAACGTCGTCTTCTTCGACGCCCTGACCCCGGGCGAGCGGGACTACACGGCCATCCTGACGAAACTCAAGGCGGCCAAACCGGACGTTGTTTTCTTTACCGGTTACTATCCCGAGGCCGGGCTCCTCCTCCGGCAGAAGATGCAGATGAAGTGGAACGTCCCCTTCATCGGCGGGGACGCCCAGAACAACCCCGACCTGATCAAGATCGCCGGCAAGGAGGCCGCCAGCGGCTTCTACTTCCTCAGCACGCCGCTTCCCAAGGATCTGCCCACGAAGGAATCGAAAGCCTTCGTGGATGCATACAAGAAGAAATACCGGGAAGCTCCCAGCTCCATCTATGCACTTCTGGCCGGGGACGGATTCCGCGTGATCACGGCGGCCATCAAGGAAAAGAAGTCCGCCGATCCGGACGTGCTGGCGGCGTTCCTGAAGAAGGGTTTCAAGGACGACCGCGGCCTGACCGGGCGGATCGCGTTCAACGCCAAGGGCGACCGGGTGGGCGAGCTGTACAGGGTCTACAGGGTCGACGCCAAGGGGAACTTCATCCTCCAGAAATAGCGTACTCCCGGAGGCTCGCCGGGACGTCGATGGCCGGGCCGCCGGCGTTTGATGAAGGGGTCGGAGAAGGGCGTTTCCTTTTCCGGGATTTTTCCATAGCGAAGGAGGGGTTCGGAGGGGCTGCGGTCGGAGCCGCGAAGAACCCCTTTTGCACGTCTGGTTCAGACGCTACAACTTGAAGTGCGCAGATGCCGCCGTCTTCCCGTGGGCGAGGCGGCGGTTGCGGGAACGGATCCGTCGTGGAGGAGTTTTTTCAGCAGTTTGCCAACGGGCTCGCCGTGGGGGGGATCTATGCCCTGATCGCCCTGGGCTACACCATGGTGTATGGGGTGCTCAAACTCATCAATTTCGCCCACGGGGACCTGTTCACCATCGGCGCCTACCTGGGTCTGACCGTTCTGGCCGCCCTGGGGCTGACCGAATTCTACGGAGCCGTCATCGGCATCCTCCTGGTGGCGGTCATGATCATGGGGATGCTGGCGGCCATCGGGGCGGTCCTGGACCGGGCGGCCTATCGCCCCCTGCGGGAATCGCCCCGCCTCTCCGCAGTGGTCTCCGCCCTCGGGGCCTCCATCTTTCTCCAGAACCTGGTGATGCTTGTCTACGGGGCCCGGTTCCAGGTCTATCCGCTGGACATCCTGCCGTCCACCGCCGTCTCCCTGTTCCAGGTGGACATCCCCGTCGTGAAGATCATTGTCCTTGTGGCGTCGATCCTCCTGATGGCGGTACTTTATCTCTTCGTCCAGCATACCCGGATCGGGACGGCCATCCGGGCGGCCGCCATCGACCAGGGAGCAGCGAGGCTCATGGGGATCGACGTGAACCGGGTCATCCTGATTGTATTCCTCATCGGACCCGCCCTGGGCGGTGTGGCGGGCCTGATGGTGGGGCTCCTCTACGGACAGATCAACTTCACCATGGGATGGACGTACGGCCTCAAGGCCTTCACCGCGGCGATCCTGGGCGGGATCGGCAACATCCCCGGGGCCATGGTGGGAGGCCTTCTCCTGGGTGTCATCGAGGCCCTCGGCGCCGCCTATATCTCCATCGCCTGGAAGGACGCCATCGCCTTCTGCGTCCTCATCGCGATCCTCATCGTCCGACCCACGGGACTCCTGGGCGAGCGGGTGGCGGAGAAGATCTGAGGTTCCCGGGAGCGAAGGACGCATGAAAAACAACAGAAACGCCATCCTTTTCTTCCTGTCGGCGGCCGTTCTGGCGGTGCTTCCTCCGTTCCTGAACGCCTACTGGGTGGACGTTCTCAACGCGATCGGAGTCTATGCCATCCTGGGGCTCAGCCTCAACCTGATCGTGGGCCACGCGGGACTGTTCAACCTGGGCCATGCGGCCTTCTTTGCCATCGGGGCCTACACGGCGGCCATCCTCAACACGACCTTCGGCATTCCCATCCTGTGGCTCCTCCCGGTATCCGCCCTGGCCGCCGGCCTTTTCGCGGCGGTGGTGGCCCGTCCCATCGTCCATCTCCGGGGCGATTACCTCTGCATTGTCACGATCGGTGTCGGCGAGATCGTCCGCATCGCCCTGGTCAACGACGTGTTCGGGATCACCGGCGGTGCCAACGGAATTTTCGGAATATCCCGGCCTTCGGTGTTCGGGCTCATCATCCGGACGCCCCATGAATTTTTCTACCTCATCGGGTTCTTCCTGATGGTCACGATCGTCCTGTTCCACTTCCTGGAAAATTCCCGCTTCGGCCGGGCCCTCAACTATCTCCGGGAGGACGAGGTGGCGGCCGAGGGGAGCGGCATTCCGACGGCCCGCTACAAGCTCGGCGTCTTTGCCCTCGGGGCTGCATGGGCGGGGATGGCGGGGCTGATCTTCGCCTCCAAGATGACCATCATCGCCCCGGAGTCTTTCAGCTTCTGGGAATCGGTCCTGATGTTCACCCTGATCATCCTGGGAGGGGCGGGAAGCATCCCCGGCGTGCTCCTGGGCGCCGCCCTCATCGTCGGGATCCCGGAAGTCTTCCGGGACCTTGCCAACGCCCGGATGCTCGTGTTCGGCGCCGCCATGGTGGCGATGATGATTTTCCGAACGGAGGGAATCATTCCCCAGCGGCCCCGGGTCTACCGGCTGGAAGGAATCTCCGGGGAGGAACGGCCGTGACTCCTCTGCTCTCGCTCCAGGATCTCACCAAATCCTTCGGCGGCCTCACGGCGGTGAACCGCGTCACCTTCGACGTGGAGGCGGGGAGCATCGTCGGGCTGATCGGCCCCAACGGCGCCGGCAAGACGACCGTCTTCAACCTGATCACGGGCAACTACAAGCCCGATGCGGGCCGGATCCTCTTCGAGGGAAAACCCATCGGCGGCCTGCTCACCTCGAAGATCGTGACCCTGGGAATCGCCCGTACGTTTCAGACGATCCGGCTGTTCCAGAGCCTGTCTGTTCTGGAGAACGTCCTGGCGGGCTGCCACTGCCGCATGAGGTCCGGATTTCTCTCGTCTATGCTCCGGACGCCTTCCCAGAGGCGGGAGGAACGCGAGGCGGTAGCAAAGGCCGTACGGGAGTTGTCTTTCGTGGGTCTCCACGAGCAGGTGAACCAGCTCTCCCGGAACCTGTCCTATGGAAACCAGCGTCTGCTGGAAATTGCCCGCGCCCTGGCAACGGAGCCCCGCTTCCTGATCCTGGACGAGCCGGCGGGGGGAATGAACGAGCAGGAGACCGCCCTGCTGGCGGGACTGATCGGGCGCATCCGCGACCGCGGGGTCACGGTGCTCCTCATCGAGCACGACATGTCCCTCGTGATGAAGGCCTGCGAGAAGGTTGTGGTGCTGGAAAACGGGGAGATGATCGCCGAAGGCACGCCGGAGCAGGTCAAGGAAGACCCGAAAGTCATCGAGGCCTACCTCGGGGTCGAGGAGGAATGAATCCCTGCAATGCTGAAGACATTCACACCGGGAATACCCGAAATAAAGATATTTCGCTTCTTCAGCGATTCACGAGGAGCAAATTGACATCCCGTCTGCTTTCCTGAAGCAGATGACGCAGGACGGCCTTGTGGGCGGCGAAATCGTAATTCAGGAAGGCATCCCGTACTTCTTCCGTCTCTCCGAGAAACCGGATTGCGACATGGAACCCCTGTTCCTGCTCGATGGAGCGGAGGACTTCCCCGTAAAGCGTAAGCAAGACATGGGGCTGTCCATAGAGGAGCAGCTTCATCTCGAGAATTTCGCCCGGTTCGAACGCCTCGAGGGAGGAAAAGCGCATCCCATTTGCGCTCAGGTTCAGAACTCGGAAGGAAAGGGCTATAAATCCCTTTCTCTCAGGAATCAGAAGACTGAGAATCGCCGACAACTTGCTGTCCAGGCGGGAGAGGACCTCGGCGAGGGACGCACTGTCCAGGGAAGGGGGAGTCGTGAAGTCCACGATGATCGCCCCTTTTTCCACCTTCGATACGAGATGGTCGGCGGATGTAGCTGCAATGCGGAACGCCGCCATGGGCTGGTATGTATTAACCCGGGAATACCGGCGCAGATTCTTCGCTTTTCCTGCAGGTTTTCTTTTCAAGAGCATAACCTCCTGTTGTAACCGTGCATCTCATCCGCCGGACCGGGATTGGGGCGGTCGGTGGAGAACCGGTCATCGTTTCTCGAATTCCTTGATGAGTTCCTCGATGGAGGCTTCTTCTTCAATACTGACCAGGTTTTCGAGGCTTCCCACGTCATGACCACGCCGTGCTGCAACGGCAGGTCCCCGCACGACCTCGAACGTGTCCGGGGCCACGGACGCTTCCTGAATGCGCACAGGAGCCTCCGCGTACCCTCCCTTGCTCAACAGGACCGACCGGTACATCGGCTCCTGAGCCTCTTCTTCGGAAGGTCGGAAGCTCTCCGTCGGAGAGATGAAGTTTCTTTTCGTCGACAGGAACTCTTCCATGTATCGATCCGAGGAGAACATGCCGCTTCCCTTCCCTGTCTGGAGGAAGCCTTCGATCTGGTGCAGCTTGTTGTCCCGGATCACCGTTTTCACCGGCGATGTTCCTCTCAGAATGGAAAGCAGGGGGACGCGGAAATCGATCCCCTTGAGAGAAACGAGCTGCTGAACGACCAGCCAGGAGATGACGGATGCGAGCTGGACACGGATCGCGTCCTGGGCGTCCGGCGGGAAGGAGTTTAGAAGCCTGTAAATGGCCTCCTCCACCGAGGAAGCGTGGAGGGTCCCGATGACCAAATGGCCGGACTCGGCCGCGTTGAGGGTCAGGCGCATGGTCTCGGGGTCGCGGAGTTCCCCGACGACGATCACGTCCGGGTCTTCCCGAAGAATGTCGACAAGCCCCTGATCGAAAGACGGCATGTCCACTCCGAGTTCCCTCTGCTGGATGATGCATTTCTTGGAGCGGAATCGGTACTCAATGGGGTGCTCCAGGGTGATGATGTGCCCAAGCCGGTTGAAGTTGATTTCATCGATGATGGCGGCAATCGTCGCTGTCTTTCCCACGCCCGTAGCTCCGCAGATCAGAACAAGCCCTGCGTCCGCCTGGCAGATTTCATGGAGGCAGGGATGGAGATTCAGTTTGTCGATCGTCGGAGGGTTTCCCGGGAGGACGCGGATGGCCATGCTGAGCCCGCGGCTGGTGCTGAATGCGTTGACGCGCAGGCGGGCGCGGGCGACACTGACGCCGAAGTCCACGGAGAAGCGCTCCTGCAGTGTCTGGAACTGTTCCGGAGAGATAAGCTTCCGGACAAGCACATCGATTTCCCTGGCGGTCCAGGGACTGGCGCCATGGAAATAAATGCGCCCGTGTTTCCGGAAGGCTACGCGGTGACCAGGAATGATATGGACGTCGGATGTCCTTTCCTGGATGGCCTGCTGAATCGTTTCTTCGAAACGCTTCATGATGTCCTCCCAACAGACGTGTAGGATGTATGTCAACGATGTGTGAAGCAGGAAACAAAAATCAAGCCGGGACGGCTGCCGCACCACTCCCAGGATATCGCCGTGTGTTCCATGATTTCTATGAAATAGCAGCAAATTAATTGCAAAACGATCTGGCAAATGCAAGGGGAAATATATTGGATTGTTGGATATGGCTGGTTTAGAGAGATCATCGACCGGGTCAGGAAGTGATATTTCCCGTTGACTTCACCGGACCGAATATCTATGGATGCAGCCGTGCCGCCCGTGCCGCGGCGGTGAGGAGCAAGATGGCGGAGATCCTGGGTGTCAACAATCTTCATGTTTCCTATGGGAATGTGGAAGTCCTGCATGGAATCGACCTGTCCGTGGAGGAAGGGGAGATTGTATCGCTCCTGGGCGCCAACGGAGCCGGGAAATCGACGACCCTCCTGGCCGTCAGCGGGCTTGTCCGCTCCTCCGAAGGGACGATCTCTCTGGATCGGGATCCCATCCACCGTCTTCCCGCCCACGAGGTTGTCAAGCGCGGGGTTACCCAGGCACCGGAGGGCAGGCGGATCTTCGGAACCCTGACGGTGGACGAGAACCTGACCCTGGGCGGCTTCGTCCGTTCGGATGCGAAGGGGATCGAAGAGACCCGCGACTGGGTTTACCGGCTGTTTCCCGTACTGAGCGAACGGCGTGAGCAGCTCGGCGGGACGCTTTCCGGGGGCGAGCAGCAGATGCTCACCATCGGCCGGGCCCTCATGGCGAAGCCCAGGATTCTTCTCCTCGACGAGCCTTCGCTCGGACTGGCGCCGCTTCTCGTCCAGACCATCTTTCAGACCATCCGGGAAATCAACCTGGCCGGCCTGACGGTTCTCCTGGTCGAGCAGAACGCGCGGGCGGCCCTGAAGCTGGCTCATCGGGGATATGTCATGGAATTGGGCCGCATCGTCCTGGAGGATTCG
Organism: uncultured Syntrophaceae bacterium; assembly: GCA_964578535.1. Taxonomy (GTDB): domain Bacteria; phylum Desulfobacterota; class Syntrophia; order Syntrophales; family PHBD01; genus PHBD01. Next base: position 28,795 of record CAZODI010000001.1, read on the forward strand.
GCGACGAACCTGCTTGCGAACCCGGACGTCCAGAAGGCCTACCTCGGGGGGACCCACACCTGACGGCGTTGCGAGGGAACGACTGCACGCATCCTTTGCCGACGTGAACCAGCGGCGAATGGAGCTTTCGCCGGCCCGGAGCCCCGTCCCGATGGGAAACCGGCGGCCGGTGCGGGGAGAGGAGGGGTGCCATGGACGATATCCGCTCCGAACTGAAGATTGCCCTTTACCGGAAGGGAGCGGCTCTCCTTGGATTTGCAGACCTCAGGGAGCTTCCGCCCGATGGCAGGATGAACCTGCCCGTCGGGCTTTCCATTGCCGTAGCCCTCGATCCGGCGATTGTTGCCGGCATTGTGGAGGGGCCGAATGCGGCCTATTTCGACGAGTACGGGCGGCTGAACCGGCTTCTGGCGGAGCTCGGCCGGATGGCCGCGGATATCATCGCGGACCGGGGATGGAAGGCCGTTCCCGCGGAGCCGACCCGGGAGGTCTTCTCCTCCGATTTCCGGACGCCTCTTCCCCATAAAACGGTGGCCACCCGGGCCGGACTGGGCTGGATCGGCCGCAACGCCCTCCTGATCACGGAGCCCTATGGCTCCGCCGTCCGCCTGATCACGGTCTTGACGGATGCCCCCTTCACGACCTCCCCTCCGGTGGAGGTGTCCCGGTGCGGGGCCTGCAGGCTGTGCGTGGACAACTGTCCCGGGCGGGCGCCGCGGGGGGAGGAATGGAGTGTGGGAACGGACCGGGACGAGATCCTGGACGTTTATGCCTGCCACGCCACCGCCCGGAGTCTCACGGAACGGGCGGGCATCGCCGCCACGACAATCTGTGGCATCTGCATTGCGTGCTGTCCCTGGACGAAGCGTTATCTGAGGCAGAGCCTCCAATCCGATCGTCCGAGTCAGGGGATCCGGACGCTTACGGATTGACGTTGGCGAACCACACGAAGCGGCCGTCCTGGATCTTCATGATGACGGCGCTCTTGATCGGATCGCCGGAGCCTTCGCGGAACTCCATCACTCCCGTAACCCCTTCGTACCGGGGGATTCTTGCCAGCGCATCCCGGACGGCCCGTCTTTCGAGCCTTCCCCCCGTCCGGAGGGCCTGCCGGAGAAGACCGAAGGAGTCATACGTGAGGGCGGCCACATCATCCGGCACGCTGCCGTATTTCTTCCGGTAGGACTCCACGAACGTCCTGGCCTCTTTCGTGGCCGTTTCCGCGTCGTAGTGGGTGCTGAAGTAGCAGCCGTCGCAGTCCTTTCCGCATGCAGCCAGGAGATCCGCCGTGCCCCATGAGTCGCTGCCGAGGAACAGGGCCTGGATCCCGAGTTTTCTTGCCTGCCGGATCTGGCCGGGAACCTCCGTGTAGTGATTTGGGATGAAAATCACGTCCGGCCCGGCGTTCCGGATTCTTGTCAGCGGATCCGTGAAGTCCCTGGTACCGGTGGTGTAGGGCTCGTATGCCACGATTTTGCCCCCTCTCCGGATGAACACATCCCGGAACACCTCCGCGATACCCCGGCTGTAATCCGCCGTTTCGTCGAAGAGGACGGCGGCCGTACCGGCTTTCCGCTCGTCATAGGCGAATTTTGCCAGAACCTGTCCCTGGAACGGATCAATGTAGCACGCCCGGAACACGTATTTCTTGGGTCCACCCGTCCGGGCATCCAGGGTTGTTCTGGGGGTGGTGGACGACGGCGACAGGAGGACGGTCGCGGCGCTCTCGGCTGCATCCGAGGCGGGGATGGCGAAACGGCTCTCGTTGGGACCGACGATGGCCACGACCTTGTCGCTGTCGATCAGCTTCCGGGCAGCCTGTGCCGATGCGTCCGCCTTGCCTCCGTTGTCCATGACCAGAAGCTTTACCTTGTATGTCCTGTCCCCGATGGTCAGCCCGCCGCCGTCGTTGATTTCCTTCACGGCGAGCTCGGCGGCGTTTCTGCAGGAGATGCCTACTGCGGATGCCTCTCCGGTCAACTCCGCGATCAGTCCGATCCGGAGGTCCGTCAGGCTGTCGGAGCTGCCGCATCCGGCCAGGAACATAAGAAGCGGGACCAGCAGTGCGGACCGGAGTGTTTTCATCATGAACGGCGTCCTCCCTGTCTGTCGGGGTTTGCCCATTTTGATAAAGGAATGTCCGGTGTGAATCAAGGAGAATAAATGGGATCGGAAATCGGGTGTAAAGACCCGGCCTCCGGAAAGACGGGGCGGCGAAACGAAGCCCTTGTGCCTCCGGGGAGGCGATGGTAAAGAGAAACCGGTTTCCCGCCGGCCCGCATCCCGTTTTGGCGGATTCCCCTCCCACCCATGCGCCAGGAGTCTATGGACAACCAGAAGAAAGCCTATGGGTATGCCCTGGCAACGGTATTGCTCTGGTCGACGGTGGCCTCGGCCTTCAAGATCACCCTGCGCTACCTGACGTTCCTGGAGATGCTCTTTCTGGCGTCCCTGACATCCGCCGTGGCGATCTTCGGGATCCTGTGCATCCAGGGCAAGCTCGGTCTTCTCGGTGGCATGACCCGCCGGGAGTGGCTCCACTCGGCTTTCCTGGGCCTGCTGAATCCGTTCGCCTATTACCTGATTCTCTTCAAAGCATACGACCTCCTCCCCGCCCAGGAGGCCCAGCCCCTGAATTATACCTGGCCGATCATGCTGGTCCTCTTGTCTGCCGTTATCCTTCGCCAGAAGATCCGCGCTGCGAGCATGATCGCGATCCTCCTCAGTTTCGCAGGCGTTCTGGTCGTTTCCACCCGGGGCGACCTTCAGAGCCTTCGGTTCACCAACCCGGCGGGAGCGGCTCTGGCCCTTTCCAGCTCCATTCTCTGGGCCCTCTTCTGGCTTCTCAACGTGAAAGACACCCGGGACGAGACGCTCAAGCTATTCCTGTGCTTCGTTTTCGGCACGGTCTATACATTTGCGGCGTTCGCGCTGTTTTCCCCCCTCCGGTGCCTTCCCCTCCAGGGCCTAGTGGGGGCCTGCTACATCGGCCTTTTTGAAATGGGCATCACCTTCGTCCTTTGGCTGAAGGCGCTGACTCTGTCCAGGAGCGCCGCCCAGGTCGGCAACCTGATCTACCTTTCCCCTTTTGTTTCTCTCTTTTTCATCGCCGTGACGGTCGGCGAGCCGATCCTTCCTTCCACCGTCCTGGGGCTGTCTCTGATCATGGCGGGCGTGTTGCTCCAACGTCGCCTGTCATGACTCCGCGAACCATCCCCGGAGCCGGACAACCTCCCGGGGCGGTTATGACAATTCCTTGACAAATGACCGGAATCAAGATAGCAAATACACGCTTTACCAGTGCCCGCAGTTCATGGGGATGGTCTTTCGGAACCGGACCCTCAGGCTCTTGGCAGAAGCGCTCGTCTTGATCCGGTGTTCGGTCCGGAGGGGGGTTTTCAGACACAACATTTGAAGATCACGGCCGTATGGTCGGAGGGTATGAGTGTTTGTTCCATTCATATCGCACCCCCCCTGCATTCTTTCCCCGGTTCTGTTCGCCTGGCCCGCTTTCCGCGGCGGGTAGTTTCCCTTTTCGTTCCGACTGTACGACCGATGTTCCGATCCATCTGGCAGGCCGCGCCGGGATTTCCTTCCGCGGCGCTGAACGTTGGCAGCGAATACTTTGAAAGGAGGGGGTAACGTGTATTTCGCTACGGAAGTGTTGACACAGTCGAGTGAGCTCCGAAAGAAGTGGGAGGATGCGGTCCGGAAGGTGATCGCCAAGAATGCCGACCAGAAGCCCGAAGCGCTATGGTCCACCGTTTCGGATCTTCCCATTCGGCGGCTCTATGGGCCCGAGGACATCAAGGACATGGACTTCGTCCAGGACATCGGGTATCCCGGCCAGTTCCCGTTCCTCAGGGGCAACCAGGTGACGGGGTACCGGGGGAAGTACTGGACGTTCCGCATGTTCTCCGGCATGGGAGACGCCAAGACGACGAACGAGCGGTGGCACCTGCTCCTCAAGGAGGGACAGACGGGGCTTTCCACGGCCTTCGATTTCCCGACCCTGATGGGGTATGACACCGATTCGCCGAAGGCCCGCGGGGAATGCGGGAAGTGCGGGGTGGCCATTGATACCCTGGAGGACTTCATGCAGCTCGTCGACGGAATCCCCATGGACAAGGTGACCACGTCCATGACAATCAACCCGCCGGCGACGGCCCTCTGGGCCATGTACTGCGCCACCGCGGAGATCCGCGGGATTCCCCTGAGCAAGATCGGCGGGACGATCCAGAACGACATGCTCAAGGAGTTCATCGCCCAGAAGACCCTGATGTGCCCGCCCGAGCCGTCGGTGAAGCTGATCAGCGACACCGTCGAGTTCGGAACCAAGCATGTCCCCCGGTGGAACACCATCTCCATCAGCGGGTACCACATCCGGGAAGCCGGCGCCACGGCGGTGCAGGAGCTGGCCTTTACGCTCCGGGACGGCATGGAGTACGTGGAAGACGTCATCCGCCGCAAGGGGCTGGACGTCGATTCCTTTGCGCCCCGGCTGTCCTTCTTCTTCAATTCCCACATCGATTTCTTCGAGGAGATCGCCAAGCTCAGGGCGGCCCGGAGGATCTGGGCCAAGGCCATGAGGGACCGCTACAAGGCCAAGGACGAGCGGTCCTGGTGGATGCGGTTCCACACGCAGACGGCGGGCTGCTCCCTGACGGCCCAGCAGCCCTACAACAACGTCGTCCGCACGGCCACCGAGGCCCTGGCGGCCGTCCTGGGCGGGACCCAATCGCTCCACACGAACTCCCTGGACGAGGTGCTCTGCCTTCCCTCGGACCATGCCGTCCAGATCGCCCTCCGGACGCAGCAGATCATCGCGGAGGAAACGGGGGCGGCCAACACCATCGATCCGCTGGCGGGTTCCTACTTCGTCGAGGCCCTGACCAACGAGATGGAGGAGAAAGCCTGGGAGTACATCCACAAGATCGACGAAATGGGCGGCATGGTCGCCGCCATCGAGAAGGGCTTCCCCCAACTGGAGATCGCCGACTCGGCGTACAAGTACCAGCGCCAGATCGACGCCGGGGAGAAGATCATGATCGGAATCAACAAGTACGTAACCGCCGATGAAGCGCCCATCCCGTTCCTGGAGATCGACGACAGCATCGAGAAGGAGCAGATCGAGCGCCTTGCCGCCGTCCGCCGGAAGCGCGACAACAAGACCGTGAAGCGCTGCCTGGACGACCTCAAGGGCGCCTGCAAGAAGGGTGAGAACGTCATGCCCTACTGCATCGAGGCCGTGAAAAATCTGGCCAGTGTGCAGGAGATCTGCGACGTCTACCGCGAGGTGTTCGGCGAATACCGCGATCCGGGACTCTACTGACGAGGAGGGAGGGACAGCTCAATGGCAGATAAGAAACTGCGAATCATGGTTGCGAAGCCGGGCCTGGACGGTCACGACCGGGGGGCCCGTGTCCTGGCCCGCTGCTTCCGCGATGCGGGCTTCGAGGTCATTTATACGGGTTGTCACCAGACGCCCGAGCAGATCGCCGCGGCGGCCATCCAGGAGGATGTGGATATCGTCGGGCTGAGCTGCCTGTCGGGGGCGCATCGCTACCTGTTTCCGGCGGTGGTGACGCTGCTGAAGGAGAAGGGGGCGGATGATATCACCGTCATTGGCGGCGGCATCATTCCGGACCAGGATTTCAAACTCATGTTTGACGCCGGCCTCAAGGCCATCTTCACGCCGGGGGCCACGCTGGACAGCATTGTGGAATGGATCAACACGAATGTACAACCAAGGGCATGACATCATGGAAAAAGTTAATAAAATCAAGGCGGGAGATGTCAGAACGGCCTCCCGCCTCATCCGCAACCTGGAAGACGGCGTCGATGAGGCCCGCACGACCATCAAGCACATCTTCCCCCTCACGGGAAAGGCCCATGTGATCGGCATCACCGGGTCCCCCGGGGCGGGAAAGAGCACCCTCGTGGACGGCCTCGTCGAGTGTTTCCGGAAGCGCGAAAAAACGGTGGGCGTCCTCGCCGTGGACCCCACCAGCCCCTTCACGGGAGGCGCCATCCTGGGCGACCGGATCCGCATGCAGCGGCACGCGGAGGACCCCGGGGTCTTCGTCCGCAGCCTCGCCACCCGTGGCGCCTTGGGCGGCCTGGCCAAGGCCGTGGGAGACGCGATCCATGTCATGGATGTCATGGGGATGGACATGGTGATCGTGGAGACCGTGGGAACCGGCCAGCAGGAGGTGGACATCATCAACCACTCCCACACGGTGATCGTCGTCCTGATTCCGGGGATGGGAGATGAGATCCAGGCCATCAAGGCCGGGATCATGGAGATTGCCGACCTCTTCGTCATCAACAAGGCGGACCGGGAGGGCTCCTCGAAGCTGCGGCGGGAACTCATGGCCATGCTGGACATGGCTCCGCCGAACGCGTTTCCCGGAGGGTGGCGGCCGCCGATCATCCGGGTGGAGAATGCATTTGAACCGGAGGGATTCGGGAAGAGCCTGGAAGAGCTCACGGCAACCATCGTGGAGCATTATGAGCATCTCGTTAAACACGATCTGCTGGGATCCCGGATCCGCCGGAAGGCGGTGGTGGAGCTCAACGAGGCGGTCCGGAACAGCATGCTCGAACCGGTTCTGAAACGTCTTGTTGCTTCCGGGGAGATGGAGAGGATGGTCGAGATGCTTCTCAAGAAGGAGTCCGATCCTTATACCCTGGCGGAAAATATTGCCGGACGGTATCTGAAGAACTGCGACTGAGCGGGGCCATCCGGATGAAGCGGCAGCAGACCCGGGATTTCGCCCTCCGGGGGCATTGCCTCCCGGAGGGAGCCCGGGTTTTTTCATTCCTGTCGCAGGAAGCCGCCATCCACCGTCCATAGGAAGAAGGAGTGATGGAGTGGAATCAGCAGGCAATGATCGTATCACGGAAGCCCTGTCCCGGTTCAACCAGGGGGTGGTGATCGTCCTTACGGGCAACGGGAAGGGAAAGACCACGTCCGCCATGGGACAGGCCCTGCGGGCCCTGGGACACGGGAAGAAGGTTCTTGTGATCCAGTTCATGAAAGGCAGGAAGTACGGGGAAGTCCTGGCGGCGGAGCGGCATCTGCCGGGGATCACGATCGTCCAGAGCGGCCTCGACAGCTTCGTGATGCGGGATAATCCGGCCCCGGTGGATGTAGAGCTGGCGAGACAGGGGCTGGAGACGGCACGGGAGGCCCTGTCGGCGGGAACCCATGACATGGTGATTCTCGACGAGATCAATGTCGCTGTCGATTTCAGGCTGATCCCCCTCGCGGACCTGCTGGAGCTGATCCGCAGTAAACCGGCGGCGGTGGACCTGATTCTCACGGGCCGCTACGCGCCACCGGAGGTCCTGGAACTCGCCGATACGGTCAGCGAGATCCAGGAGGTAAGGCATCATTATTCGAAGGGGATGAAAGAAAGAGCCGGCATCGAATACTGAGACGACCTCGCAACAAGCCCGGATGCTTTGTTGCGCTTCACCCCTCGTCACTGCGGCGTACGAGTAGAGTACGCCTCGCTCCTCGGGGCTTGCACGCCTCGCCTGCGGGCTTGTTGCGAGGTCGTCTGATGAAACTGGACGGGCTGTTGAAAAACGCCCGTCTGCGGCGTTCCCCTTGTCCCTCACCGTTCGACGTACGAAAAAGTACGACTCACGGTTCGGGACTTCGGGCGCCTTGCATCCGACCATTTTTGAACAGCCCGGAGACGACCTCGGAACAAGCCCGGATGCTGTGTTGTGCTTCATCCCTCGTCACTGCAGCGTAAGAGTAGAGTACGCCTCGCTCCTCGGGGCTTGCACGCCTTGCCTGCGGGCTTGTTGCAAGGTCGTCTGATTTTGAACAGCCCGGTGACGACGTGGGAATAGGCCCGGATGCTTTGTTGCGCTTCCTCCCTCGTCGCAGCTGCTTGGGTCCATGTTTGCGCGGGATCGTGATTTCTCATGGCAGGCGGTCATCAAATCGAAACGTCACCATGGTTCAGGCGAATGAAGGCCTCTCTCCGCAGGGGAGGAGCGACGGAGGTGCGGCCGATTTCCGTCGATTCCCTGGTCGTGGACGAGCGGGTCAGGCTCAAATGCCAGGTGCCGCTCTGCGACAGCTACGGACGGAATTTCACCTGTCCCCCGCTTCTCCCCCCGGTATCGGAGTTTCGGGAGATGCTGGCCCGTTTCGGGGGAGCCGTTCTTGTCCAGGTATCCGCTGACGGGCCTTTCGATCCCCCGGAGAAGGTGTTCGTGCATGCCCGAAAACTGCACGGATTGATGAATCGTGCGGAGAAGACCGCTTTTGAGGCAGGCTTCCATTTCGCCGCGGCACTGATTGGAGGATGCTGCCGTCTCTGTGACGAGTGTGCGGCGGTCCTGCCCGGAGAGCCTTGCCGCCATCCATTCCGGGCAAGGCCGTCCATGGAGGCCATGGGCATCGATGTCCTGGCTACCCTGGAAAAGGCGGGGCTGCCGGGGCGGTTTCCCGTCCGCAAACGGGTTGACTGGACGGGGCTCCTTTTGTTCTGAGAACGGGCGGTTTCGTTCAAGCCGCGAGGAGGAGAATTGTTATGGCCATTTTGAAGGAAGGGGGAATCCCCATCGGCAGGATGCTCTTCATCCCGCGGGAAGGGGACCTGAAAAAGGAAGATCTTGAGATCGAGTCGAACGGCCAGTATTCGCTGATCGAGCGTCCCGACTGTTTTGTCATCAAGAACGGCGAGTGCTGCCGGAGCATCCTGGTGAAGGTGTTCCGAAAGGAATAGTTGTGCGTTGAGGCGGCGGCAGCAGGCCGGCCGCAATTCCCGTTCAACCGTCGGAATGAAAAAAGAGCCCCCGGGGTCCCCCGGGGGCTCTTTGCGTTGCAGTGTCGGCCTTCAGGCCTTATTTCAGACTGCTCAGGATATCCCGGGCGATGATGACCCTCTGGATCTGGTTGGTTCCCTCGTAGATCGAGGTGATCCGGACGTCCCGGGCAAAGCGCTCAATCGGGAATTCCCGGGTGTAGCCGTATCCGCCCATGATCTGAAGGGCGTTGTAGCAGGCCCGCTCCGCCGCTTCCGTGGCGTAGTACTTGGCCATGGATGCCTGGCGGGCGAAGAACCGGCCGTTCTCCTTCTGGTAGGCCGCGTTCATCAGGAGGAGCCGCGCCGCTTCGAGCTCCGTATAGGACTCGGCGATCATCCACTGGATGGCCTGAAAATTCGAAATGGGCTGATCGAACTGCCGGCGCTCCAGGGCATACTTGGCGGCATACTCGATGGCCGCCTGGCCGATGCCGAGCCCCAGGGATCCGATGCCGATCCGGCCCCCCGCCAGTTCGCCCACGGCGGTCCGGAAACCGTCGTTCGGCTTGCCCATGATGGCGTCCTTGGGGATGCGGCAATCCTCGAAGATCAGCTCGTTGGTGATGGACGCGTGCTGGCCCATTTTGTGCTCCGCCCGGCCCACGGTGAATCCCTTAAGCCCGTTTTCCACGAGGAACGTGCTGATGCCCTTTCCTTTGGGAGCGGATTTATCCGTCACGGCCCAGACGACGAAGACGCCGGCGTACTCTGCGCTGGTGATGAACATCTTGTTGCCGTTGAGGACCCACTCGTTCCCGTCCAGCACGGCGGAACAGCGCATCCCGGCGGGGTCCGAGCCGGCCGTGGTTTCCGTGAGGCCGAAGCCGCCGGCATAGTACTCGCCGGAGCAGATTTTCGGGATGTATTTCATCCTCTGCTCTTCCGAACCGATGGCCTGGATGACCTCGCAGACCATGTTGTTCACCGACATGGTGACGCCCGTGGAGGCGCAGGCCTTGCCGATCTCGGTCACGGCCAGGCTGAAGGCCACGACGCCCGCCTCGGATCCGCCGTAGTCGGCCTTCACGTTGATTCCCATGAGTCCAAGCCCGGCAAGCTTCCTCAAGTTGGCGCAGAAGGCCGCCCGGTCGTCCTGCTCGTCCAGTTTTGCCGCCAGGGGCTCGAGTTCCGTCCTGGCGAAGTTGCGCGCCGTGTCCTGGATGATTCTTTGCTCTTCCGTGAGATCTAGATTCATCGTCTCTTTCCTTCCCTCCGAATGTATTATGCGCCGGCGGACTCCGTTGGCAGCGGTTCTGGAGGGCGCCGGGTCATGCGCGGTCTTTTGGATGTCCGGGAAGGGGAATCCATACCACCTTCCCGGACAGCTGGCTCGCAAGCGGCGCGGGGCATGGCGCCCCGGCGCCGATTGTGTGAAGCATCAGACCCCCTTGTCGATGATGGCCTGAATTGCGGGCGTATAATCCGTCTTCGCGGGCAGGAAGATCAGTTCCGGATCGACGAACTCCCGGAGCACGAACAGCTCCCTGTAGGTCGGATGTGGGGTTTCGCCCTTGACATTCGACACATTGAGATCGAAGCCGCAATTCTCCTTGACCTGCTCCACCGTGACGCCCGGATGGTGGGTCTCCAGGTAGATGATCCCATCTTTGTCGAAGCGGTAGACGCCCATGTTGGTCACAACGGCGGTGGGACCGCAGTCGGCGAAGGCGGTGTTCTTCCAGACTTCCTTCTTGGGCTTCCACTCGTTGGTCTTGAAGTCCCAGCACCACCAGCCGGGGGTGGTCGTGTAGTCGTTCCGCTCCAGGAAGCGTCGTTTCTCCTGGAGAATGATGTAGGCCGTCCGTTTTGCCATGGTCCCGATGTCGGAGTTTCCGCCGGACCCGGTGAAGCGGTGCGAGGGGGCGAAATAGTCTCCAATGGAGGTCACGTTGACGCCTCCATACTTGTCGATCGCCGCACCGCCGAGGAACCCGAGTGTGACGTAACCCTGCTGCAGGTAGTAACCGAACGTGTCGACGAGGCCGCCCAGGGTGGAGCTCATGTTGGCCGCCCGCTGGTCGCAGACGGACATGGGGACATGCATCGTCTTGCCGTCGCAGATTCCCGATTCGTAAATCAGGGTCGCCTTCGGTGCGTTTGTGAAGTTGGCCGTCATGATGCCCACCATGGGGAGCCCCGTGCCGGCGAACACGATATCTTCATTCCGAACTTCGTGAGCCACGGCGATGGCCATCAGCTCCGGAAGGATGAATTCCCCCGGCTTCGCGGACTCGTTGGGAATCAGGTCGATCAATCCCATCAATTCTTCCATTGATTTTGCCATGTTTCGTATCCCCCCTTTCTTTTAATAACCGCTGCGTGCCACGGACAAGGGCATCTTCATTCTGGGCGCCGGTTTCTTTCCTCTCATCATGCGAACGCTGTAACCGGTGGTGCTGTCCGCCTTCAGGTCGAGAAGCCGTTTGGCACCCAGCTTGACGACGAAGTCTTCCCAGCTCTTGGGACTGAAGACCCACTCGTCGAGCCACTTTTTCAGGTCATCGTTGTTCCGGGAGGCCTTGTCCATATCCCGCATGAAGGGCGCGTCGTAGTCGTAGTAGAAGGGAACCGAGCTCGGGAAGGCTCCCCAGGGGCACTCCACGACGGCGTCCACGACGAAGTAGGGGATCTGGTTCGTCTCGGGAAGTTTTCTCATCTCCGATTCAGGGACGATTTCCTCGGCGAGGATCACGACCTTGTCACAGGCAAAGGAGATCTCCTTGTCGATGGTGCCGACGCCGCGCCAGCGGGCCGTTCCCTTGTCACCGGCCTGGGCGACGTGGATGATGGCCAGCTCCGGCTTGGCCGCCGGCAGCAGGATGGTGTCGCCCTCACCCCAGAAGGGTTCTTCCATCTGGATAAATTTCTTTCGGGGGATCTTGGCATTCTTGCCGTCCCGCATGCCCGCCTTGCCGAGGGCGTCATACTTGGGGTTGTAGAGATCGGAGCCCAGGGGGGCGGAATAGGGGATGAAGGGCGCCCCGATGGCGCCGGCGAGGAACCGCATGGCCATGGCGCCGTGGGAATAATCCTCCAGAATCACCTTGCCGGCCTTGTAGTGCCGCTCCAGGTTGATATCGATCTTGCCGGCCATTTCACCCCAGCCCATCCAGTCCGTCTCATAGATCTTCATGGCGTTGACGGAGTTTAGCAGCCAGGTACACACACCGCCGTGCCGGTCGATGACATGAATGTCCTTGATGCCCTGACGGACTGTCTCCCAGGCGAAGGCAAAAGGGTTCCGGTTGAAGCCCGTGAACCCGCTGAACGCGCAGATGACCCCGTTGTGCATGTACGTCTTGACCGCATCCTCCAGCGACAGGATCTCCGCCTTTTTCGATTTCCCGCGAATTCTTGCCATTGTTACCTCCTTTTCAGTGCAATGATAAACCCCCTTGAATAACCTGAAAACTCATAAGAACAGACCGGTTCTCTGTTTTGCGTGCTCACCTCCCTTCTTCGTGAAGAAATGAACGATGGCCTGATATACGGAGAAAGATGCCGCAGGGAGCGGCAATGTGCTGATCATTCCGCGGCGGATGCGAGAGGAGCGGCATAAAGAGATCCCTTGGGCCTCTCAGGGCGAACTCCTGTTGAATGGTGCAACTGTTATGTCAGAGGTTGAGGAAACGACGATCCGCCCGACCTCCGGCTGACCGGTTTACCCGGTTCTGGTGCAGTGTCGGGGGGCGGGCATGACGGGATGAAATTCGAGATAGGGTATAAGGGATCGGCCCCTCGGTGTCAAGAAATAATTGGGGATGTTTCCAGGGGTTGAGACCTCCGCGGGACCGTCGCGGCGGATGCGGCGCAGGGGAGGTCGATCAGGCCGGACGGGGAGCCATCTCCTCCAGGATCTCATCCAGGTAGGCCGGGGGCAGCGACTCACCGAGGGTCTCCATGTCCGTCTCCAGGACTTCGCAGAGGGCCAGTGTCAAACCTTCATACAGGATCATCAGATGGTGGAGGGACTCTTCGACCCTCCCCTCCAGCAGGGCCTCTTCCAGGGTTCCCCGGATGAAGGGGTCTCCCGCCAGATCCAGGGAGGAACGGCCCAGGGCCTCCAGGTACCGGGACGGCGCCTCGTCGCTGCTGTAAAGGATCGCCAACTGCCGGAAGGCCAGGTAGCAGTAAATCGCCCGCTGGGTGATGTCTTCTTCTCCAAGCATGTCATGCTCCTTCGGGGTCGGAAAAAAGGCGTTCTCCCCTCCGGCTGCGGTCGAAGCAGCATGCCTCCATACCGGGGACGACCATGCGCACCGTGGGGATGCCGGTCGCATCATCCGTCAGGTCCACAGCAATTACCCGGTCAAGGCCGCGGCTCGCGCATTTGGACATCAGGAGGCGCACGTCGTCGCAAATGTCGTCCCGAAAATCGGCGTCCATGTCGCCCAGGCCGATCTGCCGGTGGCTGAAGAACCGGTAATCGTCCATGTCCTCCCGGAAATAGGCTGCGCAACCCTCCTGCAGGCCTGCCAGCCCCCTCGTCTGCAGGAACAGGGCGCGGGTGGTGACGATTTCCAGCAGGGCCCGTGCAAGGGCCACGCGAGGATCCAGGTGGGTTCCGAAACCGTCTATGGGGATCATGGAATCATACTGCAGATCCCTGGAAAAGGCGGCGATCGTGGGTACCCCGACATCCGAGGTAATGTTCTTGGCCACGATTTCGACCTCCGCCTCGCTGAATTTCCCGATGATGTCGAGGAGGAAGGCATTGCCGTCCGTCACCTCCACCGAGAGGGCGTCCAGTGCCTCGGCCCGGTACTGGGCGATGCTCCAGGCGTCGCGCTCGATCACCTCCGTGAGGCCATGTTCCACGGCCTCCTCCAGGGTGTTGCCGGCAGCGATGCCGTTGGTGTGGGTGTGGGTAACCAGGACATCGTCCAGGTGAAAGGGATGAAAGACGGCGCAGGCGGGCAGGTATACATCCTCTTCGCGCAGGAGGTCGTAACCCGCAGTCCAGAAGACGGGACGGTCGTCGTCGTACTCGCTGGCCTGCGAGAGAATCAGGTCCGGCGGGTGGAGGACATTGAAGCGGCGGGACAGCCGGCGGTAACTGTCCCGGATCAGCCTTTCCCGATGGATTTCCCGGAACTCGGATGCGTAGCGCTCGACGGACTCCATGGTCAGGGATACACGGGCCTGGACAGGCGTGATTCCCTTGCCGGTGTGCCGGGTCTGGGATCCGTCCGGACGGATCCTCCGGCAGGTGAAGACCGGGATGCCAATGCGATCGTCTCCTGCGGCGTCCCGGACCTCCAGCATGCCGACGGTCTCTTCCAGGCGGGCGATGAACGCCAGGGTCTCCGCGGGCGGGCATGATCGGTGGGTCTCCAGAATGTAGGTCTTCGGACAGGGCTTGAGAGGGAAGGGCGGCATCCGTCATCTCCTGGTGGATCGGGGCTGCCGGTTTGGCACACTACGCCCGCCGGCGACGGGAGGAAGTCAATCCCAAATCGGGTGGACTGTCAACGGTTTTGTAAAGCGATATCCGGAACTCCCGGAGAATGCGGCGGCGGGAGCCAAAGCAATTGACAAACTGCCGGGGTTGTGAGAAAAACCGGAACCAGTCTTTTACTGGTAAAAGCGCCTTTTTTCCCCTTCCCCAACATAGCAACGAACCGGACCTGCACGGCAGTGGAGCGCACGGGGCAGGTCCGGGGGAAATAAAAGGAGGACGAGATGGAGAAGGTACCGCAGAAACTGGATAAAACCAGACCAAAGTTTTACGCCGATGCCAAGATCAGCGGGTTCGGCGAACGGAAACCCGATTATTCCGGCATGGGGAGAAAGATCAAGGGGCAGTTCAAGGGACTCCGTGAGGTGGTCTGTGTGGAGGCATGCCGCACACCCTACGGTGTCTTCGGCGGCTCCCTCAAGGGCTTCGACGCCCCACAGCTGGGCGCTCTGGCGATCAAGGAGTGCCTCAGGCGCACGGGCGGAAAGGTCAAGCCGGAAGACATCGATTATGTCTTCATGGGTCAGGTGGTGCCCGCCGGCTGCGGGCAGGTGCCGAGCCGGCAGGCCACCCTGCTGGCGGGTCTGCCCGAGTCCGTGCCATCCATCACGGTGAATAAAGTCTGCTCCTCCGGCATCAAGACCATCGATCTGGCCGTCCAGATGATCCAGACGGGCCGGGCCGAGATCGTCGTTGCCGGCGGGCAGGAGAGTATGTCGAACTGCCCCTATTCGCTGCCCGACATGCGGTGGGGGAGCCGGATGGGGCTTCCGAACGGGCGGATGGTTGACCTGATGGTCTATGACGGTCTCTGGGACGCATTCTACAACCGGCACATGGCAATCCACGGATCGGAAACCGCCGATGAATTCGGCTTCACCCGGCAGGACCAGGACGAGTGGGCGTATACATCGCAGATGCGGGCCGTGGAAGCCATGAAAGCGGGTCGCCTGGACGACGAGATCTTCCCCGTGGAAATCAAGAAGGGCAAGGACACGGCGGTCTTCGACAAGGACGAGGGCCCCCGGACCGGAACGACCATCGATGGCCTGGCCAAGCTTCCCCCTGTCTTCAACCACAAGAGCACTGTCACGGGACAGCCCGGCAGCGTGACCGCGGGCAACGCGCCCGGCGTGAACGACGGCGGCGACGTCTGCATGCTCATGAGCGCCGAAAAGGCGAAAGAGCTTGGCCTGAAGCCCCTCTTCACGATTCTCGGTTACGCGGAGGTTTCCCAGCCGACGAAGGACATCGCAACAGTCCCGGGACTCTCCATCAAGAAGATCCTCGAAGAGAACGATCTGACGCTCGACCAGATCGACCTGATCGAGATCAACGAGGCCTTCGCCGCCGTCGTGCTCGTCAGCGCCCGGAGCATCCTGGGCATGTCCAAGGAAGACATGATGAAGAAGGTCAACGTCAACGGAAGCGCCATCGCCTACGGTCATCCCATCGGGGCCACCGGTGCCCGGATTCTCATGACCCTCGGGTATGAGCTGAGGAGGCGGGGAGGCGGCATCGGCGTTTGCGGGATCTGTTCCGGCCATGCCCAGGGCGACGCCATGCTCATCCGGGTGGACAAGTGAGGGAAACCGAAGGGAAACGAAGATTGATCGATCCACATTGACATTCCGGAAACGGCAGGAGAGAAAGGGGAGACGGCGGGCTCCGGGCCCGGCCGCCTGTCCCCGCTTGCCGTGTTCCAGGGGGAAAAAAACAAGGAGGGCAGGAGATGACAATCAAGACAATCGGTGTAGTGGGTGCGGGTCAGATGGGAAACGGAATCGCCCAGGTCGCAGCATCTCCGGGCGGTCTGAACGTCATCATGAACGACATTGCCGAGCCGTTCGTAAACCGGGGCTATGAAACCATCTCCAAAAATCTCGACCGGTTGGTGGCCAAGGAGAAGCTGACGGCGGACCAGAAGGCGGAGATCCTCGGGCGGATCCGGAAGAGCACGAACGTCGAGGACATGAAGGACGCCGACTTTGTCGTGGAGGCGGCGGTGGAGCGGGAAGACCTGAAGCTGGGGCTCTTCAAGAAGCTCGACGAAATCTGCAAGCCCGGGGTCATTCTCGCAACGAATACCTCATCCATTCCGATCACCCGGATCGCCGGAGCCACAAAACGCTCCGGACTGGTCATCGGGATGCACTTCATGAATCCCGTACCGGTCATGCGGCTCGTGGAGATCATCCGCGGCCTCGCCACATCGCAGGAGACGTACAACACGACGGAAGCGCTCAGCAAGCAGTTCGGCAAGGTCCCGGTGGAGTGCAACGACTTTCCGGGATTCGTGTCCAACCGGATCCTGATGCCCATGATCAACGAGGCGGTCTATGCCCTGATGGAGGGAGTCGGGCAGCCGAAGGCGATCGACGACATCATGGTCCTGGGAATGAACCACCCCATGGGACCGCTGGCCCTGGCGGACCTGATCGGCCTGGATACCTGCTGGGCCATCATGGACGTCCTCTACAAGGGCTTCGGCGACTCCAAGTACCGTCCCTGCCCTCTCCTGAAAAAGTATGTCGACGCGGGGTTTATGGGACGAAAGAGCGGTCGCGGTTTTTACGATTACAGCAAGTGATACGGCAGCCAGCCGTCCTTCTGTGGTAAGATTCCGTCACCCTCTCCCGGCATGTCCGGGGGAGGGTGACGCGGAAACAGCCGCCGATTCGGGGTGAACCTTTTCCAAGTGACGCTCCCGCAGAGTATCCGGCCGGACAATGGAGGGAGGATCCATGGAAATCGATACCCGCAAGGAAAAAGAGACGGTCGTCGTGTCCGTCCGCGGGCGGATGGATGCCCTTTGCGCCCCGGATTTCGACCGGATCCTGGAGCGCTGCCTGGAACGGGGGGAGAGCCGTTTCGTGATCGACTTCGGCGCCCTGGAGTATATCAGCAGTGCCGGCCTTCAGTGCATCCTGGAAGCGGCCCGGCAACTCGAGGATGGAAAAGGGGAGATCTCTCTGGCCAACTTGAAAGGGCCGGTCCGGGAAGTCTTTGAAATATCCGGTTTCGATACCCTGTTCCCGATTTATGATACGGTGGAAGCCGCCTTGAATTCCGACTGATCTTCTTCAGCCGGCCCTTTGGACCCTGTATGCCGTCCATGAAGCAACCCGCAACACTGGATTCCCTGAGGCCGTTCATGACCTTTGTGTCGAACTGTCTGAACCATCGGGGCTTCAGCACGCACCGGTCGAGCGAGATCGAGCTCGCGGTGGAGGAGGCCCTGGTGAACATCTTTCGCTATGCCTACCCTGACCGTCCCGGTGACGTCGAGGTCCGGTGCCGTGCCATGAAGGACGGGCAGCTCGTCATCGAGATCGAGGACGCGGGCATTCCCTTCAATCTCCTGTCCTCACCCGATCCTGAGTTATCCACGGAGATCAGCCGTCGCAAGGCGGGTGGACTCGGCATCTACTTCATTCGGAAAATGATCGACGACATTCGCTATCGCCGGGATGGGGGCCGCAATGTACTGACCCTGGTTGTCTCCCCGGAAAGGCCGGCTCCGTTCATGGACGAGCCGGGATGCCGTCATTCCGGTCAACCCCTGTAGACCCGGGAGGAACCCCCATGGGTGACCCAAAAAAGGTCCGAGTGGAGAAATATCTTCGGGCGTCGGTCCTCAATGATGTCGTTGAGTTGGAAAAAAGGGTGTGGAACCGGGACGGATACCGGGAAGTGAACGCCCCGATGCTGTATTTCGAACTGGCCTACCTGACCAACGGGCTCGTTCTGACAGCCTTCGATGACGGAATCTATCCCGAGGAGGAACGCCGCCTCATGGCGCGGGAAGACCCCTGGTATGCCCAGGACCGACCCATCGGCTTCCTGGTCTGTTTCGCCGACTTCGATAAGCGGGGTCATTTCTGGTACGGTGCCCGGATGGGCGTGGACCGACTCTACCAGGACAAGAACATCGGCGATGCACTAGTCCGTGTTCTCTATGACTGCGCCAGGGAGAGGGGCATCTCGAGAATCCGCTGGACCTATGATCCCCTCGTCTCGAGAAACGGCTACATTTATATTCACCGAATGGGCGCCATCGTCCGGGAAATCGGATTCAATTACTACAGTGCCGTCTTTACGAGCGACGAATTCAACCGGGCCATCTCGACAGACCGCTTCATCGTGGAATGGCTTATCCAGACCGACCGGGTCCGTGATCGGATCGAGCGGGGGATTCTCCCCTCCCTGCACGACACGTCGGAGATGACGGATGAGAACATTGTCAACTCCGTGGACCTGGACGAGGAAGGACTCGAGTGTCCGGGCGGGAAAAATGTCTTTCATCTCAACGCCTCGCCCCTGTTTGTCGAGATTCCGTACAATCAGGATCGAATCCTGAAAACGGACCGTGCCAAGGCCCAGCGGCTGCGGGATTACTGTCGCGCCCTGTTCATGCATTACCTTGCCAGGGGCTATGTCGTCCGCGGATTCGTGGTCGGAAGGGAGCCCGACGGGCGTCACCGGCCCTACTACCGGCTGGAGCGCGAATCACGCGGGAAGACCCTCAATATATAAGGGTGGTTTGAAGAGCGGGGAGATCCGTCCGATGGCGGGTCCGGCAATCGGGAGCATCGGGATGGCGAATGCATTGATCGAATCAAGAACAGGCAACCGGTGAAGCTGAAGATCCCCATTCGCACCAAGCTGCTTCTCGCCTTTCTGGGATTGCCGGTGATCTCGCTGGTCATCTTCGGCTACTTCGCCTTCGAAGATATCCGGCAGATCGGGAACTACGCCCTGGAGAGCAGCTCCTCCCTCGGGGACAGCGCTGCCGTGGACAGTGCCCGGGCCCTGGAAGACTTGGGAGAGAGCATTATCACCCAGAAAGCGAGGGATGTTGCCCTCCAGTGCCGCATCTACCTGGACGCCCACCCCGGCATCCGCATCGACGAACTCAGGAAAAAACCGGATTTCCAGAAAATCGCCGTCCAGTCCGTGGGGAAAACGGGCTATACGCTGGTCTACGACCGCGGAACGGGATTGATGAAGTTTCATCCGAATCAGGAAATCGTGGACTTCGATCTCCGGCAGTGGCGGGACAAGCTTCCCGATTTCTGGAAAATCTTCGAAAAAACCTTCGACGGCTCCCCCAACAGCGGTTATTACGACTGGCTCGACGTGGATGGAAGCATCCGGCGAAAGTATATGTCCATCGTGCCCGTTCGTGACTCCATGTTCATGGTTGCCGCCACCACGTACATTGACGAGTTCTCCATTCCCGTGAAGGAGACGAAGAAGCGGATCGATGCAACAACCCGTCAGATCAATGAGCACGTCAATGAGACCCTGGACGATATCTACAGGAATTTTTTTGCTTTCCTTCTCGTTCTGATGGTCATTGTCCTCGGTGTTGCCGTTTTTATCTCCCGGACGATCACTCGGCCCGTCCTTTCCCTGATCCGGGGCGCCAAGGCCATCGGTCGCGGGGAGATCGACCACCGTGTGGAAGTGCAGACGGGGGATGAGCTGGAGGAACTGGCCGCGGCATTCAACCGGATGACCATGGACCTCAAGGAACATATGGCGGTCCTGAAACAGACCACGGCGGACCGGGAGGGTCTTCTCAAGGAGTTGGAAATCGCCCGGGGAATCCAGCAGCGGCTGATTCCGGACCGGGCGCCCCGGATCCCGAACATCGACCTGGCGGCGAACAACATCCCGGCCCGGGAGGTGGGAGGAGATTTCTACGACTTCATCCCCGTTCGGGACGACCTGTGGGGCGTCGTCATTGCCGACGTGTCCGGCAAGGGAATGCCGGCGGCCATGTTTATGGGCCTGTCCAGGACGGTGGTCCGGGCCAGCGCCACGGGAACGCTCGACCTGGCTCATGCGATCCGGCAGGCCAATGAACTCATCTGCCGTGATTCCACATCCGGAATGTTCGTCACCCTGTTTTACACCGTTGTCGAACCGGGTCCGAAGCTGAGGTATGTAAATGCCGGTCACAACCCTCCAATCCTGTTGCGCAGGGACCGGGACGATCCGGAGTATCTGAAGACACACGGGATTGCCCTCGGGGTTAAAAGAGACATTCACGTGCAGGAAATGTCGCTTTCCCTCTCGGAAGGGGATCTGGTCGTTCTCTACACGGACGGTGTCACCGAAGCGGTTGATGAACATGATCAGACCTTCGGCCTCGACCGGCTGAACCGGGTGGTGCGGGATAACCGGCACCTGTCCGCCGAACACATCATCATGAAAATTCAGGACGCTGTCATTGCGTTTGCCGGAGGAAGGCCCCAGTTCGACGACATCGCCCTGGTCGTTCTCAAGGCCGTATAACCCGGTTCCAACCCTCCTCCGGGTACATCCGGGCCGGTGTCTTCGCACTTTTCTTCTTGTCTCCCTCTGGTGATTGGAGTATAACCCTTCTAATTTGTAAGGTAATCAACTGATGGAAAGAGGAGTGCCGATGAAAGATCACCCGACCCAGTTGGCCGACCTGCTGGATATCGAGGATCACGATGCGGTCGTCGAGGAGATACGGATCATCGCCTCCCTAGTCTTTCCCCGTTTTGATTATGGGCCGTTCGATCGGGCGTATGGTGATATCGTCCGGTTGTTTCGGGGCGAATATCCGGGCTATCGTAGCTCCAACGTGGACTATCACGACCTGAGTCACACCCTGTCGGTCACCCTTGCCATGACCCGTCTGATGCATGGAGCCACCGAGTCCGGCTGTCCGCTCACGGAGAAGGAGTTCGATGTCGGCCTCATCTGCGGACTGATGCATGATACCGGTTATATCCAGCGTAGCGGAGATAACGAAGGTACCGGGGCGAAGTACACGCTTGTCCACATCAACCGCAGCGTCGAGTTTATTGTTGAATATTACCGGAACGACCCCCTGTTTCAGGAAGAGCTTCCTTATTTCGACAACATCCTACAGTGTACCGGTCTCAACACCAGGATCGGAGAAATCCAATTCCCGAGCGAACACATCAGGTGCCTGGGACAGATGCTCGGTACGGCGGACCTGCTGGGGCAGATGGCCGATCGGCATTACCTGGAAAAGCTGCTCGACCTTTATTATGAGTTTGTTGAAGCCGGGATCACGGCATATTCGAGCCAGTTGGACCTGCTGGAGAAAACCCGGGGATTCTTTCAGATGACCCGGAAGCGGTTCAGCGATGAATTGGGAGATGTGTATCTGTACGGCCGGCATCACTTCCGGAAGCGATGGAACATCGATGAAAACCTTTACATGAGCAGCATTGAAAAAAACCTGAACTACCTGGATTACCTGGTTACCCATCGCCGGGACGAATACCGGTTGCATCTGCGCCGAACGCTCAACAAGAGGATGCAGGCCTGACGCACAGACGGGATTGCCTGTCCCGTTCGAGAAAAGGCTTGATTTATCCATTCCGATGGGATAGAAGGCGACTCCTTTTTTAAGGGGTCAGACTCCTTGCCCGGGCATCCTGTCCGGGCTGCATAGCCGTGAGGAGGTAAATGAAATTGAGGAGATATGAGACAGTTTTTATCATCCATCCGGACCTGAACGATGAGGAAGTCGGCGCGCTGACGGATCGCTACTGCGGCATCATCGCGGCCTATAAGGGCGTTCTGGTCAAGGTGGACCGGTGGGGAAAGCGCAAGCTTGCGTACCTGATTCGCAAACAGTCGAAGGGGACGTATGTTCTCCTGGACTTCGCCGGGTCGAGTGCCGTCGTTTCCGAAATGGAGCGGAACTTCAAGATCGACGATCATGTCCTGAAATACATGACGATCCTGAAGAACGAGAACGTCAGCCTGCAGGATATCGAGAAAGAGACTGCCCAGAAGAGTGGGGAAAAGGCTGAGGGATCGACCGCGGAACCGTCGGGTGCACCTTCCGAGACAAGGGCTCCGTTGACGGTTGTTTTACCGGAATCGTCGTCGGCCCCGCCGGCGGCCAGGGAACAGGGGGAGTAGGAACATGGCGCATCCATCATCGGGAAGCCGGCCGTCGAGGCCGCACAAGAAGTTCTTCCACCGGCGGAAATTCTGCCGTTTCTGCACGGACTCCAATATTCAGATCGATTACAAGAACCCCTCCATTCTGCGGGACTTCGTTACCGAGCGGGGCAAGATCATGCCCAGGAGAATCACCGGGAACTGCGCCGGGCACCAGCGCGAGCTGACGGTAGCCATCAAGCGGGCCAGGACCCTGGCGCTTCTCCCGTTTGCGGTTCGAGAGGGCTGAAATCGATCCCTGCCGGACCTGACGGCGGGGTATCGAAGCGGTGAACCAGTGGGCCGGACGGCGCGCAGGATTTCCCGCTCGAGGTGGAGGACCTGGGGAGGCGGTCTCGGAGGGATTGCGTTGTTTTCCGGTTTTCTCTGGACCACGCTGATCTGTCTTGCCGCCTTGTTTCTGCCTTTTGCCGGGTCGTTTCTGATTCCCCTGACTCCACTGCCCGTCCTTTACCATTACCTGCTTCAGGGCAGAAGGCGGGGTTTGATCATCCTGATCCTGTCGTGGATCGCCGTCTTCGGCATGCTGATGATGGCCGGTGCAGGATCATCGATGCCGGTCATCCTTCTGGCGGGGCTGGCCGGTGTTGCCCTGGGGGAGCTCTTGAGCAGAAGGCTCTCCCTTGAAAAGGTCGTTCTTTATCCGGTTCTGGTCTTTTTTGTCACGGGCTGCATTGCCCTTCTTGCCCAAAGCATCCTGACGGGCCGGGCTCCGTTCGCAGTCCTGGAAGCCTATGTGGCCACCGGTATTCATGACAATCTCCGGATTTACGGCATGCTGGGTCTGCCGCCGGAGCAAGTCCAGGAAATCCGGGATCAACTGCCGGAACTCATCCGCTTCTTCTCCTCCATCGTTCCGGCGCTTGGCATCGTAATGGCGACCATCGTTCTATGGCTCAATGTCCTGGTCGGGGGCGTGCTGATCCGCCAGCGAGGGGGGATATATCCCGACTTTGGAGACCTGACCCTCTGGAAGGCACCGGAACGGATCGTCTGGTTCCTCATCGCCGCCGGCGGGTCCATGCTGGTTCCGGCCGAGCCGGTCCGGCAGATCGGCGCGAACGTTCTGATACTCTGCCTGTTCGCTTACCTGTTCCACGGACTGGCGATTGCGGCTTGTTTTTTCAAGCGGAAGAGGATTCCGCCTTTTTTCCGATATCTCTTTTACGGCCTGGTCTTTGCCCAGCAGTACGTGGCCCTGACCATGGCAATCCTCGGGCTGGTCGACCTGTGGCTCGACCTTCGAAAGTACATCGGAGAACGGGGCGGTCCTTCCTGATCGGACTGGTTTGATATCCAATAACGGGATGCGATACTATCCATGAAAAAGGAGCATAAACCATGAAGGTGATTCTGAAGGAAAATGTGGATTCCCTGGGCAAGGTCGGTGAGACGGTCAAGGTGTCCGACGGGTATGCCAGGAACTTCCTGATTCCCAAGGGGCTTGCCGTGGAGGCGAGTTCGAAGAACGTGAAATCGGTGGAGGACGATCGGCGGCGCATTCTTCAGAAAGCGGAAAAAGATCGCCGGAAGGCCCAGGCAATGGCGGATCACTTGGCCGGCGCCACCTTCGTTATCCGGCGCCGGGTCGGGGAGCAGGAAAAGCTGTTCGGTTCTGTGAACGCGAGGGACATCGAGGAGTGCGCCGTCGAGATGGGGCTGGAGCTGGATCGGAAATGGATTGTCCTGGAGGAGCCCATCCGGGAGCTGGGAACCTTCCCGCTCAAGGTCAAGCTGCCGGGGGGTGTGACGGCTGAAGTCACCGTATCCGTCGAGGCGGAGCAGGAATCCTGAACGGTTCATCCCGGAGGGCCATGAAAGACATCGACGCCTCCCTGCATAGGATTCCTCCCCAGAACCTGGATGCGGAGCAGTCCATCCTCGGGGGAATTCTCCTGGATAACCAAGCCTTGAACCCCGTGCTGGAAGTCCTGGACTTCAAGGACTTCTATAGCGAGGCTCACCGGAGGATTTTCCGGGCGATCGTGGAGCTTTCGGACCGCAACGATCCGGTTGACCTGATCACCCTGAGCAATCTGCTCAAGGAGAAGAAGCAGCTCGAACCCGTCGGGGGGACGGCCTACCTCGCCTCGCTCGTAGACAACGTGCCCTCGGCCGCCAACATCGCCTTTCATGCCCGGATCGTCAAGGAAAAGGCCATCCTGCGGGGGTTGATCGGGACGGCCACGGAGATCCTGGGCAAGAGCTACGACGCCTCGGCGGACGTCGACCAGGTGCTCGATGAGGCGGAGCACGCCATCTTCGAAATATCCGAGCGGAAAATCCGGCCCACCTTCTGGCCCTTCAAGACGGTCATCAAGGAAAGCATTCGGACCATTGAGAAGCTGTATGAACGCAAGGAACTGATTACAGGCGTTCCGACGGGCTTCGAAGGGATCGATACATTGACCTCCGGCCTCCAGAAGTCGGACCTCATCATCGTAGCCGGACGGCCCAGCATGGGAAAGACGGCCTTTGCCCTCAACATCGCCCTCAACGCCTCCACTCTGTCCGGCGTACCGGTAGCGGTTTTCTCCCTGGAAATGTCCAAGGAGCAGCTGGCGCTCCGGATGCTGGCATCCGAAGCCAAGGTGGATTCGCAGAGGATCCGGAAAGGATTGCTGGGGGAAACGGATTGGCCAAAGCTCATCGCCGCCGCGGGCAAACTGTCGGAAGCGCTGATTTTCATCGATGACACCCCCGCTCTGAGCGTTCTGGAGATGAAGGCCAAATCGAGGCGCCTCAAAGCGGAGAATGGATTGGGGTTGGTGATCCTGGACTATCTTCAGCTCATGAAAGGCGGCGGCTCGCGGGATTCGCGGGAGCAGGAGATCTCAGAAATCAGCCGTTCCCTCAAGGCCTTGGCCAAGGAACTGGCCGTGCCCGTCATCGCCCTTTCCCAGCTGAACCGGAAGGTGGAAGACCGGACCAATCGGCGGCCCCAGATGGCGGACCTCCGGGAGTCCGGGGCCATCGAGCAGGATGCCGACGTGATCGCCTTCATTTACCGGGACGAAGTCTACAACCGGACGGATGAAAACCCCGAAAAGGGCATTGCGGAAATCATCATCGGCAAACAGCGGAACGGTCCCACCGGGACCGTCAAGCTGGCCTTCCTGGAAAAGTACACGAGTTTCGAGAATCTGGCCCGTTCCGACGTGGAGCCTTAGCCGCCGGGCCGCTGCACGATCAGTTTCCCAGAAGCGGCGTTTCTTTTCCCAGATAGGGAAGAGCCGTGGACAGTTTCTTCAGGGCCTGCTTTTCGATCTGGCGAGCCCGCTCCCGGGTGATGTGGTAACGATCCCCGATTTCCTGAAGGGTTTCCGGGTTGTCCGCCATCACCCGGTGGCGGATGATGTAACTCTCCTTTTCGTTCAGCATGGCCATCGCCCCGGCGATATTCTTCCGCGCCAGCTCCATTTCTTCTTTCTTGATCAGTGAGATCTCCTGGTCATCCCCGTCGTAGGTCAGGTAATCCAGGTGCGAGACTTCCCCGTCGTCGCTGATCGTTGCGTCCAGGGAGAGGTCGCGATGGCTGAGCCGCATGTCCATCTGTTCGATATCGATCTCCTTGACCCCCAGGGCCTCGGCGATTTCCGAGAATTCGGGGTTTTTCTGGGAAAGGGCTTCGAGTTTCTTCTTGGCCTGTCCCAGCTTGAAGAACAGCCTGCGCTGAGCCTGCGTCGTGCCGATTTTGACGACACTCCACGTCTTGATGATGTAGTTCTGGATGTATGCGCGGATCCACCAGACGGCGTAAGAGATGAGGCGATAGCCGCGATAGGGATCGAACTTTTTCACGGCATGCATCAGGCCGATGTTGCCCTCCTGGATAAGGTCGGCCAGCTTCATTCCGTAATTCCTGTATTCGTGGGCGATCTTGACGACGAACCGGAGATTGGAAACGACCATGTGCTGGGCCGCCTCCATGTCGTTGTATTTTCGGAAACGGACGGCCAAGCGGAATTCTTCTTCCGGGGTGAGAAGCTCGAACTGGTTGATCTCCGAGATGTATCGATCAAGTGTTCCCGTCAGGGAGGGAAGTTCCAAGGATCCTCCTGCAATACATTGATATCATGTTAAAATAGCTTGAATTGAAGATTTCTGTCAAGCCTTTTGTATTCACCGTCCCTTCCTTGACAGGAACCGGCCCGGCACTTAATTTAACGTCGATTTTAAAGGAAAGGGACGCCATGAATTCGATCAGCCAGATTATTCTCGATGCGGCCTGCCGGATTGCCAAGGAGGCGGAGGCAAGGGCGATGCTTCTGTATTCCGATCTGGTGGACCAGCTGCCTTCCATCAATGACGGAACGTGCTGCTACGACCTGATTGTCGTTACCCGGGGGGATGAAGAGATCCCGGATCACATCCGGAGCAGGAGCATCCTGATCAATGTGCCCGACGTCAAGCTGACCCGTCTCGGCCAGATCAAGATCGCCATCACCAAGGGGATCGCCATGGGCATTTTCCGGAAAGGGGACAAAGTCGTGTGCCTCAGCGGGGTGTCCCGATTCGGGTATGCCGACAGCCTGTTTGTCATCGACGTGGGGAAGGAATTCGAGATCCTCACCTCCGAAAATATGACGGGACTGACCGAAACGGTCTATCCGGAGGTCTTCGGAACCGTTTTAAATCTGGCCCTGGAACTAGCCGCCCAGGGACGGGAAGGCCGGAAAGTGGGTACCATCTTTATCCTGGGGGATCACGAACGGGTTCTCCAGCTCTCCCGGCAAATGATCATCAACCCCTTCATGGGCTATGCCGAGGAGCAGAGAAATATTCTGAATCCGGACCTCAAGGAGACGATCAAGGAATTTTCCGCCCTCGACGGGGCGTTTGTGCTCCAGGACAACGGCGTTCTCGTCACGGCCGGGAGGCACCTGAGCGCAGCCCTGGAAGGAAAGGACTTTCCCCACGGGTTGGGGAGCCGCCATATAGCGGCAGCCGGCATCACCAGCATCACCGACGCAATCGCCATCGTTCTTTCCGAATCGTCCGGCAGCGTGACGGTTTTCAAGGGCGGGAAGATCTTCGTCAGCATCGAAAAGCCCACGGAGTAGAGAGATATGTGCAGCCGATCCGGCCGCGCGGGCGGAATGCAGTACCCGGATGCATCGGACGTTTTTCGGCTGCTGCCCATGAGGCTGAAGCGGCCGGTTGAAAAAAGATAAAAACAGCGGAGGTTGTCATGCGTTTCGATAAATTCACCCTGAAAGCCCAGGAGGCCCTGCAGGAAGCACAGGCCTTGGCACAGAAGAGAGGCCACCAGGCCGTGGAAGTGGAGCATCTCCTCCTTGCTCTGCTTCGGCAGCCGGAGGGCGTTGTCGGGGAGATCATGGGCAAGCTGGGTGCCGACAGCGGGAAGCTGGAGAGGGAGCTTGACGGTGCCCTGCAAAGGATCCCCAGCGTGGAAGGAGCGGGAAGAGGACAGACATACCTGTCCCCCCGGCTGGGACGGGTCCTGGACCAGGCGACATCCGAGGCAGCGCGGCTGTCCGACGAATACATGAGCGCGGAGCACATCCTGGTCGCCATGACGGATGAGAAGGAGGGACCGGCCCCGGGTATATTAAAGGGGATGGGAATCACCCGCGACAACATTCTGCGCGTCCTGGTCGACATCCGGGGAAACCAGCGCATCACCGACCCCAATCCGGAAGAGAAATACCAGGCCCTGAAGCGCTATGCCCGGGACTTCAACGAGCTGGCGAGAAAGGGATCCTTCGACCCGGTGATCGGACGGGATGACGAGATCCGCCGCATCATGCAGGTCCTGTCCCGCCGGACAAAAAACAACCCGGTCCTGATCGGTGAGCCCGGCGTCGGCAAGACGGCCATCGTCGAGGGCCTGGCCCAGCGGATCGTCAACGGCGATGTCCCGGAAAACCTGAAGGACAAACGGGTCATCGGCCTCGATATCGGCGCCCTCGTCGCCGGCGCGAAATATCGCGGGGAATTCGAGGAACGCCTCAAGGCCGTGTTGAAGGAGGTCATCGCGGCGGAGGGAGAGATCATCCTCTTCATCGACGAGATTCACACGGTCGTCGGGGCAGGGGCGGCGGAGGGGTCCGTGGATGCCTCCAACATGCTCAAGCCCGCCCTGGCACGTGGCGAACTCCGCTGTGTAGGAGCCACGACCCTCAACGAGTACCGCAAGCATATAGAAAAGGATCCGGCCCTGGAGCGCCGCTTCCAGCCCATTCTGGTGAAGGAGCCCACGGTGGAGGACACCATTGCCATCCTCAGGGGCCTGAAAGAGCGTTACGAAGTGCATCATGGGGTCCGGATCAAGGACGATGCCCTGATCGCCGCGGCCACCCTGTCGAATCGATACATCAGCGACCGGTTCCTTCCGGACAAGGCGGTGGACCTGGTCGACGAGGCGGCATCCCGCCTGCGGATCGAATTGGACAGCATGCCCGCCGAGATCGACGCCATCGACCGCCGGGTCATCCAGCTCGAGATCGAGCGGCAGTCGCTGAAAAACGAGACGGATCCGACGGCGGTGGAACGGCGGGAGAAAATCGACCGGGAACTGGCGGACCTGAAAGAGTCCATGGACCGGATGAAGCTCCACTGGAGCGCCGAGAAGGAGGCGATCAAACAGATCCAGGCGATCAAGAGCCGGATCGAGCAGCTGAAAATCGAGGAAGCGGATGCGCAGCGGTCGGGAGACCTGGCAAAAGCGGCGGAAATCCGCTATGGCCGCCTTGTCGAGCTCAACGCCGAAATGCAGAAGGAACAGGCACGCCTGGAGGAGGCCCAGAAGGGCGAGCGGATGCTCAAGGAAGAGGTGGACGCAGAGGACGTGGCCGAGGTCGTAGCCAAGTGGACCGGGATTCCGGTCTCCAAGATGCTCGAAACGGACGTTCATAAGCTGATCCACATGGAGGAGAGGCTTCGGCAACGGGTCGTGGGGCAGGATGAAGGCATCGCCGCGGTTTCCAGCGCCCTGCGGCGCGCCCGTTCGGGGCTTCAGGACCCGAACCGGCCCATCGGGTCCTTCATCTTCCTGGGGCCCACCGGTGTCGGAAAGACGGAGTTGGCCCGGGCGCTGGCGGAGTTCATGTTCGACAGCGAGCAGGCCATGATCCGGATCGACATGTCGGAATACATGGAAAAGCATTCGGTGGCCCGTCTGATCGGGTCACCTCCGGGATACGTCGGCTATGACGAGGGAGGGCAGCTGACCGAGGCGGTACGGCGCCGCCCCTATGCGGTTCTGCTGTTCGACGAGATCGAGAAGGCGCACCCGGACGTGTTCAACGTGCTGCTCCAGATCCTTGACGACGGGCGCCTGACCGACGGCCACGGCCGGACGGTGGACTTCAAGAACACGGTGGTGATTCTCACGTCCAATGTAGGGAGCCAGTGGATTCAGGATCCGGGCATGAGCGGGGAGGACAAGAGGGTACGGGCCATGGAGGCCCTGCGGGCCACGTTTCGACCGGAGTTTCTCAACCGGGTGGACGACATCATCATGTTCCGGGCCCTGGCGCTTGAGGACATCCGCCGGATCATCCTGATCCAGATCGGGCTGATCGTGAAGCGGCTGGAGGAGCGCAAACTGGCCCTCGAATTGACAGACCGGGCGAAAGATACTATAGCCGAGGCCGGATACAGCCCCGTGTACGGCGCGAGGCCGCTGAAACGGGCGCTTCAGAAACAGTTGCTGGATCCGCTGGCCATGAAGATCCTGGAGGGGACATTCCGGGAGGGCGACACCATCCGCGTGGATGCATCCGAGGCCGGCGAGATCACCATGCAGAAACAGGAAACAGAGAAAAGGAGGTCCACATGAACTCGTTCCGAACGGCACTCCTCCTGGGAGCATTGACAGGACTCCTGATGCTCATCGGGGGGTATTTCGGAGGGCGGGGCGGAGTTATCCTGGCCTTCGTTTTCGCGATGGTCATGAACTTCGGAAGCTACTGGTTCTCCGACAAGATCGTCTTGAGGATGTACCGCGCCCAGGAGGTCACGGAGGCCGAGGCTCCGGACCTCTATCACATGGTGAAGAACCTGGCCATGAAGGCGTCCCTTCCCATGCCGCGGGTCTACATCGTCCCGGGGGATACGCCCAATGCGTTTGCCACGGGCCGCAACGAGCAGCATGCCGTCGTGGCCGTGACGGAAGGCATCCTCCGGATCCTGAACCGCGATGAACTGGAAGGGGTCATCGCCCACGAGTTGACCCACATCAAAAACAGGGACATCCTTATCGGATCCATCGCCGCGACCCTGGCCGGGGCCATCGTCATGCTGGCCAATATGGCGCAATGGGCGGCCATCTTCGGCGGCGCGAGGGGGGACGACGATGAAGGGGGAGGGGGGATTATCGGCCTGATCGCGATGGCCATCCTGGCCCCCATCGCCGCGACGATCATCCAGATGGCGGTTTCCCGCTCCCGGGAATACATGGCCGACGACGGCGGTGCAAAGGTATCGGGCAAGCCCTACGGGCTGGCGGGAGCACTCGAGAAGCTTTCCCGGGCATCCCAGGCAGTCCCGATGGATGCCAATCCGTCGACAGCCCACATGTTCATCGTCAACCCGCTGACGGGACGTTCCCTGATGAGCCTGTTCAGCACTCATCCGCCGATTGAGGAGCGGATTGCCAGGCTGCGCAGCATGAGAATTTCCTGAGAAACCCATTGGACTTCCGGTAATCCGGGCTCGTTTCCGGTTTTTGCCGGAAGTCCCTTGTTGTTACCGGAGGCATGCGTCATGGCGGAAGAAAAGGAAGGAAAAGGATTTGTAGTCCGGGATCGGCGTCTTTTCGACGAGTCGGGGGCTCCGAAAGAAGAAACGGCTCCCGCCGAGGCCGCTTCCACCCCCTCGGAGGAGCCGGCCGTCGCTGCCGAGGAGCCCCCTCCCCGGCAGGAGTCACCTCGTGATGAGCCATCGGCGGCCGGATCTCCGGAAGAAGAAATCGCATATCCGGAGGTATCCTTTGCCAGTTTTGTCGTGTCTCTGAGCACCTCGGTTCTCTATCATTTCGGAGATATCCCCGACCCTGTCACCAACCGGACGGAGCGCAACCTCCCGGCAGCCAAGCAGACCATTGACATTCTGGGCATGCTGCAGCGGAAAACGGAGGGCAATCTGGAAGAGGGAGAAAAAGCCCTTCTGGACAGTGTGCTGTTCGAATTGCGGATGAGGTATGTGAAAGAGAGCACCAGGCAATGATTCGGAGGCTTTCACCGGCCAAGGTGAACCTTGTCCTCCGGGTCCTCGGGAAACGCGAAGACGGTTATCACGAAATCGCTTCCCTGATGCAGGCGATCAGCCTGTATGACGAACTGATCTTTTATCCACAAAAAGCGGATGGGATCACGCTCCGCTGCCCCGGAAGCGGGCTGCCGGAAGACGAGCGGAATCTGGTCTATCGGGCTGCCCGGGCTTTTTTTTCGAGATCCGGCGTCGCCGGGGGAGTTGAGATCGAGCTCCGCAAACGGATCCCCATGGCCGCCGGACTGGGCGGCGGGAGTTCCAACGCCGCTGTCACCTTGTCCACCCTGAATGAAATCTACGGTTCCCCGCTTCCGGGGGACGTCCTCTCCGGCCTGGCCGCGTCGCTGGGGGCCGATATCCCTTTCTTCCTGTCCGGAAACCGGGCCTGGGCCTTCGGGATCGGCGAGCGGCTCGAACCGGCGGATCCCCTCCCTTCCTTCGACCTGGTCCTTCTTCACCCCCCCCTCGAAGTGCCCACCGGGCCTGTCTATCAGGGGCTCAATTTGGGATTGACAAACGGTCCCATAAATTATAGCATCCCGCGATTTTATACGATCTGTGATGTGGCGCAGGGTCTTTGGAACGATCTGGAGAGCGTGACCCTGAAGCGCCATCCGGAGCTTCAGGAACTGAAGAATCTCCTGCTTCGAAAAGGCGCTTTGGGAACCCTGATGTCCGGCAGCGGTCCCACCGTCTTCGGCATTTTCGAAAGGGGAGAAGATGCCCGGAGAGCAGCGGCGGCCCTGACGGGATCGGGGAAATGGGGTGTGTATACGGCCCGTTCATTGTGACTCCCGGTTGCCTTGCTGTCATACGCCGGTTGACGGACCCGGGTTCGGACATGCAGAGTGGTCTGGATGGCATACTGGGGCGTCGTCAAGCGGTAAGACACAAGAATTTGGATCTTGCATACGGAGGTTCGAATCCTCCCGCCCCAGCCACACCATGAATCGCTAACCAACCGGGACATGGATTCCCGCCCAAAGTGAGTTTATCATGCTGGAAAGAATAAGGATCTTTTCCGGGAACGCCAATCCCGAGCTTTCCCAGAAAATATGCGACCATCTCGGTGTACCGCTCGGAAAAGCCCATGTCTCGACATTCAGCGACGGAGAGACGCGTGTGGAAATCGATGAAAATGTTCGAGGAATGGACGTTTTCATCATCCAGTCGACCTGTCCGCCGGTAAACCTGACCTGCATGGAACTGCTGATCATGATCGATGCCATGAAGCGAGCCTCCGCGGACCGCATCACGGCAGTCATCCCGTATTACGGGTATGCCAGGCAGGACCGGAAGGTAGCCCCCCGGGCACCCATATCGGCAAAGCTCCTGGCCGATCTCATTACCACGGCCGGCGCTAACCGGGTTCTTTCGATGGACCTTCACGCCGGCCAGATTCAGGGTTTCTTCAACATCCCCGTCGACAACCTCTTCGCCACCCCCATCCTCCTCGATTACTTCAAAGAGCGCTATACGGAAAACACCGTCATCGTATCGCCCGACACGGGAGGCGTCGAACGGGCGAGGGCCTTTGCGAAGCGCCTCGGGGCAAGCCTGGCGATCATCGACAAGCGGCGGGACGGTCCCAATGAAGCGCAGGTAATGAACATCATTGGTAATGTTGAAGGGAAACGGGTCATCATCCTGGATGATATGATCGATACGGCGGGAACGGTTGTCCAGGGCTGTAACGCCCTGAAAGAGGCGGGAGCCCTCGAAGTGGCCGTCTGCTGCACCCACCCGGTCCTTTCCGGGCCGGCCATCGAGCGTATCGAGAACTCGTCGCTCAAGGAGGTCGTTGTTACCGACACCATCCCACTTCACGAGTTGGCAAGGTCCTGCAATCGCCTCCAGGTCCTCTCCGTGGCGCGTCTGCTGAGTGAGGCGGTGCGGAGGATTTACTACAACGATTCCATCAGTTCACTATTCATATAGCAGGAGGAAGTCATGGAAGTCATGGAGTTGAGGGCTGAGGCCCGGACAGGATCGGGAAAGGGGCCGGCCCGGCGCCTGCGCAGCCAGGGGAAGATTCCGGCCGTGTTTTACGGCGGCGGGGCCGACTCCGTGCCCATATCCGTCAGTTCCGCCGATCTGCTCATGCTTTTAACGAGTTCGGAAGAAAATATCTTCGTGAAACTGGTCATCGATGAGTCGGGTCAGAAGGCGGAAAAGCTGTCCGTGATCAAGGAGCTTCAGATCGATCCGGCCAGCCGGAAACTGTTTCATGCCGACTTCTGCGAAATCAGCATGGACCACAAGATGACGTTTGATGTCTCCCTTCACTTTACGGGCACGCCCGAAGGTGTCAAGGACGGCGGAGAGATGCTCCACCTCAAAAGGGAAGTCCGCTTGAGTTGTCTGCCGGGCCAACTCCCCCAGTTTATCGAGGTGGATGTGACCGGTCTCGGGATCGGAGACTCTCTGAGAGTTGCGGATCTCAAGGTGGCCGAGGGGATCCTTCTGGTCGACGGTGAGGATACGGCTGTTGTGACGGTCATGGCCCCGAGGGTTCCTTCAGCGGCCGAGCTGGAAGAAGGCGAGGCAACGGCGAAGGAACCGGAGGTTATCAAGCAGAAGGCCCGCGAGGAGTAAGGATCGGGGAATCCGATGAAGCTCATCGTGGGGCTGGGCAATCCGGGGGAACGATACCGGTTCAGCCGGCACAACCTGGGGTTTCTGGTAATCGATGAGCTGGCGGAAAGGGAGGACATCCCCCTTTCCCAGAAACGGTTCGAGGCCATTTTCGGCAAAGGATCCGTCAGCACGACCCCCGCTTTGCTTGCCAAGCCTCAAACGTACATGAACCTCAGCGGTCTGGCTGTCCGCAGGCTCTTTGATTTTTTTAAACTCGACCTGGAAGACCTGATCGTGGTCCATGACGATCTTGACCTGCCCTTCGGAGCCCTCCGCCTGAAAAAAGGGGGAGGATCCGGCGGGCACAAGGGTTTAATCTCCGTCATGGAATCTCTCGGGGGGGACAATTTTATCCGCGTTCGCATGGGGATCGGGAAACCGCCCCACAAGGGAATGGTGGAAGATTATGTTCTCCAGATCCTGCCCCGGGAACAGGCGGAGAGGCTTTCCGAGGTCGTTTCAGAAGCGGCGGAAGCCATTGGCTTTCTCGTGACGTCCGGACTTCCGGCGGCCATGAACCGGTACAATGGCAGAGCCAAGAAAAATTTTGAGGAAGAGGAGGTTTAATGATGCGTAAAGGTAAAAGAAGTATTCTTTCCCTTACCTTGGCCATTACGCTCATGCTGCTTTGCATGGCGCCCATGGCCTTTGCCGGTGAGGCGGACATCAAGCTGCCTGACCTGAGCCAGGTATCCTTCATGGCCGGCTCGCTCAGCGGGATGCTGATTCTTAACCTGGGTCTTGCTGTTTGCGTGATCGGTTTGATCTTCGGCTGGATGCAGTACACCCAGACGAAGAACCTGCCGGCCCATCAGGCCATGCTGGACGTTTCCCAGACGATCTGGGAGACATGCAAGACGTATGTTCTCCAGCAGGGGAAATTCCTGGCGGCGCTGTGGGTCCTGATCGGTGCCTGTATGGTTTACTATTTCGGCGTTCTGTCGCATATGGGCGTAATGGAAGTGATCGTCATTCTCGCGGCATCCATCCTGGGAATCCTGGGTTCCTACGGGGTGGCCTGGTTCGGTATCCGGATCAACACCGTGGCCAACTCCCGGGCCGCTTTCGCCTCCCTGAGTGGTGATCCCCTCAGCATCGTTAACATTTGTCTCCGTTCGGGTATGAGCGTGGGCCTGCTCCTGGTCAGTATCGAGCTCTTTTTCATGATCATCATCCTGGCCTACATCCCGGGTGAGCTGGCCGGTCCCTGCTTCATCGGCTTTGCCATCGGCGAGTCCCTCGGCGCCTCGGCCCTCCGTATCTGCGGCGGTATCTTCACGAAGATCGCCGACATCGGTTCTGACCTCATGAAGATCATCTTCCACCTCCCGGAAGACGATCCGAAAAACCCCGGCGTCATCGCCGACTGCACCGGCGACAACGCCGGCGACAGCGTTGGCCCCACGGCGGACGGCTTCGAGACCTACGGTGTCACGGGTGTGGCCCTTATCGCGTTTTTGGCCCTGGCCCTGGCGGACAACCCCACCATGGGCGGCAAGCTGGTCGTCTGGATCTTTGCCATGCGTATCCTCATGATCCTGACGTCCCTGGTTTCCTATTTCGTGAACGACACTGTCAGCAAGTCCGCCTTCAGCGGCAAGAAGGATTTCAATTTCGAGCACCCCCTGACCAACCTGGTCTGGATCACCTCGATCGTATCGATCGTCGTAACCTTTGGCGCCAGCTATCTCCTGCTGGCGGAGCTTCCCCCGGTCGGTGACTCCATGGCCCTCTGGCTGGCCCTGTCCATCATCATCAGCTGCGGTACCATCGCCGGCGCGCTGATTCCCGAGTTCACGAAGGTCTTCACCAGCACGAGCTCCCGCCATTGTGAGGAGTGCGTCAACGCCTCCCGCCAGGGCGGCGCTTCGTTG
Source organism: uncultured Syntrophaceae bacterium (assembly GCA_964578535.1). GTDB lineage: Bacteria > Desulfobacterota > Syntrophia > Syntrophales > PHBD01 > PHBD01. The sequence goes on from CAZODI010000001.1 coordinate 64,812, forward strand.
AACATCCTCTCCGGTCTGGTTGCCGGTAACTTCTCCGCCTTCTGGGAAGGCCTGACGATTCTGCTCCTCATGCTCATCGCCTATCTCGTGTCCCAGGCACCCGCTGTGATGGCGATCCTGCCGGATGCCTTCAAGTTCGCCGCCCCGGTCTTCGCGTTCGGTCTGGTGGCCTTCGGCTTCCTGGGCATGGGTCCCGTGACGATCGCCGTCGACAGCTTCGGGCCCGTCTCCGACAACGCCCAGTCGATCTACGAGCTGTCCATGATCGAGTCCCGCGCCGATGCGAAGGACGTCGTGAAGAAGCACTTCGGCGTCACCCCCGACTTCGAGCAGTCCAAGCACTTCCTCGAGTCCGGCGACGGTGCGGGCAACACCTTCAAGGCGACCGCCAAACCGGTTCTCATCGGAACGGCCGTCGTCGGTGCCACCACGATGGTTTTCGGGATCATCATCCTCCTGGAGAAGATGTTCGGGAACGTCATCGCGAAGCTCAGCCTCGTCCAGCCCGAAATCATCCTCGGCCTCCTCATGGGTGGCTGCGTGATCTACTGGTTCACCGGCGCCTCGATCCAGGCCGTCGTGACGGGCTCCTACCGGGCCGTCGTGTACATCAAGGAAAATATCGACCTCAGCAAGGCCGAGGCTTCCATCGAGGACAGCAAGGAAGTCGTCCGGATCTGTACGGTCTACGCCCAGAAGGGGATGATCAACATCTTCATCGTGGTCTTCTTCATGGCCCTGGGCCTGGCCTTCTTCGATCCCTACTTCTTCATCGGCTACCTCATCGGGATCGCTTTCTTCGGCCTGTTCCAGGCCATCTTCATGGCCAATGCCGGCGGCTGCTGGGACAATGCCAAGAAGATCGTCGAAGTCGATCTCAAGATGAAGAACACTCCCCTTCACGAAGCGACCGTGGTCGGCGACACCGTCGGCGATCCCTACAAGGACACTTCGTCGGTATCCATGAACCCGATCATCAAGTTCACGACCCTGTTCGGCCTCCTGGCGACGGAAATCGCCGTCACAATGACCAGCAAGGGAATGAAGCTTGGTCTGGCCACCCTGTTCGTCGTCGTCGCCCTGATTTTCGTGTACCGGTCTTTCTACGGAATGCGGATCTCGGCGGAGAAGCTCGGCGAGTAACGTCCTGATCGGTTCTTTGCAAACCTTAAAATCCAGGCGCCCCGGATCAAACCGGGGCGCTTTTTTTTACCCTGGTTCGCCATGCGGCAGTTTCTTCAAGAGAGATTCATTGGTATGTCGTGCCGAACGTCCGGGACGGGAGGGGTCGTTATTCGCCGGCTTCATGGAGAAAACGGAAAAAGGGGGCGGGCTGTCTCCCATGCGTCTTCAGAATTGGTGCCGGGAGAGGGAGGGCAAGCGGTTTTGATGGATAGAGGGAATGATACCTGCCTGATTCTTTCTGGAATGTGGCGGACCGACCGGCCGGTTCAGGACGGAGCCACCTCGCTCGGATGGAGAATGCGCTCGATTTCCAGGTTCAGCCTGTCGAAACTATACGGTTTTTCAATGTATCCGGAGGCACCGTCCTCAATGCTCGCCGCCAGCGCGGCATCGGGAAGACAGCCGCTGGATATCACGATCTTTGTGTCCGGGTTGAGATGCAGGAGCTCCTTCATACATTTTGCCCCTCCCATTCCGGGCATGATCAGGTCGAGGACGACCAGGCCGATGCGGTTCTGCTGATCCCGGAATAGTTCGAGAGCCCTTTCCCCGCTGTCTGCTGTAATCACTTCATATCCGTAGTATTGGAGCATATCCAGACCGATTTCCCGAAGGTTGTGATCGTCATCAACAAACAGGATCGTCGTTCTGGACACCTCCGGTGCAATGGCGTCTTCCCGGTCCTCCTCCGGCTTTTTCCCGTCCGCCGCCTCTTCACAGCAGGGGAGGTAGATCTCGAATTCCGTTCCTTTTCCGGGTTCGCTGCTGCAGAGGATCGAGCCCCCGTGATGCTTTACGATGCCGTATACGACGGAGAGGCCGAGGCCCGTTCCCTTGCCGGCCTCCTTGGTGGTGAAGAACGGCTCGAAGATGTGCTCCCGTGTTGTCCGGTCCATGCCCATGCCGGTATCCTGGATGCTCATCCATACGTATTTCCCGGGCGCCAGGAATTTCATCTGCGCCTCGTGAGGATCATCCAGGCGGACCAGGTCCGTGCGGATGTTGATGGTTCCGCCATCCGGCATGGCATCCCGGGCATTGACGATGAGGTTCATGATGACCTGGGAGATCTGGACGGGATCCGCATGAACGGTGCAGGGGCTCCCGGAGGGCTTGAAATCGACGGCGATCATCTTCGGGATGGTCCGGTAAAGCAGCTCGCAAAGGGATTGAATCTCCCTGTTCAGGTCCATCCGTTCCGGCTTGCTTTCCACCCGGCGGCTGAAGAACAGGAGCTGCCGGATCAGGTCCGCCGCCCGCTCCGTAAGTTCATGGATGCTTTCAAGATGTTTCCAGCCTCCGGCGGTACTGTGATCCCGCATGAGGATCTGGTTGTAACCGCTCAGGGCGTGGATGATGTTGTTGAAGTCGTGGGCGATTCCCCCGGTCAGCGTGCCGATGGCCTCCATCTTCGAGGCGTGGTTCAACTGCTCTTCCAGACGGCGTTGTTCCGTGATGTCCTTCAGCGATCCGACGATTCCCTTCACGTTGCCGTCGGAGTTGAAGTCCGGGGCGACATTGGCGATGAATAGGCGTGCTTTTCCGGATCGATCCAGAATTGTTCCGGTGGCGTCACGCATGATGAACCGGTCGTCCCGGATTCTCTTGAACTGATCGATGTAGAGTCTGTGATCCTCATGGCTGACAAACTCCAGGAAATATCTTCCCAGCACCTCTTCCGGCCGATGGCCGAGGATCTTTTCCCAGGCGGGATTGACATAGTTGAGCCGCCCGTCCGACTCGAGGGTGAAGATGATGTCCGGCGAGTTCTCACTCAGGTTGCGGAAGCGCTCCTCACTTTCCTTGAGGGACTGGTAAACGCGGCTGAGGCGGATGCTGAACGCGATGGATGGGGCGATTCCGAGCAGCAGGTTGAGGTCGCTCTGGGTCAGGTTTCGTTTTGTTCGTCGGTTGTCTACAGCAAGGATTCCCTCCACCTCTCCCTCGTAGGCGATGGGCACGCAGATAAAGGAGTGTACGCCCATTTCCCTTGCATATTCGAGGCTTTTGGGTGAGAGATCCTTGCGGATCGCGTCGATGTTGTTGACGAACAGCGGTTTCTGCTCCCGATAGCAGATCACAAAAGGCCCCCTGGATAAGGGGCTGATGGAGAAAAACGACTGCCCCATGAAGAAAAAGCCCCGCTCCTCCGGACTGTATCCATATCCGTCGGCGAAGACCAGCCTGCTCTTGTCTTCATTGGTGAGCAGGATGAGACCCCGGTCGAAATCGAGCAGTTTTTCCATGCTTTCCATGATCGTCCGAAGAAACTGGCTGGTCTGCAGGGTCTGGGAGTTCGCCGCGCCGATCTCCTGGATCAGAAGCAGGCTCTTGTAGGTCATGTTGATTCGGTCCAGCAGGTCCCCGGCGGTTTCTCCCTGCGTCTGCAGGCGATTCTCGATCTCCCGATTTTCCAGGTGCTTGACGAGCAGGGACAGCAGGGAGACGGCAGCGATATAGGCGACGGACAGGAACGGCCAGTGCGAGGGGTTCGTTGCGGGAACCAGTGCCAGGAGGGCGATGAAACCGATCAGGATGGACCAGTTGCGAACCTGCTTCCAGAAGGTGGCGGGAGGCCTTTTCCACGATACGACGTAGCAGCAGACGGGATCGCCCCGATGAATGCAGGATACATGTTCGATGGAGGCATATTCTCCCGTGAACAGCTTTCCGATCGCCTCCAGGGTGCCCATCCGGTTGGAGCACTGGTACTGTTTTTCGTGGATGCCCGGTTTCGGGCGGACGGTCACCTCGACCCGGTTTCTGTCCAGTTCTTTTGTCGAGACGGTGGATGATCGGGATGCCTGGCCGAAGATTCTGCCCAGCATGCGGTAGGAGCGGGAAGGGGTCATGAATCCCAGGGCCAGCTTCTGCACGTCCCCGGCCGCCGCGGAGAGGGCGGTGTATCGCCCGACTTTCCTGGGGAGTTCATGGTCCCCTACCGCGGCAAACAGGGCATCCTGGAACCGGTCCACCTGCTCCTGGGTGAACCAGTGTCCCCGGTCTTCGATCTGTCCCGCTGTGATCCCGGCGGTATCGAGCAGCGCATCGACATCCACATCCGGATGATGCGCTTTCAGGTACTCGATGTAACCTTTCGTGATCCGGCTGTTGTACAGGGCTTCTTCGCTCATGGGTCCGCGGAATGACCGCTCATCCTATCATACGGAGGTGATGCGCGAATCTATATGATTTGTTTTCGTTTTTCAACCTTGATTTTCGCACGGGATTTCCATGCATGACACGAATGCCGGGTTACGCCCGGGGAGGGGATCTGAGTGAGCAGGAAATTGAAATACGTAACAAATGCAAGTAGATAAAAATGTGATCGTTGCTAAAGAAATGAATGCAATCGTTCGATAGGAAAGACAGGGAACCCGGTTTGAAACGTCACACTGCCCTCCGCTTTGTTTATGAGACCCGGAAGAGCGACCGGAATACGGAATAAGAGGATTCTCCGCCTGCGGAAAAACGGGGTCATGCTTCCAAAGACATACATTCAGAACAAGAAACGATACCTCGCCTACAACCAGTTCCGGAAAGGGCTCTTTGCCGAGCTCGCCCCAAAGGACAGCGAGGCCGTCCTGTACCTGCTTCCATGGATGCTGAACGAAAACCATCCTCAGGTTCCCGGATATGTTCCTAACCTGGCCCACCCCATCGGTGTCTACGGTCTGGACGGCGACCCGGAGATCCGGAAGCGGGAGGCCTCGTTCAGCTTCCTGTTTCACATCGACAAGGCCATGCGGAAGGTCAAGTTCAAGCCCGATTCGTGGATGATCCAGGGGATCTACACGATCGGGAGCGTCGGCTCCGTCATGCAGACCGCCTGTTCCGACTGCGACATATGGCTGTGCGTAGACCGGGAGCGGCTCGGCAAGGAGGGGATGGCGCAGCTTCAGCAGAAGGTCAACCTGATCAAGGACTGGCTCGATGCAAACATCCGCATGCCCGTCTATTTCTTTCTCTGCGACGTGGAAGATGTTCGGAAAGGTCATTTCGGAGACGTCTCCGGCGAAAGCAGCGGGAGCACCCAGAAGAATATCCTGAAAGAGGAATTCTACCGAACGGCGGTCCTGATCGCCGGAAAGATTCCCCTCTGGTGGCTCGCCTTCGATCCGGATGGGGAAGTCGACTACCGGAAGCTGGCAGCCGATTATGAACGGGACGTTTTCGGAGACTACGACGCCATTGACCTGGGGAGCCTGGAACGGGTCGAGCGGGACGAATACTTCGGCGCCGCCCTCTGGCAGTTCAACAAAGCCCTCACCCATCCCCTGAAGTCGATCACCAAGATGCTGCTCCTCCAGATGTTTCTGGCCTTTCCCCCGGGCCATCTTCTCTGCCACCGGTTTCGGGCGGAGGTCATGAACCCGGTGAAGGACCGTCTCTTTGTCGATCCCGGCACCTTCACGATCCGGTCCATCTTTGATTTCAACCGGGACCGGGACCGGGATGACTTCCATTTCATCCAGAAGTGCGTCTATCTGCGCTGCGACGTGAAGATGCACTCCCGGAAGGCGGGGATGCGGGAGGAGCTTCTCCGGGAGGCCTTCCAGAAGGATCCCCTCTCCCGGGAGGAGATCCACAGCCTCAACCGGTTCAAGACATGGCATTTCCAGGACCAGGTCCGCATCGGGAACCGGGCGCTGGCACTCCTCCTGAAAATCTACAAGGACATCAGCCGGGTGCACTCGAACGTCGAGCCGAGCCTCGTCAGTCCCGGGGATCTCCGGATCCTCGGCCGGAAACTTTCCTCCTGCCTGGAGAAGAAGTCCAACAAGGTTCCCGTGATCCACAAACCGACGGATTCCCTGAACCAGCCGACCCTTGTTTTCCGCTTCAGCGGGAAGAAGTGGCAGGTTCTTCCCGCGGACGAGCCGGAGACAGTGATTGTCGAGGACGCCCGCATCGTATTCTGCATCGCCTACCTCGTGTGGAACGATCTCTTCCGGCCCGGAGAGCTCCGCATGCTGCCGAATCCCACCTCCATCACCCTCCAGGAAATCCTGAACCTGGGAAACAAGATTCGGGTTCTGTTCGGGACCTACGACATCTCCGCTGTGGATTTCCATAATTTCGGCGTCCAGGAGCAGCTGGAAACGATGCTGGTGATCGCCAACTTCGAAGACACCTCGGGGGCCGGGAATGGCGACTCATACAGCGTTCTCTATGGCAACAACTGGGGCGAACTGTTCCTGGAGCGAGTCGGTTCCACCGAGGCGTTCCACGGGGCCTTCAATGGACGGAGCCGGAAAGAGCGCTCCCTCAGCGTGCACTATCACGTTCAGCGAACCAGCCTTCAATATGAAAAGATCGTCGAGCGGGCGAAGCGGATGGTGATGGAGACGCTGGAGAAGGGATAAAAAAGACAATGCGGTCGGACGCCGGATACGGCGGCATGCCTCATAGCAGAGCCAGCCGGTCCGCCACGGCCATGCCCGCCCGGGTGGGGCGGAGGAATCCCCGGGACATCTCCACGAGGCCTTCCCCGGCCCATTTCTGAAACAGAAAACGATACTCCTTTTTCAGATCGGTTGCGTACCTCCGCCGATAGCCTTCCAGGTGGAGCCCCCGGGCGGTCCTCAGGGCCAGGAACCGGGCTTCCAGGGACGCCTGCTCGCGGGTAAGGATCTCCGTGGCGTCGACGGGCGGACGCCCCGCCTCGACGGATGCCAGGTAATCCGGCAGGGAGCGGACATTCCACCAGCGCCTGTTTTCCCGGAAGGAGTGCGCCGACGGACCGAGGCCGAGATAGGGAACATGGCGCCAGTACTTCGTGTTGTGGCGGCTGGCAGACAGGGGTCCCTTGGCGAAATTCGAGACCTCGTAATGGAGAAATCCGACTCCTGTCAGGAATCGGGATGTGGCGAGGAAAAAGTCGGCCGCAAGGGATTCTCCCGCCGGCTCCAGCCGGGATTTCCCGAGGCACCGAGCCAGGGGAGTTTCGGGCTCGACGGTCAACTCGTAACAGGACAGGTGAACGACCGGTAGCGTTGCCGCAGCCGCCAGTGTCTCCAGCCAGCCCTCCATCGTCTGGCCGGGGATTCCGTACATCAGGTCGATCCCCAGGTTTTTGAATCCGGCCCGCTCGGCATCCCGGACGGCCCGCAGGGCCTGTTCCACCGTATGCCGCCGTCCCAGGAAGGACAGGACCCCGTCGTCCAGGGACTGTATACCGATGTTCAGGCGATTCACCCCGACGGCCCGAACGGACCGCAGGTCCGAAGCCGTCCAGTCGGCGGGATTCATCTCCGCGGTGATCTCGGCGTCCGGGGCGATGCGGAAGGTGTTCCGGAGACCTTCCATGGTCCGCTCGATCTGCTCCGGCGCGAGGACTGACGGCGTGCCCCCCCCGAAATAGACCGTATCGAAAGACCGGAAGGAGCGCCGGTACAGGGTCGCTTCGAGCTGCAGGGCCTTCAGGAACCGGGGGATTTCCCGCTCCGCCTCCGGGAGGGAATAGAAACCGCAGTAGGCGCACTTGGAGCGGCAGAATGGGATATGGATGTAAAGGCCCGCGGCCATGATCCCGTTCAGTCCGTGTCGGACTTCAGGACCGCCAGGAAGGCGCTCTGGGGGATGCTGACGTTTCCCACCATCTTCATGCGCTTCTTGCCCTTCTTCTGCTTCTCCAGGAGTTTCCGCTTCCGCGTGATGTCGCCGCCGTAGCACTTGGCGGTGACGTCCTTCCGGAAGGGGGTGATGGTGCTCCGGGATATGATTTCGCCCCCGATGGCCCCCTGGATGGCGATCTTGAACATCTGCCGGGGGATCTCGTCCTTCAGACGGTCGCAGGCCAGGACGCCCCTGGCCCGGGCCCGGTCGCGGTGGACGATCTGGGAGAGGGCGTCGACCTTTTCCCCGTTCACCAGGATGTCCAGGAGCGCCAAATTGCTCTCGCGGTAGTCGATCACGTCGTAATCGAAGGAGCCGTATCCCTGGGTGATCGACTTGAAGCGATCGTAGAAGTCGTAGATGACCTCCGCCAGGGGCATCTCGTAGGTCAGCTCGGCCCGTCCCGGGCTCGGGTAGTTCAGGGTCGAGTTGACGGCTCGCTTCTCCATGCAGAGTTTCATGACGGCACCTAAGTAACGCTCAGGGAGCATCATCATGGCGCGGATGTAGGGCTCCTCGGAGCTTTCGATGGAGATGGGGTCCGGGTAATGGGACGGATTGTCCACGTCCACGACGGATCCGTCCTTCAGGGTGAAGCGATAGCGCACCGAGGGGACCGAGAGGATGATGGAGAGGTCGTATTCCCGTTCCAGGCGCTCCTGGACGACGTCCAGATGCAGGAGGCCCAGGAATCCGCACCGGAACCCCTGGCCCAGCGCGACGGAGGAGTCCTTCTCATAGACGAACGAGGCATCGTTGAGCCGGTACTTCTCCAGTGCGACGGCCAGGTCCTCGTAGTCGTCCGAGGCGATGGGGTAAATGGAGGCGAAGACGACGGGCTTGACCTCCTTGAATCCGGGAAGGGGGGCGTCGCAGGGCCGGGCGTCCAGGGTGATCGTGTCTCCCGTCCGTACATCGGCGACGGTCTTCACCCCAGCGATGATGTAACCCACTTCGCCCGCCGAGAGGGCGGGCCGCTTTTCCCGACTCAGCAGGAAACGTCCCACCTCCTCGACCCGGTAGGTTGTTCCGTTATACATGAAGCGAATCGTGTCCCCGCTTTTCACCGTGCCGTCGAAGACCCGGCAGTGGATGACGGTGCCCCGGAAGGCGTCGTACTGGGCGTCGAAGATCAGGGCTGCCAGGGGGGTCTCCGGGTTTCCCCGGGGCGGCGGGATCCGCTCCACCACGGCCTCCAGGATCGCCTCGATGCCGATACCCTCCTTGGCGGAACAGCGCAATGCATGGTCGGGATTCAGCCCCAGTTCCGCGTCGATCTGTTCCAGGACGCGCTCCACATCCGCCGCGGGCAGGTCGATCTTGTTGATGACCGGGATGATCTCCAGATTGTGCTCCAGCGCCAGGTACAGGTTGGCCAGGGTCTGGGCCTGGACCCCCTGGGCCGCGTCGATCAGGAGTAGAACCCCTTCGCAGGAAGCCAGGGAACGGGAGACTTCGTAAGAGAAGTCCACGTGCCCCGGCGTGTCGATCAGGTTGAGTACGTAGTCCCGGTCGTCTTTCGCCCGGTAGGGCAGGGTGATGGCCTGGCTCTTGATCGTGATGCCCCGTTCCCGCTCGATGTCCATGCTGTCGAGGATTTGATCCTGGAAATTCCGGTCGTCGCAGACGCCGGTGTGTTGGATCAGCCGGTCCGCCAGGGTGGACTTTCCGTGGTCGATATGGGCGATGATGCTGAAATTGCGGATGGTTTCCATAAGCTCCCTTCGAGGCGCCCTTCCTTACTAAAGCCGCGGGGTTTTGTCAATGCGTCCAGGGGGGCCGGATATCCTTGGTTTGGGTGGGAATAGAGCCGCCCTCTCCCGGGATCGGCACCTGCATGGACAACCACGATATGTTCGATTGCCCGGAGGAAAGGTGAAACCGCCGGAGTCGGAAGACGGTGCGGTCCCTAACGGGGCGGAAAGCGGAGGGCTGGAAGACCGGCGGATGTATCCGCACGGGGCAGGGGCCGTCGGGCATGCGGCCCCGTGCAGGAGAGAACGTTTGCTCTTCGTGTCGGTTGCGGTTCGCTGGACGGCAGGTCAGGGTGTTTTTTGAAAGCTTACCGTCATGGGATTCCTGAGCTCAAACTTCAGCCCCTCGACCTTGTGGAACATCGCCTTCATATCAGCGAAGGACTCGGGCTTCCCGACGGTCATCTTCTTCATCAGTTCCTGGTTGCCGAGGATTTTCTCGAAATCGAGGTCCATGAGGGTAAGATCCCTGTCCGCCCGCCAGGTGGCATTGGTCTCAACGATGGAACCTTCGATCCGGACGGAGACGCTCATCCGCATGCCCTTAAAGAGGGCCTGCATCATCTCGAGGGTTTTGGGATCCATGGGCTGCTCCGGGGCGGCGGTTTCTTTCTTCCCGGTGTCCTGGACCGCCTTCTCCTTGTTCGTGTCCTTTGCCTTCTCCGGCAGACGGACGGTCAGCAGGGCCGGGGTGCCGCCGGTGGCCTTGGTGAACTCGAAGCGAATGGCGTCGTCGGCGCTGTCTTTTTCTTCCGGTTTGCCCTCCGGGGCTGCCGTTCCGTGGCTCTTGTCCTTGCCGATCCGAATCTGACGGATATCGTCAAAAGCGTATACGGCACGGTAGCCCGCCGCCTCTTCCGTCTTCTCCGGCACGGCCGACACGAAGCGGACGCCGGAACCGAACAGGGACGACTTCTTCTTCGCGTCCTCCATCATCTTGGCGATCTCGTCCGGTTTCTCCGCTTTCTTGTCTTTTGCGGTGTCCTTCTTCGGACCGGCGTCCGTTTTCTCCTCGGGGCTCTCCTTCTCCCCCGCATCCGCCATGCTCTCCATAAATTCCTTGACGGTGTTGGAGATAAGAAGCTTTTCCTCGATGGTTCCGGTTCCGTCGGGACGCACGGAAACGCGGATGTCGTCCTGGACACATCCCTGCAGCAGCAGGGGCAGCAGGGCGATGAAGCCGACGGTGATCAAGCGTTTCATGAAACCTCCCGGAACCTTCGATATGATGAAGTACGGAATGGCATCCTTTTCATCATAAAACCATGATGCTGGCAAGAAAAGAAAAGCCCTCCCGGAAGCCGGGAGGGCCGATATTTCCAGACAAGGAGCGGGAAGCGGTTATCCCAGTTTCTTCAGCAGATCTTCGGAGACTTCCTTGACGCCTGCCGTTCCGTCCACTCCGATGACTTTGGTGCGCTCCTTGAAGAAGTTCACCGCCGCCAGGGAGCCCGTTTTCGTGTCGTAGTAGATGCCGTGACGCTTGTCGATGGCGTCCTCGTCCTGGTCGTCGGCGCGGGCCGTCAGGGTCTCGCAGCCGCAGACCCGGCACACCGGCTTGCCGTCCTTCTCGGCCGGCTTGATGGCGTCGATGAAGATGTTGTTGGGATGGTTGTTGTCGTTGGCGCAGAGCCTCCGGCCCATGATGCGCTGCTTCGCGATCTTCCGGTCCAGGAGGATCTCAATGACGAAGTCGAGCTTCATGCCCGCTGCCTGCAGGGCCTTCCAGAGGGCCTCGGCCTGTGCCAGGTTTCTCGGGAAGCCGTCCAGGAGCCAGCCCTTCTTGCAGTCGTCTTCCTGAAGGCGGCTCAGGATCATGGGAACGGTGATCTCGTCGGGGACCAGCTCTCCCTTGTCGATGAAGGCCTTTGCCTTCATGCCCAGCTCCGTACCGCCCTTGATATTCTGGCGGAAGATGACTCCTGTCTCGATGTGGGGCACGCCGAACTTCTTCTGGACGATGGCGCCCTGGGTGCCCTTGCCGCTGCCGTTGGGTCCGAAAATAAGAATGTTCATGCGGGAACTCCTTTCGTCTTTATGAGACCCCGGAACACTTCCGGATCCGACTCGCGGCGTCGGACTCTTTTGGTTGGGATTCTCCGGGGGGACTCTGCGGTGCGGGAGCCTTATAACCAATCCGGGTCGAGTTGGCAACGGGAAAATGCGGCGGACCGCCGCATCGGTTCAGTGGCCTCAGCCGGGGCTGCAGGAGGTGGCGGCGCAGGAGCCGCAGCCCGATTTCCCTCCGGCGAAGGCCGACATCATTTTTCGAATCTTCTTCGATCGGCAGGACGGGCAGGAGAGATCCGATTCCCGGTCGCTCGGGCGGACCAGGAGTTCAAAGTGCTCTTTGCATTTCCGGCATTCGTATTCGTAGATGGGCATGGCGGTTTCTTGGCATCCTTTGGATTTTCCCGATCCGGAGTCGCCCGTGACGACGGCTTCCCGTTCCCGGGAATGGCTGAAATGTATGGTACTGCCTGCGAAATGTCAAGAATTCCGGGTTCAGGCGGAGGATGGCCTTGCGATGGGCGGGAGACGGATACCCAGCTGCGAAACTCCCTGTGAAACTCCCTGCGTTGACGCCGTCCGGACCCTGTGGTACAAAGCCTGCCGGCGGATCCCGGCAATGGCAGGCGGCCCGGGAAAACACCCGCCAGGAGGCTTTTCATGGCCATCTCCCGGAAGATCCAATCCTTCATTTCACAGTCTTCCTGGATTCGCAAAATGTTCGAAGAGGGCGTCCGGCTCAGGCAGATCCATGGTGCCGAGAACGTCTACGACTTCAGCCTCGGGAACCCGAACGTGGACCCCCCGGCGGTTTTCAAGGAAGAACTGCGGCACCTTGCCGCCCGGGAAACGGAGGGAATGCACGGGTACATGCCCAATGCCGGCTACCCGGATACCCGCCGGGCCGTGGCGGACCATCTCTCCGGGATCCACGGGGTCGCCCTGACGGCGGATCATGTCGTCATGACCTGCGGGGCCGGCGGTGCGCTCAACGTGATCCTGAAATCGCTCCTGGATCCGGGGGACGAGGTCGTCGTCCCGACTCCCTTTTTCGTGGAGTATCGATTTTATGCGGACAACGCCGGCGGAGTCCTGAAGCTGGTTCCGACGAAACCCGACTTTTCGCTGGACCTGGAGGCCATGGCCGCGGCCGTCAACGACAAGACGAAGGCCGTCCTCATCAACTCGCCCAACAACCCGACCGGCCGCGTGTACGACGAGGCCTCCATCGGCGCCCTCGCAAAGCTGTTGACGGAAAAAAGCCGGGAACTGGGGAGACAGGTCTACCTTGTGTCCGACGAGCCCTACCGGGAACTGGTCTATGACGGCGTCAAGGTCCCCAGCATCCTGGCGGCCTACGGAAACAGCATCGTGGCGACGTCCTACTCGAAGAGCCTTTCCCTGCCCGGGGAGAGGATCGGCTTCATCGCCGTCAGCCCTTCCGCCGAGCCGATGGAAGACCTCCTGGGCGCCTTGGTCCTGTGCAACCGCATCCTCGGCTTCGTCAACGCCCCCGCCCTGATGCAGCGGGTGATTGCCCGCCTCCAGGGAGTCCAGGTGGACGCCGGCATCTACCGGAGAAAACGGGACCTCCTGTACGAGGGGCTCGTCAAGGCCGGCTACGAGGTGACGAAACCGGAGGGGGCCTTCTATCTCTTTCCCAGAAGCCCCATAGAGGACGACGTGGCCTTTGTCCGGGCCCTCCAGGAGAAGAGGATCCTGACTGTGCCCGGAAGCGGCTTCGGCGGTCCTGGGCATTTCCGCATCGCCTACTGCGTCGACGACCGGACCATCTCAGGCGCCCTGGACGGGTTCGCCGAGGTCCGGCGCGCATATCGCTGAAAAAAAGCCGGGAGTGGTTTCTTAACCCGCTCCCGGTTTCCTTAACCTTCCGGTTTCCTTCCGGAAATGAAAAGCTCTCCCTTCCCCGAGGATAGGCTGCCCCTTCCCCGCTCTCCTTTTTTCCCCTTGATTGCACCAATATGTAGTGGTAAAAGAGAGCCTCTACCCCAATATGTTGGGTGATTCTTCGTTATTCCAATCATCGGTCCATTTATAAAAAGCGGAGGGAATTTCCATGCGCGGGAAGATCAGGAAGCGGGATGGGCGGCTCGTCAAATTCAATGCCGAGAAAATCACGAACGCCATCGCCAGGGCCGGGGAGGCGACGGGGGAATTCGACGAGAAGGCCGCCCGCAAGCTCACCATCCGGGTCCTCAACCTGGCGGAAAAACTCTACAACGGCAACATCATAACCGTGGAGGACGCCCAGGACATCGTCGAGGAAGTGCTCCTCGATTCCCCCTACCGCAAGACCGCCAAGGCCTACATCATCTACCGGGACCAGCATGCCCGGTTGCGGGAAATCACCCAGAAGATGGAAGTGGACCTGGTCGACCAGTACCTCAAGAAGAAAGACTGGAAAATTAACGAAAACAGCAATATGGACTATTCCCTCCAGGGGCTCAACAACTACATCTCCTCGGAGGTGAGCAAGGTCTACTGGCTGAACGAGATCTATTCCCCGGAGATCCGCAAGGCCCACTCGGACGGGGATTTCCATATCCACGACCTCTCCCTCCTCTCGGTTTACTGCGTCGGCTGGGACCTCTACGACCTGCTTCTGGAAGGCTTCCGCGGCGTCTCCGGGAAGGTGGAGAGCCGGCCCGCCAAGCACCTCCGGAGCGCCCTGGGGCAGATCGTCAACTTCTTCTACACCCTGCAGGGCGAGGCGGCAGGCGCCCAGGCCTTCTCCAATTTCGACACCCTGCTGGCGCCCTTCATTCGCTACGACAACCTCGAATACATCGAGATCAAGCAGGCCCTCCAGGAATTTATCTTCAACATCAACGTCCCCACCCGGGTGGGCTTCCAGACGCCCTTCACGAACGTCACCCTCGACGTGACGGTGCCCCGGTACTACCGGGACCAGTCCGTCATCATCGGCGGCCAGCCCCAGAAAGAGGTCTACGGAGACTTTCAGAAGGAGATGAATCTCTTCAACCGGGCCTTCCTGGAGGTGATGGCGGAAGGGGACGCCAAGGGAAGAGTGTTCACGTTTCCCATCCCGACCTACAACGTCACCAAGAATTTCAACTGGGAAGACCCGAACCTCACCAGCCTCTGGGAGATGACGGCCAAGTACGGCGTTCCCTACTTCTCCAACTTCATCAACTCCGACATGAATCCGGAAGATGCCCGGAGCATGTGCTGCCGGCTCCGCATCGACAACCGCGAACTGGAAAAGCGGGGCGGCGGTCTCTTCGGCTCCAACCCCCTGACGGGCTCCATCGGCGTCATCACCATCAACATGCCCCGAATCGGCTACCTGTCCAAGTCGGAGGAAGAGTTCCTCCAGCGTCTGGAACGGTTGATGAGTGTCGCCCGGGAGAGCCTGGAGACGAAGCGCAAGGTCCTGGAAAACTTTACCGACGGGAACCTGTACCCCTACACGAGACATTACCTGCGCAAGATCAAGGAGCGCTTCGGCGAATACTGGAAAAACCACTTTTCCACCATCGGCCTGGTGGGGATGAACGAGGCCTGCCAGAACCTGCTGGGGGAGAACCTCGCCAGTCCCGAGGGCCAGCGGTTCACGAAGAAGGTCCTCGACTTCATGCGGGACCGGCTGGTTCACTTCCAGCGCCAGACGGGAAACAACTACAACCTGGAATCGACGCCCGCCGAGGGGACCAGCTACCGGCTGGCCAAGATCGACAAGGAAAAGTATCCCGAGATCCTCTGCGCCAATGAGCGGCGATACCAGGAAGAAAAGGCGGAGCCCTTCTATACGAACTCGACCCAGCTTCCGGTGAATTACACCGACGACATCTTTGAGGCCCTGGACCTGCAGGACGAGATCCAGTCGAAGTATACCGGGGGCACGGTCTTCCATACGTTTGCCGGGGAGCGCGTCGACGATCCGGAGGCCGTCAAGAGCCTCGTCCGAAAAGTCTGCACCCGCTATCACCTTCCGTACCTGACCTTTACGCCCACCTTCAGCGTCTGCCCGTCCCACGGGTACCTGAAGGGGGAGCAGGAGGAATGCCCGGAGTGCCAGTCGCCCTGCGAGATCTATTCCCGGGTGGTGGGGTACCTGCGGCCGGTCCAGCAGTGGAACAAGGGCAAGCAGGCGGAGTTCCAGCTGAGAACGGAATACGGGTTCTGAGCGGGCGAATGCAGGGAGTATCGATCTCGAAATGAAAATCGGCGGTTTTCAGAAGGTTTCCCTGATCGATTATCCCGGGCGGATCAGTGCCGTCGTCTTCACCCAGGGATGCAATTTCCGCTGCCCTTTCTGCCATAACCCGGAGCTGGTCGATCCGGAGCGGTTCGAGCCGGTACTGGACGAGGCGGAAATCCTCGGTTTCCTGGAACAGCGGAAGGGCAAGTTGGACGGGGTGTCCATCACCGGCGGCGAGCCGACGCTCCAGCCGGACCTGGCGGCGTTTGCCGCCCGTCTGAAAGAGATGGAATTCCTGGTGAAGATCGACACCAACGGCTCGCGTCCGGAAGTCCTGAAGGAGCTGATCGAAGGGCGGCTGGTCGATTTTCTGGCCATGGACGTCAAGGGACCCCTGAAAAAGTATGATGCCCTGACGGGCGTCCGGAACAGCGGCGGGAATATCCGGGAGAGCATCGCCCTCATCATGGCCTCCGGTATACCCTGTGAATTCCGCACCACCGTTGTGCCCTCCCTCCTTGTCGAACGGGATTTCCGGGAAATCGGGAAACTCGTGGAGAAAGCCTCCCGTTTTGTGCTACAGAGGTACGCGCGTACGAAACAGCTCGATCCCGCCGTTCCTCCACCCGGCACCGAACCGCCGGATCTGGAGAAATGTGCGGAGATCCTGAAGCAGCATGTATCTCTGGTCCGGATCCGCTGAGTTCCGGTTTCTTCCCCCGAGTCGGCCGGTGGCGCCGGCAATCGCCCGTGAGGTATTTCCATGAACGAGACACGCGAGCGGAAGACCGATATCCAGTTTACCGCCTATCCCCAGGTGAACCGTCTGCTGAACCATCTCGTTGCCGAGGTCCAGGAATTCACCGAGGACCAGCTCGGCCTGATCCGCCGGCTCACCCGGATCGGCTCGGCCCTCTCGGCGGAGCGGAACCTGGGGAAGCTCTTGGAGATGATCATCGACGAGGCCCGGGAGTTCACCACCGCTGACGGTGGAACGCTCTACATCATGTCCGATGACGAGACGGAGCTCCAGTTTGCCATTGCCCAGACCGAATCGCTGGGTGTTCGCATGGGCGGAACGGGGGACAGGATTACCTGGCCCGCCGTACCGCTTCACAACGCAGACGGATCGGAGAACTTCTCGAACGTGTCCGCCTTCGTGGCTCTGAAGGGCCAGGCGGTCAACATCCCCGATGTCTACCATGCCGAGGGCTTCAACTTCGAGGGAACAAAGAAGTTCGACGAACGGACGGGATACCGGTCCAAGTCCATGCTTGTTCTTCCCATGAGGAACCATGAGAACGACATCATCGGTGTTCTTCAGCTCCTCAATCCCCGGGATCCCGAGACGGGCGAGACGATCCCCTTCAGCAAGGAGAGCCAGGAAATGACGGAGTCCCTGGCCTCCCAGGCCGCCGTGGCGATCACCAACAACCGGCTGATCGGAGACCTGGAAGAACTCCTCGAATCCTTCATCCGGACCATCGGCAGCGCCATCGACGAAAAATCGCCTTATACCGGCGGCCACATCCGGCGCGTGGCCGAATTGACCATGGACATCGCCGATCGAATCAACAAAACGAAGGAACAGCCGTACGGCGATTACCACCTCACCGCCGATGAGATGAGGGAGCTCCGGCTCGCGGCATGGCTTCATGACGTCGGCAAGATCACAACGCCGGAGCATGTCGTGGACAAGGCCACGAAGCTGCAGACAATCTGCGACCGGATCGACCTCCTGAAGGCCCGCGTCGAGATCATCAAGAAGAACCACATCATCGATATTCTCCGAGAGCGGCTGGACGGTGCCGGAAAGGACGTCCCCGATGCGGATTATGAGGACGAATTCACCAGGACCATCGACGATGACCTGGCGTTCCTGGAGACCACGAACCAGGGTGGGGAATTCCTGCCGGACGACAAGGTGAAGAGGCTCCAGGCCCTGACGGAGACGACGTATTGCCTCCACGGCGAGGATCTGCCGGTCCTGACACAGGACGAATGCGCGAACCTCAGCATCCGCCGGGGGACCCTGAACGACGAGGAGAGGGAGATCATCAACAACCACACGGTGGTGACTTTCAAGATGCTCTCTCAGCTGCCGTTTCCGAAGAAGCTGAAGCACGTGCCGGAATATGCCGCGTCTCACCATGAGCGCCTGGACGGCACCGGCTACCCGCGGGGCCTCAAGGACAGCGAAATTCCCATCCAGGCCCGCATCTTGGCCCTGGCGGACGTCTTCGAGGCCCTTACGGCCCGGGACCGGCCCTACACAAAGGGGAAGACCCTGGCGGAAGCCCTCAAGATCGTCGGCTTCATGGTGAAGGACCGGCACATCGACGGGGATATCTTCAACCTGTTCGTGCGGGAGAAACTCTATACGGATTATATCCGCCGGGAGGCCCCCCATCTCTTGGCGGAGTTGGAGGGCGGAGAGTCGGGGGCATCCTGACCCTTCTTGAGGGAATCGATTTCCTTCTGAATCCGCCGGGACTTTTCCGGATCCCGCCCGAGGAGTTTCCGGGCCTCTTCGAGATGGTAGATAGCGTTGTCTTTCCGTTTGTTTTGCTTCAGGAACAGGCCGTAGAAATAGTGGTAATCCCCGGTCCGGCCCGTTTTCCCGTAAGCCATGGCCATGTTGTACAGGATATCCGCCTCCCGGGGCGGATCGTTCTCCAGCCGCCGGTACTGGTCCACGGCGGCTTCATAATTTCCCATTGTCCCATAGGCCCTTCCCAGGTAGAGCAGGGCCTCCATGTCGTCCCGGTCCAACTGCAGGGCCTTCCGCAGCGGATCGACGGCCTCCTGCGTCCGTCCGGTCTTTACATAAACGATTCCGGTCTCCCTCAGGATGTCCACGTCGTTCGGGGCTTCCTTCAGGATCTGGTGAAAGATCTCCAGGGACTCGGACACGCGGCCGATTCTCTCCAGGGAGACCGCCAGGCCGAGCCGGTCGTCCAGGGAAGCAGGATTCTTCTTA
Organism: uncultured Syntrophaceae bacterium; assembly: GCA_964578535.1. Classification (GTDB taxonomy): domain Bacteria; phylum Desulfobacterota; class Syntrophia; order Syntrophales; family PHBD01; genus PHBD01. Next base: position 83,542 of record CAZODI010000001.1, read on the forward strand.
ACCCGGTCCCGGAAATAGGCGTAATTGGCCTGTGCGTCCGGCCTGGTCAGGGCCATCTCGATCCTGATCCTGTCGAACCGTTTCGTAATGTTATCCTTCCCCTGCTGCCTCCGGTAAACCGTCTGGAGCATGCCGTCCAGGTAGCGGATCCGGTCGTCCGTTCCCGGGTGGGTTTTGAAATACGAGGGGACGGTGCTCGAGTAGAATTCATACCGCCGCATCAGGCGCAGCATCTCGACAGAACTCCGGCCATCATATCCTGTTGAAATAAGGTAGGATAAACCAAGGCGATCCGCCTCTTCCTCGTTTTCCCGGCTGTATTGCAAGTTGAGGGTTGTTGCCGCTGCCAGGGAAAAGGCCATGGCTCCGACGGCCAGGTCGCTGCCCCCGCCCAGGAACGCCCCGGCAAGAATGGCCGCAAGGGCGGCCACGTTCACCTTCGTTGATTTCTCGATGATCCTGGCAATGTGGCGGGCATTCACATGGGCAATTTCGTGGGCGATGACACTGGCCAGCTGGGCCTCGTCGTCGGCCATGGCGATGAGGCCCCGGCTGACATAGACGTATCCCCCGGGAGTGGCAAAGGCATTGATGGCCGAATCCTTGTAAACGGAGAAGTGAAAGTCGAAGGGCGCCTTGCTGCTGTGGGAAAGGATGCTGTTGCCAAGCTCCGTGATATAGGACTGGACGCGCTTTTCCTTGTACAGGGCGTTGCTCTTTTCCATCTTCTCGTAGAATTCACGCCCCACTTTCCGCTCGTCTTCCAGGGTGAAGGCGGCCCGGGCAATGCCGGCCGACATGATGACGAAGCAGGCGGTCAGGAAGATCACCATGGCGACCAGTCCGAAACGGTTTGTCATGTTGGATCTCCTCATTGTTCTCTTCTTTCGTTGGGAAAGCAGGCTTTCTTACTTTCCCGGGGCCGGCGGAATCACAAGGATTTCCACCCGCCGGTTTGCGTCTCCCGTGCCTTTCCCAAACAGGGGCTCCGATGATCCCGCTCCGGAGGCCGAGATGGCCGGGTCCGCGACGCCGGCGATCAGGAAGGCCTTCCGGATCATCCGGGCCATGGCGTCCGTGGCTTTCTCATCCTCCGTCCGCACCGGTTTCCCGGATCCGTGGACCGTGACAGCCAACCGCGTTCCAGGGTAGGCTTTCACGACGTCCGCGATGCGCTGGATGTGAAGCGCCGCCTGCGGGGCGAGAGAGGAGGATCCCTTGGCCGCGGTGCGGATCAGATCGTCCCTGGGAATTACGAGCGACGTTCCCTTGTTCGACGGTCGGGACAGATAGGCGAGCTTCTCCAGGGAGCGCTGAAACTCGACGGTTCGGCTCAGGGAGAGGGCTTGGCCTTTCAGGCTCGCCTGTTCGGCTTTCAGCCGGGCGACTTCCTGTTCCAGTCCTGTCCGGGCTGTGCGCAGTGAGGCCAATTCTCCCGAAAGGCTCTTCATCTCGCTGGGAGGAGTCCCCGCCTTGTCACGGAGCCGGCGAATTTCGGCTTCCTTGTCTGCAAAAACCTTGATCTTTGCCTCGGTCTCCGGGATCGCCTTTTCCAGCCTCACGTTTTCCCGCTCATGGGAGATCTTTTCCAGCCGGGCCATACCGGTCGAGGCGGCGATCTCCGCCATCTCCGCCCAGTAGAGAATGTCCGGGAGGACCTCCGGGTTCAGCTTCCCCCGCCAGGATGTGTTCCTGTCCAGGGTCGACTGGGCGTTTCCCAGGTATGTCCGGGATTTCTGAAGCTCCGCTGCCGTGACTTTCAACTCGTCGCTTTTGGCGGTTGTCTTTTCGATGACCGTCCGGGCTTTCTGAATGGCGAACTTGGCCTGCTCTTTTTCGTCGGCCAGGACCGGGACGGCGAGAGCGATGCACAGGACCGGGAGCAGCAGGAAGATGAGAAACCGTTTCATGGCTTTTCTCCTTTCCCGGCCAGGATGTCGTCGAGCCGTTTCTGCAGTTTATCCAGCCTGGCGCGGGTGACGGCGGTTTTCTCCGCCGCTTCCCGTTCCTCCGTCCTTGCCTTTGCCAGCTCCATCTGGAGAACGGCCATGTCCAGTGCCGTCTTCGTGGCCCCCTCGTTCCCGCTGTCGGCGGCTTCCTTGGCTTTCGCAAGGGTCTGCTGGGTTGCTTCCAGAACATCCCTGGCGTAGATGCCGGCCTTGGCCTGACGCATCTCCTCAAGGGAAGCCCTGGCCTGGCGATAACGATCCATGACGGCCGGGGATACGCTTTCGGCCGCTGCGGCGATCGGGCCCGCCAGGATTCCCAACAATGTAAAGAAGACAATCAACGGGCGCATGGTTTCCTCCTGCCTGGGGGATTCTTGCCGGCGGATACGGACCGGCGGATATGAAGGTGAGTTGTTTGTGTGGGTGAACGTTATACCCTTCCAGGGGGGAGCGTCAATGGATTTGTAGCCTTATGCTTTGTCACTGCGATGCGGTTCGGGGGCACCTGGGCACCGGTCGATTCATTCCTGTCGGAGTCGTCCCCCCGGTCCCGCGCCGATTTGCCGTCCCAATGGAATCATGTCTTCCCTGAGGCGGGCTAGAAGGATGTCTCCGTCCGGCACAGCGGACTTTCCCGGGTAGATGTCGTACCGGGCGCGCAGGGCTTCAGGGGTGAAATCCGGCATGACGACGTTGGCCCCCGCCCGGAGTGCCCGGATCCGGCCTTCCGGATGCAGGGTTCCCAGGGCCGTGGTGGCTGGGATGTTGGTATTCCGGGTCAGCAGGCGCGCCAGGGCGAGGACCCGGAGCGTTTTTTCCAGGTCGCCGCCCGGCAAGCCGGCGAGGGGCGTTCCCGGGTGCGGAATGAAGGGGCCGATCCCCAGCATGTCCGCGTCGAGCGAGCGGAGCAGGAGCAGGTCGTCCGCCAGGATCTCCGGCGTCTGTCCGGGCAGGCCCACCATGTTTCCCGCTCCAACCTCGTAACCCAGGTCCCGGAGGTCCTTCAGGCAGCGGAGGCGTTGCTCCAGTTCACACCCCGGCCGGAGCTGCCTGTAGAGTTCCGGCGAAGCGGTCTCATGCTTGAGGAGGTAGCGGTCCGCTCCGGCCTCGCGAAAGGCCCGATATTCGTCCCTGGACCGTTCTCCCACTGACAGCGTCACGGCCAGGCCGGTCTCGTCCTTGATCCGGCCGATGATACGGCAGAGGTCGCTACGGGTGTATGAGGGGTCCTCGCCGGACTGCAGGACCACCGTTCCGATGTCCCTGTCCCGGATCCGGTGGACGGTGGCGAGGACGGAATCCTCCTCCATCCGATAGCGCGCAATGTCCCGGTTGTCCCGGCGGAGACCGCAGTAGAGGCAGTTCTGCCGGCAGAAATTGGAGAATTCGACGATGCCGCGAAGATAGACCGCATCGCCGACGGCTTCCCGGCGTACGGTGTCGGCCGCCGCGCCGAGCGCCCCCAGGGACCCGGCGTCTTCCAGGCCGAGAAGGAGGGTCAGGTCTTCCCGGGAGAGGTCCTCCCCCCGGCAGGCGGCCCCGATCAGCCCGCCGATTCGGTCCGGCGTCTCAGACATAGAGATCCCGCTGGCCTTCCTCGATCTTCCGCAGGCGCTTTTCCAGGTTCTCCCTCTGGCGCGCGTTTTTCGTCTCCGCAATCAGGCGTCCGATCAGGGCGTCGCCCACGGCCTTCGTCTCCGGCGAGGCGTAGTCCTCCAGGTATTCCTTGTAGGTGAGGACGGCGTTGGTGCGGCAGAACTTCCGGATCAGCCCCGGTTTCGCCAGGTCCATGAAATCCGCCCCCGTCCGGCCCAGCCGGTAGCAGGCGGTGCAGAAACTGGGGATGTGCCCGTGGGTGCTGATGTCGAGGATCACCTCGTCGAGGGTCCGCGTGTCCCCCAGGTTGAACTGGGCCGCCCGGAAGCCCTCGCTGGAATCCTCCCGATAGCCTCCGGGGTTCGTCCGCGAGCCCGCACTGATCTGGGAAATTCCCAGGTCGAAAACTTCGCTCCGGAGTGCCGCCGTCTCACGGGTGGAGAGGATCATGCCCGTGTAGGGGACGGCCATGCGGATCACCGCCACGAGCTTCTTGAAGTCCTCATCGGAGACCGGGTGGGGCGGCTGGATGGCCGCCGGCGCGTTGAGGGCCGGCTCCAGCCGGGGAATCGAGATGGTGTGGGGACCGACGCCGCAGTCTTTCTCCAACTGCAGGGCGTGGAAGAGGAGCCCCAGGACCTCGAACTTGTAGTCGTAGAGGCCGAAGAGGGCACCGATGCCCACGTCGTCGATGCCGCCCTCCTGGGCCCGGTGCATCGCCGTCAGCCGCCGGACGTAGTCCTTCTTGGGGCCGGTGGGGTGCATCCGGCGGTACGTCTCGTGATGGTAGGTCTCCTGGAACAGGACGTAGGTCCCGATCTTTGCCGCCTTGATCCGCCGGAACTCCTCGACCTCCAGGGGCGCGATCTCCACGTTGATCCGGCGGATCTCCCCGCCCTTCTCCGTCTTCACGGAATAGGCCGTCTCGATGGCCTCGACGAAGTAGTCCAGGCTGGACCGGCCGGGATGTTCGCCGCAGAGCATCAGGAGCCGCTTGTGCCCCTCCCGCTCCAGTACGGCCACCTCGCTTGCGATCTGCTCCATGGAGAGGGCTACGCGCTTGAGTTCCTTGTTGTCCTTGCGGAAGCCGCAGTAGAGGCAGTTGTTGCTGCAGAAATTGGCGATGTAGAGAGGGGCAAACAGGACGAGGCGGTTCCCGTAGATGTCCCGCTTGATCTGCCGGGCCGTCCGTCCGATCTCGCCCAGGAGCTCCGGGTCCTCCGTCTGCAGGAGAACGGCTGTCTCCTCCGGCGTCAGGCCCTTGAGCTTCTTCGCTTTCTCAATCAGTTCCTCAACCCGCCGACGGGACGGGTTCTTCGATTCGGTGAGCAGTCGCTCGATCTTTCCGTCGTCAATGAAATCTGCGGTCATTTGGTCTTTCCCTTCTATGCTTTGGTCAGGGCCGACTTCACCTGCACCCCCTCCAGGGCGCCCAGCTTTCCCGTCAGGGAGCCGATCTCGTCGGTGGTGGCGTGAACAATGAGCGAGATGATGTGGAGACCCTTGGGCGGGTAGGGCAGCCCCATCCTGCCGATGACGGCCTCGCCGTGCTCGCTCAGGATGGCATTGACCCGGTTGGCCTGGCCGGCCCGGTTTGTGATAATGATGGTTACGGTTCCGATGCGGCGGTTCATGCCATCTCCTTTCCGTGATAAAAAAAAGAGGTCCGCTCCCGAAGGGGGCAGACCTCTTGCGATGGCTTGTTGCGCTCCCCCTCGAGGTCAGACGGCGTCCTTCCCCTCAGGACCGGCCGGATCAACCGGCCGTCGGCTATTCATCACACATCGGTGGAAATGTCAACGGTTATGTTGAATATGACATACATCGGAACCTCGGGATCCCGTGATTGCGGGGGCCGGTCGCTGCGGTACCGAAGGCGCCTGAGGCCCGGTCGGCGAAGGGGACGGGAACATGCAGACGGGCATCGCCGTGACCGCCGGGGAAAGCCTATCCCAGCCGATATCCGCCCTCTTGAAATAACCGGAGGCAGACGTCGACGACCTCGGGATCGTAGGAGGTACCTCTTTTTACGGTGATTTCTTCCAGAGCGGGACCGATGCCCAGGGTCGGGCGGTAGGGGCGGTGGGTGGCGATGGCCTCCACGACGTCGGCGACGGCCAGGATCCTCGCCTCCATCAGGATTTCCGAACCCCGGAGACCCTGGGGATACCCGGAACCGTCCATCCGTTCGTGGTGCTGGTGCACGATCGCCGCGAGGTCCCAGGGGAAGTCGATCCCCTTGAGAATCTCGAACCCGACCTGCGGATGGGTTTTCATGAGCAGAAATTCCGCTTCCGACAGCCTCCCGGGCTTGCTGAGAATCTCCGAGGGGATGGCGATTTTGCCGATGTCGTGGATGGAGCCGGCCAGGCGGATGGCCTCGATTTCTTCGGGACTCCGGTTCATCCCCCCGGCGATGGCCACGGCCAGTTCCGAAACGCGGCGCTGGTGGCCCGCCGTGTAAGGGTCTCTCATTTCCACGACGTTGACCATCACCTGGATGATGCCCCCGATGGCGGTCCTCAGCCTGTCGAGGCTGGCCCGGATCTGTTCCTCCGCCTGTTTGCGGTCTCCGACGTCCCGGGCGAACACAAGGGCGCCCCGTTTTTCCCGGAACACAATGGGAACGGCGGAGATTTCCACTGTGATGGGGGATCCGTCCAGCCCGAGGCAGACCTCCTCGATCCGCGGCACCGGTTCCTGCTCGACATAAAGTTTGTGGACCCGCCGCCTCACGCTCTCGTGGTAGTCCGGGTGGAACCGTTCGATGACGGGCCGTCCCAGGATCTGTTCCGCAGAAGCCGCACCGAAGAGCTTCAAGGCGGCGCGGTTCAGATAGGCGAACCGCTGCTCCGTCGATACGAAAATGACGTCGGGGGCATTGTCCACCAGGAGCCGGAAGCGGGTTTCGCTTTCCAGGAGCGAGGCTTCCGCGCGCTTGCGTTCCCGTATGTCCCGGGTGCTACCCTGGAGTCCGATCACCTCTCCGTTCTGGTCCGCAAGCCAGGATGAGCTGACCTCGATATCGATGATGCTCCCGTCCTTTGCATACTGCCGGAGCTCCAGGGTCCGGACACGGGCCCGCTCGGAGGGCGGCTTGGCCAGCTCCGCCGTGATTTGTGCCATGACGGCATTGTAATCCTCCGGGACGACGTATTCGGCGAAGGGGATCGCCATGGCCTCCTCGGGCGTGAATCCGGCCAACTCCCGGACCGACGGGCTGATGTAGGTAAACCGCCCGTTCAGATCCATGGTCCAGATGACATCGGTGGAATTCTCCGTCAGGAGCCGGTATTTCCGCTCCTGTTCCTGAAGGAGCCTCTCCATCCGTTTCCGTTCCGTGATGTCCCTCGATACGCCATGCAGCCCGACGGGCTTACCGTCGGCATCCCAGATGCCGCTGACCAGGTTTTCCATCCACACGGTGGAGCCGTCCTTGTTGATGTACTCCATCTCCACCGCCATGGTGCGGTTGCGGTCGGCGTCGCCTCTCTGCTCCCGCTCGAGCTCGGCGACCAGGAGCTCCATGGCCCGGGCGTAGGACTCGGGGGTCACCTGATCCTCGGGTTTCTGGCGGACCCTCTCCTCCGGCGTGTATCCGTGGACCGGAAGCACCGAGGGGCTGACATAGGTGGTCTGCAGGTTGAGATCGACCGTCCAGACGACGTCGGTCATCCGCTCCGTCAGAAAGCGGAACAGGGATTCGTCCATGAAGGGCGGTTTGCTTTTTTTTTCTCTTGAATTCTGATGATCCATAAAAAACTCCTGGATCGGAACCGCCCGAACGGCGTCCATGAGCGGGATGCGTGAAAATGACCATTGGGAATGAGCCGCGGATGGTTTGGGCAATAAAAGGGAAATGCCTTGCTGTCAAGAATTTATCGCCTCGGGCGGGGAACGGCGCCGGGGAGGGCTTCTTCGCTGCAACCCGGCTTCAGAGGGCCGCAGCGGCGCGCTCGTAGGCCAGGAGCGCCGAGGGGAACGGTGCGAGGACCCGGCGGATGACGCCCTGGGTGTAGGAGATGGCCAGGCCGTAGTTCGTGATGGGAACGCCCGCCTCACCGGCCTTGTGGAGGCGGCTCAGCATCTCCCGGCGGTTCAGCATGCAGGCGCCGCAGTGAATGATGAGGCGGTACCGCGAGATGTCCTCCGGATAATCTCTTCCCGCCGAGACGTCCACGGCCAGCTCGCCGCCGGTGTATTGCCGGAGCCAGCGGGGGATCTTGACCCGGCCGATGTCGTCCTGGAGCGGGTGGTGGGAGCAGGCCTCGGCGATGAGCACCGGGTCCCCCGGGCGGAGGCGCTCGATGGCGGCCACCCCGGCGGCGGCCGTGGCGAGGTCGCCTTTCTGGCGGGCCATGAGGATGGAGAAGGTCGTCAGCGGCACGGAGGGCGGCGTGTCGCCGGAGACCTTGAGGATTGCCTGGGAGTCCGTCACCACCAGGTCCGGGGGTCGTGCCAGGCGGGACAGCATGGCCGCCAGCTCCCGCTCCTTCACCATCAGGGCCGCGGCATCACTGTCCAGGGCGTCGCGGATGGTCTGGACCTGCGGCAGGATCAGGCGTCCCTTGGGGGCCTGGAGGTCGATGGGCACCACCAGCACGGCCAGGCCGCCCGGGGGCAGGAGGTCTCCCACCAGGGGCGGCGGCTCCAGGAAGTGATCCGGCGCGGTCTCCAGGAGGTGCCTCTTCACCGCCTCCAGGGCCGCCTCCCGTCCCGCCCCGTCCGTGCTGGAGACGGCCAGGACCCGCCCGGCCTTCTCCCGGAGAGAGGCGAGGAACGCCTCCGGCGGAATCCGGAGATCCGTCTTGTTCACGATGGGGATCACGGGGATCTTGCGGGCCTTTGCCTCCCCGAGCAGGTTTTCCTCGAAGTCCGTCCAGTCCTCCGCCTCCGTCACAAGGAGGATCGCATCAGCCCGGTCGAGGATCCGCCGGGTCTTCTCCAGCCTTTTGGCCGCCAGCTCCGTGGCGTCGTCCAGGCCCGCCGTGTCCAGGAACAGGACGGGACCCAGGGGCAGAAGCTCCGCCGCCTTCTCAACGACGTCCGTCGTCGTCCCCGCCACGGGGGAGGTGATGGCCACGTCCTGGCCCAGCAGGTAATTGAGGAGACTCGACTTGCCTACGTTCGTGCGGCCGAAGAGGGCCACGTGGAGGCGGTTTCCCTTGGGGGTGGCGTCCATGGTCACTTCTCTTTCCGGTATCCCAGGGCGGTGAGCGACCAGGGCGACAGGACCCGGTCGATCCTCTCTTTCCCCAGCTTTTCCTCCAGGAAGGCCCGCATCGTGCGGCCTGCAAGGAGTCCCTGCATCTCCAGGTCCCGGTATTCCCGGATCAGCCCGGTCGCCCGCACATAGCCCAGGTGGGGAACGAGGGCCGTCACCAGCATGGGGCTCCGGTCGAAGGTCCTCCGGCAGGCCTCTTCGTCCGCTTCCATGCCCCGGATGTGTTCCGCCAGGAGGGCATCAACCCGTGCCAGGAGGTCCAGCGAGTCCAGGAAGGCGTCCGCCGCCAGGGGCAGGAATTCGCTGATCTGGCCGGTGCCCCGGCTCAAGGCGTCCGAGACGATCGTGTCATTGGCGAAGACCTTGAGACCCGCCTGGATCGCCGCCTCCGGCAGGACGGGATTCACCTTGCCCGGCATGATGGATGAGCCGGCCTGGAGGTCCGGCAGGCGGATCTCCCCGAGAAGGTTCAGGAGGCGCAGGTCTCCGGCGATCTTGACGAGGTTGGCCGCGTGGGCCTTGAGGACACCCGACACCTCCACAAGGGGATCGGCGAAGGCCGTCTCGCCAGCCAGGTTCTCTCCCCGGGAGAGACCCTGACCGGTCGTTTCCCGGAGCTTCTCGATGACCAGGAAGATGTAGTCCCGTGGGGCCGCGAGCCCCGTGCCCACGGCGGTTCCGCCCAGGTTGACCACCCGGAGCCGCTCCTCCCCCTTGAAGGTCCGCCAGCGGTCCCGGGAGACCGCCTCGGCGAAGGCGGCGAACTCCGCCCCGAGGGTCATGGGCACGGCGTCCTGCAGCTCCGTCCGTCCGACCTTGACGATGGAGCCGAATTCCTTTTCCTTCTCCTGGAAGGCCCCCTGGAGATCCGCCGCGGCCCGGCTCAGGCTCCGCAGTCCGAAGATCCCGGCGACCTTGACGGCCGTGGGGTAGGTGTCGTTGGTGGACTGGTGGAGATTGACGTGCTCGAGGGGGTGGACGAGGGCGTAGTCGCCTCTCCGGCCCTCCAGGATTTCGATGGCCCGGTTGGCCAGGACCTCGTTCAGGTTCATGTTCGTGGACGTACCCGCTCCGCCCTGCAGGGCGTCCACGGGGAACTGCCCGGCGAGCCCGCCCCCCGCGACCTCGTCGCAGGCCTGCTCGACGGCCCGTGCCCTCTCCGCGTCCAGGTAACCCAGTTCGGCATTGGCCCGGCAGCAGGCTTTCTTCACCAGGGCATAGGCCCGGATCAGCCCGGCGTTGACGGTCCTCCCGGAGAGGGGAAAGTTGCGGACCGCCCGGAGGGTGTGGATCCCCCAGTATGCGTCCGCCGGGATTTCCAGCTCGCCGAGAAAGTCCTTTTCGATGCGGGTCGAATTCATCGGATGTCCTGATGTGTGCCTGCGCTCGTGTCCGTGTCGCATCTCCGCGCCGGCGACCGCTGGAAGGGACCTCGAACGGTCCGGCACAGCCCTCAGCGTAATCATGGATGCCCGTCGTTTATATACGACCGCCCTGTCGCTGTCGAGGGGGGAATCAGGCCCGGAGTCACCATGATGGACTGAATCGGTGCAGAAGCGGCAGGATGCGGCAGGATGTGGCAGCCGAGGACCTACCGGTAGATCGGCACACTCATCCGCTCGATCTTCATCTGCTGCTGGGCGCCGAAGACGTCCGGGCTGCCGGGCGTGCCGGAGATCCGGTCCCGGTAGCGGGAGATCTTGACGGCGAAGCACGGGTCGGCGTGGAAGGTCCCCATGATGCGGTCTTCCGGCACGCCGAGCGTTTTCGCGATCTCCCCCTTCGTGAAGGCATTTGAACGCAGGGCCTGCCGGTACTCCTCCTCCGATTTGAAAAAGACGTCGTAGGTGATCGTGTTGATTCCCGCGTCCTTGGAGCGCAGGACCTGGATCATGTCGAAGAGCGGCCGGGATTCGACGGGCTCTCCCGAATGCGCCACCGGCTCGATGGCGTCCACGCTGCGGTCGTCCAGGCTGCCGGGATAGTCCGTGAGGCCGATCGGCGAGTACGCGGGCCGGATCTCCCGGACCAGGCTCCAGTCCCGGCCGTTGGCGTCGTACAGGCGGATCTGGAACAGGTGCTCCCGGATCGCCTCCTCGTTGTTCCAGAGGTGAAAGACGCTCCAGGCATAGCTGTCGGCTCCTTCCAGGCGGAGGAAGGATGGACGGCCCGGGTCGCGGAATGCCTCCGCCTTCTTCAGGTCCTCTTCGTGCCGCCTTGCGGCCTCCTCGACGGTCTCCGCCACGGTCTCAAGGAACAGCAGCGGCTTCTCCGGGCCGGCGATGATGAAATCGACGGTGCATCCGGCGTAGATGGCCGGGTACTCCTCTTCGGCAAGGGCCAGGATCTTCCGGAAAATATCCTCCTTCTGCTCGATGAAGCGGGGCTCCCTTGTCCCGGCCAGGACCAGGGCGGTATAGGCGCCGTCCGCTTCCCGGAAGACGACCTCGCTGGGCGACATGGGGAAGGCCAGGTTGCCCGCCGTCGTGATGCGGCCGGGATACCCGAAGTGCAGCATGAAGCCCTTCAGGACCGTGGAGAGCGCTTCGACGCCGTCCCCGTCGGAGCCGCTGACCTTGAGCAGGATGCCGATCTCCTGCTCCCCCGGGAGGAGGCGGCTTCGCTCCACGGCGTTCAGGCCGTAGACGAGGTGCCGGTCGAGAAGGGAATCCCCGGAGCCGGCGGCTTCCCCTTTCAGCGGCAGGAAAGAGACCAGCCTTTTGCCGATCTTCCGGCTGCCCTCGATCTTGATGGTCAGCGGGCTGTGTACGAAGGCGGCGTTCCGGATTCCGGCGGTCCGGTCGCTGTCCCGGAAATACTCCGTCCGCTGCATGACCAGGACGCCCTCGGGGTAGTACTGCAGGCAGGGGTGGCTCTCCTCGTACAGCGCGTGGGCGGCGACGGAATAGACCGTGGCCTTCCGCTCCGGGTTCGGGGGGATGAAGACGACGCTTCCGTCGTCCCGAAACTCCGCGATCAGGTAGTCGCTTGCCGAGCCGGGATCGCAGGCGATGGCGCCGCATTCCAGGATGTGGGCCGCCTGGAAGGCCAGGCCCGGGTCGATCCCGCGCCGGACCGGGTCCGCGGCGAAGATGGAGACGTCGCAGGAGCGGCCGCAGAGGATGATCTGCGCCCCCGCATCGAGGGCGGTGATGTACGGCGCGATGCCCATCTGGGCGACCAGCCGGCTGTTCCGGATGTCGTCTTCGGCCAGCGCCGGCATGGACCCCAGGGGACGCAGCTCGTCGATGCGGCCGATGAGCAGCCCGTTGTCCACGTGCCCGTCCACGACGGCCACCCGGAGGCCCCTTGCGTTTTCCTCCTCGAAGATCTCCCGGATGAGCTCCAGCATGAAGGCCAGGTGGGGCTCGTCGCCGGCGAGGCCGAGGCTGCCGATGAGGAGCGGGCAGTTCATCCGGAGGGCGGCCCGGAGGAGCAGGGTGAAGTCGCGCTTCAGGGACGCCGGCTTCATGTAGGATTTCCCCGTTCCCAGGTAATAGGGGCCCGGGTCCATGGAGCCCGCGTCGGCCCCGATGAGATCGATCTTCATCTTCATGGCCTCCTCCCAGGAGGATTCGGGACAGCTGTAGCCCAGCTTGGATGCGAGGATGCGGTAGCTCATGAGGTCTCCTTTCGTTTTCCGGCGGTTTGGGTGGATTCGCTGTATTTTCCTTTTGAAGGTCCGGCGGGCAGTCGAAAACGGGTCACGCTTTTCTTAAGCTTGGGATGGAAGCCAGGATCACGATATAGGACCATCCGGCTATTCGCGCAACGGGTTTGCGTTCGGGTGTCTCAATCTGCAAACGGCCTGATGGAAGCGGCCGCCGTCCCCGAGGCTATCAGGCATCCCCGTAGCCCAGCGGATGGGCCTGCCGCCAGAGCCAGGCGCTCCCGATGATGTCCTCCAGGCCGGGGCGCTTCGGCTCCCAGCCCAGTTCCCTGCGAATGCGCTCGCTCCCGGCCACGAGGATTGCAGGATCGCCCGGGCGGGGGGGTTCCTCCACAGCGGGGACGGGGTGGCCCGTCACCCGACGGGCGGCCTCGATGACCTGCCGGACCGAATAGCCGTGGCCGTTGCCCAGGTTGTACCGCAGGGAATGCCTGTTTTCCAGCGCCTCCAGGGCGAGGAGGTGCGCGGCGGCCAGATCCTCGACATGGATGTAGTCCCGGATGCAGGTTCCGTCGGGGGTCGGATAGTCCGTCCCGAAGATCTTGATGTGGGGACGCTTCTCCAAGGCCGTGTCCAGCACCAGGGGGATCAGGTGGGTCTCGGGGCGGTGGTCTTCCCCAAGGCGGTCGGAGCAGCCGGCGGCGTTGAAGTAGCGGAGAGCGGCAAAGCGCAGGTCCCGCTGCCGGCTCAGCCAGTCCAGGGCCTGCTCCACCATGAGCTTGGCCTGGCCGTAGGCGTTGGCGGGCTTCCGGGGGTGGGACTCGTCAATGGGCGTGTAGCAGGGTTCGCCATAGGTGGCGGCGGTGGAGCTGAAGACGAATTTTCCGACGCCCGCCCGGAGCATCGCCTCCAGGAGGATCAAGGTCCGGGCCGCGTTGTTGACAAAGAATCGCTCCGGGAAGGCCATGGATTCTCCGGCCTCGATATAGGCCGCGAAATGCATCACCGCGTCCACGATCCCCTCGCCAAGGATCCGTGACAGCAGGGCCGCGTCGCCGCAGTCTCCCCGGACAAAGGCCGCCTCGGGATGAACCGCCAGGCGGTGGCCCTTCTCCAGCGTGTCCAGCACGGTGACCCGGTGTCCTTCCCGGATCAGCAGGTCGACGACGTGGCTCCCGATGAATCCGGCTCCGCCGGTGACGAGAACGTGCATTCGGATCTCCCGGAGTAGTCCTGCCGCTGTTTATAGTGGATTTCAGAGCATTCCCGAAGCCTTGCCGCAGCCTGCTCCGCCGTCAGGTCGCGCCCGGGCATGCCGAGCATTTCATAGCCCACCATGAATTTCCGGACCGTGGCGCTCCTGAGGAGTGGCGGATAGAAATGGAGGTGGAGCACCCATTCGGGGTGTTCATCCTCGTCGAAGGGCGCCTGGTGAAAGCCCATGCTGTAGGGAAAACTGATTTCGAACAGATTGTCATAACGGGTGGTCAGGCGCTTGAGGAGATCCGCCAGGGCCAGCCGCTCCGCCGCCTCCAGTTCCGGCAGGCGGGACACGGGGCGGCGCGGAATGAGCAGCGTCTCGAAGGGCCAGAGCGCCCAGAAGGGCACCATGGCCGTCCAGTGCCCGTTTTCCGCCACGATGCGCACGCCGGCGGTCCTTTCCTGGATCAGCACGTCCAGCAGCAGGGGACGGCCGTGGGTCTGAAAATAATGCCGCTGGCAAACCAGTTCCTTGGCGGGCTCCGTGGGAACGTGCTCCGTGGCCCAGATCTGGCTGTGGGGGTGAGGATTCGAACAGCCCATGATTTCGCCTTTGTTTTCGAAGATCTGGACGTAACGGATGGAATCCCTGGCGCCCAGGGCGGCGGACTCCTGGGTCCAGGCGGCGAGAACGGCATCGATCTCCTCGACGCCGAGTTCCGGAAGGCTGAGATCGTGGCGCGGGGAAAAGCACACGACCCGGCAGACTCCCCCCTCCGCCTCCGCCGACAGCAGGCCGAATTCGTATCGTTCTGGCCGCCGGTGCAGCCTGGGCTGGAGGGCCGCGAAATCGTTGTCGAAGGCGAAAGTCCCTTCATACGTAGGATTCATGCGGCCTCCCGCCCGGGCGTTGCCGGGGCAGAGATAGCAATCCGGATCGTAGGCCGGGCGGCTGATCTCGGGGATTCTTTCCCGGAGTCCCTGCCAGGGACGCTGATCGCGATGGGGACTCACCAGGATGGATTCACCGGTCAGGACATTGAGCCGGCGATGGGAGCGGTCTGAGAACATCAGGTTTCCTCCGTTGTGCCGTTGTCGATGCGGCAGATGTGGATGACGGGAGATTGATTCAGGCGGTCGCGAAACACGGCCGCCATGGCCTCCCGGAATCGGTCCAGGGAGGTTTCCTCCACCAGGTTGATCGTGCAGCCGCCGAAACCTCCGCCCATCATGCGACTCCCCAGGACGCCCGGCACCTCCATGGCCGCCTCCGCCAGGACGTCGATCTCCGCGCAGGAAACCTCGTATTCGTCGCGCAGGCCCCTGTGGGTTGCGTTCATGAGGGTGCCGACGGCCTGCAGATCGTTCCGTTCCAGGGCCTCACAGGCCTCCAGCACGCGCCGGTTTTCCTCCACAACGTAGCGGCATCGCCGGTATACCAGGGGATCCAGGCGGTTCCGGACCGCATCCAGCATGTCCAACGTGGCGTCCCGCAGGCTCCAGACTTCCGGAATAGCCTCCGCCAGCACGGTTACGCCCGCCTCGCACTGGGCTCGTCGCGTGTTGTACTCGCTGTTCCGGAGGGTTCGCCGTACCTGCGAATCGCACAACACAACCCGTACGTCGTCCCGCTTGAAGGGCACATACCGGAAGCTGCAGTTGCGGCAGTCCAGATGAATCAGGGACTCCTTCCTGCCCAGCAGGGATGCGAACGGATCCATGATTCCGCAGGCCACACCCACAAAACGATTCTCCGCCCGCTGGCAGAGGCGGGCCAGGGCCATGGGATCCAGCGCCAGGCCGAAAAGTGCGTTGAGGGCAAAGGCGAAGCTGCATTCCAGGGCGGCGGAAGAGGACATGCCGCTGGCGATGGGTACGTTTCCCCCGAATGAACAGTCCACGCCCCGGAGATTCCTGCCGTCCGCGGCCAGCTCGGCATAGATTCCCAGCAGGTAATTGGCCCAGTGAGACTCGGAAGGGGAGAGTTTGTCCAGGTTCAGGACCAGGGTATCGTTCAAGTCCACGCTGTAGAAACGGCAGAAACGGTCCCGGCGGGGACTGGCGGCAAGCCAGATGGCACGGTCCACGGCGCCGGGAAGCGCAAAACCCAGATTGTAGTCCGTGTGCTCGCCGATGAGATTCACGCGGCCGGGGCTGCGAACCACCATCGCGGGCTCGCCGAAGTGGCGGCGGAAGGCCCCGCGAATCCGCCCGGCTTGATCCCCGGCGGCCGTGGAGGGATGATTCCAGGGAGAGAGCGCCTGAAGCTCCATCACCGCATCACCGCCGACTGGTTGCGCTGCTTGAACTGGTCCAGGAGGACGGCGATGATCAGAATGGCGCCCCGGACCACGTACTGGTAGAAGGTCTCGACGTTCAGCAGGTTGAGGACGTTCTGCACCGTTCCCATGATGAGGACGCCGGCGAGCAGCCCTTCGATCGTGGCGATGCCGCCCAGCAGGGAGACGCCGCCGAGAACGCACGCTGCGATCACGTCCAGCTCCAGCCCCAGGGCGACGTTGGGCTGTCCGCTCGTCATGCGGGACGACAGGATGACGCCGGCGATTCCGCAGACGAACCCCTGCAGGGTGAACGCTGCGTTTTTCATCCGGGAGACATGGATCCCGGCCAGGCGGGACGCCTCTTTGTTGCCGCCGATGGCCAGGATGTTTTTCCCGTAGGACGTGCTGTTCAGCAGGATTCCGAAGACGATGAAAATCAGGATGGTGATCCAGATGGGGTTGGGAATCCCGAAAACCGACTCGTTGCCCAGGGCGAAGAATTCCGGGACGGTGATGCCGATGGCGATGCCGTCGGAAACGATCATGGCGCCGCCCCGGACGATCTGCATGGTCGCCAGGGTGCAGATCAGGGGGTTCAGGTTGAAGACGGCGATGAGGGTGCCGTTCAGCAGCCCCACGGCCCCCCCGCCGATCACTCCCGCCAGGGCGCCGATATAGACGTCTCCGGTCTGGTTGATGACCGTGGCGGCGATGATGCCGGAAAACGCAACAATGGAGCCGACGGAGAGATCCAGGTCCCCGGCGGCAAGGATGAACATCATGGTGCAGGCGATCATGCCGATCGTCGTGATGGAAAGGGCCAGTCCGATCATGTTGCGCATCGTGAAGAAATAGGGCACGAACACCGAGCACGCGATGAACATGACGACATAGACCACCACCATTCCGGAGTTTGCCCAGATATTCTGCAAAAACCGGTTGATCCGCAATTTCCTCAAATCCCATGCGGCTGCTTCCGATCCCGCATGTTGTTCGACAGTCCTGTTCATAGAACCCGTATCCTCGGTTATCCTTTGGGTAATGCCATCGAAAGAAGGGTTTCCTCGCTGACGTCTTTCCGGTCCACTTCACCGATGATGGTGCCCCCGCACATGACCACGACGCGGTCGGCGACGCCCATCACTTCCGGCAGGCTGCTGGAGGCAAAAATGACGGTCTTCCCTTCTTCCGCCAGTCCGTACATGATCTGGTAAATCTCGTACTTCGATCCGACGTCGATGCCGCGGGTCGGCTCGTCCAGCAGGAAGACATCGACTTTTTCGCTGAGCCATCGCGCGAGAATGGCTTTCTGCTGGTTTCCGCCCGAGAGGTTGCCGATGTACTGGTCTCTTGACGGGGTCCGGATGTGGAGCGTTTCGATGTAGCTGTCCGCCCGTTCCTGCTCGCGCCGCTTGTTCAGGAAAAGTCCGAGTTTCAGAAGGTGCCGCCGGGAACTGATGTTGATGTTTTCGCTCAGGGATCGGACGGCAATGATTCCCTCGTATTTTCTGTCTTCCGGGCAGAGGCAGAGGCCCTGACTGATGGCCGAAAAGGGATTGTGGACGGCGACGGATCTGCCGTCGATGCGAATGTCGCCGCACCGCTTCTCGATGGCGCCGAAGATGTTCTTCATCAACTCCGTCCGTCCGGAACCGCTGAGGCCGAAAAACCCGACGATCTCGCCCCGCGCCGCGGAAAAGGAAGCCTTGGCATGGATCCCGGGGCCCTGAAGGCCGGTCACCTCGAACAGCACGGAGCCTTTTCCCCGGGGACGATAACCGTACATATCCTTGATTTCACGGCCGACCATGCGCTGGATCAGGGTATTGTCCGTCACGCCCTCCATCGACTCGAAGGTCTGGATCCTGCGCCCGTCCCGGAAGACGGTGACGGCGTCGCACAGCGCGAAAATCTCTTCGAGCCGGTGCGACACGTACAGAATGGTTTTCCCCTGCGCGCGGAGATTCCGGATGATGAGGAAAAGCCGCTCCGTTTCCTTCCTGGAGAGGGAACTGGTCGGCTCGTCGAACGCAATGACCTCGGCGTTGTGGAGGAGGGCCTTGCCGATCTCGATCATCTGTCTCTGCCCGATGGGCAGAAGCTTCAGCCGGGTGTCCGGATCGATATCCTCCAGAAGCTCCGTGATCTGAGTCCGGGAACGCTCCAGGAGTTTCTTCCGGTCCAGGAAGAAACCGCGCCGTGGCCATTGCCCGAGAAGCAGGTTTTCCGCCACCGTCATCTCCGGGACCAGGTTCAGCTCCTGGTAGATGATGGCGACCCCGGCATCGATTGCATCGCGGGTCTTGGTGAAAACCTTCGGTTCCTGATGGATGACGATTTTCCCTTCCGTGGGGGTGTATGCGCCGCTCAATATCTTCAGCAGCGTGGATTTGCCGGCGCCGTTCTCTCCGACCAGACCGTGCACCGTCCCTTTCGCTACGCTGAACGAGACGTTGTCGAGGGCCCTGACTCCGGGAAAGGTCTTGGTGATGCCTTGAAACTCCAGAAACGAACTCATGATTCCATCGCCCTGCAGGCTGGAAGCGGGCGGGACCGCGGCGGCGCCGTCGTTCCGCCCGCTTCCTGTTTCCTTCCGGTCCCGGTTCCTACTTGAGGCCCATCAGGCTCTTGTAGTTCTTGCGCGTCATGACGGTGCCCGCCGTCCAGGTGATTTTCGGGGGCTCTTTCCCGTCCCGGATCCAAAAATACATGCTTCTGGCCGTGTCGTACCCGTGCTGCCTGGCGTTCAGAAGGATGGAGGCCGTGAAGGCCGTTTTGTTCTTCTTCTGGAACTCCGCGACCGCCTCGGTTCCGTTGATCCCGACGCCGATCGCCCTGTCGGCGCCGAACCCGTGTCCTTCCAGGGCCCGGATCGCCCCCAGGACGGAGTTGTCGTTTCCGCCGGCAACGATCCAGAGGCTGATGTTCGGATGCTTGGTGATGGTGATGCTGGCCGCGTTGAAGCTTCCTTCCGTGTCGAGGGTCTTCATCGGGGAATCGAAGATTCGCGCTTTCGGAATGCCGGCCGCGACGAGTGCGGCGGTGGCGCCGTCCGTTCGCTCCTTGATGGTGGGCAGGGAATCGAAGCTCATCCGGAGGAAGCCCACGTTCTTCAGGTTCCAGGCTCGCGCCTTCGCCTCGCCGAGGATGGTCTGGCCGGCCAGCGATCCGATGTTGTAGGCGGAGATTCCGACATGATGCACGTCTTCCATGACGGCCCCCTTCGGGCCGATGAAGCGGTCGTCGACGCTCATCAGCTTCAGGCGGTTCGCCCGGGCCCTGGCCGCGATAGCCGGACCCAGTTTCACGTCGGGGGTGCAGATGATGAATCCCTTCGCGCCCTGGGTCGCCAGGTTGTCGATTCCGTTCAGGACCTTTTCCCCGTCGGTTCCGCCGATCCTGATGACGTCGAAACCGAACTGCCGGCCCGCCTGGTCGGCATATTTCCATTCGTCCTGGAACCAGGATTCGTCGGGCTGCTTGACGATGAAGCCGATTTTGATGCGTTCGGCGGAGACGGAGGAGACAAACGATATCATACACAGCCATACGGTCAGATAAACCAGCACTCTTTTCATAACGCCTTTTCCTTTCTTTCATCACGGAGGATGCTGAATGCCCGACGTCGCCCCGGAAGCGAACGCTTCCGCCGTCTATCGGCCGGTCCAGTCTGCGAATGGGCTGTGTCTTGCAGGAGAAGAGTTTGTTGCCGGCATGTTCATGCAGGCTGGAGATTCATGTCGGGACCAGACCCATAGCACCTGTTTTGCGAATTGCAACACCTGATAATCATTTAAATAGTACTAAAATTCATTACGTGATGAGTCTGATATTCGAGGTTCGCTCCACCTGGTGTTGCAACAGGACCATGCTGGCAGGGAATGGATCCATAAGAGCAACTTGGATAGTTGACACCCCCGGCCCGGGGTGCCCATCCATCTCATGGATTCGTTATGGTCCGGGGAGGTGCATCAGGATGCAGGTCGGATAGACCCATTGGATCCGATCCCGTGGAACCATTGTTCAGGGAGCCGCGGGCACGATCTTTCGTGAGGGAATACCCGTCGCAGGAGAGCCTCGCAGGCCGCATCCGGACAGGAATCCCTTGATCTTCCCCGCTGCAGTTGCTATAAAATCAAACCGATATAACTTCTCTCCGGGATCGGGGAGTGGGGGAGGAATCCGAGGATGCTCAAGGGGCGGCGCGTGGTGCTGGGGGTGACGGGTGGAATTGCGGCTTACAAGTGCGCCGAGCTGACCCGGGAGCTGGTCCGCCGGGGGGCCGAGGTGAAGGTCGTCATGACCGCAGGCGCCCGGGAGTTCGTGACCCCGCTGACCCTCCAGACCGTGTCGGGAAACCCCGTCTACACGGAGCTGTTCACGCTCATCCGGGAACAGGACATCGCCCACATCGCCCTGGCGGAGTTCGCGGAGCTGATGATCGTCGCCCCGGCCACGGCCAACGTCATCGGAAAGGCCGCCGCCGGCATCGCCGACGACCTGCTCACGACGATCTTTATGGCCATGAAGGCGCCGGTCCTCTTCTGTCCCGCCATGAACAACCACATGTATGAGAGCCCGGCCCTCCAGGAGAACCTTGGAAAGCTCCGGTCCTGGGGATACCATGTTCTCCCACCGGCGTCGGGACCCCTGGCCTGCAAGTCCGAGGGACAGGGCCGCCTCCCGGACGTTTCCGAGATCGTCGAGGAGGCCGTTTCCATTCTGACTCCGAAGGACCTGAATGGGGAGCATGTCCTCGTTACGGCCGGCCCGACCCGGGAGCCCTTCGACCCGGTCCGTTTCATCACCAACTACTCCTCCGGGAAGATGGGTTATGCCATCGCTCTCCAGGCACGACGCCGCGGGGCGCGGGTCACCCTCGTGAGCGGCCCGACATCCCTTCCGCCGCCCGCCGGCGTGGAGGTCGTGAATGTCGGAAGCGCGCTGGAGATGCGGGACGCCGTCCTGTCCCGCCTGAAGGGCCTAACCGCTGTCATCAAGGCGGCTGCCGTGGCGGATTACCGTCCCGCCGCCCTGGCGGACCAGAAGATCAAAAAGAAGGAAGGTCCCCTGACGCTTGCCCTGGAGCGGAATCCCGATATCATCCGGGAGATCGGGCGGAAGAAGGGAAAGCGCGTGCTCGTCGGGTTCGCCATGGAGTCGGAGAACCTCCTGGCAAACGCCCGGTCCAAGCTGATCGACAAGAACATGGACCTGATCGTGGCCAATGACCTCCGCGAGGAGGGTGCCGGTTTCCAGTGCGACACCAACATCATCAAGATCCTGGACCGCAAGGGAAACGTCGAGTCCCTGCCGCTGATGGACAAGACCGAGGCGGCCGGGTGGATCCTCGACCGCGTACAGGCGCTCCTGAAGGAAGCGAAACGGGGGCGACGGGGATGAGCGGCCCTTCTCAGGATCCATCCGAAGAGCTTCGGCAGGTCGTTTCGTCTCTCCGGGAATATGCGGAGTGGGAGCTGGATTCCCGGCGGCGCGTGTCGTTCTTTCGCGCGTCGGGGCCTCTGCCCTCGGAGCCGGAGCCCGCGAGGGCGGAGCCGATCCTTCAGAAGGGACCGATCCTTCCGGCGGGAAGAACGCTGGATGACGTCCGTGCGGAGCTGGGTGACTGCCG
The DNA here is from genome assembly GCA_964578535.1 of uncultured Syntrophaceae bacterium. Taxonomy (GTDB): domain Bacteria; phylum Desulfobacterota; class Syntrophia; order Syntrophales; family PHBD01; genus PHBD01. The sequence continues at coordinate 105,035 of CAZODI010000001.1, forward strand.
ACGCTGTATCCTGGCGGACTCGCGGAAGAACATCGTCTTCGGCGAAGGGAGTCCGAAGGCGGAACTCGTCTTTGTCGGGGAGGCGCCGGGGGCCGACGAGGACGCCCAGGGACGGCCGTTCGTAGGGCGTGCCGGACAGCTCCTGACCCGCATCATCGAGGCCATGAAACTCCGGCGGTCCGACGTGTACATCTGCAACATCCTGAAGTGTCGCCCTCCGGGGAACCGCAATCCCGCCCCGGCGGAGATCGAGGCCTGCGAGCCCTTTCTCCGGAAGCAGCTGGAGGCCATCGGGCCGCGGGTCATCTGCGCGTTGGGGACCTTTGCGGCCAGGACCCTGCTGAAGACGGACTCACCGATCACGGTCCTCCGGGGCCGCTTTCACGATTACCAGGGAATCCGGCTCATGCCGACCTATCATCCGGCATATCTCCTCCGGAATCCCGGGGCGAAGAAAATGGTCTGGGAAGACGTCCAGATGATCATGCACGAACTGGGGCTCTCATGAAAAAAAGATCGATGTGGATCCTGACAGCCGCCCTCCTGGCGCTCCTGATCTTCTCCGGTCCCGCGCCGGCGGCCGAGGAGGGGAAGAACCCGGTGTTCGACCTGATTACGGTGAACGCCACCATCACCCCGCCGATTGCCGAATATATCGTTCAGAGCATCGCCGAAGCCGGGAAATCGAAGGCCGATGGCGTGATCCTGCTGCTGGACACGCCGGGCGGGCTTGACCTGGCCATGAGGGACATCGCCAAAGCGATCCTGAATGCTCCCCTGCCGGTGATCGTCTATGTCGGTCCGTCGGGGGCCAGGGCTGCTTCCGCGGGGGTCATCATTACCGTCTCCGCCCACGTCGCCGCCATGGCGCCGGGGACGAACATCGGGGCGGCCCATCCGGTGGCCCTGGGATTCGGCGGCGGCGACAAGACCATGATGCAGAAAGTCGAGAACGATGCCGTGGCCTATGTCCGGGGCATCGCCAGGCAGCGGAACCGCAACGAAGACTGGGTGGAGCGGTCCGTCCGGAAGAGCGAGTCCGTCACGGCGGAGAACGCCCTGAAGCTCAATGTGATCGATTATGTCGCCACCGATGTGAATCATCTCCTGGCCCAGATGGACGGCCGGGAAGTGACCCTGGTATCCGGCAAAAAAACCCTTCGGACCCAGGGGGCCCAGGTCAGGGCAAAGGAAATGGGGACCCGCCAGAAGATCCTGACCGCCCTGAGCGACCCGAACATCGCCTATATCCTTCTCCTGGTGGGTTTGGCGGGCCTGTACTTCGAATTTGCCAACCCCGGGGTCATCCTCCCCGGTGTGATGGGCGGGATCTCGCTGATTCTCGCCTTCTTCGCCCTTCAGACCCTGCCGGTCAACTATGCGGGTGTGGCGCTCATCCTGCTGGGGATTGTTTTCTTCATCGCCGAGATCAAGGTCATCAGCCACGGGGTCCTGACCATCGGCGGCGTCATCTCCCTGGTTCTGGGCTCGCTTCTCCTGTTCGACTCTCCCGAGCCGGCCCTCCGGGTGTCCTGGGGAGTCCTTGTCCCGGCGGTGATTCTTGTTTCCCTGTTCTTTGCCGCCGTCGTCAGCCTGGCGGTGAAGGCACAGCTCCGGCAAAAGCGGACGGGGAGCGAAGGCATGACGGGTGTGGAGGGTTATGCGGTGACAGACGTCCATGGGGAAGGCAAGGTCTTCGTGAAGGGGGAATACTGGAACGCCTGCAGTGATCAGCCCATTGAAAAGGACCGGAAGATCCGGGTCCTGGAGGTGCAGGGGCTCCGGCTCAAAGTGGAAGGGCTATTGAAAAAGGAGGATTGATCCATGTCTCTGACCGTCATTACGACCATCGTCATTCTCGTTATCATGTTTCTTGCGTCGGCCCTGCGGGTTCTCAACGAGTATGAGCGGGCCGTTGTCTTCCGCCTCGGGCGGATCATCGACCAGAAGGGGCCGGGCCTCATCATCCTGATTCCCGTGATCGACCGGATGGTGAAGGTGGACATGCGGACCATCACCATGGATGTACCGCCCCAGGACGTGATCACCCGGGACAACGTCTCCATCAAGGTGAACGCGGTGATCTATTTCCGCGTCGTCTCCGCCACGTCGGCGGTGACGGAGGTGGAAAACTTCCTGTACGCCACTTCCCAGCTGGCCCAGACAACCCTCCGCAGTATCTGCGGCCAGGCGGAGCTGGACGAGATCCTTTCGGAGCGGGAGAAAATCAACCTCCATCTCCAGGAGATCCTGGACCGGAGCACCGATCCGTGGGGAATCAAGGTCTCCCTGGTGGAGGTCAAGCACATCGACCTGCCGGAAGAGATGAAGCGGGCCATGGCCAAGCAGGCCGAGGCCGAGCGGGAGCGGCGGGCCAAAGTCATCAACGCCGAGGGAGAGTTCCAGGCGGCCCAGAAGCTCATCGAGGCGGCGGCCCTCATGGAGACCCAGCCGATGTCGCTCCAGCTTCGCTATCTGCAGACGCTGAACCAGATCGCCTCGGAGAATAACTCCACGACGGTGTTCCCCATTCCCATCGATCTGTTCAAGCCGTTTCTGAAGTAGCCGAGAGCGGTTGCCGGACGCGGTGCATCCGTCTTTCCGCCCCTTCCCTCAAGGGGGCGGCGGGAGAAGGAAGACGGGAGCCGTCATCGGTATCGGAAAGGAGAAAGGGATCTCTTGGAAGCGAGGGAAAAACGACACATCCTGACGGGAGGCATCATCCTCATCGCCCTCGGCGTGCTGATCTTTCTGCACAACACGGGCCTGTGGGGTTTCGGAGACAGCTGGCCGGTTCTCCTGATCGTCGTCGCCGCGGCGACGCTTTTCCAGCGGGTGAAGGATCTGGGCGGCTGGATTTTAATGGCCGTCGGGCTCGTGTTCCTCCTGACGAAGACGCTGAACGTCGACCTGGAAGCCCTGGGGCAGTACATCCTGCCCCTCATCCTCATCGCCCTCGGCGTGAGCATGATCAGGAAGAAGAAAAAGAAAGACGATCAGAATCCATGAGGGGAGCCGCCGGGGACGGAACGGTCCTCGTCATCTGCGACTTTGACGGCACCGTTTCCCGGACGGATGTCGGGAACGGGCTCTTCAACCGATTCACCGGCCGGGGCTGGCAGGCTATCGACGAGGCCTACTGCCGGGGCGAGATCGGCTCCCGGGAGGCGTACGAGAAGGTGGCGGCCATCCTGGAGGGGGATCGGGATCGAATGCTCGCCTTTGTTCTCGGGGAAGCGGATCTGGACGGACACTTTCCCGCCTTCCGGCAATTCTGCCGGGAGAAGAGCCTGGACCTGATCATCGTTTCGGACGGGCTGGACTTCTATATCGATGCGGTCCTCCGGGGGCACGGCCTGGAGGATATCCCCGTTCACGCAAACCGGACGGTCTTCCGGGACGGGCTGCCCCCGTCCATCGAATTTCCCTGGGCCGGCGAGGACTGCGGGCGCTGCGGAACCTGCAAGCGGAGAATCCTCCGCTCCCGGCGGGACCGCTATGACCGCATCGTCTACATCGGGAACGGCCAATCGGACGTCTGTCCCTCCGCGGAAGCGGACCTCGTGTTTGCCAAGGGGGTCCTTCTCGATGTCTGCGGGAAGAGGCGCCATTCCTGCGTGCCTTTCGAGACGTTCGGGGATGTGCTCCATTTCCTGAAACGGAACCCGTTTCCGTTCCCCGGGAAAGATCAATCATGCCTCCGCGGCGCTCGCGCCTCGGATCAAATCGAAGAAAATTCAACTGGGAGGTAGTGTTTCATGGCTTCGAAAGCAAAGGGGATCCGCCAGAGCCAGAAGGAGATCTGGCAGAAAAAACTGGATCAGCGATTGGCCGAACTGGCCGCCAGGGGAGTGGAAGGCACCGCTGCGGCAAGGGACGCCGTCGTGCGGTCCCTGAAAGCAAAGGTCCGGGAGGCCGACGGGCGTCTGGCCGCCATTGACGCCAAGGACAAGAAGACCGCCGAAAAGAAGGAGACGAAGGTCCGGAAACTGGCGGAGGCCAAGACTGAGAAGAAGAAGGGGGACGCACCGCCCCCGGTGGAGGAGAAAACCTCCAAGAGCAAGAAGAAGAAAGAGGAAAAGGCGGAGAAGAAAGAAGGCACCGCCAAGGAAAAGAAACCCAAGGCCAAGGAATAATGAAGGAAACGTGGACAGCCGGACGCCTCCTGGAGGTGTCCGGCTCCTACTGGCAGACCTGTGCACTCCACACCGGGGTGAAGCTGGGCATCTTCACCGCCCTCGGAAGGAGTTCGCTCCCGGCGGAGGATGTGGCGCAAAAGACGGCGTCCAGCCTGCGCGGAACCGCTGCACTCCTGAACGCCCTCACCGCCATGGGGCTTCTGGCACGGGACGGCGATCGTTACCGGAACACCGAAGAGTCCTGGACGTATCTTGTGGAGGGGTCGAAGGAATATATCGGGTACATGATCCTCCACCATCACCACCTGATGGAGTCCTGGGCCAGAATGCCCGCAGCCGTGCGGGGGGGCAGGCCGATCCGGAAGCGCTCGACGTTCCGGAACCGGGAGGTCCGGGAAAGCTTTCTCATGGGGATGTTCAACCTGGCCAGCCGCCTGGCGCCCAAGATCGTACAGGAAGTCGATCTGACAGGACGGAAGCATCTGTTGGACCTGGGCGGAGGGCCGGGAACCTATGCGATTCACTTCTGCCGGCGATATGAGGGGCTCCGGGCTACCGTCTTCGATCTCAAGACCACCCGGCCCTTTGCAAGGAAGACCATCCGCCGCTTCGGCATGGAGGACCGTATTGCCTTCCGGGCAGGGAACTACCTGGATGACGACCTGGGAGAAGGGTACGACGCCGCCTGGCTGTCGCACATCCTGCACGGGGAAGGGCCGGAAGATTGCAGGAAGATCGTCTCCAGGGCGACGGCGGCCCTGGAGCCGGGAGGTGTTTTGGTCGTCCACGAGTTCATCCTGAACGACACGAAGGACGGGCCCCTGCACCCGGCCCTGTTTTCCCTCAACATGCTCCTGGGGACCCCCGAGGGGCGCTCCTACTCGGATTCGGAGATCCGGGACATGCTCACCGCCGCGGGCCTCCGGGATGTCTGCCGCCTGCCGTTCCGGGCCCCCAACGACTCTGGCCTCATCGCCGGCTGGAAATGAACTGCATCATGTCTGGCAAGATTCACGGCGCCTGCTCCCGGTGAGGCAGGAATCGAATCACGTACCTGTTTCCCCGGAAAATTCCTGTCCCTCTCCAATCAGGCTGTGAGGCTCCACTTTCGCTCACCGGCGCGAATCGTCTTCCCCCCTTTCCAGAGTAGACATTTTCCCCCTTTCCTCACGACGGATCCCCGTCGAACACAATGGGACAGAGTGTCTCAAAGAGACGCGACAACCTGGTTCGCCGGGAAGGCGGCCGCCGTCCTCTGTATTCATTTAATAAATAAGCAAAACAGTATGTTGCAGTAAGCCAGCCCGTGGGAGCGTTCATGGTACGCCTGTTGCTCAACGGGAGAGCGCGGCAGTTCATAACCTCATCAACCCTTTTTCAGGAGGGCAGCCATGGACATCAGCACCGTTTCCGGCGTCGTTTCTTCCGAGAACCTGGGCATGACCCTGATGCACGAACACTTCCTGTTCGGATTTCCCGGCTGGCAGGGCGACGTCACCATGGGCCCCTTCGACCGGCAGGCCTGCGTGGAGGCCGGCTTGAAGATGGCTGGAAGAGTCATGGAGCAGGGCGTGAAAACCGTTGTCGACGTCACGCCGAACGAGTGTGGAAGGGATGTGGAGCTGCTCCGGGAAATCTCGGAAAAGAGCGGCCTCAACATTCTCTGCTCCAGCGGATACTACTTCGAGGGTGAGGGGGCGCCGCCCTATTTCAAGCTGCGGAGCCAGTTCGGGCAGGGTGTGGAGCAGGTGTACGAGATGTTCAAGACAGAGGTGGAGAAGGGTGTCGGAGCTACCGGCATCCGGCCCGCCGTTTTCAAGGTTGCCTCCGGCAAAGATGCCATCACGGACTACGAGGCGATGTTCTTCCGGGCGGCCGCCCGGGTCTCGAAGGAGAACGGCATCCCGATCATCACGCATACCCAGGAGGGGAAACTCGGACCCGAGCAGGCCGATCTGCTCATCGCCGAGGGGGTCGACCCGAAGCGGATCATGATCGGGCATATCGACGGATCGACGGATATGGACTACCTCCTCCGGGTCCTCGAAAAAGGCGTATACATCGCCTTCGACCGTTTCGGCGTGGAAAATGTCGGCGGAGCGCCGCCGGATTCCCGCAGGGTTGCCTGCCTCATCGGCCTTCTCGGTCTCGGCTGGGCCGATAAAATCATGATTTCAAACGACTACGTGAATTACTGGCTGGGCCGGCAGGGGGTTTCGGAGATCGTGAGCCTGGTCATGCCGAATTACAACATCACCCACATTTTCCAGGACATCATCCCGGCGCTGAAGAAGGCCGCTGTCAGCAGCGGGCAGATCGAGACGATGCTGATCGCCAATCCGCGACGGTTCCTTGAGGGAGTCTGATGGTGCCGCGAACCGTCCGGGACAGAAGGAGAACATCGCCATTTCACACAAGGAGGGACCATGCCCGAATACGTGCCGATCACGTTTGAGAAAAACAACCTGCTCGAACACCTGACGCAGGTCATCGGGGACTATCCGGAACGGACAGCCGTCGTCACCGCGGATGGAACGGTCCGGAAGACCTACAGGGAGATCGACCGCCGCTCGAACCGGCTGGCGCATTATCTTGCCCGGCTCGGCGTCGGCAAGGGCGACCGTGTCGCCATCTTCCAGAACAACGGCTGGCAGTACCCGGAGCAGTATCTGGCGATCCTCAAGCTCGGCGCGATCTGCGTTCCCATGAACTTCCGCCTGAAGAGTCCCGAGGCACTGTTCATCCTGACGGAATCGGGGGCCAAGGCGCTGATCCTGGAAAGCCGGTATGCCGCCGTTTTTGAGCCGACCCTCACCTATCAACTGGGGGTGAAGCACTATCTCTGCACCAACGGAGAGGCCCCCGAATGGGCGGTCGATTACGAGACGGCGCTGGCCGGGGAGCCGGACGAGGCGGTCGAAGCGCCGGATATGACCCTGGACGACGTTCTGGCCATCTGCTTCACCAGCGGTACGACGGGCCTCCCCAAGGGCTCCATGGCGACGCACCGGCAGATCATGACGAACTTCTACGGCGAGATGGGGAATCTCATCGAGAGCACCATGCATCCGGACCGGGGATATCATGTCGTCATGATGATCATTCCCGTGTACCACATCGCAGGCATCATGACGCTCTATGCGGGCATGAAATTCGGATCCACCATCGTCGTATCGTCGGATTTTGCGCCGGAAGGATTCATGCAGACGGTGGAGCGGGAGCAGGTCTCCCTGTGCTACCTGGTGCCGATCATGTTCTTCTTCATCCTCCACGATCCCTCCTTCGGGAAGTATGACCTCGGCAGCCTGCGTTTCGTTCCCTACGGCGCGATGCCGATGGACCCCGCCCTCCTCCAGGACATCCTGAAGAAATTTCCGCCGGGCATCCGCTACATGGACGCCTTCGGCTCGACGGAGGTGTGCATCAACATCGCCAAGCTTCCCGAGGATCACGATCTGACGGGATCTCCCGAAGAAGTTGAAAAGAAGATCGCCCGACTGAAGAGCATCGGCCGTCCTTTCCGTTACGGCATCGAGAGCACGATTCTGGATCCCTTCGGCAAGGAGGTTCCTCCCGGGGTCGTGGGCGAGATCGCCTCCCGGGGCGAGAAAGTGACCGTCGGATACTGGCGGAATGCGGAAGAGACGGCACGGACGATCGACCGGAACGGCTGGTTCCACACCGGCGACGCCGGATGGATGGACGAAGACGGCTATGTGTACTTCGCCGACCGGGCCAAGGACATGATCAACCGGGGCGGCGAGAACATCTTCCCCGCCGAGGTCGAGCGCCGGCTCAATCAGCACCCCAGGGTCCTGGAATCGGCCGTCTTCGGCGTTCCCGATCCGGCCTGGGGAGCCCGCGTCGTGGCGGCCGTCGTCCTGGCGCCGGGACAGACGGCGGAGACGGTGCCCGCGGAGGAGCTCATCGGCTTCTGCAAGGAGCAGATGGCAAGCTACAAGGCCCCGTCGGCGATCTGGTACATCGACCAGCTCCCCAGGCGGTTCGAGCTCGGCAAGGTGATGCGGTTCGTGCTGCGAGACGAATACATGAAGAAAAGGGAGGACATTGTTTCATGAGGAATATGCTCGACACCCTGTCTTTCCGGGTATCCCCGGAGGACGAATACAACCATCCCGTTGACGATGCGAAGAACTTCAATGAAAGCATGTATATCAACCTGTTCGATTTCAACCGGGCCATGGGGGGATGGTTTCGTGTGGGAAACCGTCCGAACGAGGGGAACGCGGAGGTCACCTGCTGCCTGTATCTTCCCGACGGGAGCGTGGGATTCATCTTCAGCCGTCCGAACATCTCGTCGAACGAGTCTCTCAACGCGGCGGGGCTGAAATTCGAGGTCCGGGAGCCGCTGAAGCGGATCCGGGTCACTTACAGCGGACCGGTGTGCCTCCTGAAGAACCCGCACGAGATGGCGAAACCGATGAAGGCCTTCGCGGAGAATCCCATTGTCGATTGCTCGGTGGCCCTGGATTTCCAGGCGGTCGGACCGGTCTTCGGCGGTGAGATGGTCAACAAGGATGGCAGTCCTTTCCAGGAGCCTCCGGAGGAGGCGTTTGCGAAGGCGCATTACGAGCAGCACATGAGCGGTGCAGGAACCATCCGCGTCCAGGAGCATGAATGGAAAATCGACGGCTTCGGACTGCGGGACCACTCCTGGGGCCCACGGTACTGGCAGAACATCTACTGGTACCGTTGGCTGCCGATGAATTTCGGCCCCGATCTCGGGTTCATGTTCATGATCATGGGCAAGGAAGACGGAAACCACCAGATGATGGGGATCATGCTGGAGAACGGCCGGTACGTTCCCTTCCGGGACGTGGAGCTGCAGACGGAGTGGGACGAAAACTACTATCAGACCGCCCTCAAGGTGAAGGCCAGGACAGACGACAGCGAGCACGAGATCGAGGGGCGGGTCCTGTCCCTCATCCCGCTTCGCAACCGGAGAAAGAACGAGGCGGGCGACGTGCTCGAGACGCGCATCACCGAGGGGATGACAGAATACCGGTACCGGGGCAGGGTAGGGTACGGAATGTCGGAATACCTCGACCAGATCATCCACGGCGAACCGGCGGGAAAGGAGAAGGGATGATATGAAGCAGGAAGAACTCGCCGGCTGTCTCACCCGCGCCGCTTCGCGGCATCTCGGGAAACCGGTGGTGATCGAAGACCTCCGGCCTCTCTCCGGCGGCGCTTCCGCGGAGACGTGGCATTTCGACGCCCTCTGCGGCGCTGAGCGCCACGAGTTGATCCTCAGGCTGTCGCCCCCGGGAGGGAAGAAGGACAAGAACCGCCTCGACCGGGGAACGGAGGCGCTAGTGCTGGCAAACGTGCAGAAGGCGGGCGTTCCCGTTCCTCCCGTCCATTTCGTTCTCGATGACGAGGACGGGATCGGTCCCGGGTATGCCATGCAGCGCATACCGGGGGAGACCATCGCGCGGAAGATCCTGCGCGACGACGAATACGCGGAGGCGCGGGACGTCATGGCCCGGCAGTGCGGAAGGATCCTTGCCGGCATCCACACCGTCGATCCCGGCCTTCTGCCGCCCCTGAAGAAGCAGCCGGCGGAGGCCGGGCTGAAGCAGCTGTACACGTTTTACGACGCCTTCGGCGACAGGCACCCCGTTTTCGAGTACGCCCTGCGCTGGCTTCAGGACCACATCCCGAAGCAGGGGGATTTGCGTCTGGTACACGGCGATTTCCGGAACGGAAATTTCATTGTCGGCCCCGAGGGTGTCCGGGCCGTCCTCGACTGGGAGCTTGCCCATCTCGGCGATCCCATGGAGGACCTTGGCTGGATATGCGTCAATTCCTGGCGCTTCGGCAACATCGACCACCCCGTCGGCGGCTTTGGAAGCCGGGAGGACCTGTTCGCCGGGTACGAGGGAGCGGGAGGCGTTCCCGTCGATCCCGCCGCGGTCCATTTCTGGGAGGTGTTCGGAACGCTGAAGTGGGGAATCATCTGCATCGTCCAGGCCTTCACCCATCTGATGGGAATGAAGCGCTCCGTTGAGCTGGCCGCCATCGGCCGGCGGACCTCGGAAACGGAGATCGATCTGCTGCGTCTGCTGAGAGAGGGAAAGTGACATGGCTCCATCACGACCGACTGTTTTAGAGCTGCTGGAGGCCGTTCAGGAATTTCTGGAAAAGAGAATCGTGAAGTCCGTCGATTCGCACCGGGCCTTTCACACGCGGGTCGCCATCAACGCCCTGGCGCTGGTGCGGAGGGAACTCCAGCTGGGTCCGGGATTCGCAAGCGAGGAACAGGGGCGGCTCCGCTCGCTGCTCGGCATCGAAGGCGGAATTGCGGAACTGAACGACGAATTGTGCCGCCGCCTGCGGAACGTCGAGCTGGACTGCCGCGAAGGGGATCTTTTCCGACACCTGTTCGAGACGACGATGGCGCAGCTGGCTATTGATAATCCCGAGTACTCCGGGTACCGGAAAGCCTTGGAGGAATCGACGGGCACGGAAGGCTGAAAAACGGAGTCCCTTTCCCCCGTTACGCATTCGCCCTGGAAATGCCGTACCGTGCCATCTTCCGGTACAGCGTCGAGCGGGCCATGCCCAGCGAACGGGAAGCGCGGGAGAGGTTCCACTTGCACATCCCGAGGGCGGCCCGGATGCGGCGCCGCTCCCTGGAGTCGAGCGATTCCGTGTGGCAGCCGCCGGCGATATCCTCCTTGAGGTCCCCGGCTTCGATCACCCGCCCTTCCGAGAAGATGCAGGCCGTCTCGATCGCGTTTTCCAGTTCCCGCACGTTGCCGGGCCAGGAATAGTCAAGCAGCGCATCCATGGCCCGGCTCGACATCTCCTTCGCTTCCCCTCCGTGTCTGTCGCTCATTTTCCGGAGGAAATGGCTCACCAGCCGGGGGATGTCCTCCCGGCGCTCCCGCAGGGGCGGGATGTGAAAGGATATCACGTTGAGGCGATGGTACAGGTCGCCCCGGAACCGTTTTTGTTCCACCATCTCCTTCAAGTCCCGGTTCGTCGAGGCGACGACCTGGACATCGACCCGCTGAGGCCTGCCGCCGCCGAGAGGGATCACCGTCTTGTCCTCGATGACCCGCAGCAGATAGGCCTGAAGGTTCATGCTCATTTCGCTGATCTCGTCGAGATAGATGGTTCCGCCCGCCGCCTGTTCGAAACGGCCCGGGCTTCCCCCCCGCCTGGCTCCCGTGAAGGCCCCCGCTTCATAGCCGAAGAGTTCGCTCGCCGTCAGATCGGGTGGGATGGCCGCACAGTTGACGGCCACGAAGGGGTGTCGCCGTCGCGGGCTGTTCTCGTGAATGAAGCTTGCCAGAACCTCCTTGCCCACGCCGCTTTCCCCCGTGATCAGCTTGGTCGAATCGTATTGCGCGGCCTTCCGGGCCTTCCCGAGGAGCCGGCCGATGCCGGCGGAGCCGAATATGAACTCGCAATGCGTCCGGACCCATGCGGACGGGTCTTCCCCTCCGGGAAAACGGACACCCGCGGCGGTCCTTGCGCCCGCCCGGGGTATGGACGGAAGGGAAGGCCTTGGCGTCCAGTTCGTTCGAACGGCCGGCTCCGGGGCGTATCTCAGTCTTTCTTCGATCATGCCGGCGATGGACTGCACGATGCCCAGTGCAAATATGTGAAAATGCTTGATGAAACAGGTAAGGCACACGGCTCCGGCGATTTCCCCCGTGAAGGGGTCCCGGATCACCGTTGCCGCATTGGCCGAGTCCTGCCACTGCTTGACGAAATTCTCCTCTCCGATGACACAAATGGGTTCACCGGTGGCAAGAGAGGTTCCGATCGCGTTGGTTCCGATGTATTCCTCGCTGCAGCTTGTTCCGATATTGAAGCCGCAGCGCATCCCGCTCTCGGACCACCGGTCGTTTCCCGTGCCGGCGACGATGACGGCCTTCTCGTCGGCGATGGCCACCACGAAGCGCGACAGTTCGAGCATGGGGTGGAATTTTTCCAGGATGGGCGTTGCCGCGTCGACAAGTCTCCTCACCTGCTGGGACCGGTCGTTGATGTATTCTTTGCTGAATGTGACGGGAGCTTGCTTGATGTCCTGATTGATGCCGACGGCGATGCTCCTCTCCAGGGAACAATCAATCTGCCGACGAAACATGCGCCTCAGGTACGGCATGGTGTCCCGAACTGTCACGGACATAGGATGTTCCCCCTTTGGTCTCTGCGATTCGCGTCCCGGATATGGCAGGGGATGCCGCTCCATGCCGGCGCCGCTCTCATGGTTTTGCTTCCGTCGGCTGGAAGACTGTAAATGCCCTGGAAGTGAAAAGTCAAGGAGCTGCCGAACCGGCAATCTGAGGATCTCCGAGCACGACAAGGGCGTCCACCGCGACGGGGAGATCGCCTTGAATGATCAGGGGATTGATGTCGATTTCGGCGATCTCCGTGATCTCCAGCCCGATCCTGCTCAGGTTCCGGAGAATCTCCGCCAGCCGGTCCCGGTTGACAGCCGGCTCCCCCCGGAACGGTTCCAGGAGCCTCCAGGCCCTGATCTCGGCGATCATTTCCAGGGCATCTTCGAGATCGAGGGGCGCGGTCCGGAATGCGACGTCCCCGAGCGCCTCCGTGAAGATCCCGCCGAGGCCGAACATGACGCACGGCCCGAGCTGCGGGTCCCGGATCAGGCCGGCGACGAACTCCCTCTTCCCCCGGATCATCTGCTGAACGAGAATGCCGTCGATCCGGCCTTTCCCGCGCTCCTCCATGGAGGCATAGGTCTCATCCAGAGCCTTTTCATCGCGGATGTCGAACGCGACCATGGTCACGATCGACTCGCTGGCCGCGCCGCTCTGGCCCAGGATCCCAATCGTCCCGGGGAGGCGGTGTCTTTCGCGGGGTTACTGCCGCCGCACGACGTAGACGGATATGTCCTTGCCGAAATGGTTGATCACCGGCGTCTGCGTGTGGCCGGACTCTTTCGAATATCTTGCCGTACGCTCCCTGGCGTAGGCTCCCAGTTCGCGGATGCTCACCCGGCTGTCCCCGTCCGCATCGGCTGCCCGATTGTTGTCCAGTCCCTCCAGAAGGCTGTACGTGAAGACCCCGTTCCTGCCCCGGTAGCCGTCCAGCGCCGCCTGCGTGGAGCTTGCCGATGCGAACATGTGCAGGCCCATGTTCCTCGCCATGACGGTCATTCGTGCATCGTAAAGCCCGCTCACAAAGCGGTCGAGGCCGCCCGCGTGACAGGTGTCGAGAATGTAGATCTGCGTCAGTGACTTGATGTTCTTTGAAATTTCCATGATCTCGTTTGAGCTGAGGAGGCTGCCACTGTCGAGCGTGCCGTTGTAGTCGTGGGTGACGATGGAGTAGAGGCCCGATTGAATGACCCCGTGGCTGGCCATGAAGAGCACGAATACGTCGCCGGGTTTTACGGTCCGGGACAGCTCATGGATCCTGTCCTGAATGTTCCTCTTGGTCGCGTCGCCGTTGATCAGCGAGCTGATATGGATGTTTTCGCGACGGTATTGTGTCCGCGACTGCTCCTGAATTCTCCTGGCGAAGCTCTCCGCGTCCTTGACGGCGAACCGGAGATTGCTTTCCCGGGATTTGAATTCGTCGATCCCGACGGCCAGGATGTACATGCGGGGATCATCCGCCTTGAGGGTGGATCGGAACGTGGCCGTCTTCAGGATGCTCTGCACGGAATTGCTCCTGTTGAAGGCCGCGAGGCTGACGTCGTTTTCTCCCGGGATGGCGTCCACGGTGATCGATCCTTCGTACACGTCGCCTTTCGGCACGGTTCTCATGAGGCCCAACCCGCTTTCCTGCCTGGCGACGAGGTTGATGCTGCGCAGGTCCTCCCGGATGGCCCGCGCGTTGTAGGAAAGAAGGGTCGCATTGCCTGCCGGTGCCGCCTTTGCCTGCCGGTAAAAACCGTCGGACTGGATGAGCTTGCCGTTGTGGAACAGGCGGACCTCGCCGATTCCGCCGCCGGCAGCCGTGATTCTGTAGCCGATGGTGACTTTTGTCTCCGCGGTTTCCTTCGGAACGCTCTGGAACGCAACCTGAGGCGGAGGATTTCGGAGGGCTTCCTCGATGTTCGTCGCATCCAGCGCGGCGGTGTCCTCACCCTTCAGTTTCGCCTCCACGATGTCAGGCCTGTAGAAGACATCGTAGAATTGCTCGAGGCCGAACACCCGGTTGCCCTGCCTGACATTGAGGAACGCGGGGCCATACCTGGACCCCTTGAAGGGACCCTCCGGAGTGATGACAACCCAGTCGTCGTCCATCAGACTGATGAATTGGGCGATCTCCCTGCCGTTGGAAACGTCCCAGAGGCGGATCGTGCTGTCCCCGCCGCTGCCGTGATAGGAAATGGGCCGTATTCCAACGCCGCTCGCGGAAAGAACGTGCCGTCCGTCCGGATGGAAGGCCACGGAATTGACATTGCCCGTATGCCCCCGGAACGTCCTGATCTCGGAGCCGGTCACCGCATCCCAGAGCTTCAGGGTGGTGTCCTCGCTTCCCGATAGCACCTGCCGTCCGTCCGGGCTGAACGCCACGGACGTGACCCAGTCCGTGTGACCCCGGAATGTCCGGATCTCCTTGCCGCTTTTGGCGTCCCAGAGCCTCAGGGTCCTGTCCAGGCCTCCCCCTCCGGACAGGATCTGCCGGCCGTCGGGGCTGAACGCCACGGCATGCACGAAATCCGAATGTCCTTTCATGATGACCGGCTCCCCGCCGGAGGCCAGATCCCGGAGCTTCAGAACGTAGTCCTCTCCCGCCGACACGGCGAACCGGCCGTCCGGGCTGAAGGCCTGAACGGCCATAGAGCCGGTTTTAACCTTGAAGGTTCGAATTTCCCGGCCGCTTTGCACGTCCCAGAGCCGCTGGGTGTCGTCCAGGCCCGTCGAAAGGGCCCGCTGCTTCCCGTCCGGGCTGAATAAAACGGAATTGATGCCCTTGGAGTGCCCCTTGAAGACCCGGATCTCACGGCCCGTCTTCACGTCCCAGAGCCGGATGGTCGTGTCTTCGCTTCCCGACAGGGCGAGCCTTCCGTCGGGGCTGAACGTCGTGGCGGTAACGGGGCCGGAATGTCCCGTGAACTTCCTGATCTCGACACCGCCGGCCAGATCCCAGAGCTTCAGGGTACGATCCGGGCCTCCCGACAGTGCAAGGCTTCCGTCCGGGCTGAAGGCCGTGCATGCCGCCTCTCGTGCAAATCCGATGAACACCTGCAATCGCCTGCCGTCGGCCGCGTCCCAGAGCAGCACGGCAAAATCGGCGCCGCCCGACAGGATCTGCCGGCCGTCGGGGCTGAAGACGGCGGAGTGGACCCGGAAGGAATGCCCCTTGAACGTTCTCAACACGTTTCCGTCGGCATCCCAGAGCTTCAGGGTGTTGTCGAAGCTGCCGGACAGGAGTTGCCGGCCGTCCGGGCTGAACGCAACCGTCTGCACCCAGTCCGAGTGACCCCTGAACACCCGGATCTGCCGGCCGCTGGATGCATCCCAGAGCCTCATCGTTTTGTCGATGCTCCCCGAGAGGATGTACCGTCCGTCCGGGCTGAACGCCGCGGACCTCACCTCGTCGGAATGCCCCGTGAAGACCTTCATCTCACGGCCGCTGTAAGCATCCCGGAGCGTCAGGGTGTTGCTGAGACCGATGGACAGAACGGATCGGTGATCCGGACTGAGGGCGACGACATCGCGCGAGTATCCCTGGATTTTCCCGATCTCCGCGCCGGTGGCGATGTCCCAGCGTGTCAGCGTGCCGTTCACGCTTCCCGCCAGGGCGTGCCTGCCGTCGGGGCTGAAGGCGGCGAAGGTGATCCAGTCGGCGCGGAACGTCCTGAGGGGCGCGCCGCTTGCCATGTCCCAGAGCCTCAGGGTATTGTCCCTGCTTCCCGACAGGGCGTACTTTCCGTCGGGGCTGAAGGCCACGGACGTGACCCAGTTCCGGTGTCCCCTGAAGGTCCTGATCTCCATGCCGCTGGACACTTCCCAGAGCTTCAGGACGTAATCTTCGCCCCCCGAGAGGGCATACCGGCCGTCCGGGCTGAAGGCCACGGCGTTCACTTTTCCCGAGTGCCCCATCTGTACGAAAATGTCCGGCCTTTCATCGGCGGAGACGGCCTCCTCCGGCATCGCCCATGCCAGCACGGCGGCAAGCAGCAGGAGGATCAAGGGTCCGGTTCCCGTCCTGAAATCCGCAGATTTCATATGTCCGCTTCCTTTCCAGATACCGGCCGGGCCGGCGAAGGTTCTACAGCAGCAGGATGATATCGACAATGATCATCCCGATCAGCGCGATTCCGGCCAGAAAATTCAGGACTTCACTCATCCACCCCAGGCGCTGGACCCAGAGCCCGCCGAAGATGCCCAGGATATAACCCGCCAGCGCCCCGGCCAGCCCGCACAGCAGCCGTACCCCGTAAGCCGTCTTGTATGCGTGTCCGGTTCCCAGCCCCGCCGTGAATCCGAGAAAAACCAGAAAGAAAAAGATGCCCACGCGGAAGTCGTCAAAGGACGGCTTGATCCCCGCGTGAGAACGGATTCCGTGGACAACCAGAAACAGGACACCGCCCGTTCCCGCCAGGGCGAAGATCCAGCCGAGGATGGAACCCTTTCCCAGTGCCTCGGCGTACCCGGTGACGGAGGCCACGAGCGAGACTGCCAGGAGGATCGACAGTTCCATCTTGGCGTGGCCGGCAAAGGGCGATTCGACGATTTTATATTTAGGGAAAACGATGCGATACAGGAGAGAAGGGAAGAACTGGAAATGAAAAGACCACGAAAGCAGGCTGGGTGGCTGACTTGATCCGGGCATGCCGTCCCTCCTTTATGATCCGCCGGGGAGCCTTTCCAGGCGGAACCCGGCCGGACGATAATCTGATGCCGGTTATCCGAGCACTCCAAGGAACCAGTCCCGGAAATCGGACAGGGGCCCCAGCGGCGGCGAAGCGGGGGTGTTCTTCGAACCGGCTGTCTCTTGGATCCAGAATACGTTGATGCCGACTTCCATGGCAGGCTCCATGTCGTTGATCCAGTCGTCGCCCACCATGACGCACTCCTCCGGGCGCCGGCCGATGAGTTTCAGAATTTCCCGGTAATAAAAAGGATTCGGCTTGGCCGAGTGCATGATTTCGTAAGATGTCACGAGCCGAAAGGGAAGGTCGGAGATGCCGGCCCAGTCCATGCGCTGCCTCATGGCCGTCTCCGGGAAGATCGGGTTTGTAGCAACGACCACCTCGCAGCCCGTGTCGATGGCGGTCTTGACAGCCAGGCGCGCCGCGGGGTTGGGACGGGTCAGCGAGCGCAGGCTGCCGAACCGCGACTCGTAGAATTCGTCGAAGAGGGGCATCATCTCCTCCGCCGTCCGCCCGACGCTCGGGAAGAAGTGATCCATGAACACCTGTTGATTGGTAAAGGCCGGATTCCGATTCTTCATCATCGCGTACGTTGCCCCGAGAAGCGCGGTGATGAACTTTTTCGGAGGGACCAGGTGGGCCATGCCGGGGGTCAGCAGGTCAAAATACTCTTTTACGAAGCGCCTCATGTCGTTCACGAGGAGGGTGTCATCCAGGTCGAACAGTACTGCGCGAATCGTCTTGTCCACGTCACGATATCCTGTCTCCGCTCTCTTCCTCTCGATGTCCAAGGTTTTCCCCATATCTTGTGGAACGGTCATGGATTGGAGGATTTCGGAAGGCGGCGTTTCGGTTTGATCCGGAAAAGATCTCCATTTTTCAGTGGGTTGAAGATACGGGATGGAGTCTTGAAAGTCAACGTCCATTCTGCAGATTCCGGAAATACCGGCCGTGCAGAAACAAAGGGGAGTCCGATGGCTCCGACGGTCAGGGTGGGGGAGGGGGCTCATGTTTTTGAGATTTCAAAACAACCGGTTGGATGATAAAATGAGAACAAAGCGGATTCATTTGTCCTTTACAGCGGACCAGCCGGAGGGGGGAACACCATGGGCGGCTTATTGGACGATCTCCGGAAGTTTTTCAGGAAGGGCCGTGCACAGGAACGGTTCTCGGTGACGGGCACAGCCATGGTCATCGTTGCCCCGGGTGAAGATGGGGAAAGGAAGGTGCGGATTCTGGACATCAGCAAGGGAGGTTTGGCTTTCATTTATGATGGACCGAAGGAAAAACTGGTAGAATCGGGAATCATTCAGCTTCTTGCGAATAACGTAGTATTTGTGGACAAGGTTCAATTCGACACGGCTTATGACATTCCCCTGCAGGAAACAGAAGGTCAATATCGCCGCCGTGGGGTGAAATTCAGGTTCATGGGGATCTTGGATGACACCAAACTGGACTCTTTTATTAGAGAAATCAAGTCATTCGAATTGTAGTTCAGATTTGTCGTTCGATTCTTTTGCGCATACCGGCCAGGTACATATCCGGGAACAACAAGCAAGAGGGAATTTCATGTCTTGAGCATCTGTCAGGCATGGAGCCCGCGCATCTTGATTTTTTCTACGATCCCTCCCCGTCTCAATAAGGAAGTAAATTCTTCATGGCTGATGACCTGTTTCAGGTATTCTATGTTGTTGTTGATGCTTTCTATATATAAATCATGATCGATTCCCCACCTCACTTGAAAGTGTGACTTCATGTGCTTATGGACGCTTCCAAGGTCATATTCCAGCCGATTTAGTGTAGCATGATAAAACTGGAGAGTCTTCAAGAGCAGATCATATTCATTTTCATAATCGGCAATGCCCGCTTCCTTGAATTCATAATAAAGAAAGAGGAGTTTTTCGAGATAAAGACGATCGGCCATCTGTCCCAAAAGGTCTGCCGCACCGAGAATATTGCCAGCCGTTGCAACCTCTTGGTT
Organism: uncultured Syntrophaceae bacterium; assembly: GCA_964578535.1. Lineage (GTDB taxonomy): Bacteria > Desulfobacterota > Syntrophia > Syntrophales > PHBD01 > PHBD01. The sequence continues at coordinate 123,987 of CAZODI010000001.1, forward strand.
GAGAAATCGTATTTCGTTGATTCTTTCGGTGAACCCTGTGCAAAGGAGGATATCACGGAATGTTTTCGATTCGTCAGCGAAACGGGGATGACCGGCAAAGTAATGGTTACAGAAATCGATGCTTCTCAGGATATGATCAATCGTATATTTTGCACCGGTACCGCTTGTATCATCGAGGGTTTGATTATAACCCGTATCGTGCATCAGCGCGCTGATGATGTCGATGTTGATCATTTTTTCTGAAAGTGGTTGATGATCGACAAAAGCACCATGAATCAGTCGTGCCGTCGCCAGAAATACTTCCATTGTATGACGCAAGTCATGGTATTCCGTGTTGCATGCCTGATATCCCGGATAACTGCCCTCAAAGAGCCTTATGATGTCTTCGAATACACGCGAGATTTCCCTTATCGAAAAAGAAGGGTCGATGCTGTGCAGAATGATTTCGACCTCATGAAATACACTTTCCGGATCGTTCATATCAACGAGGCCGATCAGTTTTTGTGTGCTGTTTTCCATTATTCCAATATTTTTCCTGCCATTCATCGCCCAAACATCGTCGCGGGATGAATGGCATCTCCTGGGGAGTGAGGATGGAGGAAACTGAAATTCTCCTGATTGTTTATGCCGTCAGGTTCTATGCTGGATATGAGTCCTCCGGGTGGCACCTGACGCTCGGTGCAGAGAGCAGTTGCCCTGGCACAAGCGGAAAGAATTGACCGTTTCTGTCGGATCCCGAACGGGGTTGCCCGCCTGTTTTGAAGAGGGACGTTGGGACGAATATTCGGAGCGTTATACACTCTTCATCTGCGACGCCGCTGAAAAACCTCCCTTACCGTATTGGTAATCAGTCTATATCGATGGAGAAAAAAAGCACAATATACCGAAGGGTTTATTTTTCTATGCTTTTCGGTATAGATTGGGGCATGTTGAGTTCTCCCCCACGGAAAATGGATCGGTTTCTGTGGGGCAGGTCTGTCAATATCAATAGATTCCAAATATTAAACAGCAGGAAGTGTGGTGGGCAATCGGATCGGAACAATCCCTGAACAATGGAGCTTTTTAAATCGTCTATGCTCCAATTGAATCTGAAATCAATTACTCTAAGCAGCTGATGAAAAATTATGGACGTTTTTTAGTTGAATACCGCTATTTGGCATAGAGTTTTTGAACCAAGTCGGGAAGTCGTTTAAGTAATTTATCTTCCTTCCCGAGATTGGTACGGATCGAACCTTGTGAGAGGATTGTCATTACCTGCAAGTCCATCACTCTTGAATGAACAATGATGGCACTACCTATGATCCCAAGATTGCCTGTGATCATTTGATTGGCTATTAGCTACTTCCCGACCGGCAGGGCCTTTTGATCATCGCTCAATCCCGCCTTCTGAAGCTTCATCTCCTGGATAGCATGAATAATGTCCGCTCTGTTGATTAAGTCAAATTTGGCTGAGTTTAAGAACTCTTCACGAAGAGCTTCGGATAGAATCAACACCACATTATCCAATCGGGAGGACGAAGACAGGTCATGAATGACCAACCGTTGTCTTGATACGGTCTTTTCATTTCTTTTTCCTGTCTCCATCTGTTGCATATGAGTTTTATCTGCCGCAACTGTTTGCTGGTTCTTCATGTTTTGCACTGCGCACGCTTAGCGATCGGCTGTGTTGCTTTTGTTGGGTAAATCATTTCTGAGGAATAACCGCAACAGCATCGATCTCAACAAGAAAATCGGGGTGTGCCAATGCAGGAACAAAGATTGCGCTAATGACGGGTGGATTCGGACGTTGGCCCCACACCTTTTGAAAAGCTTCGAATCCGGTTTGTGCCGATTGGCCATGAAGGATATAAACGTTCCACTTTACGACGTGTTGAAGTCCTGCCCCGCCTGCCGCCAGAGCTGTTTCCAAATTCTGTAGCGCCTTTTCCGTTTGCGCTCTCATGTCGCCTTTCCCGACAATTTTGCCAGAAGCATCCACGGCATTCTGGCCACCGACATAGATTGTCGTTGTATTGCCGCTGACGACAATAGCCTGAGTATATGCGGGATTCTTGTGCAGGCCCGCCGGATTGAGATGCTGCACATTTCTATTCACTTGCATTTGCGCCTCCTTTGGTGCGAGAGCCTGACAGCCCAAGATTAATACTGCGGATACGATCACTACCAATCGATGCACTGTCATTCTTCTACCCCCAACGACGAGGTGAGCCGGAGCAGCGCCCCTGGTGTTGCGATCGGCTCTACCAATTTGTTCTCTTAAGATGGCATATCATTGAAATATTTATCGCTTAGCAGTACATACTCAAGCCATCTTAATGTCAACAATTGATTTCCTGGTTGATCTTTGGCATAAGGCCTGCCGTGCAGTCGGGGAAGACATTGATATGTACTCCGGACTTAAAACATTCGTCGTGCTCCCAATACGTCAACGAGAAAGGGTTGTCGGTTGACGAGCTCCAAATCATCACTGATCACGCACGAAAGGAAAGTGTGTTTAAGTATGCAGCTGTCCAGGCGGAAGCAAAGCGGAAAATAATGACAAGAGGGGGCAAGTTTGGGGACAGTCGGGGTACAGAGAAAAAGGCGGATGAATGCAGATATTAATGAAAAATGGCGGAAGTGCATGGGAATCGAACCCACCTGAGAGGTGTCTAGCCCCTCACTCCGGATTTGAAGTCCGGGAGGCCCACCAGTGACCTTGGCACTTCCGCGCGTTCGGGCTTATAGCAGAATCGAGTCTGTTTTTAAAGATATTCCGGCCGCTCCACCGCCCACCAGCCGTCGTCGATGACCTGAACCGTGACCTCACTACCGGCCTTGACCAGCGTGACATCCTCCGGGACGACGACGAGGCCGTTCGCCTGGACCATCGATTTGAGGATCCCCGACCCCTGCTCGCCGGTCGTCCGGACGACAACACGGGAGTCTTCCCGCTCCAGGCGGGCCCGCAGGAACGTCCGCACCCCCTTGCCTTTCTTGATGTCCTCCATTGTGACGGCCTGGACGGTCTTGCGGAAGATGCGCCGGTGGCCCGCCATTTTCAGGAGGGACGGCCGGACGAACTGCTCGAAGGAGACCATGGAAGAAACCGGATTGCCGGGGAGGCCGAACAGAGGGACGCTCCCCATCTCGCCGAAGGCCAGGGGCTTGCCCGGCCTCATGGCTACCTGCCAGAACTCGATCCGGTTGCCCTCGCTCCGCAGGATGTCCTTCACCAGGTCGTAGTCTCCCATGGATACGCCGCCCGATGACAGGATCACGTCGGCCCGGAGGGCCATGCGGAACTTGGCCGTGAGGTCCTCCCGGGTGTCGCGGGCGATGCCGATCATCAGCGGAACAGCGCCGCAGGCCGCCACCTGGGCGGCCGAGGAGTAACTGTTGCTGGAGATAATTTTCCAGGGCGTTACGGGTTCGTCGATGTCCGCCAGTTCATCGCCCGTCGCCAGGATGGCCACAAGGGGCCGCTGGTGGACGGAGACGAAGGAGCGCCCCAGGGAGGCCAGCATGCCGATCTCGGCGGGGCGGATGACCTCTCCCCGCTGGATGACCGTCTCGCCCTCCCTGACGTCTTCGCCGGCCCGGCGGATGTCCTGGCCATTCTGGACGGGCACCAGGATGCGGACGTTCTTCCCGTCTTTCTCTGTGTCCTCCACGCGAAGCACCGCGTCGGCCCCCGCGGGCAGAGGGGCACCCGTCATGATCCGCGTCGCCTGTCCCGGGCCGACCTTCTTCTTCGGAACGGCCCCCGCCGGGAGGTCCTCGACCACCTTCAGGATGACGGGATTTTTCAGGGAGGCGCCGAACGTGTCCTGCCATCGCAGGGCGTAGCCGTCCATGGCGGAGTTGTCTTTCGGCGGGATGTTGCGGGGGGCCGCCACGTCTTCTCCGAGGACCCGTCCCAGGGCGTCGAGGATGCCGACCCTCTCCAGGCCCAAGGGCGCTATCGAATTCAGGATGCGATGGAGAGCTTCATTAACGGTTATCATATGGCTGACATGGGTATGGATTCCGCACGAGAGAGGGAGCACCTGCGGGATTCGTCTCTTCTCCATGGTTGATGAATTGGTGTTCAGCTCTGACTATAGTGTATCCCTGTGCGTTGAATGAGCCCCCGCTTCAGCAGATACTCCAGGTGCTTCCTGATCAGGGCACTTTCGGCAAAGTCGAAAAATGCCTTGGGAGTTCTTGGTCTGCCATAACAGATCCAGGTGTTCGTGATTTCCTGGAACGTTCTTTTCTGCTTCAGAAGAGCCAGGATTTTCCGCTCCCGTTCGAAGATCACTTCTTCGTAACGATGCCACAGAGGGCCCGGCGGGCTGTTGAATATGCCCGCCTCATGGCTGGCCAGCCATACCTTGGCAGGAATCCCCTGAAGCCGGTGAATGGAATCAAGGGTCTGCTCGATGCTGGAGTAGCGGTCTCCATACCAGGGGCCGAACGGGGTCAGGTCGTAATCGCCGACAAAGAGGATCTTCGAATTCAGGAAGAAGAAAGAAAGATTGCCCGGTGTATGGCCCGGCGTGGCGATCACTTCCACCTGTTCCGTCTCCAGGTCGATCACCTCTCCGTCCTGAAAGTAGCGGGAGGGCTGGCGCGGGCGATAATGGAACTGCTCCTCCATGAAGCGCTGCCAGTAGTCCCTCTCTTCCATTCCTTCGATTCCATACCAGTCCAGAAAGACGGAGATGCTGCTCATCGGCGGGGCATCCCGCTCGGAAATCCAGATGGGAAGGCCATCGAAGACGTCAATCTCCCCGAAGTGGTCCTCGTGGAAATGGCTGAGCCAGACTGCCTTTACCTTCCCTTTTTTGTGAAGATCCTCAAGGATCTCGCGGTCGGAGCACGGATCGATGATGATCCCCGCCTCCTCGATAAAAAGGGAGTGGCAGTAGGGATACTTGCCCCCGTCCCGGCCGGGGATGAACTGTATCGGACCAATCTGTTTCGGTTCCATAATGCGTATGATTATATAGATGGCACATGGGATGCTGTCAAGGACCGACTGCCATTCGATATCTCTCAATGGGTGGAGGGGTGTCCCTTGCCATTTTTCTTGACCGCTCCTCTGTTCATCCGTTATAGGGGGCTCCTGTTTCGGGATCTGGAAGAGTCAACATTATGAAAAAATATCGGGAGGTTGTATTATGAGGATCATATTGCTGGGCGCCCCCGGGGCCGGCAAGGGAACGGTGGCCAAGCTGCTGACGGAGTTCGACGGCTCCGTGCAGATCTCCACGGGTGACATCCTGCGGGCCGCCGTGAAGGAGGGGACACCCCTCGGGAAAGAGGCCAAGGGCTATATGGATCGCGGTGATCTGGTTCCGGACAGCCTCATCATGAAGCTCATGGAGGTCCGCCTGCAGGAGCCCGACTGCGCCAGGGGATTCATCCTCGACGGCTTCCCCCGCACGATTCCCCAGGCGGAGGCCCTGAAGACCCTGCTGGCGAACCTGAAGATCCGCCTCGACTTCGTGGCGAACCTGGATGTGCCCCGGGACGTCATCCTGGACCGCCTCACCACCCGGCGGACCTGCTCGAATCCCGACTGCCAGGAGATCTACAACATCAAGAGCAATCCCCCCGGCCCGGACGGTGCCTGCAAGAAATGCGGCAGCCCCACCATCCAGCGGGCCGACGAGACGGAGGAGGCCATCTCCTTCCGCCTGGAGACCTACAATTCCAAGACGGCTCCCCTGATCGGCTTCTACGAGAAGGAGGGGCTCCTGAAGACCTTTCTGTCCCTGAGCAGCAAGGACACCGTGGAGGCCGTCAAGAAGGCCCTGAAGGCCTGATTTCGAGTCGCCGGGAAGGGAGAGAGAAGCGGAAGTCCTGCGTCCGTCCGGACGGCTCCGCTTGCGGGAGGCGCCGGTGTCCAGGAAGATCGACTACGGGAAGGAACTCAACGAAGAACAGCGAGGGGTCGTCCTCGAAGATGCCGGACCGCTGCTCGTCATTGCCGGTGCCGGGAGTGGAAAGACCCGGACGCTGACTTACCGGGTGGCCCGCCTCATCGAAACGGGCGTGCCGCCCAACCGGATCCTCCTGGCCACCTTCACGAACAAGGCCGCCTGGTCCATGCTCTCCCGGGTCCGGTCCCTTCTCGGGCTGGAGCTGGAACGCTTCTGGGGGGGCACGTTCCACTCCGTAGCGCACCGGATTCTCCGTCGCCACGCCGACCGCTTAGGTTACGAACGAAGTTTCTCCATCCTGGACGCCGAGGACGCGGTCTCCCTCGTCAAGGCCTGCATCGCCGAGCTGGACCTGAAGAAAAGCTCCGAGAAGTTTCCCAAGGCGGAAGTCGTCCAGGGAATCCTGAGCTTTTCGGCCAATACCGACACCCCCGTCGGGGACGTCATCTTCAGCCGCCATCCGTACTTCATCTCCCGGGCGGACGACATCGCCGCCGTGGCCGGGCGCTACCGCGAGCGCAAACGGAAGCTCCAGGCCATGGACTTCGACGATCTCCTCCTCAACGTCCGGCAGCTCCTGGCGGAGCATCCGGAGGCACTCGAGGAATACCGGGACCGGTTCCTCCACGTCCTGGTGGACGAGTACCAGGACACGAACGTCATCCAGGCGGACCTGGTGGATCTCCTGGCTTCGGGCCACCGGAACCTGATGGTGGTGGGCGACGACTCGCAGAGCATCTATTCCTTTCGGGGGGCCGACTTCCACAACATCCTCCGTTTCCCGGAGCGCTACCCCGACTGCCGGGTGTTCCGCCTGGAGACGAACTACCGCAGCACGCCGGAGATCCTGAACCTGGCGAACCTGAGCATCCGGAACAACGAGAAGCAGTTCGAGAAGACCTTGCGGGCCGTCCGCACGGAGGGGGTGAAGCCTGTTCTGGCGACGGCGTCTTCGGTTCTCCAGCAGGCGCAATTCGTCGTCCAGCGCATCCTCGAGCTGGAAAGCACCGTGCGGCTCCGGGACATCGCCGTCCTGTACCGCGCCCATTACCACTCCATGGAGCTGCAGATGGAGATGACCCGGCGGGGGATCCCCTTCGAGATCCGCTCGGGCATCCGGTTCTTCGAGCAGGCCCACATCAAGGACGTGACGGCATACCTGCGGATCCTGGCCAACCCGGGGGACGAGCTGGCCTGGAAGCGGGTTCTGCCGTTGTACGGCGGGCTCGGGAAAGTCGCGGCGGAGAAGGTCTGGCGCTTCGTTTCGTCCCAGTCGGAGCCGCTTGCGGCACTGGACTCGGAGGCCTTCCTCAAGGGGGCCACCCGGACGGCCCTGCCGGGGTTGAAGCGATTCCGGGAGGTCATGCGGCGGCTCCGGGAGCAGGCCGGTGACGCCACGGTGGCTGACCTCATCGGCCTCGTCCTGGAGGAGGGATACCGGGACCATCTGTACGAGCTGTACCCGGAGGCGAATTTTCGGGAAGAGGACCTGCAGCAGCTGGCGAACTTTTCCGGGGGATTCGAGCGGCTGGAGGATTTCCTGAACGAACTGGCGCTCCTGACGAACCTGGAGAAAGAGGATGTGGCCGCTTCGTCCGATGCGGACAAGGTGACCCTGAGCACCATCCACCAGGCCAAGGGGCTCGAGTGGTCTTCCGTGTTCCTGATCTGGTGCGCCGAGGGCATGCTTCCCCTGGCCCGGGCCCTGAACGACGAGGGCGGGGTGGAGGAGGAGCGGCGGCTCTTTTACGTGGCCTCCACCCGGGCGAAGGACCAGCTCTACCTCTGCTACCCCGTGTCGGACTACCGGCGCGGCATGGGCTCTATGATCGTTCAGCCCTCCCGTTTCATCCGGGAGCTGGCCCCCCGGTATCAGGGGATGCGGGAGAGGCCGTATGAGGAGTGGCTGGTGGACGAAGCGTAGCAGCGGGTCCGGAGAAAGCCCGGATGCTGCGTTGCGCTTCATCCATCGTCATTCGACGTACGAAAGTGCACGCCTCATTCCTCCGGACGTGCGCGCCTCGCCTGCGGGCGTTTTGCGGACCCGCTGAAAAGACAAAAGGGGACAGGCTCATGCCCGTCCCCCTTCCTGCGCAAACTCAAATCCGAATTTTCTTTCAGAGCCAGCGGTCGCTCTTCATCTTTTCCTCGTACTCGGCCTTCAGGGCGATCTGCGTCGCCTCGGCCATGTCCTCGGCCCGCTTGACCCAGTCCTCGAACTTGATGTCCAGCCCGAAGACGCCCACCATCTCGTCCTGGTCATCGACGATGGGAGCCGACACGGTGATGCACAGCGCGCCGGTCAGCTTGGAGATGTAGAAGTTCGTCACGTGGCTCTTGCCTGTCTGGATAGGCCGGATGAACCACTCCCGGTCGGACTGGTCCGTCCCGACGCCGTAGTGCTCGAACCGTGTGCGGTCCGCCAGGGCGGTGATGTTCCGGGTCGTCTTCCGGCCGTTCATGTCCACCACGTAGGCGAACTGGATGGATGGATGGTCTTCCAGGACCTTCTCCATGACGGGCTCCTGGAGCTCCGGCTTCATGGTCTTCATGGCCGGATCCTCGAGGGCCTGCCGGACCACCGCCATGGCCGCCTGGGCGGCCCGATGCTTGATCTTGTCCAGGTCCGACATGAACAGCTCCGGCAGGTACTTCCGCACCAGCCGGTCCATCTCCTCGTGGGAGATGCTGGTCACGCGCCCGGCCTCGTACTGGTCGGCGATCCACTTGTGAATCCTGGAGACGCCCGGGTGGCGCTTGTCGACGGCGCTGTCCCCCTCCAGCCCCAGGGTGGAATTGATCCAGAAGGCGACTCCCGACTTTCCGGAGACGTCCGAGACCATGGGTGTGATCGGCCGCTTGAGGAGCTTTGCCGTGTCGAAGATGTTGTAGATCTCCTCGCACTTGATCAGGCCGTCGGCGTGGATCCCCGCCCGGGTCACGTTGAAGTCGGCTCCCACGAAGGGGTAGTTGGCGGGGATCTTGTACCCCACCTGCTTGTCAAAGTACTGGGCGATCTCCGTGATCACCGTGGTGTCGATGCCATCGGTGCCGCCCGTGAGGGAGAGGTACTCGATGATGAGGGCCTCGACAGGCGGATTGCCCGTCCGCTCACCCAGCCCGAGGAGCGTACCGTTGGCGGCGCTGCAGCCGTATAGCCATGCCGTGGTGGCGTTGATCAGGGCCTTGTGGAAGTCGTTGTGGCCGTGCCATTCCAGGAGTTCCCCGGGCACGCCCGCGTCCTCGATGAAGGCCCGGACGAGCTTTTCGACACTCCGGGGCAGGGAGGCGCCGGGATAGGTCACGCCGTATCCCATGGTGTCGCAGAGCCGGATCTTGATGTCGATGCCCGATTCCTCCCGGAGCTTCATCAGCTCGATGGCGAAGGGGATGCAGAATCCATAGATATCCGCCCGGGTGACGTCCTCGAAATGACAGCGGGGCTTGATCCCCGCATCGAGGATGGCCTTCACGATGCCCAGGTAGCCGTCCATGGCCTGACGCCTGGTTTTGTTGAGTTTCAGGAAGATATGGTAATCCGACACGGAGGTCAGGATTCCCGTCTCCCGAAGCCCGGCCTGTTTCACGAGATGCACGTCGTCGATGGCTGCCCGGATCCATCCGGTCACCTCCGGGAAGGGAAACCCCAGGGCCTGGCACCGCTCCACCGCCTCCCGGTCCCGGTTGCCGTAAAGGAAGAACTCTGTCTGCCGGATGACGCCGCGGGGTCCCCCGAGGCGGTGCATGAACGTGAAGAGGTCGACGATCTGCTGGACCGTGTAGGGCGGCCTGGACTGCTGGCCGTCCCGGAAGGTCGTGTCGGTGATGAAGATGTCGTCCGCCGGGTTGATCGTCACGATCTTGTGGTCGAAGTCGATCCGGCAGACCTCTTCGTAGGGGAACACCTCCTTCTGGAGGTTGGGCTCGTCGATGTCCTTCAGCTCGTACTTCCAGAATTTCGAGTGCTCGTGATCCAGCACCTTCCTGTATTTGTTCCATTTTGCCATGGTATGGGTCTCCTGTCGGAAAAAAGGGTTCTGCGCCCGGCTGCCTTACTGGACGATCTTCAGCGACAGCTCCATCAACTGCCCGATGCTGGCCGGCGACGGTGCGTCGGTCAGGAGGCAGGTCGCCTTCTGGGTCTTCGGGAAGGCGATGACGTCGCGGATCGATTCGGTCCCCGTCATCATCATGATGAGGCGGTCGAATCCGAAGGCGAGGCCGCCGTGGGGGGGCGTGCCGAACTCCAGGGCATCCAGGAGGAAACCGAATTTCTGCCGTGCTTCCTCTTCGCCCAGCCCCAGGGTCTTGAAAATGAGCGCCTGCACCTCCTGGCGGTGGATCCGGATGCTGCCGCCGCCGATCTCCGACCCGTTGAGCACGAGGTCGTAGGCCCGCGCGCGGACCTTTCCGGGGTCCGTTTCGAGCAAGGGCAGGTCCTCCATCACCGGAGACGTGAAGGGGTGATGGGTGGAGACGAACCGTTTTTCCGTTTCGCTGTATTCCATGAGCGGGAACTCGGTGATCCAGTTGAAGGCGAACCGTCCCGGCTCGATGAGCCCCAGTTTGCGGGCCACGTATATTCTCAGGTTTCCGAGCGAGTCGTGGACGATTCCCGGCTTGTCGGCGACAAAGACGATCAGGTCGCCTTCCTTCGCCTCCATCCGCTCCTCCACGGCCTTCATCTCCTCGGGCTTGAGGAACTTGGCGATGGGGGACGTCCAGCCGTCGGGGTTCACCCGTGCCCAGGCCAGTCCCTTGGCGCCGAAATCGGCGACATAGTCCCTCAGCTCGTCCAGGTCCTTGCGGGACAGCTTCCGGTTGTCCTCGATTTTGATCGCCTTGATCACACCGCCGACGGAGGCGACTTCCTGGAACAGGTTGAAGCCGCACGCCTGCAGGACGTCCGTCAGGTCCCGGAGCTCCAGGGCGAAGCGCGTGTCCGGGCTGTCCTTGCCGAAGCGGTTGATGGCGTCCCGGTAGGGAATCCTCGGGAAGGGGATGGCCAGCTCGATCCCCAGGCACGTCCGCCACAGGTGGGCCATGAAGCCCTCCATGACGGCGATGAGGTCGTTCTCCTCGATGAAGGACATCTCCAGGTCGATCTGGGTGAACTCCGGCTGCCGGTCCGCCCGGAGGTCCTCGTCGCGGAAGCACTTGACGATCTGGTAATAGCGGTCAAACCCCGACACCATCAGGAGCTGCTTGAAGATCTGCGGCGACTGGGGCAGGGCATAGAACATGCCCGGATTCACCCGGCTGGGGACGAGGTAATCCCTTGCCCCTTCGGGGGTGCTCTTCGTCAGGACGGGCGTCTCCACCTCGATGAAGCCCTGCCCGTGAAAATATTCCCGCGTGGCCGCGGCGGCGCGGCTCCGGAGCATGATGTTGCTCTGGAGGTTGGCACGGCGCAGATCCAGGTAGCGGTAGCGCAGGCGCACGTTCTCGGAGACCTCCGCTTCCGCATCGAGCGGAAACGGCGGGGTCTTGGATTCGTTGAGGATCTCCAGCTCTTCCGCCAGGACCTCCACCTCGCCCGTTTTCATGTTCGGGTTTTCCATGCCTTCGGGCCGGCGGCGGACCGTTCCCCGGACGGCGAGGACGTACTCGCTCCGGATGCGGTGGGCCACCTGGTGGGAATCGGGGTTCGTCTCCGGGTTGAACACAACCTGGACGAGCCCTTCCCGGTCCCGCAGGTCAATAAAGATGACGCCGCCGTGGTCCCGTCTCCGGTGGGTCCAGCCCATGAGCACGATGGATTTTCCAAGGTCCGCGGCCGATACCTGGCCGCAGTAGTGCGTTCTTTTCTGCTTGGTGATGAATTCAGACAAGGTCTTCTGCTCCTCTTTGCAATGCTTCCATTTTCCCGGTGATGCCCGCAAGATCGAGGGGAACCGGGGTCTGCGAACTGTTCTTCAAGTCCCGGAAGACGCCGGTATGTTCGGCGATCTCGCGGTCTCCGATAATCAATGCGTAACGGCAGCCGAGCTTGTCGGCCCGCTTCATCTGGCTCTTCAGGCTCTTCCCGGCGTAGTCTATCTCGACCTCGACGCCCTCCAGGCGCAGGCGGTTCGCCAGTTCGAAGGCGATTTTCTGGGCCTCGGCGCCCAGGGCGGCAATGAACAGCGCCGGCTCGCGGCGGAAGTCCTCCGCTCCCCCCGGCATCAGCGATACCAGGCGCTCGAAGCCGATGGCGAAGCCGATTCCCGGGATGTCCGGCCCACCCAACTGCTGCACGAGCCCGTCGTAGCGGCCGCCGCCCACGACGGCGTTCTGCGCGCCCAGGACGTCGGTGGTCACCTCGAAGGTGGTCCGGGTATAGTAATCGAGGCCTCGCACCATGCGGTTGTTGATGGAGAACGGCACGCCGAACAGGCCGAGGGATTCCTGGACGGTTCCGAAGTGTGCACGGCAGTCGTCGCAGAGGAAATCGGCCAGGCGGGGCGCATGCTCGACGGCGGCCCGGCAGGACTCGATCTTGCAGTCGAAGACCCGCAGGGGATTGGTCTGGATCCGCCGGCGGCAATCCCCGCAGAGCTCTTCTTCCCGCCCCTGAAGGTGGGCGACCACGGCCGACCGGAAGGCGGGGCGGCACAGGGGGCATCCCAGGGAGTTGATCTCGACATGGGAGTTCGTGAGGCCCACCGCCTTGAGAAAGTGGGTCAGCATCAGGATCAGCTCCGCGTCCACCCGCGCATCGTCCAGGCCCAGGATCTCGGCGTCGATCTGGTAAAACTGGCGGTAGCGTCCCTTCTGGGGCCGCTCGCGGCGGAACATGGGGCCGATCGTGTAGAGCCGGGCCACCGGTTCGGAGGCGAACAGGGCGTGTTCGATGTAGGCCCGGACGACCCCGGCGGTCGCCTCCGGCCGCAGGGTCAGGGACTCGTCCCCCCGGTCGGTGAAGGTGTACATCTCCTTCTCCACGACGTCGGTGGTCTCGCCGATTCCCCGGGCGAAAAGCTCCGTCTTTTCAAGGATCGGAATGCGGATGTCCCGGAAGCCGAAGGCGTGGAAGACCCGACGGGCCTGCTCTTCGACGAACAGCCACTGGCCTGCCTCGGCGGGCAGGATGTCTTTGAAGCCCCGGATGGCGCTGATGGTTTCCATGGCGTAAACAAACCCTTTTTCTCAAAGAGCGGATTCCTAACACAGATGCCAGGGAAAGGCAACCGCATTATAGGCCGGGCCGGGACAGGAGGGGCGTTCGACGGACGTTCCTCCCGTTCGATGCACCGACCCGGCGCGCTGTTCCTCCACTCCCCCCTGGCCGGACCGGGTTCAAGGCTTTTCCGCGAACGGGGCGCCGCAGGCTCAGGAAGTCCCTCCGGCCCTCGGGCCGTCCTTCAGAAACGTGTCGACCTCGATCTTCCGCCCGTCCGTTGTGACCGTCACGGCACCGGAGCGGTCCGTCCGGTAGACCGCCGACCCGACGGCCCGGCAGCGCGCCAGCAGGTCCGGATGGGGATGACCGAAGAGGTTATCCCGGCCGGCGCTGGCGATGACGACCTTCGGGGCGATGCTCTGGAGGAAGGGGAGTGTGCCGGAGGTGCGGGCGCCATGGTGGGGGGCCAGCAGGATCGATGCGGACAGGTCCCGTCCCGACCGGGCGAGTTCCTCCTCCACCCGGCCCGAGATGTCCCCGGGAAGCAGCATGCCGACCTCGCCCATGGTCAGGCGAAGGACGAGGGAAGAATCGTTGGCATCCCCGTAATCGGTCACGCCGGCTGCCGATTTTGGGGACCGGGGGGACGGGTGGAGGAACTCGAACCGTACGCCATCGAGGAAGATCGGCTCCGAGGCGTTGTTGACGGTCCGGAGGGCAATGCCCCGGTCCTCCAGGATCCTACGGAGCGGCTGGAACTCCGGGGAGGAGGCGGCCTCGGCGGTTGTCCAGAATTCGCCGACCCGGAAGTTTTTCAGGACAAAGGGGATGCCCCCCATGTGGTCCGGGTGGGGATGGGACAGGACGACGGCATCGATCCGGAGGATCCTTTCATGCCAGAGAAACGGGGCGAGGACCTGTTCCCCCGTATCGAAACGGGAGATCCCGTGCACGCCGCCGCCGTCCACGAGAACGCGGCTTCCCCGAGGCAGGCGGAGGAGGGTGGCGCTTCCCTGCCCGACGTCGACGGCGGTGACCCGGAGCGTTCCGGGACGGCGGTCCGTCAGCAGGAGATATGTGCTCTGGACGACAAGGAACAGGACGCAGGCCCCCGCGATCCAGGCGAAGGGGGCGAACGGACGTTTGCTTCGTTCTTCCCGGCCGTCCGTTGTGTCGCGAGTACCCCGCCCCCGCCGTTCGGCCAGGACCTCGATGCACAGGACCGAAGCGACAAGGAGGATGTAAAAGACGGCCAACTGCAGGATGCCGGGCGTCGGCACATAGAGAGACGCCCAGGGAAGGGAGGCCAGCGAGGACAGGAGATCCAGGGAGACCTTGACGAGCAGGGCCGCCGCGGAGGTGAGGACGGACGCAAGGCCGTTGGAGAACAGCCAGGCCAGGATCAGGAGCGTGCACAGAGGGATCGCCAGGAGCCCCAGGATCGGAACGACCAGCAGGTTGGCCGCCAGCGCGATCAGGGAGATCCGGTTGAAATGGAAGGCCACCAGCGGCAGGGTCCCCAGCGTGGCGGCCAGGGTCACGACGACGAACAGGGCGGCCTGGTGGAGGGCCTTCCGGAAGAGGCGTGCCGCGGGCGGACCCTTGTCCGGATCCGGCCTGGGAATCCAGAGGGCGAGCCGCGGCGCGATGAAAAGAAGGGAGGCGACGGCGGCGAAGGAGAGCTGAAAGGACACGTCGAAGAGCGAGCCCGGCGAGACCATCAGGATGACCATGGCCGCCAGGGCCAGGACGTTGTACAGGTCCCGCTCCCGGCCGATCAGGAGGGCGGCCATCAGGGCCAGCACCATGATGGCCGCCCGGAGGACCGAGATCCCCGCGCCGGCGACCAGCGTAAAGGCGAGAACGGGAACGACCGCCAGGGCCATGGCCAGGGGACGGACCGGAAAGGCCAGGAGGATCGTTTCCGACCGGGACAGCGCCGCCCGGAACAGGAAAAAGAAGAACGCGGCGATGATCCCGATGTTGAACCCGGAGATGGCGATGATGTGGGACGTCCCCGTACGGTTGAAGTCTTCCGTGACGCTTTCCGGGATCTCCTTCGCGTCGCCCAGGATGACGGACTGGATCACCTCCCGCTCGGGAGAAGGCGCATGCCCGTAAATGAACCGCTTCAGCCCTTCCCGGAAGGATTCCAGCCCGGCGCGGGCGGGATTGCCCGTGTCCTTCCGGATGAGGATGACCGCCGACGGGTCCGCCAGGGAGGCCCGGAGCCGGATGCCCTGCAGGCGCAGATGCCGCTCCGCGTCGAATCCTCCGGGATTGTGAAAGGAGGAGGGAACCCGGAGGCGGGCGCGAAAGCGCAGAAGGTCGCCGTAGACGAAATCGCGGGGCGCCGGATCCTTCAGGGAGAGCAGCACCTTTCCCGTCGCGGGCTCCCAGTTTCCGCCGCGGAGGGCCTGAGAGGAGCAGACGGTCAGGTCCGCCCTGTCGGGGGAGCGCCGGGGATGCTCGCAGACCGTCCCCTGGACGGTCACCGGGTCCCGCCCCGAAAAACGGGACACCGAATCCGGGGGCGGGGGGCCATACAGGGAGCTCTGCGTGAGGATCGCCGCCGTGACGGCCATCCCGGCGCAGACCATCCAGATTGCCGCCCGGCTCCGGCGGCGGATCCGGAAGGCAAGCAGAAGCAGGAGAACCGCGGCCAGCGCGGCCGGCAGGATTGCCCCGGGCAGATGCAACCATGACCCGATGAGGATTCCCGCGATCTGGAACGCCAGCAGCGGCAAGAGCGGTCGCTTCATGCGTCCATTGTACACCATTCCCCGGAAAAGTTCCTGTTGATCGGGAGATCCCTCCCATAGTAATCAGGAGCACCGCCGGATTCCGATGAAAACTCGACGGCGGACGCCCCCGGACGGGCGGGAAGGATCCACCCGGATGACCGAACCGTTTGCGCTCAACGACGAGAACACACCGACCCGGCTTCGGATCCTCCTGCTGTCCCGCCTCCTCATCACGACGCTTCTCCTGGCGATTTACCTCTACCTGCAGTTTCAGGAGGAGGAGCTGCTCCCGGAGATCTCCATCCCCGGGTTCGGGGCGGCCATCTTTGCCGGTTTCGCGCTTGCGGCCGTGTACACGGTTTTCAGGTACTTTGTTGCCGACGCCCGCCTGAATGTTTATCTGCAGGGTGTGGGAGACGTTTTCCTGGTGACCGGGCTGGTTCATGCCACCGGCGGCGTCGTCAGCGTCTACGCCGTGTTCTACCCCCTGATCGTCATCTACAGCGTGTTCTTTCTCGGGCGGGGCGGAGGGATGATCATCGCCTCGCTGTGCAGTGTCTGCTACGGTCTCCTGCTCGACCTGGAGTACTATCGCATCGTTCCCGTCGGGGACTACGTCCACTTCCAGTTCTACGATCAGCGGGCGGGGCATGTCTTCACCCGGATCGTGACCTACATTGTTTCCTTCTACATCATTGCCTTCCTGGCGAGCTTCGTCGTGGAGCGCGAGCGGCGGGCCCGGACTCTCCTGGCGGAAAAGGAGACGGCCTTCGACCAGCTCGACCTGCTCCACCGGAGCATCATCGAATCCGTGGATGCCGGAATCGTGACCACGAACCTTTTGCAGCAGGTCAAGTCGTTCAACCGGGCGGCCACGCAGCTGACGGGCTTCTCTTTCCGGACCGTGGAGAACCGGAACATCAACGAGGTGTTTCCCGGTTTTGCCCGCGCCGCCGGCCTCGCGGATGACCGGGATCCCGGCGGCGTTCCCCGCAGCCGCTTCGAGATGCCCTTCCGGGGCAACGACCGGGAAGAGATGATCCTCGGGTGCGCCGTCTCCCCGCTCAAGGACAAGAGAGACCGGAGAATCGGCCATATCCTCGTTTTCCAGGACCTGACGGCCATCAGGCGCATGGAGGAGTCCGTCGAGAAGAGCAGGCGCCTGGCCTTCATCGGTGAAATGGCCGCCGGGCTGGCCCACGAAATCCGAAACCCCCTGGCCTCCATCTCCGGGTCCATCCAGGTCCTCAAAAACAGCCTGGTCCTGCCCGATGCGGACCACCGGCTCATGCAGATCATCCTGCGGGGCCGGGAGCAGCTTGAGAACGTCGTCCGGGATTTTCTTCTCCTCGCGCGCCCGAGTACCGGCATTCCCGAGTCCTTCGATCCCCGGGCGGTGATCGACGACGTCATCGAGTCGCTGCGCTACGTGGCGGACTGGAATGAGGGCGTCCAGGTTGTCAGGAATTACCGCCATTCCGGCTTCATGTCGGCCAACCGGACGGAATTCCGGCAGGTCCTGTGGAACCTGCTCCTCAATGCGGTTCAGGCGATGCCCGAGGGAGGCACGCTTACGGTGGAGACGGACATGGCGGAAACGGCGGACGAAAAGCGGTTTCTCCAGTTGAGAATCACTGACTCCGGGCCGGGCATCGGCTCATCGGACCTTGAAAAAATATTCGAACCTTTCTATACGACCAAGGAGCGTGGAACGGGGCTGGGACTGGCCATCGTCAACCGCATCGTGGAGGGGATGGAGGGGAGCATCGCCCTGGATACCCTTCCCGGGCGAGGGACGACGTTTCGGATCCGGCTGCCCCTTCCGGAGAGCAAGGCAGGGGCACCGTAAGATCCGGTTCCCCGGACAGGAGATACGGACATGGCGAAGATCCTGATCGTGGATGACGACCAGGGCGTGCGGGAGCTGCTCGAGATCATGCTCACCCGGGAGGGGTATGTGGTGACCTGCGCCTCCGATGCCGACAAGGCGCTGAGCCGCTGCCGCAAGACGGCGTACGACCTTGTCATCACCGATCTGAAAATGCCCAAGATCGACGGCATCGAGTTCATCCGCCGCCTCAAGGACGTCGCCCCCGCCACCATGGTCATCCTCATTACCGCGTATGCGTCCCCGGAGACCGCTCTCCTGGCCATGAAGGAGGGGGCGTATGATTACGTCGAAAAGGGGTTCGACTTCGAGGATCTCAAGACGATCATCCGCAACGCCCTCGACAAGAAGGGTGTGCGGACCGAGGACGCCCGCTTTCTCCAGCAACTCGAGGACGTCGTTTCCTTCGGCGAGATGATCGGGAAAAGCCGGGAGATGCTCAAGATCTACGGGACCATCAAGAAGGTCGGCGAGACCTCCGCCAACATCCTGATTTTGGGGGAGAGCGGGACGGGCAAGGAGCTGGTGGCGAAAGCGATTCACGAGCACAGTCCCCGCAGGAAGCTACCCTTCGTGGTGATCAACTGCGGCGGCATTCCCGAGAACCTGCTGGAGTCGGAGCTGTTCGGGCACATGAAGGGCACCTTCACGGGCGCCCTGACGGACAAGCCGGGGCTCTTCGAGATCGCCCGCGGGGGGACCGTCTTTCTGGACGAGATCGCCGAGCTGTCCCCCTTTCTCCAGGTCAAGCTGCTCAGGGTCGTTCAGGAAAAGACCTTCCGGCGCATCGGGGGAGCCGAGGAGATCCGGGTGGACGTCCGGATCATTTCCGCAACCAACCAGGACCTGGCAAAGAAGGTTGGGGAGGGGACCTTCCGGGAAGACCTCTTTTACCGGCTCAATGTGATTCCCATTCACCTGCCGCCGCTCCGGGAACGGAAGGAAGACATCCCGGCGCTGACCCAGTTCTTCATCGAGAAGTACTCCAGGGCCTTCGGGAAGCAAGTGCAGCGGATCTCCACGTATGCCATGGAGCTCTTGATGGGCTACCCCTTTCCGGGGAACGTCCGCGAGCTGGAGAACATCATCGAGCGCAGCATCGCCCTGGAGACGTCGAACATCATCCTCCCGGAAAACCTGGTGCTGTCCGGGAGCGCCTCCGCACAGACTCCTCCGGTCATCGACATCGATATCCCCCCGGAGGGAATTCTGCTGAATGATGAGCTGGCGGAGGTCGAGCGCCGGATCATCCGGAAGGCGCTCCTCCAGACAGAGGGATCCAAGACGAAAGCCGCCGAGCTTCTGCACGTGAGTTTCGATTCCCTGCGGTACCGCATGGAAAAACTGGGAATCGCCTGACCCGAAACCACGATCGAGGATAACCGATGCCGGAAGCCCCTTTCATTCTTGCCATCGACAACGGGACGCAGAGCGTCCGGGCCCTGCTGTTCGATCTGAGAGGGAACCTCGTCGCCAAGTCGAGGGTTCTCCTGGAGCCCTACTACTCCGAGAAGCCGGGCTGGGCGGAGCAGGATCCCCGCTACTACTGGGACAGCCTGTGCCGGGCCTGCCAGGAGCTGTGGGGCCAACAGGCCGTTCCGAAGGAAGCCGTCCGGGCCGTCGCCTTGACGACGCAGCGGTGCACGGTGATCAACGTCGACAGGGAGGGACGTCCGCTCCGGCCCGCCATTGTCTGGCTGGACCAGCGCCGCACCGAGGGACTCAAACCCATCGGCGGGTTGTGGGGAGCCGCCTTCCGCGTTGCCGGCATGAGCGAGACCGCCGCCTATCTGCAGGCGGAGGCCGAGGCCAACTGGATCAAGACCCATCAGCCGGACATTTGGAAGAAGACCCACAAGTTCCTCTTCCTCTCGGGATACCTGACCCACTGTCTGACGGGGCGATTCGCGGATTCCGTGGGCTGCCAGGTGGGGTACGTGCCCTTTGACTACAAGCGGCTCCGATGGGCGGCCTCGTGGGACTGGAAGTGGCGCATCCTGCCGGTGGAGCCATCCATGCTGGTGGACCTGGTTCCCGCCACCGGCACCCTGGGGGAAATCACCCCGGAGGCCGCGGAGGCGACGGGCATCCCGGCGGGCCTTCCCCTCATCGCCGCGGCGGCCGACAAGGCCTGCGAGGTGATCGGCGCGGGATGCCTGGAGCCCGACGTCGCCTGTCTGAGTTACGGGACGACCGCCACCATCAACACGACCCACCGGAAATACCTGGAGGCCATTCCCCTGATCCCTCCCTATCCGTCTGCCGTACCGGGGGCCTACAGCCAGGAGATCATGGTGTACAGGGGCTACTGGATGGTGAGCTGGTTCAAGCGCGAATTCGCCGACCGTGAACAGGCCCTGGCCCTGGAGCGGGGCGTGGAGCCCGAGGCCCTCTTCGACGAACTGCTCCGGCAGTCGCCTCCCGGATCTCAGGGGCTGGTGCTTCAGCCGTACTGGTCGCCGGGTGTCAAGGTGCCCGGACCGGAGGCGCGGGGAGCCATCATCGGTTTCGGCGACGTTCACAATCGGGCCCACGTCTACCGGGCCATCCTGGAGGGTGTCGCCTATGCCCTCCGGGAAGGGAAGGAGCGGACGGAAAAGCGGAACGGCATCCCCATCACGGCCCTGCGGGTGGCGGGAGGCGGATCCCAGAGTGACGGGGCCATGCAGCTGACGGCGGACATCTTCGGCATTCCTTCGGCCAGGCCTCACATCTATGAGACATCGGGACTCGGCGCCGCCATGGATGCCGCCGTGGGCACGGGACTGCATCCGGACTTCGCGACGGCGTGCCGGGAAATGACCCGGGTGGGCCGGGTCTTCGAGCCCGATCCGGCCACGCACCGTCTGTACGACGATCTGTATCGACGGGTGTACTGCCAGATGTACGGGAAGCTGAAGCCCCTTTACGAGGAAATCCGAAAGATATCCCGGTCCTGACCGGACCGGGAGCGGGCGGCCGACGGAGGTGGGAGAAAAATATTCTTGTCTTTTTGCGGGGGGCCGCTATAATCCAGCGCCGGTCCGGCATGGTTGAAGGGGCCGGGAAAGGGTCCGATGGACGTTCAGTTTGCCCCCTGGAGAATGGCCTACATCAAGGGAGAAAAACCGAAAGGGTGTGTCTTCTGCAGGGAGGAAGCCCGCGACGACGAGCTCCTGCTCTGGGAGGGGGCGACCTGCCTCGTGATGCTGAACCGCTACCCTTACAACAACGGCCATCTGCTGGTAATGCCGTCCCGCCATGTGGCGAACCTCGACGATCTGACGGGAGAGGAAAGAGCGGAGCTGTTCGATCTGCTGGACTGTTCCGTGCGGGTCCTTCGAGAGGCTCTCTGCCCGGAGGGGATCAACGTCGGCATCAACCTCGGCCGGGCGGCCGGCGCCGGCGTGGAGGACCACCTGCACATCCACGTGGTTCCCCGCTGGTCCGGAGATACGAATTCCATGACCGTGGTGGGAGGAGTCCGGGTGATTCCGGACAGCCTCACCGGAACCCGGGATGAACTGAAGCCCCGTTTTCAAAAAGCCGCTTCCGGAGGCCTGAGATGAAGGTAGTCTATATCGTCCTTGTCATGCTGATCATGCTGTTTGTGATCACCTTTGCCCTGCAGAACCAGACGGACGTCGTCATCCAGTACTACGAGCTGTTTCCGAGGGTCGCGGTGGCCGCCTACATGCTCATCTTCCTGTCCTTCCTGGTGGGCGTCATCTTCACGGGGTTCCTGGGAGTCATCGAGCGCTTCCAGCTCAACCGCACCATCACGAGGCTGAACAAGCAGATCCGGGAGCTCCGGCGTGAGATCCGCGCCGGCGAAGCCCCACCGGTCATCGAGGAGGGGACGGCCGAGAAGCAGTCGTAGAACCACGAGAACAACGGAGACGGACTTCCATCCGATCTCGTTTCCGAAAAAAAGAGGGGGGCAGATCTGAAATCCGCCCCCCTTTCTGCGTCCGGGGAAAAAGCGACTCCTCCGCGATCTACAGCCCGATCTGCTCGTGGACGCCGCACATCGCCGCGAGGGACAGCTCGACGAATTCGGGCAGCGGGATCCCGATCTGCTCGCACTCCAGGATGTTCTCCCGCCGAACCGAGGCCGCAAAGGCCTTCTCCTTCATCCGCTTCACCACCGACTTCACCTTGACGCTTGCTACCTTTCGGTCGGGCTGAACCAGGGCCGTCGCGGTGATGAGGCCGGTGATCGTCTCGCCCGCCGCCAGGGCGTGATGAAAATCCGTCTCCCGGGGGAGCTTCGAGGCCGTTTCGTTGTGCCGGAGAATGGCGTCGATCATCTCCGGATCATATCCCCAATCGCGAAGGATCCGCTCCGCCTCGATGCCGTGGCGGGTGAGGTCGCCCTCCACCCGTTCGATGTCCAGGTCGTGAAGCAGGCCGGCCATGGCCCACAGTTCCTCGTTTTTTCCCAGGCGCCGGGCAAGGGAACGCATCACCGCCTCGGATGCAAAGCTGTGGGCGAGCATCCGTTCGTCCGTCACATGGGCCTTGAGCAGGGCAACCGCTTCTTCACGATCCGGAATCATCGCTTCACCTCCTGTGGTGGGCTTCCTTCCTTTGCCGGCCTTTGATGGCCTGGACGGGCCTGTGTTTGGCGGCGTCGTGCAGACCCGGTTTTTCCCCCGGCGTTTCGCCTCATACATCAGCGAATCGGCCCGGGTGATGAAGGACCGGGACCCCTCTTCCTCATCGCATTGGGAGATGCCGATGCTGATGGTCTTGTGAACCTTCTCGCCGTTCCGGGGATGGAAGGGATGGGCCTGGAACACCTCCCGCATTCGCTCGGCCATGATGGTGGCCTGAACGGTTGACGTCTCCGGCAGGAGGACCACGAACTCCTCGCCTCCGTAGCGGCAGGCAATGTCGGATTTCCGGGTGCACCGGCGGATCGCCGCGCCAAGGTGCTCGATGACGCGGTCCCCCTCCATGTGGCCGTAGGTGTCGTTGAAGACCTTGAAATCGTCGATGTCGATCATCATCAGGGACAGGGACCGGCCGTAGCGCTGCGAGCGGGTCATTTCAAGGGTCAGCGCGTTGTAGAAGTGCCGCTGGTTGTAGAGACCCGTCAGGCCGTCGGTGATGCTCAGTTCCTCCAGGCGCTGGACGCTGTCCCGCAGGGCCTCCTCCATCTGGCGCCGCTTTGTGATGTCCCTCGACATGCCCTGGAGGGCGATGACCTCCCCTCTTTCGTTGCGGATGGCCCGGAGCACGTTCTCGAGCCAGAGGACGGAGCCGTTCTTGTGGCAGTATTCCAGCTCAAGCGTCACGGACCGGTCCGGATCGACGCCGGGCAGGCCGTCGATTTCCAGTTCGTGGGCCAGGCGCTCATAGGCCACCTTGAGCGATTCCGGGGTGAGCTGCTCCTCGACGGTCTGCCGGTAGCGCTCCTCCGGCGTATAGCCGAGGACGCGGAAAATCGAGGGGCTGACATATGTTGTCTTCAGGTCCAGTCCCTGCGTCCAGAGGATGTCCCCCATGTTCTCCACCAGGAAACGGAGCCTCTCCTCGTTTTCCCGGAGGGCATGCTCCGTTTTCAGCCGCTCCGTGATGTCCCGGCCCACGGCCTGATAACCGGCCAGGTTCTGCTCCTCGTCGAAGACGGCAATGAGCATCCACTGGTACCAGCGAATCTCACCATCCGGATCGGCAATCCGGTACTCCGTCGTAACGACCGGTTTTTCCGGCGTCAGGGCTTTGTGCTGCGATCTTGCCTGGGTTTGGCTTTCCTGCGGGATGATGTCGTAGATGCTTCTCCCGAGCAAGTCCCCGGGGGACAGGGAAAACCGGGAGCAGAGGGCTTCGTTGACAAACGACACCGTGCCGTCGGGCAGGCAGCAGATGATGAAATCGAGGGACGTCGACATGGAAATGTGGCGATTCTCGATCCGCCGTTTCAGGTCATTTCCCCTGACGGGCTGCCGGAAGGTCGATTCCACCGTCGACTCGCCCTCCGGGGCTCCTGAAGGCCCGGGTATGTCGTGCCGATCGCTCATAGTGAATCTTCAATGCATTCGGATGGTTGATAATTGTCTGGTCCATCACGGCCGTTCTTCTTAGCGTGGCGGCCGGTTGCCGTCAACGGAAAAAGATGCCGCCGACGATCAGGAAACGGCACCGTGTTTCCGCAGCAGCTGCACCACGGCACCGGCGACCCTTCGGTAGCCTTCCGCGTTGGGATGAATCGGGTCCCCCTTGAGGCCTCCGTCGGACAGGACGTCTGTAAGCACCCGATCTTCCAGGGGGACTTTCATCTCGCCGGCGATCTCCCGGTAGAGAGCGGGCGGCTTGAGGAGGAGACCCGGTGCGGGAACGGCCAGCAGAACCACGGCCGCGCCCTTTTCCCGGGCGAGGACGATCATGGCGCGCAGGTTCCTCGCCGTTTCGCGGGTGTCCATCCGCCTCAGGAAGTCGTTGCCGCCGTGGCAGAGAATCACCACATCCGGCCTTGTCTCGGCGAGGACGGCGGGGAGCCTCCGGAGTCCCTCCGCGGACACCTCGCCCGGCACGCCGGATCGGACAACCCGGATCTTCAGGAGCCCTTCCAGGACCTCCGGGTAGCTTTGTCCGGGACCCGCCCCGTTGCCGGCGGTCAGGCTGTCGCCGAAGGCCAGGATGGTTTTCCCGGAATCGAGCCGCGGCAGCCGCTCCCGGTCGGAGCAGCCGGCAAGGAAGGCCAGGAGTAGAAGAAGGAGAACCAGCCCGCCGGCGCATCGGCGGGACGGGGTGCGAAGGCTATCCGTTGCAGAGACAGGGTCGTTTCGGGTAGAGGAAGAAAGCGCCGCCCCGGCCGTGCGGGGGTGCGAAACACCGGCCACCGGAAGGCGGGGAAGAAGGAGGGGACGATGATCCTGTATGCCGTGGCGGACATTCATGGAAAAAAGGAGAACCTCGATCGAATCGAGAGGACCGTTCGGGAACGCAGGCCCGACGCCGTCATCGCCGCCGGGGACGTGGCAACGCGGCGGGATGCCGCTCCCGTCCTGGAGCGGTTGGACGGCCTGGCCGTTCCGGTCATGCTTGTCCGCGGCAACATGGACCCTCCCGGCCTGGACGCCGAGGCGGAGAGATACGGGAACATCCGGTCTCTCCACCACAGCGAGATCGTGATCGGAGGCGTTCCGTTCACCGGGATCAGCGGTACGATCCCCGTTCCCTTTCGCACCCGCATTACGTTCCGGGAAGACCGGGAGCTCGCGGTCCTGATGCCGCGGGTCCGTCGGGATACGGTCCTGGTCGCCCATCCCCCGCCGCTGGGCATTCTCGACCGGGCCTTCGGGATGCTTCACGCCGGTTCGCCGGGCCTTCGGGACTTCATCCGGCAGACGGAGCCGCGCCTCCTTGTCTGCGGTCACATTCACGAGGCGGCCGGAGCGGAGCGGATGGGGCGTACCCTGGTCGTCAACGCCGCCATGGGGAGAAGGGGAGGAGGAGCGTTGATCCACCTGGGGCAGGATGACGACATCCGCCTGGAATGGCCATAAGGCGGAACGGCCACGGATTTCTCCGGTCCACAAACGGCCGGAGACCCTCCGGGGATTCCGCTTATTCCTCCGGCATCCTCTCGTGCGGTACGTCCAGCCAGTTGCCCGAGGGGATGGGGCTCATGCCGGCCGGCGTTCCGTCGTAGAGGTACGCCCAGGCCGTATAGGAGTTCCCGTCTTCCGCCCGGACCCGGACGATGGCGCGCCGGAAGAGGGAGCCGGTGGATCCGTAGCGCCGGACGGTCTCGACGATGTCCAGCATCTCGAAGGCCTTTTTCAGGTCCACCAGGGGATAGATCTCACCCTGAATCTCCTGGCCCTCGCGTTCCGCCGGAAACATGGCCGGAAACCCCTTTCCACTCGCGTAGAGCGTTCCCGGAGCCTTTGCCCGCATACCCGCACTCTGGTTGCACCAGTGCTCCAGGATGTGATGCCGGACCTCTCCTTCCATCAGGGTGCCGTATACAAAGAGCTTGTCGATGTACCACGGTGGTTCCTTCCCTTGGGAAACCGGCCGAAGCATGAGGTCGGTGAATCCGTGTGCCGTGAGCCCCTCCTTGACGATCCCGACATACTCCGCCGTGGGCTTGACGAATCCGCCCTCCGTCAGGGAGGTGTCGACCTGGTATGTGACGGCGGAATGCTCCCGCCCGTCCTCCGTCAGGGCGACGACGTCGAGATGCTTGTAGTCCCTGGGGGCGCTTACCCTCCGGTCCATGATCTTCCAGCCCTCGGACGTCATGTGGTATAAGACGCCCGGGGTGGCCTGGCCGAGCCGGTGTCGGATGTTGAGGGAACCGCCCTCCCGGACGGGAGAGGGGAGATTGAAAACGATCTGCGTGTCCGGCAGGTAGGCCCGGGCGAAAACCGGTCCCAGCGGGTAGGGCTGGTCGTTTTCCCGGCACCATTGGCGGACATCCGCCTCATTCATGTTCGTACCGTACGAAAAGTAAAAAATGTCCTGACCGGGTTCCATGTGCTTCCCCCTGTTGAAGGGCTCCCGCCCATGATGGAGGGGGAATATAGCACAAGGCAAAACGGATTGGAAACGACTTCCCTTCGCGGAGGTGCGGGCGTGGAAGCAGACGGCGTTGTGAAGCTGATTGTCGACGGGAACCTGGGGAAACTGGCCCGATGGCTGCGGGCCCTGGGGTGCGACGCGGTCAGCCATGCGGGCCGCGCGGACCGCTTTCTGCTCCGGAGGGCGCTTCTGGAAGAGCGGATTGCGGTCACGAAGAGCCGGACCCTGGCGACGAGGCCGTTCCGGGGGCGGCTGGTCCTGATCACGGCGGACCGCTGGGAGGAGCAGCTTGCGGAAGCGGCGGCCGCTCTCGATCTGTCATTCGATCCCCGCGCCGTCCTGGGGCGATGCCTGGACTGCAACGAGGTGCTGTCGGACGTGGAGAAGGGAGCGGTGGAGGGGCTGGTCCCCGCCTACGTCCTGGAGACGCAGCCGAACTTCCGGAGATGCGGACATTGCGGGCGGGTCTACTGGGCCGGGAGCCACGCGGAGAGGATGCTCCGTGTCATGAGGAGCCGCATTCCGTCTCGTCCCCCTTGATCTTTTCGACGGCGTGGGGAATGGCCGGCAGGAGCACCTCGAGATTCTCCCGGGCACCCCTCGGGCTGCCGGGGAGATTGACGATCAGCGAGGTGCCGCGGATGCCCACGATGGCTCGGGAAATCATGGCATGGGGCGTCTTCGCGGCGCTGGCCCTGCGCATGGCCTCCGCCATGCCGGGGATCTCCTTCTGAATGACGGCGAGCGTCGCGTCCGGCGTCACGTCGCGGGGGCTGACCCCCGTTCCGCCGGTCGTGACGATCAGGTCCAGCTTTTCCTCATCGGCGAAGCGGACCAGGATCTCTCGGATCCGGTCCGTCTCGTCGGGCACGATCGCCGCCTGCTCGATCCGGCAGCCGATCCCCTGAAGCAGGCGGGCCACCTCGGGTCCGCTCAAGTCCTCCCGGGCTCCCTGGGATCCACGGTCGCTGACCGTGATGACGCCGGCACGGATGATCATTTTTCCGCCGCTTCTTTCTCCTTCTTCGCCTCGGCGATCACCTTCTCGGCGATCTGCGCCGGGACTTCCTCGTAGTGGGAGAACTCGTAGGTGAAGGTTCCCCGGCCGCTCGTCATGGAGCGCAGGTCCGGGGCGTATTTCAGGATCTCCGCCAGCGGGATGCTGGCCTTGACGATCTGGTTCGATCCCTTCGAGTCCATGCCGAGGACGCGGCCCCGGCGGGAGTTCAGGTCGCCGATGATGTCGCCCATGTACTCGTCGGGGATCTCGATGTCGATGTTGACGATGGGTTCCAGCAGGGTGGGCTGGCATTCCAGGACGGCCTTCTTGAAGCCCATGGACCCGGCGATCTTGAAGGCCATTTCCGACGAGTCCACCGTGTGGTACGAGCCGTCCACGAGGGCGACCTTCAAATCCACCGTCGGATAGCCTGCCAGGACCCCTTCCTCCATCGCCTCCACGATGCCCTTTTCCACGGCCGGCCGGTACTGCTGGGGAACGACGCCGCCGACGATCTTGTCGGCAAACTCAAAGCCGCCGCCCCGGGGAAGGGGCTCCACGTCCAGCCAGACGTCGCCGAACTGGCCCCGCCCGCCGGACTGCTTCTTGTACCGTCCCTGGATGCCCATCTTCGCCTTCTTGATGGTTTCCTTGTAGGGGACCTTGGGCGTCTTGAGGTTCACTTCGACGCCGAACTTCCGCTTCATCTTCTCGACGGTGACCTCGATGTGGACCTGGCCGGTCCCGGAGAGGATCATCTCTTTGGTCTGCTCGTCGCGCCGGTAGGTCAGGGTCGGGTCTTCTTCGATGAGCCGGTTGATGGACGAGACGATCTTTTCCTCGTCGCCCCGGGAGCGGGGCTCGATGGCAAAGGACATGACCGCTGCCGGCGTCGGAATCCGCGGCAGAACGATGGGAGCCTTCTCGAAGCAGAGCGTATCTCCCGTCAGGGTTTCCTTGAGCTTCGCAACGGCTGCGATGTCGCCCGGAACCAGGGGATCATCCGTGGGTTTCTGGATCTTGCCTTCGAGGAAGAAGATGTTTCCGAACCGCTCCGTGGTCTTGTGGGTCGGGTTGAAGAACGTGGCGTCGGAGGTCACCGTGCCCGAGTAGACGCGGAAGATGGTTACCCGGCCGGCGTAGGGATCGGCGATGGTCTTGAACACACGGGCCGCGAAGGGGGCCGAGGGATCGGGAAGCCTTTCCTCCAGTTCCTCCGTCCCGGGTTTCGTGCCCGTGACGGCGCCCCGGTCCACCGGGGAGGGGAACAGCCGGACCATCAGGTCCATCACGAGGGAGGTGCCGATGTTCTTGAGGGCGGACGTGCAGACGACCGGGACCACGGAACCCGAGAGCACGCCTTTCCGCAGCCCCTGCTGGAGCTCTTCGGCGCTGAGCTCTCCCGATTCCAGGTACTTGTCCATCAGGGTTTCGTCCGTTTCGGCGATGTCCTCGACCATGGTGCCCCGGTATTTTTCCACCTGGGCGGCCAGGTCGGCGGGGATGTCCGCCGGCTTGAAGGTGCCTTTCCCTTCGTCGAAGAGGAAGGCCTTTCCCGCCACCAGGTCCACCACACCCTTGAATTCGGCCTCCTTGCCGATGGGCAGCATCAGGGGGGTGACCTTCCGGCCGAGCTTGGCCCCGATGCTCTCGACGGCCTTCCCGAAATCCGCCCGCTCGCGATCCAGCCGGTTGATGACGGCGATCCGGGGCAGTGTATAGGAATCGGCGGCTTCCCAGGCCTTGATCGTCTGAAACTCGACGCCGCTGACGGCGTCGACGACCACGAGAACCGCATCGGCGTGGGCCAGGCAGCCCATCATGTCGTAGGCAAAATTGGAGTCTCCCGGGGAGTCGAGCAGATTCACCTTGTGCTTGTCCCACTCGAAAAAATTCACCGCGGTGTTGATGGAGCTGCGCCGTTTGTGCTCCTCCGGCTCGAAGTCCATCGATGAGCTTCCGTCGTCCACGCGGCCGAGGCGCTCCGTCTTGCCGGAAACGAACAGGAAAGACTCGCACAGCGTCGTCTTGCCCGTTCCTCCGTGACCTGCAACGGCAACGTTCCTCAAGGCTTGTGACTCGTATTTTGCCATGGTTGCTCCTTTCAGATTCAATGGAAGGGTCCTGTCCGAAGACCCTGGTGTTTAGCCAAGATCGGCGCGCCAAGTCAAGACAATTTTCGGCATCGGAGAGGGAAGGGAACATTGACAATTTGACGCTGCGGCTTATGTTTATTCGACAAGGGAAAATGAGGCGGAAACCATTTGTCCCGGACGGTCCGGAAACGAGAAAAGGAGGCACGGCGATGATCGGAAAGAAAGTTCACCAGGCAATGAATGAGCAGATCCGTCACGAATTGGAGTCCTATTATATCTATCTGTCCATGGCTGCCTGGTTCCACGCGCAGAACCTGGACGGGATGGCCCACTGGATGCGTTGCCAGGCCCACGAGGAGATGATCCACGCGATGAAGTTCATGGACCACATCCTGGATCGCGGCGGAGCGGTGAAGCTTCAGGACCTCAAGCAGATCAAGACGTCCTGGAACTCCGTCCCGGAGATCTGGCAGGATACCCTGGCCCATGAGCAGTTCATCACCGGCAAGATCCACGGGATCGTCAAGACAGCCCGGGCGGAAAGCGATTACGCCTCCGACACGCTTCTGAACTGGTTCACGAAGGAGCAGGTGGAGGAGGAGGCGACGGCGGAGAAGATCCTCCGGCAGATCGAAATGATCGGTCACACGAAGGAGGGGTTGTTCATGCTGGACAAGGAACTGGGAGCGAGAATGTTTCCGGCCGGCTCCCCGCTGGACCCGGCTGCGTACAACCTGGCGACCTGAACGGGCAAAGTGCCACACGGCAATGAGGGGGGCGGATTTCCGATCCGTCCCCCTTCCTTTGTTTTTTCCCTTTTTTAGAAAATCAGATGTGGATGGGGGGCCGGCATGTGGGAGATGGGCTTCCCTCGCGCTCAGGAGCGTTTTTTCGACCCTGCAGCGTCTCGCTCCGCTGCAAAGTCATAACTCGCGCCTGGCGGCGCTCAGACAGATGACTTTGCGGGCGCTTCGCTGCGACGGCAGGGTGCCCCGAAAAAGCCGCTATTCGCGCTCCGGGAAGCCCCTCCTCCCGGACCAACGTTCGCGGGGGCGCGACCGGGGGTTCCCAGAGGAGCGATCAGGACGCCCTTGTGGGAGCAGTTGGCGGGCTGTTCAAAAACGACCGGATGCAAGGCCCCCGAAATCCTGAGCCATGAGTCGTACCCTTTTCGGTACGTCGAATGGCGAAGGATGAGGGAAACGCCGCAGACGGGTGTTTTTCAACAGCTCGTCCGGAAACGTTTCCGCGACGGCGGCCGCCCCCGTGGCAGCCCCCGTGCCCTGATGCGAAGTCAAAGAAAATAGGGGGGCGGATTCGAAATCCGTCCCCCTATCCATTCTGGACCTGTTTTCCTGTGAAGCGACGTCAGGAAATCGTCCGCTTCACTTCTGCGAGCGTTCCCTCGACGAGGCTGCGGATTTCCCGGAGGCGGTCCTCTGTCACCGCCTCAAAGCGCAGGACGAGGACCGGCTGGGTGTTGGAGGCGCGGATCAGGCCCCAGCCGTCGGGAAAGGGGATGCGCACGCCGTCGATGTCGATGATCTTGTGCGTCCTGGAAAAACGGGCCTTCACCTCCTCGACGACCCGGAACTTCAGCTCGTCCGGGCAGTCCACACGGATCTCCGGCGTGGTGAAGGTTTTTGGAACGTCCGCCAGCAGGGCGCTCAGGGTGACATCGGAGGAGGAGACGATTTCCAGGAGGCGGACCGCCGCGTAGATCGCATCGTCGTACCCGAAGTAGCGGTCTGCAAAAAACAGGTGGCCGCTCATCTCCCCGGCCAGGACGGCGTTTTCTTCCTTCATTTTCCCCTTGATCAGGGAATGGCCGGCCTTCCACATGATGGGCCGCCCGCCGTGCCGGGCGATGTCGTCGTAAAGGTTCTGGGAGCACTTCACCTCGCCGATGATCGCCGCGCCGGGACGCTCCTTGAGGATGAACCGGGAAAACAGGAGCAGAAGCTCGTCGCCCCAGAGAATACGCCCCTCGTCGGTGACGGCTCCGATGCGGTCGGCGTCCCCGTCGAAGGCGATGCCGAGATCGGCTCCTTCCTTCTTTACAAGGGCGATCAGGTCCTTCAGGTTTTCCGGCACCGTCGGATCGGGAAAATGGTTCGGGAATCGGCCGTCGGGCTCGCAGTAGATATCGGTGACACGGCAGCCCAGGCGCCGGAACAGGGGCAGGACGAAGAGGCCGCCGACCCCGTTTCCCCCGTCGACGACGACGGAGATACCCTTCCGGACCGCTACGTTCCCGAACAGAAGGTCCTCGTAAGCGCCCGAGACATCCTGAGTCGTCATGCGGCCCTCACCCCGTTCATAGCGGCCCTTCTCCATGATCCGGCGGACTTCCTGGATGTCGTCGCCATAGATCGTGTCGGGACCGATGCAGATTTTGAAACCGTTGAATTCCGGAGGGTTGTGGCTTCCGGTGACCATGACGCCGCCGTCCGTTTCCAGGTGGCGGATGGAGTAATAGAGAACGGGCGTCGCGCACATGCCCACGTCGATGACGTCGATGCCGGTGCTCCGGAGACCCCGGGCCATCTCCCCGGCGTAGGATTCGGAGCTGAGCCGGCAGTCCCGGCCCAGGGTCATGGTCCGGACTCCCCGCTGCCGGGCGTAGGTTCCGATGGCCTGCCCGAGTTCCCGGACGAAATCGGGATTCAGGTCCCTGTCCACCAGGCCCCTGACGTCGTATTCCCGGAAAATCTCTGGGTTCATGATGGCCTCCTTGTTGATTCGGCGGGTTATGGAAGGCGGCCTCCCCGGCAAGCTGCGGGGAAGCACGTGCAGTACATTGAAAGTACGGCGTTCTATGTTAAAAAGGGCGGCCCTGTCAAGAAGGATTTGAGGGCCGATAGACCTTGACAACGGCAGGTGAATCCATTAGCGTAGCGCCCCTAAACGGTACTGGCTGGAGTGCATCATGATCGGTGTTCTGATTACAACCCATGGCGATCTTGGCAAGGAGCTGATCAAGGCCGCGGAAATGATCAAAGGTCCCATGAAGGGCGTCCTCCACATTCCCATCGACCAGAGCAAGGGCGTCGAAGAGATCAAAAAGGAAATCAGCACCGCCATCAAGAAGCTCGACCAGGGCAATGGGGTCCTCATCATGACGGACCTCTTCGGCGGAACGCCTTCCAACATTTCCCTTTCCTTCATGAAGGACGGGAAGATCGAGGTCGTCACCGGCGTCAATCTCCCCATGATGCTGAAGCTCGCCGATGTCCGCGAGACCATGAACCTGAAGGACTTCTCCTGCTTCATCAAGGATTACGGACGGAACAACATCTCCCTCGCCAGCGAGATCCTCAACAGGAAGGTCGGCACATGACGGGTTCCCGGACATGGACATCGCCCTGGTGAGAATCGACAACCGTCTGGTCCACGGCCAGATCATCGAGGCATGGGTTCCCTATGCCAGGGCCAACTGCATCATCGTTGTCGACGACCACGTGGCGAGCGACTTTTTCCGGGAGACCGTCATCAAGATGTCCGTCCCCCGGGAAATCGAGACCCTGATCAGCAGCGTCGACGAGTTTCCGACCAACATCCGGAGCATCGAGAGAAAAGGCCGCAAGGCCATCATCCTCTTCTCATCCATGAAGGATGCCCTGCGGGCGTATCGGGGCGGATTTCACTTCGACCGCCTGAACATCGGGAACATCCACAACGAGGAGTGCATCCAGCAGTGCGCTCCCTCGGTCCTGCTGGGGGAAGAGGACATCAGCGCCATTCGGGAGCTGGTGAAGGACGGCGTCCACGTGGACGTCCGCCGCGTCCCGCGGGAGAAACCCGTTGACCTCCGGGACGTCCTCGGCGACGAGGTCCGATAGCGCCGTCCCGACCGCCCCGAGGACACCCGCCGGAGGGACCCGTGCACTGGAAAATCCTTGTCATTGCCGCAGCCGGAGGGTTGATGTGCCTGGACCGGGTCGTACTCCAGGCCATGATCTCCCGCCCCGTCGTGGCAGGGACCCTTACGGGCTGGATGCTGGGGGATCCGGCGACGGGACTGCTCGTGGGAGCCCTGATCGAGCTGTTCTGGATCGACCACCTGCCCATCGGGACCTACATTCCCCCCAACGAAACCATCGTGACCGTTCTTGCCGTTTCCGCCGCGGCCCTGAACAGCCCGGGCCTGTCCGGGAACGTTCCCAGGGAGGCCGTCGCCCTTTCCCTTTTGTTGTTTCTGCCCGTTGCCCACCTCGCCCAGAAGGGGGAGCAGGTTCTCGTCATGTTGAACGAGCGCCTGGCGCGGCAGGCCGTTGCGGCCGGTGAGGCGGGCGATCTCGGGGCCGTCTCCCGGTTGCACGTACGGGCGATCGGCCGCTACTGGCTGTCGTCGGCGGGGCTGCTGGCCGTCCTTTTGGCGGTTGGCGTCCCTCTCCTGGGCTGGCTTCTGGAGCATCTATCCCATTCGGTCCGCATGGCCCTGCAGCTGACGTATTTCATGTTTCCCGTCGTGGGAATCGCCGCCGCCCTGAAGGCCTTTTCCCAGAAGAGGGCGCTGCACGTATTCTGCGGCGTGTACCTGGCGGCCGTTTTCTTCCTTGAGCTGTTCCAGGGATCATGACCCGGAGTCCCGGATGAGCCCGTCCATCGAACTTTCCCCGGTGACGGAAGCGGACCTGGAGGAGATCCTGGCCATCGAGCGGGCCTCCTTTCCGACCCCCTGGTCCCGGGAGCTGTTCCTGCGGGAGCTGGACCTGGCCATCTCCAGGAGTCTTGCGGCGCGGGAGACGGGAAGACCGGGGGCCGTCTGCGGGTATTTGTTCTTCTGGTTCGTGGCCGGCGAGGGACAGCTGCAGCGGATCGCCGTGCGGCAGGACCTCCGGCGCGCCGGCATCGCCGACTGCCTCATGAAGGGAATGCTGGATCTGTGCACCCGGGAGGACGTGGCGCGGGTGGTTCTGGAGGTGCGGAGAAGCAACGCGGCGGCCATCGGGCTGTACCGGAAATGGGGGTTTCAACGCACCGGCACCCGGCGCGGCTATTATCCCGAAACCGGCGAAGACGCGCTGCTCATGGAGTGGAATGCTCCGTGACGGGGAGCGGGCCGGAATTGTCGTTGCAATTGCCGGTCTCCTGTGAGAAAAGAGACGGGACCATTCAAGCATTCAGGATCGTTCAAGAAATCGAATTGGGAATCATGGCGGACCAGGCGAAGCAGGGAATGGAGCGAAATGTCGAGGGAGTGGTGCTGTCGAATCGCGAGACAACGCCCGGCCATTTCCACATGGTCCTGGGGCTCCCGATTCCCATCGCCGACCCCGTTCCGGGCCAGTTCGTCATGGTGCGGATGCACGACCGGTCGGACCCCCTCCTGGCCCGGCCCCTCGGAATCTACGGCTTCTCGCGGCGCAGGGGGGAGGCCCGCCTGGAGCTTCTCTACCGGGTGGCCGGGAAGGGTACGGCCCTCCTCTCAGGCCTCCCGACGGGCCGGGTGCTGCAGGTCCTGGGCCCACTGGGCCGCGGCTTCCGCATGGTCCCGGAACTCCGGACCATCGTGCTTGTCTCCGGCGGCATCGGCATCGCTCCCCTGACCTTCCTGGCGGAGCATTACCGGGGACTCCCGGACGGGGCGGAAAGAGAGATTGTCTGCTACGCCGGCGCCCGCTGCGCCGACGCCCTCGTCGGGCTGGAGCGGATGGAGGCGCTGTGCTCGCGCGTGGTCGTCACCACGGACGACGGCACCTGCGGTTCATGCGGCATCGTGACGGACCCCCTCGGCCTGGATCTGCCCTCGTTCCGTCCCGAAGAGGCGGCCCTCTACGCCTGCGGTCCCCGGCCGATGCTGTTGTGCCTGGCGGACATGCTCCGGGACTCGCCGGTTCCGTGCCAGGTATCCGTGGAGGAGCGCATGGCCTGCGGGCTCGGGGCATGCCTGGGCTGCGCCGTCGCGGTCCGCGGCC
Organism: uncultured Syntrophaceae bacterium; assembly: GCA_964578535.1. Lineage (GTDB taxonomy): Bacteria > Desulfobacterota > Syntrophia > Syntrophales > PHBD01 > PHBD01. The sequence goes on from CAZODI010000001.1 coordinate 159,161, forward strand.
GGGACAATGCCTTGTCATACGTGCGGGTCTGCAGGGAAGGACCGGTTTTCGACATCCATGAACTCGACTGGCAATAGACTTCCGTCGCTCGCCGTCTCGATCGGCGGCCTGAACCTGAGAAACCCGGTCATGCCCGCGTCGGGCACCTTCGGGTACGGAGAGGAGTATGCCCCCTTCGCGGATCTGAACCGCCTGGGGGCCGTCGTCACCAAGGGTATTTCCCTCCGGCCCCGGGCCGGCAACCCGCCGCCCCGGATCATGGAGACGCCCGCGGGGATGCTCAACGCCGTGGGGCTGCAGAACGTGGGCGTAAAGGCATTCATCTCGGAAAAGCTCCCTTATCTCAAGAAGTTCGACGTCCCCGTCATCGTCAACATCTTTGGAGAAGCCGTCGACGAATACGCCGCCGTGGCGGAGGCCCTGAGCCGGGCCGGCGGCGTGCACGCCCTGGAGGTGAACATCTCCTGCCCCAACGTGAAGAAGGGCGGGATCGCCTTCGGGGCGCGGCCGGAGTCCGCGGCGGAGGTGACGGCGGCGGTCCGGGGAAGCACGGACCTGCCGGTGATCGTGAAGCTCACCCCCAACGTCACAGATATCGTCGAGATCGCCCTCGCCGCCGAATCCGCCGGAGCCCATGCCCTCTCGCTCATCAACACCCTCCTGGGCATGTCCGTGGACGTGGAGCGGCGCGTTCCCCATCTCGCGAATGTCACCGGAGGGCTCTCCGGACCGGCCGTGCGGCCCGTGGCGGTGCGCATGGTCTGGCAGGTCGCCGGCCGGGTGAAGGTCCCCGTCATCGGGGTCGGCGGCATCGCCGATGCAGCCGGCGCCCTGGAATTCCTCATCGCCGGGGCCTCCGCCGTCCAGGTGGGGACGGGGCAGTTCATGAATCCCCGGACCATCCTCGACGTCATCGAGGGGATCGGGGCCTACCTTGTGCGGCACGGCATGAAGGATGTCCGGGATCTGGTCGGCTCGCTCACGTGCAACAACGTACGGTAAGGAGAACGTCATGAAGAAAGCAATCCTGTTGGCTGCAGTCCTGCTCCTGGCGGCCCTGCCGGCGTTCGCCGCCTCCTCCGCCATCACCGAGGCGGAGGGCTACTCCTGCATGGGCTATGACAAGTCCCGGAAGGCCACGGAAGACGACGCGCTGGCCAATGCCCGGCGGCAGGCGCTGGAGTACGCCGCGACGTACGTGAAGAGCGAGACGAAAGTCGAGGATGCGACGGTCCTCAAGGACCTTATCGAGGCCTATGCCAACGGCACCGTCCGGATCCTCCAGGAACTCCAGCGGACCTGGTACACCGATCCCAAGACCGGAGAGTGCTTCCGGATCCGGGTCAAGGCCGAGATCCTTCCCGACACGAAGGCCATGGACCGGGTCGCCGCAAAGCCCGCCCTGGCGGATGACCCCGGAGCCCCGCTGAACGTTCGCGTCTGGACGGACAGGCAGACGTACCGGCAATCGGAGCAGATCCGGATTTTCCTGAAGGGGAACCGGCCGTTCTTCGCCCGGGTGATCTACCGCGACACGAAGGGGCAGATCCTCCAGTTGCTTCCGAATCCCTACCGGTCGGACAACTATTTCCAGGGTGGCGTGGTCTACGAGATCCCGTCCGGAAACGACCGGTTCCAGCTCGAAGTGGTCCCGCCCTTCGGTGAGGAGAAGATCATGGTGTACGCCAGTTCCTCTCCCATCGGCGACCTCCAGCTCGAGGCGGCGGGCGGAGTCTATGAGGTGCGGACGAAGGCGGCGGACATGGATGTAAAGGTCCGGGGAGTGAGTGTGGTCAAAGCGCCCGTGAAGAACGCAAAGCCGGACGGGCCGGTCCCCGGGGCGGGCTTTTTCGAGACCTCGGCGACGCTGCGGACGAGCCGCTGAACGAAAGGGGGAGGGCCATGGGCAGGGCGGAGGCCGTCTGGGACGGCATCTGGCTCGTGGGGGGACCGGACGTCTCCCGGTCCGACGACGCCACGGTGTTCGTCATCGATTTCCACGGGGAGCTGGTCATGATCGACTCCGGGGCTGGCGGCAGCTCGAAAGCCCTCCTGCGGAACATCGAGGAGGCGGGGCTGGATCCCAAGGCCATCTCCACCCTGATCCTGACCCACTGCCACATCGACCACATCGGGTCGGCACCCTTCTTCCGCGACCGGTTCGGCTGCCGGATCCTGATCCACGAACTGGACGCGGAGGCGATCGAGGCGGGGGACCCCGTCCGGACGGCGGCCAACTGGTACGAGACGGACTTCCCGCCCACCCGGGTGGACCGGCGCCTCAAGGGGGAGGAGGAGATCCTGGCCTTCGGCGACGAGGAGCTGCACTGCCTTCACACGCCGGGCCACACGCCCGGCTCCATCGTGGTCTGGCTCGACCGGAACGGGAAGCGGATTCTTTTCGGGCAGGACATCCACGGCCCCTTCATGTCGGCCTTCCGCTCCAACATCAGCGACTGGCGGGCCTCCATGAAGAAGATCCTGGCTTTGGAGCCGGACATTCTCTGCGAGGGGCACTTCGGAATCTTCGAGCCGAAGGAACAGGCCGCCGCCTACATCCACCGCTACCTGCGCATGAACGGCTGACGCGGAGGCTCCCGTGAAGACACTGAAACAGTTCGAGAAGGCCACGGTTTACGCCCTCATCGGCATGATGGCCCTGACGGTCTTCCTGGCAACCGTCGAGGTGGCCTGGCTCCTGGTCCGGGATATTTTCAGTCCTCCCCTTTTCCTCCTGGAGATCGACGAACTCCTGGAGATCTTCGGCATGTTTCTCCTGGTTCTCATCGGGCTGGAGCTCATTCACACCCTCAAGAGTTACCTCTCCGCCGAGCCGGTCCACCTGGAAGTCGTCCTGATGCTGGCGATCATCGCGGTGGCCCGGAAGGTGATCGTTCTGGACGTGAAGGAGGCCTCCGGCATGACCCTGGTCGGGATCGCCGCCATCGTCCTCGCCCTGTCCATCGGGTACTATCTTGTGACCTGCGGGGTGAAGCAGCGGATGGCCGCCTGTGCCGCTGCAAGGGAAGCCGGAAAGCCGGAAGACGGAGCATGAAAAGGTCTTGCGTCACTCAACCGGTTTCCGGACCAGTTCGAGGAAGCGGTCAACCAGGTAGGGGTTAAAGGTCGTTCCCTTTTCCTTGATCAGGATCTGCTCGATCTTTTCCTGCGGCATCGGGTCGCGGTAGGGCCGGGCCGTCCGGAGGGCGTCGAAGACGTCGGCAACCGAGATCATCTGGCTGACGATGTTGGTCCTCCAGTTCTGTTTCAAATGGGGATAGCCGGTGCCGTCGAACTTGATGTGATGCTCCATGGCGGCCAGGACGGCGAGGTTGGTCACCCCCTTGATCTTCATCAGGTACATGGCCCCGTTGATGGTGTGGTTTTCCATGACGGCCCGTTCTTCCGAGGTCAGGCTCCCCGGTTTCATAAGGATCTCTTCCGGCGTGGTGATCTTGCCGATATCGTGCAGGGTGGCGGCCACCCCGATGTTCTTCAGGTGAGGGGCTTTGAATCCCACGTACTCCGCAAGGTACATGGTCAGGATCCCCACGTTTGCCGTGTGGGTGAAGGTGTACTCGTCGCTGGACTTGAGTTCCGAGAGGAGCTTCAGGGGGTTCACTTCCTTGCGGAGACCGTCCATGAAGTTGACGACCATGTCGTCCACCCGATCCATGTCCAGGTTGCTTCCCTTGGCGATGCTGCGGTAGATGTTGCGGACGAGCTGGTCCGGGGTCTCGATCTCCAGCTCGACGAATTCGTCGAGGTCCAGCTCGGAAGAGACGATGCCGGTCCCGTCATCGACTTCTCCCTTTTCCGCTTCTTTCAGCTTGATCTTCCCGATGCGGATCTGGGGCAGGGAGTGAACGGATTTTGCCTCCGGATCCGACAGATTGCGCACGAATGTCTCCAACTGGGAGAGCGGGAGTCCCCGGACAAAGGTGATCCGCTCGACGGACCGTTTCCTGAGGATGCGGATCAGCGCGGCTTCCGTCGCCCCCGCCAGCAGGAGGGGCCGGTTGTCGACGGTGAGGTGCTCCCCCAGGAGCAGGATGGTCGTGTCCAGCCGGATGCTCATGAGATATTTGAAGTGCTCGTAGGCGCCCTGGATATGCGAGAGAACCAGAGGGTGGTCCGACGGATAGATACCGGAGTTCTGGACGGCAGCTGTCAGCTGTGTAACCGCTTCGCCGATGGAATCCTGGTATGTCGCCATGGGTCAAGACCTCCGACGTGTCTCCGGCTTCTGCCGGCCGTCCATTGTCGATGACGACCGGGCCCGGTCTTCCGGTTCATTCTTATCCAGCTGAGGGGAGCGTCTCCCGGATCAGGCGTTTCATGCGGCCCAGCCGGCGCGGCGAAAGCGTCCAGCGGATCTTCACGAGGCCTTCCATGTGGGGGATGACCGCGGGATCCCGGCTGGCGGCGATTTCCCGGATGATCCATTCGTTCCGGACGGCATCTTCCTCCCGGATCAGAAAAGTCTTCACAAGCGCCAGCACATCGCCGATCATGTCCCAGATCCGATGCCGGCCGATCAGGCTTATGATCCCCGCCTTTTCCTCCCAGTTCTCCCTCCTGATTCCGTCCCGCAGGAGATCCGTCGCCAGAGGATCCTTGAACTGCAGGAGCGTCTCCAGCACTTCCATCCTGACGTCCCAGCTGCCCTGGTCATACAGCTCCTTCAGGGCCTTGGAGACATTGTAGTGCGCTGTGTCCCGGATGAACGTCAACAGGCGCGAGATTCCCAGCGAGTCCTGTCCCTTCAGCCTTCGGTAGGCCTCATCGCCGGCCGCCTTCCCGTAACTGTTGAGGATGCCGAGAAAGAAGGGCGAGGGGGTGAACGAGCGGTCCAGGTACAGGTCGAAGAGCCAGGGCAGGGTATCTTCCCCGCAGGCCTTGAGATACGCCTTCAGGGCATCGGATTGTCCTATGTCGACCTGCAGGAACGGCTCCACGAGGGACATCATCCGGCGGCTGGTGAAGGCCTTGATAGTCCAGAGAGCCCTCTGGCGCACGGACTCCGACGGCTTCGTCCGGGTATGCGTCTGCAGGGTCTCCAGGACTTCGGTCAGGAGGGAAAACCGTCCCGCGCTGACGAGCCCCATGGCGGAATTCACCAGGTGTTCGCTCAACAGGCGATATTCCTCGTCCGAGATTTCCTCTTCCATCATGACGAGGCTGAAATAGGTGATGCGATACTGGATCTCGTCATCCTGCAGGGATTGGAGGTGCCACCGGAGAGGAAACGCTTCTTCCTCGGATGCAGTTGTCCCGGGGGTTTCCGCGGCATCCCGCAGCAGATTCTCGTATTCCACCGGAACGTACTTCTCGTAGTTTTCCCGCTTGATCAGGTCCCGAACGCTTCCCACCGAGAAGTCCTCTTCGGGGGTGACGCCCGTGGCCGCTATTTCCTGGCGGTGAACGGTGGTCATTTTCTGCATCAGGAGAATCAGGGTGGGGGAGATCCGGTTCTTTCGCTCCTGGTTGAGCTGGATGATCTGCTGGAAAACGTCCTTTGGAAAACACTTGAGGTTTTCGAGCTCCAGCACCGTCTCCGGCTGCAGGCAGACCTGGCGCTCCAGGGAATCCAGGAGCTGCGCCCTCAACTCCGGGGTCAGGCTCTTCAGCATGTTGCTGATATTCGCCAGGGCCTCGAAGCGGATGGCCGAGCCGGCATTTCCATGGCGCAGGTCCAGGAAGTACTCGCGGACGAGTTTTTCATAGCTGTCGACGGCCCCTTGCCACAGGTCCGGTCTTTCGTTGAGGGCGCGTGCCTGGAAAGAGGGATCCAGGAACGGTGAAAGGGCGGGATCGGCGATCGTCAGCGAGAGCTCCTTGGAGCGCGCCAGGAAGTCGAGCCAGAAGTCTCCCTTCTTGTTTTCCTTGTTCTCCGGTGTGAAGAAGATCTCCCGTTCGTCGGTGATCTGAAAGTCATCCGCGTCCAGGGACTTGACGCGGATGCGTGTAATCCCGGCCTGGGCGATGGCGCGAGGCACCGTTGTCTTCATCCACACGTCCGACGGCTTCTGGGCGAGGAACTTGTGGAAATCGACGATCTCCTGCTTGTTCACGCCGGCCATGAAGCTGAGCGAGACCAGGCGGAAAGAGGAGAGCGTCCGGAGATAGTCCCGAACGGAGGAATTGTTCGGATCGAGAGGGATCTCGCCCGATGCCATCATGGGCCCGTCGATGATGAAGTTGAGCTCCATCCTCCCTTGGAGTGATTTCTGGAGGAGGTCGCCGGCCTGATCCGTGGCTTCCTGGATTCTCACATGGCCGGGCGGGTACATGTTGAGGCTGAGCCGGAGCAGGTTCAGCGCCGTGACCAGAGCGGAGAGCCGCTGTGAAACCATGAGCGCGGTTTCGGGTGCCGGACGATCCAGACCTGGCCTGGCATTCTGTTCCAAGGGGATAGTTCCATTCATATCGTCTGTGCATTTACGCGAGAAGCCCCTGGGGAGTCAAGTCGCCTTTTGAAATCAAAGGTTTCAGCCGTTAGTGCCGGCGGAGTCCGGTGGAAGGGACGGGAATCGCCGTTGTTAATTGCTCGGCCTCAGCAAGATTCCAGCCGGTCCTTCTCCCGGTAGCCCTCCAGGAGGAGGGTGCAGACGTTTTGGACTCGTCTGCCGGTGTGCTCTCTCAGGTGAAACTCGCAGAAGGGGCAGACGCTGACCACCAAGCCTGCTCCGGTTTTTTCGATCTCCTCACGGCGCTTCTTGGCCAGGGCCTTCGCCTCTTCAGGAAACGCCGCCCGGACGCCGCCCCCGGAGCCGCAGCACCAGGCGGGCATCTCCACGAGCTCCGCCGCCTGCCGGATCAGCGCCCTCGGCTCTTCCCGGACCCCCTGGCCGCGGAGCAGGTGGCAGGGATCGTGGTACGTCACCTTTACGGGCAGCCGGGCCGGGGGCTCGATTCCCTGCCGCACCAGGAGTTGGGTGATGTCCAGGACCTCGAACGGCGTCTCGTAGTCGTTTTTCAGCGTGGTCCCGCAACCGGCGCACATAGTGACGACCGCGTCGACGCCGAGCCTTGCAAAGATCCCGATGTTTTTTTCCTTCAGGCCTGCGACCAGATCCGTCTGTCCCGTCCGGATCAGCGGCGAGCCGCAGCAGACCTGGTCCTTCGGGATGACCACCCGGATGCCGTTGCGCCGCATGACCTCCACGGCGTCGAGGGCGGTCTCGGGCATCACCAGGTCGTACAGGCAGCCCGTGAAGAGGGCGACGGTGCAGCGGGCGGCGGTCTCCGGCTCGACCACTTCGGGGACGCGCTCCAGGAAACGGGAGCCCGGGAACGAGATGCTCCGGCCGGTCTCCCGGACGAGCCGGGCGAATTCGAGGTGCTTCGGAAACGTAACGCCCTGCTCGACGGCCAGGGCGCGCAATGTCTCGATCGCCAGGGCGGGGGTCGCGATCTCCTCGGGGCAGGCGGTCCGGCAGGCCTGGCAGGAGGTGCAGTGAAAGAGCCCGGCCTCCACGGCCTCGGGAATGCGGTCCCCGGCGTCGCGAGGATCGAGGGCGAGGCGCATCTTCTGCCGCATGGCCGTCGGCCCGGCGTATTCCGCCACGTCCAGCATCGGGCAGACGGAGACGCAGGAGAAGCACTGCAGGCAGTGGCGGAGCGGCTTGATGGATTCCGTTTCCTCCCTCGTTGGTGCATCCGCATCCCCGCGGGGCGCGAAGGAGGCGACAGATTCCAGAAGCGGCGCCAGGTCTGTGACGAGGTCCTTGATCACGGGCAGCCGGAGCGGCTCCACGACCATGCCGTCGATCGCCTCCTCCTTGCAGGCCAGGACGGGCTCGCCGTTCACCCGGACGGCGCAGCTTCCGCACTGTCCCACGTTGCAGGAATGGCGATAGGAGAGCGTCGGGTCGATATCGTCGCGGACGGCCTGGAGGGCGTTGAGGACCCGCGCGCCCTCGTTGATCGCCACGGTGCAGGATTCGAGCCGCGGGCAGTCGTCCAACTCCGGGTCGAACCGGGAGATCGTGAGGCGGACGGTCTTCATGATCGGTCCCTCCTCTCGATCCCCTCCCGGGACAGCGAAAGGAAGGTGTGTCCGAAGGGCGACGGCTCATCGTTCCGCGGCGCGTCGGCGTCCGTTCTCATGTGCGCTCCCCGGGATTCCCTCCGCAGAAGGGCGGCCCGGCAGACGAGCATGGCCGTCGTGCAGGCGTTCCGGACGGAGCAGCAGTCGGCCAGATTCCGGGGCGCCGCGGCCCGGAGCCGCTCCCGGGAAAGCCCGTCGATCTCTAGGAGCGCCTTTTTCAGGCCGGCCTCATTCCGGAAGATCCTGGCGCCTTCCCTCATGATCTCATGAAGTTTCTTGAGCAAAGCGTAAGGGTTCGCGTCGCCCGTCCGAAAGGCGTCCAGCCTTCTCCGCTGGTCGTCCACCTGCTTGTCCGGGATGGAGGATGCCCGGGGCTTTGCCTTTCCCGCCGCCTCGCCCGCGATGGCCCCGAAGACCTGGGTCTCGGCGAGGGCGTTTCCCCCGAGGCGGTTCGCCCCGTGGACGCCGCCCGCCGTCTCGCCGCAGGCGTAGAGCCCCTCGACGGTCGTCCGGCAGGTGAGGGGATCGATTCGCAGGCCGCCCATGACGTGGTGCGCCGCCGGCGCGACCTCCACGGGCCCGCGCCGGATGTCGATGCCGAAGCGGAGGCACTGCTCCAGCATCACGGGCAGGCGCTCCTCGATCACCGCCGGCCCCAGGCGGGAGACGTCGAGATACACGCCGCCGTTTGCCGTCCCTCTTCCCTCCTGGATCTCCGTGACAATTGCCCGGGACAGGACGTCCCGGGGGGCAAGCTCCATGCGTACGGGGTCGTAGCGCACTATGAAGCGCTCTCCCAACCGGTTCAGCAGGATTCCTCCCTCGCCCCGGGCCGCCTCCGTAATCAGCCTCCCCTTTGCGTCAGGGGGATGGACGGCCCCGGTGGGGTGGAACTGCACCATCTCCATGTCGATCAGCTCCGCGCCGGCCTTGTAGCCCAGGGCGTAGCCCTCGCCGGTGCCGCTCGCCGAATTCGTCGAAGAGGCGTAGATTTTCGCGCCTCCGCCCGCCGCCAGGATCACGCTGTCAGACCGGAACAGGAGGAGCCCGCCGCTGTGGTCCAGGGCGAGGGCTCCCGTCACGGAGCCGTTACGTTTCAGGAGGGCGATGGCGGATGTCTCGTGAAACACCCGGACCGGGGTCGAGCGGAGCCATTCCATCAGGGTGGTCATGATCTCGTGGCCTGTGCGGTCGCCGGCGTAGCAGGTCCGGGGGAACTTCTGGCCGCCGAAATAGCGCTGGGCGACCTTGCCCTCTTCCGTGACATCGAAAACGGCCCCCCGGCGCAGCAGGTCCCGGAGGCGCTCCGGGGCATTTCGGACCAGCGTCTGCGCGAGAACCGGATCATTCAGGAAGGCGCCGCTCTCGAGGGTCTCCCGGAGATGGTCCTCAACGGAGTCCTGCTCCCGGAGGACCGCGTTGTACCCCCCTTCGGCCATGGGGGTGCAGCCGCCCTTGCCGGCGATGGCCTTCGAGAGCAGCACGGTCTCGCCGTACCGGGACGCCTCGATGGCCGCCCGGACCCCGGCGCCGCCGGCCCCGATCACGAGAACGTGGCAGTCTATCGTCTCCGGTGAGGTCAAGAACCCTCTTCCTCCTGTTTGTTCCCCCGGAACTGGGGGCAGATCTCCGAGGAGCCGGGCCGGAACTCCCGGCAGACCCGCGGGCGGGTTTCGTAGATGGCGCAGCGGGTGAGGCCGTTCTCCCATTCCAGGAAGGGGCAGCCCCGGAATGTGTGGCCGTCGTCCGCCGAGACGATGTGATCGCCCATCCAGACACCGTGGTGCTGCTCGATGATCCCGAGGATTTCGTCGCGGCCCTCCCGCAGCCAGCGCTCCTTCTCCTCCTCGGCGGCGTAGTCGAGCATGTCGGCAAGGCAGCACTTGCCGCAGCGTCTGCATTCTATTTCGTCCGGGTTGCTCATGGTTTTTACGATTGCCCTGGAGACGGGGGCGGATTTCAAATCCGCCCCCGCTTTCGTCACTTCACGGGGACGGAATCAACTCCGTTCCCTTCTGAAGCATCATGTACTCGTACTGGTACAGGTCCTCCAGGAAATGCCGGAGGACTTCCTCCTCGTCGCTCCGCGCCGCCGGGGCGCGCAGGATCGCCCGGAGGCGGTCCGTCCAGGCCACGGACAGGAAATCAGCCAGGGGACCCCGGTGGACCCGATAACCGTGATACCGGGCGATCGCCTCCAGGTGCGAGAATTTGATGGTGAACTCGTCGTGGCCTTTCAGGGGGATCCGCTCCGGCCGTCCCGGGGCGGAGACGCGGATCAGCCCGGCCAGCTCCTCCGGCACGCGGGCCTCGCAGCTGTGCTCGCTCAGGAAGATCGACGAAACGCCCGCCAGGCAGAGCTTCTCCAGGGCCTCGCAGGCTCCGAGGTTGAAGGGAAACAGGGGGGCTTCCGGCGCCTCCAGGCCGTAGTGCATGAAGAATCGAAACACCCGCTCCATCAGGCGATCGGAGACAGGCACCGCTTCCGGCTGCAGCCATCGCGCCGGGTCTTCGATTTCCCTCGGCATGTCCAGGACCACGGGGAAATCGCCGAGGTTCTCGTTCAGGAGGGCCAGGCCGAATCCCGCCAGGACCTCCGGCGGCGTCTCCAGGAAATCCTCGTGGCGGAAGTCCGCGGGGAATCCCGCCAGGGCCTCCCTCTGCTTCTCGAGGAGCACCGGCGACAGGTCGATGCAGAGGGACGACCATTCCGGACGGGCTGCCAGGAAATCCCGCTTCAGGACGCCGTATCCCCCGCCGACCTCGAGTATCCGCCGCACACGGCCCAGGTCGAAATGGCGCTCCAGGAAATGGCGGAGGAGATTCCCGTAAGAATCGGGGCGCACGAGAACCGTGCGGCAGAGGCTCTCGGGATGGGCGAGGCTGTTGCAGACGGTCCACTCCCAGCCGAGGGTCGTCAGGTCCTGCAGGTGATAGTCCCGCGTGGTGTGCAGATTCCAGGTCGGAAGCGGGTCTCCCGTCATGGGTCTTATTTGCCGGCCGTCCGGGACGCCCGGTCTTCGACGGCCTCCCGCTCGAAGTTTCCTCCGATGGCAGGGCTGCCGTCGGGCTTGAAGAAGGTCGGGTAGTAGACCCGGAAGGACTCCTTGATCATCTCCAGGGGCACATCATTGAAGGGTCCGTGGTCCTGGACGTACTCCATGTGGCGGTTCCCTTTCTGATCGTAGGGATGGAGGAGGGCATCGTGGACGCCGTCGAAGTCGAGGGGCTTCACGCCGAAGCGGTCGCAGAGGTCCATGTTGAACGTCGGGGTGGCCTTGATCCAGCGGCCGCCCAGGTAGAGCTCCGAGTAGCCGTGGCCGGTGAAGAGGTCCGTCTTCATGAGGCTCTTGAGGCGCTCCGTGGTCAGGTGGTTCCGGACGTCGGCGAGGCCGATGCGGCCGGGAATCCCGTGGACCCGGGCGCACGCCGCCAGGAGGACTGCCTTCACGACGCAGTACCCGTACCCCTTCTCCAGGGTCGTGCTCGCCCGCATCCCCTCGACGGAGAGGACGATCCGGTAGGGGTCGTAGCGGATCCCGTCCCGCACGGCATAGAAGAGCCGGACGGCCTTGTCTTTCTCGGTTGCCGCGTCTCCCGCCGCCTCCAGGGCGAACTTCCGCACCGCCGGATGATCGCTGTTGATGAATGGGGTCGGGACCAGACAGGCCTGCACGTCATCACTCACGGGAACCCTCCTTGGCTGAAACGTTGAAAAGTATCGCACTATAGGAAATGGGGGGCCGGGTGTCAATCGGGGAAAGGGAAAGGGAGAGGGAGAGGAGCGGAAAATGGATGCCGCGGCATCCGGGTCACTCATCCATCCATCCGTCCTGACACCTGAGGAAAGGGATTTCAGGGATTGGTGCCGGGATTCTCCCCGATGCCCCCATTGCCCCCCGATACCCCCCATGTCGCCCTGATGACCCCAGAAATGAGGAAATGACCCATTTCGGGTTCATTGTGAAAACACATTTGTAACATACTGATATAAGGCATGCTTTACAAATATTAATACTTTTGGCTTAGCCAAACTAATACTTTTTTAAGCCATAAAACACCTGATTTTTAATACCAACGCCTTATTCACAACTTCCCTCCCGATCGCTTACGAAGTGGCCCATCAGCGGCAGACCGACCCTTTGGGCAGGTTTGCCGTTGAGGGGGTCTCCCCCCGGTGGTCGTCAGCAATCTCCAGAAAAAATCGCTTCGTGAGTGCGGAGGTGAGGGATGAGATCGAGATCGTTCGCCGGTTGTCTAGTTGCCCTGATGGTTCTTCTGAGTATCCCCTTTTGCATCTCCATATCCCATGCCGAGACCGCTGAATACGGGGATATCGTCAAGGCGATCGGGGAACGGAAGGCCTCCTGGAAAGCGAAAGAGACAACAATCTCCAAACGGAGCGCAGAAGCTCGAAAAAACATCCTGGCGGCGGAGCCCCTTGGAGCCGCGGGCGATGAGAATGTCCTGGCGACAACCGGCAAGGCCCTGCCTTCCCGGCTGGACTGGAGGAGTTACAGCGGCGGCAGCTACGTAACTCCGGTGAAGGAACAGGGATTGTGTGCCTCCGGGTGGTCGTTCGCAGCCACGGCAGCCCTCGAATCCAACCTCCTCATCTCGCAGAACACCCCCGGCTCGACCCTCGATCTTTCGGAACAGGCCCTGATTGCCTGCAGCGGCGCCGGCGGCTGCCAGGGCGGCTGGCTCAACACGGCATCGGAATTTCTCCGCAGCGTGGGATTGCCCGCGGAGGGCTGCTATCCCTACACGGCAACGGACGGGTTATGCTCGAACGCCTGCGCCGAGTGGCCGGGCAGCTCCAGCCGGATCTCCAACTGGTTCAACGTTTCTCCCACGGTACAATCCCTCAAGTACGCCCTTTACAACTTCGGTCCTGCGGTTGCGCTCATGGAAATCCGCACGGACTTCCTGTTCTACGGGACGGGGATTTATTCGCCCGTATGGGGCGGCCGCGAGGGGTACCATGCCGTGCTGATCGTCGGATACGACGATGCGGGGCAGTATTTCATCGTCAAGAACAGCTGGGGCACCGACTGGGGCGAAGACGGCTATGCGCGGATCTCCTACAGTGAAATCCCGGCTCTGGTTTCGATCATAGCCTATCAGAACGCCAGTCTCGAAGCGTTTCCAACCGTCGACGGGATCTCCCGGACGGGAGACTCGGACACGAAGAATGCAGAGATTGATCTGACGACATCGCTTTCCGCCCTTCAGGGCACCGTGAAGGACAAGGCGGGCAACGCCGTGGGAAGCGCCGATGTCAAGACTGGCGAGAAAGCCGCCCTGACGGACAGCGCGGGCAAGTACACCCTGCCCTCCGTTCCGGCCGGCGACCGGGTCGTGACCGCCGGGAAGAGCGGCTACTCTGCGGCGAGCGAGAACGTCACCCTGAAGGCCGGTGCAACGACGACGAAGGACTTTGTCCTTTCCAAGACCGAAACGGGGGAAACGGCGGCTGCGACTGAGGACGAGAAGGTCAAGGACAACACGGAGATCCTGGAAAAGAATACGGGAGAATCCGGGCCGTACAAAGTGGCCGGACCCGGCTGGATCTTCGGCAAGGCCCCTGCCGTCAGTCCGGAGAAGGCGGAGGAATATTTTGCATCGAGGAGAAGCGAGCTTCCGGTCATGAAATCGGTTCGGCCGTCGGTGGCAGTTCATAAAGAAGCTCAAATGACAATGATATCAAAGAGCATACTGGACTCAGCCGGTGATAACCTGTTGGCAGCCGGCGCCACGACAAGTAGTGGCCCAACAGCGGTATCGGGTGAGATTGCTGGACTGGCCCGTGCCCTGCTCCATGATCCGCTGAAAATATACAACTATGTTCACATGTTCATCGACTATGTGCCCTATTATGGTTCCACAAAAGGGGCGAATCTCACATATGCTGACAAAAACGGTAATGATTTCGACCAGGCATCGCTGATGATCGCCCTGCTCAGGGCCAGCGGCTATACTGCCCAGTATGTATACGGTACGATGACCATTTCGGACACCCAGGCAGCCAACTGGCTCAATATCTGGACCAGGGGTGGAATTGATGCAGCCCTGTCCGATGGAGGCATCCCGCATACCGTGTCGGAAGAGAACAAGACCGTGACACTGAACCGGGTCTGGGTGAAGGCGACCATCAACAATACGGAGTATATCTTCGATCCGGCGTTTAAGAACTATATGTATTACAATAAGATGGATGTCGGGCAGGCAATGGGGTACGACCGGAGCGAATTCATGGCTTCCGCCACGGCAGGAGCTACCGTTGGAAACGATTATGCCCAAAACATCAACGAAGCGAATGTCAGAAGCAAACTCTCTCAATATTCGTCAAACCTGATTAATCATATCAGGAATAACTATCCGAACAACTCTGTCAGAGAACTCTTTGGCGGCAGGAAGATCCAGGAGAACTATGATAGTCAGTACCGGACAACGCTTCCGGTTTCGTCTACCGTGATAGACACATGGGATGACATTCCGGAGGAATATGTCACGAAGATGATCATTAATATACCGGGTTATATTGACAACTGGACTGCTCGCACCGATGAATTCGGGGGAATTGCCTGGTATCTTCCGACCACAGGCTGGGGGGCTAGTACCGTAGCAAATATGACGATCACCCTGGATCATCCGTATGCAGCGCAAGACGGAAAGTATGGCGATCAGTCGGCGACATACGTCGTTCGTGGAGAAAGTATGTACAATATTCCCTATGCATTTGGGAGAGGTGTATCAGACTTTAGGGTGCAATCACGAAAAAATTATCTGGATGAGCTGTTAGCTGAAAATGCGTCATCAGAGAAACTTATCCAGGAAACACTTGCTGTAATGGGTCTCGTGTACATGAAAGAAGCATTCATGGTGAAGGAGCGAATTTCCGCACTATATAATATTGCCGAGACAAATCACCACACGGTGGGTATGATTGCCCAGGAAGGTTCGTATTATATTGATTTTAAAAATGTATTTTCCAGCAACATGACTCATGGAGATCTCTCTTCGCATGAAGTATTCCGGTCTGTCGTCCAAGTCTCGGCGCTTTTCATGAGTGCTTTTGAGCATACTGTGCTTGAGCAAACGATGGGGTCGGACAAACCCGGAGTATCAACCATCAAACTTATGCAGATTGCCAATGCCACCGGCCGAAAGGTATTTCGGACGACCAGTTCAAACTTCAACGCAATTAAACCACAATTGATAAATTATTCTACAACGGACCTGAACAGCTTCCAGAGCATGGTTAATGATGGAAAAGTACTGATATTGCCCGATAACGGCCAACTCGTTTTAAACAAATGGAAGGGCAAAGGATACGTTGAAAAAAAATACTCGGACGGCGCGTTCAGTGAAAAAAGCATTGGCATGATGATCGGTGGGGGGCTGTTCGGGGGGTTTTGCAGCTATAAAGGGTATGTTGAGCCCAAAAGTTACGGAACATATGACGGCTGGTTTTCAGTGAAACAGAGAATGGACGAGGCATGCACGAATTTTACTTCGGGTTGCGGGGATCCCGTCGATATGGCGAGGGGAGCTTTCATGAGTGAGAGCACCGACCTGACCATCGGCGGCAGCGCACCCAGCGGGCTTGCCATGGCGCGTTCCTACGATAGCGACAAGAAATACAACAAAAGAACACTCGGATATGGCTGGACACACAACAACGATTTTTTCCTGAAGTTGAGCAGTTATGCCGAACCGGTCCTGGGAGACCGACAGCCTGTTGATACCGCAAGTTTCGTCACGGCATTGTTTATCGCCAATGACCTTATGAAGGCATATGACGATACGGCCGATGCCTGGGTCATCTCTTCGCTGATGGGTAAATGGTCCGGCGATCAGATGACGGACAACGCGGTAACTGTATATTTGGGAAAGAAAGGTTTTGAATATATCAAATTGCCGGATGGCACATACACACCTCCTCCAGGCGTGACGACGCAACTGGTCAAGAATCCGGATGGAACCTTCAGTCTCCAGGAGAGGTTCGGCACGCGCATGAACTTCAACGCCGACAAGAAGATCTCTGAGATGAAAGATGTCGACGGCAACACGATGACCTTTACTTACAATGCCGACAAGAACCTCACTTCGGTCAAAGATGCCGTTGGTCGTACACTAACCCTGACATATGCCAGCGGGAAAATCAGTTCTGTAATCGACTCCGCTGGTCGATCCGTTTCTTACACGTATGATTCCAGCGATAATCTTACAGGATATTCCGATCCGGAGAAGAAAGTATGGAGTCACAGCTACGATACCGATCATCAGATATTGGAAGAGAAAACTCCGCTGAATATTACAAAAGTCAAGAATACCTATGACTCAATGAGCAGGATCATGACCCAGGACATGCCCCGGCAGGGAGGCGTTACGGCAAAGTATGCCTTCCTCTTCTCGGAGTATTGGAATATGGAGGCCGCGCCGGTTCCAGGCCAGAGCGACCGTTTTTATCTCACGACCTTCCATTATGATGACAAGAAGCGGGAATGGGCACATCTGGACGCCACGGGATTCTGGACGACGAGTGCCTTCGATGGCCAGGATCATGTCATCTGGACGACAGACATACTTTTATCTGAGAAGAACAAAGGAACGGGCTACACCTATGACGGCAACCAGAACCTGATCAAGACGACTGATGCCTTGGGTTATTCGGTCAGCAATACTTACGATGATCGCTTCCGGTTGATCGATACAACGGACCCCTTGGGGAACACGACAAACTTTAGCTATGACGACAAGCACCATCTTCTCAAGACCCGGGATCCCTTGGGCAATACGATCACCGCGACATACCTGGCCAGCGGTCTGAAAGACACGACCACCGACGCCCGGGAAACCATCACCCGCATGACCTACGATCCCTACTACAATCCCTGGACAACGAGAACCGGCAGCCATCCGGAGGTGACGTACACCTACGACAGCATCGGCCGGATGACGAGCCTGACGGACCAGGAAGGGGCCACGACGACCTTCGCCTACGACAAGCGGAACCTCCTCCTGAGCAAGACGGACCCCCTGGGCCGGACCACAAGTTTCACCTATGACGACGCCGGGCGGATGACCCGTCGGACCGACAGGAACAGCCATACAATAACCTACGCCTACACCCCCTCGGACAAGGTGGAGAAGATCACGTATCCCGACGCCACCACGGTGAACTATACATACAACATCCTCGACAACCTGACCTCCATGCAGGATGCCACGGGAACCTCGAACTACACCTACGATCCCGTGAACCGGATCACCTCACAGACGGATTCGCGGGGTATCGTTGTCCATTACATCTACGACCTGGCGGGCAACCTGACGGAGCTGACCTACCCGGGAGACCGGAAGGTTCTCTACACCTATGACGACCTGTACCGCCTGAAGACGGTGCGGATCGACTGGCTGAACCAGGAGGCCTCCTACGCCTACGACGAGGCGGGGCGCCTGATCTCCCTGACGAACTTCAACGGGACTGTGACGACCTACGGCTATGACAGCGCCGGCCGCCCGACGACCATCGACAATGCGAAATCGGACGGCAGCACGATCTCCAGCTACCGCTTCACCCTGGACGGGAACGGGAACCGGACGGGGGTGGAGCAGAACGAACCCCTCCAGACGCTCCTGGAGACGAAGGACACGGCCTTCACCTACAACGAGAAGAAGAACCGCCTCCTGACGGCGGGGAACAATGCCTTCGGCTATGACAAGGAAGGGCAGCTCAGCAGCGGCTACGAGAAGAACTACACCTTCGACTTCGAACACCGCCTGAAGTCCATCGGTGAGGGCATTGAATTTACCTACGACGGGAAGGGAACCCGGATTCGGGCGACAAGAGACGGCGTCATGACAAACTACGTCTATGATGCAGGAGGCAACCTCCTGGCCGAGGCGGACAAGGACGGCAACATCCTGCGCTACTACATCCAAGGCAAGGGCCTCCTGGCCGTGGTGTCGGAAACACCGACCCGAATGTACTGCTATCACTACAATGCCACGGGCAGCACCATTGCGATGACGGACGAAGCCCAGACGGTGGTGAACCAGTACTCCTACGATCCCCATGGGAACATCCTGAGCCAGCAGGAACAGATCCCTCAATCATTCAAATACGTGGGGCAATATGGAGTCATGGCAGAACCGAATGGCTTCTACTACATGCGTGCCCGGTATTACGATCCCCAAGTGGGAAGATTTGTCTCCGAGGATCCTATTGGATTCGACGGCGGGGATGTGAATCTTTATGCTTACGTAGCTAACAACCCCGTGATGGGAATTGATCCAGAGGGTACTTTCAATGCCTGTGGGGCGGCCGCAGGCGCAGCCATTGGTGCAAGTGCAGGTCCCTTAGGTGCCGCACTTGGAGCAGCTATAGGCACAGTGGCAGGTACGTATGTAGGTATATATTTATGGGATAAACTGGTTGAACCACTATATTCAAAGCCGCCGAGCGATGCCCATGATCCAAATGGAGCGAAAGCACCCGGTAAGCCAGGTAAAGCAGAAGGATTTCTGGATCCTAAAGGTGGTGAAAATTGGACTAAGAACCCAAATGGTTCAGGTTCAGGATGGGAAGCAAAGGATGGAAAAGTGTGGGTTCCAACTGGACCCAAGCCCAGCCGGGCACACGGTGGTCCTCATTGGGATGTACAGAATCCAAGAACTGGGACACATATTAACGTTAAACCAGGAGGTTGAAGATGATGAGCGACAATAAAGTCATTCTTATTGCAAAAAAAATTACTTACTATTCAGAGAAAGATGAAGCATATTTTTTTAAGTGGTTAGAAAGCATAAAGTGTGTTGAAAGTCTTGATGGTAAAGGTGATACCTTGTTTATAAATGTAATGCTCGACAAGGTTAACGATAAATCATTAAGGGAGATAGTCGCACTATTTTATAGATATAAAGTTGATATGAAACAGCTCTCTGTATTTAAGAGTGACAAGAATAAGGATTGGTTTTGTAAGACGCATGCATTTTGGCATAGACGAGTATTTGGAAAAAATAAAATTATCAGTATTTGATTACTATCGTCATCGAAGATCTCATGTTAGCTGATTGGTTTTTGGGGGATTGAAAAAGAGATAGGTAGTTTAATTGAAATTAAAATATTTAATGCCGAGACATACATATGTTTATTTGTGTCGTATCATCTGTCATTATAAAAAGGTTATCTTGATTAAATATAGCATCTCGGAGGGATTGGAAAATGATTTCAAGGTTACGATACGCCTTCATGCTCATTGCTGCGATGTTCATGATCCTTTTTCAATCGGTGATCCCTCTTTGTGCAGAATCCATTAAATATGAGTACGACGATCTGAACCGTCTGATCCGTGTCCAACATGGAGACGGTAAAACAATAGATTACAGCTACGATGAAGTCGGAAATGTGATGCTGAAGAAACAGAACGGAGATGTTGCCGCCCCGGTCACAACGGCATCGCCTGCGGGCGGGATCTACAATACCACCCAATCGGTGACCCTGACTTGTTCGGACGGATCAGGGGTGGGGTGTGATAAGATTTACTTCACCACCGACGGGACAACTCCAACCACGGCATCATCCGTTTATTCCTCTCCAATCACTATTGCATCGACGACAACGCTGAAGTTTTTTGCACAGGATAAGGCCGGGAACAGCGAAGCCGTGAAGACGGAAGTTTATACGATCGACACGGTCTCTCCGGTGACAACGGCATCTCCGGCCGGCGGGGTTTATAACACGACCCAGTCGGTGATCCTGAGTTGTACGGACGCGACCGGATCTGGCTGTGACAAGATCTACTACACCAAGGACGGAAAGACCCCAACCACGGCATCTACGGTGTATTCCTCACCGATAATCATTGCCTCGACAACGAAACTGAAGTTCTTTGGAAAGGACAAGGCCGGGAACAGCGAGGCCGTGAAGACGGAAGTGTATACGATCGACACGACCGCCCCGGTGACGACGGCATCTCCGGCCGGCGGGGCTTATCGATCACAACAGAAGGTAACGTTGAGTTGTACAGACGGAACCGGCGTGGGTTGTGACAAGATCTATTATACGACCGACGGGACCACTCCCACGACTGGCTCTGCGGTCTATGATTCACCGATCGACATCATTGTTTCCAAGACGCTGAAATATTTCGCGAAGGATAAGGCCGGGAAAAGCGAAGCGGTAAAGGCGCAGACTTATCAGATTGACGCGGTTAGGCCTGTGACAACGGCATCGCCAACCGGTGGATCCTTCAAATCGATGCGGTCCGTCACACTGACTTGCACCGACGGTTCATCCGGGACGGGATGCGATAAAATTTATTATACAATGGATGGCACAACACCAACAACGTCGTCCAAGGTTTATTCCACTCCACTTATCATCACCGACTCAACGGTTTTGAAGTTCATTGCGACAGATAAAGTCGGAAACACCGGGGTTCCGAAAACCGAAACATATACGTACGACATAATTGCCCCCGTGACGACAGCTACGCCTGCCGGCAGCACTTCGTACAATGCTCCACAGACGGTTAGCTTGAGCTGTGAGGACAATGTGCGCAATGGCTGCTACAAAATTTACTACTCGAAAGACGGGACGACTCCGACGAAGGAATATTCCTCACCAATCAGCATTACCTCGACGACGACCCTGAAGTACTTCAGCAAGGACAAGGCAGACAATCGTGAGCAAATTCAGACCCATGTCTATAACATCGACAAGACCCTTCCAATGACAACGGCATCACCTGCCGGGGGGATTTATAATGCCGATCAGACGGTCACGTTGAGCTGCGTGGAACCTTCAGGCGGGGAATGCGTGATTTATTACACAATCGATGGAAGCAATCCTAGGATACATTCCAAGTTGTTATATAAGAAACCGATCAGTATAACCGAGACCACCACATTGAAATTCTTTGGAAAAACATGGAGAATGTATCCGAAGGAGCAGTCAATTCAGAAGGATAGGTTAGAGGAGGTAAAGACGCAATCCTACATTATCGACAAGAATGCCCCGATCACGACAGCTTCATCGGCTGGAGGAACGTTCAATTCAACGCAAAATGTTACCTTGAGTTGCTCGGATGGAATAGGGACCGGATGCGACGTTATCTACTACACGTTAAACGGCGCGACCCCAGTCCCAGGTGCGGATGGTACCTCGGTGTATTTATCGTCTCCAATTACAATAATAATGACGAAGACATTGAAGTTCTTCTCCAAGGATAAAGCCGGAAACAACGAGGCGGTGAAGGCCCTCAACTTTACAATTGACAAAGTGGCGCCGGTGACGACGGCATCTCCGACCGGTGGGACTTACAACAAACCCCAATCGGTAACGCTAAGTTGTACGGAAGGGACCAAACCCGGGAGCGACAAGACAGGCTGTGACAAGATTTACTACACCACGGACGGAAACACTCCGACCGCGGCATCTCCGGTGTATGCCACCCCGATCAGCATCGCCTCGGCGACAACGCTGAAATTCTTTGGAAAGGATAAGGCTGGGAACAACGAGGCGGTAAAGACGGAAGTTTATAAGATCGACACGGCCGCTCCGGTGACAACGGCATCTCCGTCCGGCGGGGCTTATAACACGACCCAGTCGGTAGCCTTGAGCTGTACAGACGGGACCGGACTCGGCTGTGAGAAGATCTACTACACCACGGACGGAACCACTCCGACGACGGCATCTCCAGTGTATGCCACCCCGATCGGCATCGCTGGGACGACGACGCTGAAGTTCTTTGGAAAGGACAAGGCCGGGAACAGCGAGTCGGTGAAGACGGAAGTTTATACGATCGACACGGCCGCTCCGGTGACGATGGCATCGCCGGCCGGCGGGACTTATTATATGACCCAGTCGGTAACCCTGAGCTGTACAGACGGGACCGGAGCTGGCTGTGATAAGATCTACTACAGCACGGACGGAACGACCCCGACCACAACATCTCCGGTGTATTCCACCCCGATCAGCATCGCCTCGGCGACAACGCTGAAATTCTTTGGAAAGGATAAGGCTGGGAACAACGAGGCGGTAAAGACGGAAGTTTATAAGATCGACACGGCCGCTCCGGTGACAACGGCATCTCCGTC
The DNA here is from genome assembly GCA_964578535.1 of uncultured Syntrophaceae bacterium. Lineage (GTDB taxonomy): Bacteria > Desulfobacterota > Syntrophia > Syntrophales > PHBD01 > PHBD01. The sequence goes on from CAZODI010000001.1 coordinate 181,323, forward strand.
CGGCGGGGCTTATAACACGACCCAGTCGGTAGCCTTGAGCTGTACAGACGGGACCGGACTCGGCTGTGAGAAGATCTACTACACCACGGACGGAACCACTCCGACGACGGCATCTCCAGTGTATGCCACCCCGATCGGCATCGCTGGGACGACGACGCTGAAGTTCTTTGGAAAGGACAAGGCCGGGAACAGCGAGTCGGTGAAGACGGAAGTTTATACGATCGACACGGCCGCTCCGGTGACGATGGCATCGCCGGCCGGCGGGACTTATTATATGACCCAGTCGGTAACCCTGAGCTGTACAGACGGGACCGGAGCTGGCTGTGATAAGATCTACTACAGCACGGACGGAACGACCCCGACCACAACATCTCCGGTGTATTCCACCCCGATCAGCATCGCCTCGACGACAACGCTGAAGTTCTTCGCGAAAGACAAGGCCGGGAACAGCGAAGCGACAAAGACAGAAGCATATACGATCGACAGGGCCGCTCCGGTGACGATGGCTTCGCCTCAAGGTGGTTCTGTATCGCATATGAGTCCAATAACGGTGACTTTGAGCTGTAATGACGGCTCTGGATCTGAATGTGAAAATATCTACTACTGTTTGTCTAATTACGACGTTAATCCTACGGTATCTAGTTTTTCTGTATATAATAACCCGATTACAATTACACCCGCATACATGTTTCCATACGAAACTCAGATACTATATCATTATGCACGGGACAAGGCAGGTAATGTGGAGGCTGTAAAAAAAGAATTATATTATTTCAACATGAGCCTTCCCTAATATGGCAGAAAAATGAAAAACAATCCTAAGTAGTCGTTCAGTACGGGAATAACTAACTGAAGATCGAAAAGAAGTCAGGAAGGTGAGCTCACAGTTCTTCTTTCCTAAGTTAATTGTGCCTCGTCCAACGGAGTGGCAGAGGACAGTCCCTCGATGAAACGATACAATATGAAAAGAACGAGCGGCTTAATAATCTCCACAAACATGCATATTCACCCTTATGATCGTTTCTTAAACCATTAAATAATCTAATATCGATACATTCCATAATCATGTATCTTGTCGAAAGTAATGATCATTTGGCATCGTGATAATACCTACGTTCTGTTGGTATTGTTCAATTGATCAACAGGTATTGCAATATCTGCAAGAATCACTTTTAGTGCAACCCTGATTTACTTTTCCGGATTGCATGAGCATCCGGAGAAACCCCTCTCCCCTGTAAAAATTGCCGGATTTGGTTGCGGATGAATTGAAAAGCCATCAATAGGCTTTTCCCGTTCGCCATACATCTTTCTTTTCTCGTCCCGAGTTTCGAGAGGACGACAAACTTGTATACCTTTTCATGGAAGGGACTGGAGGTCTGGATGCTATTCATAAGTAAAAAAAGGAACGGGCAGTCTGGAGTTACCCTGATCGAAATGATTGTTGTCATGGTCATGATTGCCCTTCTGGCGGCCTTGGTTGCGCCGAGGCTTTTCCCCAAACTCGGCAAGGGGAAACAGGCTGCTGCAAAAGCACAAATTGAGTTACTCGGGCAGGCTTTGGACCACTTTCGTCTGGATACCGGCAGATACCCGACGGGCCAGGAAGGGTTGGCGGCACTTACACAAAATCCGGGAGTCGAGAAGTGGGAGGGCCCGTATCTGAAAAAGGAAGTGCCCGCAGACCCATGGGGGAAACCATACTATTACAAGACGCCGGGTGAGCATGGAGAATATGACCTCATTTCATATGGACGTGACAGCACCCAGGGGGGAGAGGGAGAGGATCAAGATATTGTTAGTTCAGAATAACGGCGCTTCGCGCTTTTTAGAATTATTTTTGTACCATATAAGCATTTTACACCAATTTATCTTAAGTTAATCGATTATGATGAAAGGTTTATTTATATTGATATTAAGAAGTGATGCCTAAAATGATTCGATCATTTATTTTACTTATATTGTTTCAACTGTGTGCTGGTAGTGAAGCGGTAATGCTTTATGCGGCTCCGGCGAACTTGTCGATGGAACTGGCCCAAAAATCCGCTCCGATATCACCACTTCATGAATCTGAAATACAGAAAAATAAACACCCCACCTCGGAGCCTGCATCTTCAAAGGTAGAAACTCAAGTTTCGGAAAAAAAGCAGCAATCAGCTGAAACCACGGAGACAACCCAGAAAAAGCAGGCAACAGGTCAGGAAACAAAGGCCCAGGAGACAAAGGCCCAGGAGACAAAGGCCCAGGAGACAAAGGCCCAGGAGACAAAGGCCAAACCGTCATCAACACAGATCCCGCAACAGGGTGGGAACAACGCCAGTCCGCTTCCCGGCCGGCAAAGTCCGGAGGCGAAAAAACAACTGAAACCGTCGTCACCGGAGGAAGCAAAGCAAACGGCTAACCAGGCCCAAGGAGCGCCCGCAGCAGTGCTCCCGCAGAAAACAACCCAGAGCAAACCTGCGACTGTGCTGCCTCAGAAGCCGTCGGCCGGTTCGCCTGTGCCGGGGATGCCACCGCATCCCCCGACGACGCAAGGGATGCCGCCCTCTGCTCCTCCTTTCCCCGGCGGCCCCGCAGCTTCAGCGAAGCACACCATAAGCAAAGGGCAGGTAAGCCTCAACTTTGACGATGCGGACGTGTACGAGGTGGTTCACACCCTTTTCGGGAATGTGCTGAAGGTCAACTATATCATCGACCCGCGCGTGAAAGGGCGTGTTACCTTCCGGTCCGTAGCGCCGATCGCCCAGGAAAACGTCCTGCCGCTGATGGAAGTCATCCTGAGGCTCAATGGAGTGGCTGTTGTCGAAGATAGTGGATTGTACAGGATCATTCCAATCAGCGAAATCGCTCGGGAACCGGCGGCGATCGGTATCGGGCGATCAGAAAAGAACGTGAAACTGCAGGGAACCGCTCTTCTTCAAGTGATCCCGATTCGGTACACGCTCTCTTCAGATATTGTAAAACTTATCAGTCCTTTTCTTTCGACAAACGCCGCTCTCGTCGATGTCCCGAGAAGCAACCAGATTGTGGTTGTGGATACCGACGCAAACGTCAAACGTCTCATTCAACTGGTCAATATCTTTGACAGTGAGCAGCAGAAGCAGCATGGCCCGCAGGTCTTTGTCCATCATGTTCAAAACAGCAAGGCGAAAGACATCGTGACCATGCTGCAGCAAATATTTCTCGGTGCAAGTACGGGTTCGGAGAAAGCGGCAACAAAGAAATCGTTTACGCCATCGGGGCGGACATCCCAGACAACGCCCGATACCCATGGATCCACACATAGCAAACAGGGTTCGACGAACGAGGCATTGTTGTCGGACATCGCAAGGATCTATGTCAATGAATCCATCAACGCGGTGATTATTGTCGGTACCCCGGAAGACTATGAAACCATAAAAGAAACCATCAGGAAAATGGACATTGTTCCCCGGCAGGTGATGATCGAAGGGGTCGTCGCTCAGATATCGCTGAAGGACAATATGAGCATGGGGCTGGCTTGGTCCATGAATGCCGGCGGCCTCGGAAGTCAGATTGCATTGAATCCGGGTAGCCTGAACAGTGATAGCCTTCCCGGCAGCGGCTTCTCATATGTGGCGATGGATGCCGCAGGAACCATCAAGGCCGTGATCTCCGCCCTGGCCTCGGAGTCGAAAGCCAAACTGCTTGCCTCTCCTCATATCCTGGTATCGGACAATCGGGAAGCAAGAATCCAGGTGGGGCAATCAGTTCCGATCCCGACTTCGGAAACCATTGCGAGCGCAAGCGTGCCGGCGCAGAGGACAATTCAATATAAAGACATCGGCATCATTCTGAAGGTGAAGCCGATGATTAACGACAGCGGCCTTGTCACGCTGGACATTGTCCAAGAGGTGTCCACCTATTCAACCCTTTTGCTATATTCCGACGAGAAGCAGATTATTCTTAACAAAACAGAGGTTTCCACCAATCTGGTGGTGCAAGATGGACAGACAATCGTGATAGGCGGTCTTATACGGGAAGACGCCTCCAAGTCCAAATCCGGCATTCCACTGCTCATCAAGATCCCGATCCTTGGCTATCTTTTTGGAAACACGGATATTGATGAATCAAGAAATGAGCTGATCATCCTTCTGACTCCTCATGTTGTTAAATCAAAAAAAGAAACGGATGAATTAACAAAAGGATTTGTCGACAAGATGACAGAAAAGGAAAAGGACATGAAACGAGACGAGATTCTGCAGAATGTGAAACGGCATAAACAAAATGAAAAAGGACAAGTAAAGGATGAAACCAAAGTAAAAGAATGAAAATGTAAATTTTAATAAAGTCCGTTGGCTTGAGGCGGCAGTCTTGCATTAGAACCATTTGAACTCTCGCACAATTTTGATGAGTCTGAATATTCGGATATTGACAGGTACTTGAAGATGATAATTCGCTTATGAAGACAATCAATTATGTGAGCAAAATGATGGGAGATAATAAATACGATCAACAGGATAATCATGACGTTATTAATAATTGCATCATTTTCATCATCGGATTGCGAACGATGCAGAATGATATAATTAAGTATTTTATCGAGAATCAGGTCGGTGCCAGATGTGCTATCAGCGCAAATATAGATATTTTATTTCATACTAATAATGATTACGATCATGAGATTAGAATAGGATTATGGGACTTCCAAAGTACGAATTTACAAAACATGTTCGCTGATTTGAAATATTATCGTGAGCGCACTTTTCAAAAGACTTATATTGCTCTATTCAATGTCTCCACTGGATTCGGTGTGGAGGATAAGTGCATAAGGAAAGGAATTAGAGGTTTCTTCTACGAAGATAATACACTGGAACAATTCCAGTCAGGTATTCACAAAATTATAAACGGTGGGTTGTTTGTTTCAAGAAAAATCATGGCTGAATACATCCTGAAGATCGAGGACCAGAACAGGATATCGGAGGTGGTAAACAAACCGCTTACGTTAAGACAGATGGAAATCCTCAAGCTCTTATCAAGAGGGGCATCGAACAAAGATATTTCAGAGAAACTTTGTATCAGTCCCAATACCGTCAAGGCTCATTTGTACGGCATTTTTCAGACCATCAATGTCTCCAGCCGTCTTCAGGCAGCCACATGGGTGGCCAATAATCTGCATGGATAAATATGCTCAAATAAGAAATCGGCAAAATACAACTTTCAACTTATTTAATTACACCGATCAGTACAGAAAAGTCAGCATCAATTGAAAAACTATGTTCATGAATGAAGAAGATTTTCCGAAAGTACCGTTTATCATGGAGGGCATCTCTTCGAGATTTATTCGGGAAAACCGCATCATCCCCGTGGATTTCAGAAACAATGTGCTCCATGTTGTCATGGAGAGCCCAAGTAATATGACGGTCATGAATGCGCTCCGAATGGCTGTGACTTCGGACATTGTCGTTTATGAAGGGAATGGCGGGGCAATCGATGATTATCTGGCGCAGTATTATGGAAACGGAACCAATGATATTAATACGATCATCGAAGATATCGATGAGGAGGGCTTTCAGGTTGTCAGTGATGAAGAAGATGTCGGGCACCTGAAAGACCTTGCCTCTGAAGCCCCGATTATTAAACTCGTGAACTTATTGCTCTCGAGAGCCATTGAAAACAGAGCCAGCGATATTCATATCGAACCGTTTGGAGATGAACTGAAAATCAGATTCCGTATCGACGGTGTACTGCATAACATCGAATCGGTTCCGGCAAAGCTTCAGCCCGCAATCGTGTCCAGGATAAAGATCCTGGCAAAGCTGAATATTGCAGAGAGGAGGCTACCGCAGGATGGGCGTATAAAGTTGAGAATTCTGGACAGGGATATTGACTTTCGCGTGTCCAGCATACCTGTGCTTTATGGAGAAAGCATCGTTATGAGAATTCTCGACCGTGAAAGCATTGTGATCAATCTCGACGATCTTGGATTTGGAACACATACAATTGAAACATTCAATAAACTGATCACCAAGCCAAACGGTATCATCCTTGTTACGGGGCCGACGGGAAGTGGAAAGACGACGACACTGTATGGAGCACTGAATAAAATTAATTCACCAGACAAGAAAATTATTACAGTCGAAGATCCGGTCGAATATCAACTGAAAGGGATCAATCAGATTCAAGTAAAACCGCAGATTGGACTAAATTTCCCGAATATTCTTCGGCATATCGTCAGGCAGGACCCGGACATAATCATGATCGGCGAAGTGCGTGATCTGGAAACGGCAGAAATAGCTATTCAATCAGCCCTTACAGGGCACCTGGTTTTCTCGACTCTGCACACAAATGATGCGCCAAGCGCCATAACCAGGCTGGTCGATATCGGGGTGGAGAATTATTTGCTGGCATCAACAATCAGAGGCATTCTGGCGCAACGGCTTGTTCGAGTAATTTGCCCGTGTTGCAAAGAGAAAAGCGTTGAAGCGACCGGTATGAATCCCGATCTGGGGATTGAGATTCCAAGGGAACAGTATGCGGGGAAAGGGTGCGATAAATGTGCACATACGGGATATTTCGGTCGGACGGGGATATTTGAACTGCTGTATGTGGATGATGAGGTGCGGCATTCGATAACAAGAAATCTTGAGCTCAATCGACTTCGCAAGATTGCTCAAGAAAACGGCATGAAAACACTGCTTCAGGATGGTGCAGAGAAGGTCACGAAAGGAATCACCACAATAAGTGAACTTTTCCGGGTTACCCAGGAGGCATAGAAATACGTGCAACATTTTTCTTACAGGGTAACAACAAGAGATGGCAGCATTATGGAAGGTTTCGTCGAAGCCATCGACTATAATGCGGCCATCGAGAAATTGAAAATCTCGGGGAATATACCTCTGAAAGTAATACCTGTAAGAAAAGGTTCAAGAGATAATGAAACGAACCTTCGGCAGCAAAAAAGCAATCTTCAGTTGTTTACGGGTGAACTGGCCGTATTGCTCGATGCCGGCTTGCCGCTTGATCGAAGCCTTAATATCCTTTCCAATATATTTGAAAATGAAGGCATGAGAGAAGTTATACGATCGGTTCTGAAGTCGATCCGGGAAGGAAGATCTTTTTCGGAGGCGCTTCAGAATCATCCGCGAGTGTTTCCGAAACTTTATGTCAATATGATCAAGGCCGGCGAGGTCAGCGGCGTCCTGTATATAGTTCTTGAGAAATTGAATGAATATCTGGCTTCAACGAAAGAATTGAAGGAACACATTTTCTCAGCCATGATTTATCCGGTTGTTCTTTTGGGAACAGGCATCCTTTCCATTATCGTCCTGATTGTATTTGTTATTCCAAGGTTTTCGGCGATATTCACGGAACTTGGAGCTTCATTGCCACTTCCGACAAAAATTCTACTGGCTGTCAGCAGTGCGATCCAGTCTTATTGGTGGATAATTCTCCTGATTGCTGCCGCCGGATGGATCCTGCTCTCGAAATACATAAAATCGGAAAAGGGAAGGTATTGGTGGGATGAATTGAAGCTCCGGTTGTTGAAGAGCGTAATCATTGAGCTGGAGACGGAACGCTTTTCCAGGACTTTGGGTACACTTCTTAAAAGTGGTGTCCCATTGATTCAGGCAATCCACAATGCCAGGGATGTCATCGGAAACGAAGTAATTGTTAAATCATTGGAATCGCTTTCAAAACGTGTGAAGGAGGGGAAAGGGATGGCCGGGCCGCTCTCAGAAACAAAGATATTTCCATCTCTTGCATTGTCGATGGTCAAAGTGGGAGAAGAAACGGGACAACTGGACAATATGCTTATAAAAGTTGCTTCAATATATGAAAAAAAACTTAAAGAAACCATCAAGAGATTTGTAAGCCTGCTCGAACCGATCATGATTCTGGGCATGGGACTCATGATTGGTTTTATTGTTATTTCAATTCTTATGGCAATCTTCAGCATAACAGATTTACCAATATAAACATTCCATGCAGAATTAAATATAGACAATGGAAAAAGGCTTTACACTTCTTGAGATAATTATTGTTCTATTTCTTATTGCTCTTATTACGGGTCTGTCATCGACGCATTACGCAAATTTGTTTCCTGCGATGAAATTCAATGCTGTAACGAGAGAAGTAATGTCAACCATGAAACACGCGAGAAATCTTGCAAAAGCCAATAATGAAACTGTGATTGTCACAATCGATCTTGATGACAGAAAATACAAAATAGAAGGGATGGCAGTGAAGGAGATACCAAAAGATATCAATGTAAAGGTTGTGGATCCGGATAAAGGGGAAATTTTTAGAGGTAAGTATATGATGCATTTTTATGCCGGAGGTGTTGCCGATGGTGGAACCATTGTCATGTGGAATTATAAGAAAACAAGAAGTATTAAACTGGATCCAATTTTAGGGGCAATTATAGCAAATATCGATACCAGGTTATAAAAAGCTTTGATAGCATTTGAGGGTAAATGATTTGTAGCCGTCAAAAAGGAAACAGTGGACCTTCTGAAAAGCCATGGCACTCACAGAAAGGTTTCACGCTTCTTGAGATACTTGTCACGTTAATTATATTAAGTGTTGCGATCATCACAATTATTCAACTGTTCTCATCAAATATCAAATCTATTACCAGATCGGAAGAGTTAACGAAAGTCTTACTATGTGCAGAATCGAAGATGCGCCAAATCCAGAGTATGGATAAATTAGATGAGAAGTCATGGGGTGAGATCACCGATGATGGTTATAAGATCGATATTATTGTATCTGAAACGTTGAATGAAAGAACGCAGAATCTCCCCCTGAAAATGCTGGCTATCGCTTTAACCGTTTACCGCCCAGATGGCAGGAAGAACAAGTCCATTAGAATCAGAACACTGAAAATTATAGATCGAATTGAATCAGAAACATTGCGATAGGCAACAGCAGGAAAGGTGAATGTTTCAGTAAACAGGGAAAGAATATTCTTCATGGTCTTGATGGAAAAAAATAATCACAAAGGGTTTACCCTTTTAGAACTGCTGATTGCCATCATCCTCATGGCCGTCATCGTTGCGATTGTCGGAATTTCAATGGGACTGGCCTGTCGTTCCATCGAGACCGGAGAAAAGAGAATGGAGCGTCTGGAGAGATTCAGGGCCTCATGGACGATTCTGAACGCTCAAATTGGCTCCATGATGCCCTTATCTTTCACAATTGAAGGTGAAAAGAAGTTGTTTTTTAAAGGAAGCAGCTCTTCTCTGCAAATTTCAACAAATTACTCCATATGGCATGGTCAGCAGGGTCATGTGCTGGTTAAATATACAGTTGATTCCGATGAGACCTTCAAAGCATCGGAGAATTTAATAGGAGTCGACCATGTTTGGGAGACGACACTACTGGAAAATGTCGAAGAGATTGCATTTCAATACTTCTTTACGGATCAAGATGGAACGGGGCAATGGCTCGATGAATGGGTTGAAGATCGATACATGCCAGAAAAAACAAAAATTAATATAACTATCGAGGGAAAGAAATATTCAATGATCATCCCTGTAAGATCTTTTGGTTCAAAGGCATCGCCCGTATCCGCATCGGTGTCACCGGACGTATAGAAGATCATGTCGCCTCCCAGAATAATAATAACTGGAGACAGATATGCATTACAGAGAGGAATTGCATTAATTGTAACATTATGGCTGTTGGTTATCTTGATAGTGATGGTTTTCTCTTTTTCTCTATCTGTAAGGACCGAATCTCTTGCGGCATTTACAAATAGGGAAAGGACTGAAAACAAGTTTCTTGCCGAGGCGGGAATCGAAAGAGCGATCATGGAGATCTTTTATCGCAGTCTATATAAACGTCAGAACGTAATTCTCGATGATAACGAGGTATGGGATGCTGATGGAACGGTCTATAGAGAACAACTGGAAGATGGCTATTACAAGGTGATGATTATCAACGAGTCCGGAAAATTGGACATAAATTCATTGTCGGACCTGTCGGGGATCATATTGAACAACCTTTTGGTCAATCTCGGAATACCGAAAGAAAATGCAGATATCATTGTCGATTCCATTCTGGACTGGAAGGATGAGGACGATCTTCATCGGCTGAATGGAGCCGAAAACGAATACTATGAAGCATTGCCGAAGCCATACAAAGCGAAAAATGGACCTTTTGATTCAGTAGAAGAACTAATTCTTGTAAGGGGAATAACGCAGGAAATACTGTATGGAACCAAGGAACGACGCGGTCTGGTTGAATTTCTGACGGTGCATTCGAAAACGGGAAAGATCAATTTGAAGTATGCCCCGAAGGAATTATTAATGGCCGTTCCGGGAATGACAGAGGATAATGTCGAAAATATTATGAACGAGAGAAAACTGAAGTTGTCAGGATCAATCGGTATTGATCATATGAATTTGAATGAAATGAATTCTTTTACGAAACGATATGTTGGTACGGATGAGTCGAATGTATTTACCATCGATTCCAGTGGATATAAAAATAATGAAAAGCACAGATACAGCATCAGGGCTACAGTTGCCATTAATAACAGTAAGATGTATCGATACTTGTACTATAAAAGTCCCGTTTACTTACAATGACATTCAATAATATCATAAATATCAAACTTGTCCCTGCATGGTCCATGATTTCCAACAGGATCGTGTTGCTTTTTAATTGGATGTGGAGAGTGCTTCGTTTTAACATCACGGATGCGTTTCTGATCCCTGACAAGACTCTTTGCATATCCATCGAGAAGGGTAGTATTTCAATTGTTCACGGATCGAGATTTTTGTCCGTTTATACAGTTAAGCATTATAAGAAGTATGCTGTCGATAAAGATCGATATCCACGGCCGGATGAGATCGTTGATGCTATCCAATCCTATGTAAGCAAGCTGCCGAATCAACCAATAAAAACGATTATCGTCATCCCGGCAGAATGGGTATTCAAGAGGGCGGCCGACTTTCCCCTTACCGTGAAAGAGAATATTCCCGATGCAGTTCGTTTTGAATTGGATCGGTTGACACCATTGAGCCCTGAAGATGCATATTACGACTATCATGTCACTGGTGAACAGAATGGGCGCCTTAATCTAATTATAAATGTAACAAGAAGAAAACTGGTTAATGAATATCGGGATATCTTGAAAAGAAAAGGAATCGATGTAAGAATTGTTATGCCAAGTACGTCGGCAACGAATGTTCTTATTCGATATTTATATAAAAAACAAAATTACATATTTATTACCAGAAACAAAAGGTGCTTTTCAGGAGAGATCTGCTTGGAAGGGGTGTCTGCATATTTATTTCTTGGAGAATCAGCGGCGGAAGACAGTGAGGTTGTTGCCGAAGCCATCCTGAAAGAGATTAATCCAATTTTAAGAATCATCAAGAGCACAGGAAAAACGCTTCATTTTATAACTTCCGACGCCCATATTACTGATCTTGGCTTGGCAAGACGAATTTCAATACCCGAAAAAAAGCTGACGGAAATTATTAAGAAGTTTAAGTTTTCTGAGAAAGCAACAAACATTCCACACACTGCCTTAGGCGGACTGGTCGGTTCTCTACAGCGTATAAGAAATACAAATAACTTGCTTTGTAATGGAACCCACGACATTCAAAACCCACCATTTCTTGTTACAATTATTCTTATCTTGTTGATCGTCGGTTTGATAACAGCAAATGTGATTGCGCCCATGAATATGGAAGAAAAAAAGCTCCGGGAAATTGAGCGGCAGATGATGACTCTGAAGGATGAAGTAGGAAAAGTTGAGGCCATCAGGAAGCAGAAAGATATGCTGTACGAAGAGGTGGAAACGATTCGTGAATTCAAGGACAATAGCTATATGATGCTGACATTCGTGAAGGAACTGACTTCCATTATCCCCAAGACATCTTGGCTATCCAGGATTCGCATTACAGAAGACAGCGTTCACATTGAAGGATATTCGACGACCTCGCCGGCGGATTTGCTGCAAAAAATGGAAGAATCCGAGTACTTGCGCAAGGTTGAATTTGCATCCCCGACCTTCAGGGACAGGGGAATGAACGCGGACAAATTCGTTATTATGGCAAAAATTGAAGGTCTCGAAGTAGAAGATGATGAAAAGAAGGAGTGATTGAATCAATGCAGTGGATAAAGAAAAGCAGGCTGTTGTTCCTATCAATACCGATTTTGACGATTCTTCTTGGGTCATTTATTTATGAGTACGGATTTCTGAGAATTCAAGAGGAAGAGTCGACAATTAGGGAAGTACGAATTGCCAAGCAAAGAACGCTTGAAAAATATCTTACTTTGATTTCACAAAAACCCCAGTTGGAAAAAGAAGTCGCTTTATTAAAAGAGGCACGCAAACTGGACGAATCCAAGATCATTGCAGGAAAGACTCCGGCTCTGGCGGCTGCAACCCTTCAGAATACGGTGAAGGGAATCGTGACAGGAAAGGGGGGGGCCATTTCCAGCGAAAGGTTTGAAAAGTTTGAGGATACCGGAACATTTAAAATCGTCAGCATCAGCGTTGATATGACGGTACCGGATACAAGGGCACTTGGCGACATCCTGTTTGCGATTGAGAGCCAGATGCCGTTTCTTGTGATCAAAGAACTCGATGCAAGGGTTCGAAATATCAAGGAACCGAGAGAACTTGTCGTAAAGATGAAAGTCGCAGCCCTCACTGGTGGGAATATCAAATGACTCCGATGCAATCCTGGCTGCAAAGCATCAATGTCCTGAATATGATTTTACTTGCAGCGGTGGCAGGAATGCTCTTCCTGACAATCCAGTCTTTTTCCTATCCGCAAATCGGGCCTATCACTCCTGACAAAAAAGAAGTGCCGGCGGAGTCCCTCATTGAACTGGATGAGTATCAGGCACCGTATATGCCTGATTTTCTGATCATTGGGGAACAGAACATCTTTCATCCGCAAAGGATCATACCTGCGGATAACAAAATGGAAGCCATTCCCAGGCCGGAGATCGTTCTTTACGGGACAACCATTACGAGCGACACAGCTTTTGCCTATATTGAAGACAAAAAGAATCCACATTCGTCGACCGGGAGAGGCAAGAGACAGAAAGTCGTGAAGATAGGGGATTCAATCGGGGGATTTGTTATTAAACGGATTACAGAGGATATGATTCAACTGGTGAGGGTGGAGGATACGATCATCGTTTTTCTTCAAGACAGAAAAGAAAGAAACACAAAAGATATTCCGTTGATAAACACTCCAAACAAGGCGTCTCCCGTTTCCTTGGCCCCTCAGATGGCGATTCCTTCTATTTCCAGGTCTCTTCCCCCTGCCATTATACCGCCCAAGCGATGATACAAAGACGTGAGGCAACATCGCGCTTCCTGTCAATGTTCCGAATGAAGGGCCATATTCTTGACCGAATCGAGTGAGAAGGGCGAGTTAACCGGTAATTAGTCTGTGTCAAGGGCCTTTTGGCGGTGGTGATAGAGATGCCGACCCGAATGTACAACTATCTCACTACAATGCCACGGGCTGTTCTATTTCGATAAATACCCTCATCCGCAGTAATCGAACGGGACCACTCCGAAAATAAAAGGAATTATCTGCGCGGTTACAATATATTAATAATTCCAGGTAGTAATCCGTCATCCAGCCCGCGTATGGAATGTCTAAATTCATGGCCGTGGTTGATCATCCTGGAAGAAGGCATTATGTTCTCAGAAAATGCCGCTTCGAGACGATTCATGAAGCGAAGGCTTTGTGTGGTTCGCGGGATCGGGCGTTCGACCTTTCCCATAATCATACGTGGTGGCTGCCGCCCGGCCGGAAAGGGATCACCATGTTCTTATCGAAAAGAGACGTTCCGACAGGGACGCTGGACATAGAGCAGGAGAAAGGGGCGCCTGAACAGGACGTCATCATGGTGGTCGATGACGATCCGATTACGCTGGAGCTTCTTGAGGACATCCTGTCGCTGGAAGGGTTTCAGGTGCGTGCTTTCAACGGCGGAGAGGCTGCGCTGGAGTCCCTGGCGAATCAGAAGCCGACGCTGATCCTGTTGGACATCAATATGCCCGATCCGGACGGCTTCGAGGTCTGCCGGAGGCTCAGGGAAAACAGTCATACTCGCGACATTCCGGTCATTTTCGTAAGCGGGGTGCAGGATCATCGTGAAAGGATGAAAGGCTTTTCGTTGGGTGCCGTGGATTTCATCTCCAAGCCCTTCCAGCATGACGAGCTTCTCGCCCGCGTCCGCACGCATATCGAGCTGGTCCGACTACGCGGGGGACTCGAAGCCGAGGTGGCCCTGCGGACGGAGGAGCTCCTGCGCAGTTATCGGAAAATGCGGGATTTGTTGACGAAAACGGTCCAGGCAATGGCCGCCGTGGTCGAGGCGAAGGATCCCTATACCGCCGGCCACCAGCAGCGGGTGGCGGAGCTGGCCCGGGCCATCGCCACGGAGATGGGGCTTGCGGCAGAGCAGATCGACGGTCTCGGCATGGCCAGCCTGGTTCATGACATCGGCAAGATCTCCATTCCCTCGGAGATCCTGAGCATGCCGAGAAAATTGACGCCCGTTGAGTTTATCCTTATCAGGGACCATGTACAGGCAGGATACGATATCCTTAAAGAGATCGAGTTTCCCTGGCCCATCGCCAGGATCATCCTGGAGCATCACGAGCGGATGGATGGCTCAGGGTATCCATCCGGACGGAAAGGGGAAAGTCTCCTCCTGGAATCGCGGATCCTTGCCGTGGCCGACGTCGTGGAAGCAATGGCCTCGCATCGTCCCTATCGTCCGGCTTTCAGCATCTCCATTGTCCTGGAGGAACTGGCGAAGAGCCGGGGCACCCTCTTTGACCCCGTGGTTGTGGATTCCTGCCTGCGGCTCTTCAACGAGGAGGGGTACCGGATCGAGTCGGCGGGCAGTGCATTCCCGTCGGCCATGATCTGAACCATAGATCTCAGCCGCTTCTCTTCCCCGCGTTGTAAACATCGAGCAGTTCAAGGCCGTGACGTTTTGGATGCCCCCGGAGACGAATACCCCAGGGAGTCATCAGCCAAGGCACGGGAATCATGCAGTGAATTTAACCGGATGATTTCCCCACGTTTTTGTGTATAATCCGGCCCCGTTGCAGGGCGCCCTTTTCCGCATGCCCGGTAAAACATGGATCCGTCCGCGGGATCCATGGCCTCGTAACTCAAGAAAAAATAGAGATATTCAAGGAAACCATGAAGCCCGTCATCGCCATCATCGGCCGGCCCAACGTCGGCAAGTCCACCCTCTTCAACCGGCTGGTCCGGAGCAGGAAGAAGGCCATCGTCATCGATGAGCCCGGGGCCACCCGGGACCGGAACTACGGGGAAGGGGAATGGAGAGGCCGGTCCTTCCTGCTGATCGACACGGGAGGCTTTGAGCCCGTCTCGACGGAGAAAATCCTCATCCAGATGCGGGAGCAGACGATGCTGGCCGTCGAGGAGGCCGACGTCATCCTGTTCCTCCTGGACGTCCGGGACGGCCTGACCACGTCGGACCGGGAGATTGCCCGGATGCTCCGCGCCGTCGAGAAGCCCGTCTTCTATACCGTCAACAAGACCGACGGTCCGAAGCAGGAGGCCCTGTCCTACGAGTTCTACGGCCTGGGGGTAGAGAAGATCCATCCGATCTCGGCTCAGCACGGCCTCGGCGTGGCGGAGTTGCTGGACGACGTGGTGGAGGTCCTGCCGCCTGCCGATGAAGAGGAGGAGCCCGAAGAGGAGGACCGGATCCGCCTGGCTGTCATCGGCAAACCCAACGTGGGCAAGTCCTCCCTGGTGAACCGGATCCTCGGCTTCGAACGGGCCATCGTGAATCCCATTCCGGGGACGACCCGGGACGCTGTGGACACCGCCTTCGAGCGGGGGGACAGGAAGTACGTCCTCATCGACACGGCGGGCATCCGCCGGAAAGCCAAGGTCAGCCTGACCCTCGAGAAGTACAGTGTCATCCAGGCCATCAAGGCCCTGGGGCGGTGCGATGT
>CAZODI010000002.1:0-5827 GCA_964578535.1 uncultured Syntrophaceae bacterium
TGTTGTGCCTAAGGTGTGTAAGCATTACCTATATGATTATCCGGGATTGTCTAAATGAATTTTGAGTGAAAAATGGAAATCAAAAAGACCGCACAGGACATTTGAAAACCGAAAAGACAGATAGAGCCTGTTAGTTTTTTGTTGGAGAGATTTCATGTCTTGAATGTGCGAGGATACAAAACAATGTTTTGTGAGACACAAAAGAAAGGAGGCTAGTCATGATGGATATGGGACAACGCGGAACGATTGAACGGCATGACGATACAAATGCTGTTGAAATGTCCGATCCGGTGAATCGACTGAGTGAGATTGAAGACGATCTGGCGGATTGTGAAGAAGGAGGAACGACAATGGAAGAGCCTACAAAGGTCGTTGTTTATGTTGTAGACGGTGTCATTCAATGTGTTCTCGCGGCGAAAAACGTTGAAGTATACGTCGTCGAACATGACATTCGGCACGATCACGGCCGGCATGGAATAAGCACGGAACTCTATGGTTTGCCCGTTATGTTGAGCAGGCAGAAGAATGTTGTCGCTCCGCGACTGGTCAAAAAGGTCGTCCGGGCCCATCGAGATGCTCATTGTTGATGTCTGTTCCCCGGTTGCAATGTCGATTCTGAACGGCTGACCATCACCCACTCGATCGAATCAGGGCTGGGTGGCGAATGGATATTGCGGCATCGGAAAGAGGATCAACCACTTGCCGGATCTTAATGGACGAAGAGAGGCTACCAGCTTCTGTTGAGGAGGCATCGATGCGTCGGAATTGTCCTGTGGCGACGAATGAATCGGATCATCCTTTTGAAAAATGCAGTGTACGTGAGCTGGAAGACATTCTCGAAGCCTCGCATGACGGCTTTTTCATAACGGATGGCCAGGGTGATGTTTTAAGGGTGAACAGTGCCTGGGAACGCATCTGTGGTTATTCTCGTGCGGACGTCATCGGAAGAAATGCACAGGAACTGGTGAACGAAAAGCTGTATTCGGAATCAGCTGTGATGGCTGCTATCCGTACCCGGAAGCCGATAACGATCCTTCTTGAAATGACCAAAGGTGGGAAAACCGGCCAGAAAATCATGGCCACGGCCATTCCAATCTTTGGTGAAAACGGAGAAATCAAGCGAGTTGTTGCCAACATACGGGATATAACGGAGATACTCTATCTAAAGGAACTTCTTGGGAAAACCCAGGAACTGAACACAATCTATGCGGCCGAACTGGAGCAGGTGCGTTTCCAGCAGTTGCTTAATCACGGCAAGATTATTGCTCGGAGTCAGGCTACCCGGAATATTTTGCATATGGCTATTCAGGTGGCCAAGGTTGATTCAACCGTGTTAATCACCGGTGAGTCCGGTGTCGGGAAAGAGGTGATCGCGAACACCATTCATCGCCTCAGTCCACGCTCGGAAGGGCCCTTAATTAAGATCAACTGTGGCTCCATCCCTGAGAATCTGCTCGAGACGGAACTGTTCGGATATGAATCGGGAGCGTTTACCGGTGCCCGGAAGCAGGGTAAGCTAGGTCTTTTTGAAATGGCTCAGAAAGGCACACTTTTTCTTGATGAGATTGGAGATATCACATTCAATCTGCAGGCAAAACTCCTTAGGGCCCTTCAAGACCATGAGATCATGAGAGTTGGTGGATTAAAACCAGTGCCGGTGGATGTCCGCATTATTGCAGCAACCAACAAAGACCTGGAAGAAATGGTCAGGCAAGGCTCCTTCCGGAGTGATCTGTTCTATCGACTGAATGTTGTATCCATACGGATTCCACCGCTCAGAGAACGTCGAGAAGACATTCCTCTGCTGGCAATCCATTTTGTTGAAAAGATTAATGAGAGGTACTCACTCAACAAGCGTCTTTCTCCCGATGTAATAGATGGGTTCCTTATGTATCCATGGCCCGGCAACATCCGGGAACTGGAAAATGTTACGGAACAGATAATTGTCATGACCGAGGAGGATGAAGTCCGGGTCAGTCAGTTGCCGGCCTGCATAAAGAACTTTATCGTTCCCGGCAATGAGGGACGCAGACATCTGGATCGGATGCCGTTAAAAGATGCCATTGAACAAACGGAAAGGCAAATTCTGGAACAGGCTCTCAGGAAACATCGGAGCACCAGAAGCGTTGCACGGGCACTGGCGGTAAATCAGTCGACGGTTGTAAGAAAAATTCAAAAATACGGACTCTCATCCTTATGTCGGGAGATGGTTGATCAGACGAGCCACGCTTAGGATTTAAAGGTTCCATTCCGCGGGTGGTAGATGATCATTTTTCTTTTGTGTTTCTCCGGCTCTCTGCTATTCAAGATACTCATAATCACAATTCATGGATCATTATTAAGGCACCTATGTGTTGGAGTGTTTTCGATTTTTAAATAGAGTGTAGCAATATCAATTAGTTCCTCATATACTATCTGCATCAATCCTCTCCCAGTCATTGCCATCCAAATACAAACAGATAGTTCTGATGCTTGAATATTACGTGCATTTTTAATAGATGCGCAAATGAATATCCGATGCAACAGTGCATCATTTAAAATAATTCAATAAATATAAATGGATGGCATTATATCGTTTGTCATTGCGTACTCAAGTGATGTTGTATGGCATCATCAGTTATACTTCTGCAATTAGTTCAACCAGCTGTTATTCATGGCATAATCTGGAATTATCCTCCCTCATAACTGATGATAATTAATGGCACGGTTCCTGCCTTACAGGGCACAGAATGGCGGTGTCCCTCGAGTAGGCGCGTAAGGATTTTAAACCATTAAGAAATGAAAGGAGGATGGTGAATGGCTGTAGTTATGTCGGCAGGGGAAGCGGTAAAAAATGAAAGATTCGGGGACACCGCCATTCATAATACAAGTTCAATAAGATGAAAGTGATTTAAGAATTCTCTGGAGGATTCTATGGATATGATTTTGAGAATCGATATGGGAGCCGAAGGTGGACCGAAAGCCGGGACAGAGGAGCCGGGAGAATATGCAGGTTATGGGGGACGGGCAATGACGTCGGCAATCATCTCGAAGGAGGTACCGCCCCTGTGCCACTCTCTCGGCGCTGAAAACAAGCTGGTCATTGCACCGGGACTTCTCTCCGGAACCGGAGCTGCCATGTCTGGGCGGCTGTCTGTCGGTTGCAAAAGCCCGTTAACAGGCGGCATCAAGGAAGCCAATTCGGGAGGGCAGGCGGCTCAGGTTCTCGGAAGGCTTGGGTATGCGGCGATTGTCCTGGAAGGCAAGCCGAAAGGCGATAATCTTTACAAGGTTCTCATCAATAAAGAGGGCGTTCGGATCGAAGAAGACAACAGCCTGCGAATGCTCCCCAATTATGACCTGATCCAGAGAATGAAGGAACAGTATGGCGAGAAGATTGCCTGCATATCCATTGGGCCTGCCGGTGAAATGAAGCTCTCTGCCGCCTCGGTTGCCTGTACGGACCCCGAACTCAGGCCGACGCGCCATGCAGGTCGCGGTGGCGTCGGTGCTGTCATGGGGGCAAAAGGAGTCAAGGTCATCGTTCTGGATGATTCCGGCCTGAAGAACCGTCAGCCGATAAACCCTGAAAAATTCAGAGAGGCCAACCGGAAGTTTGTGGAGGGGCTTACCAGCCACTCCGTAACCGGCCAGGCGCTTCCCGCGTATGGCACCAATGTCCTGACCAATATCGTCAATGAGGCAGGAGCCTATCCGGCCTTCAACTTTCAGCATGGCCAATTTCAAGGGGCATCGAAAATCAGTGGCGAGACCTTCGCCGAACTGGAGACACGGCGCGGCGGCAATCCCACACACCCCTGTCACCGGGGCTGCGTCATTCGCTGCTCTGGTATTTATAACGACAAAAACGGTAACTATGTCAGCAAGCAGCCGGAATATGAAACCGTCTGGGCTCATGGAGGCAACTGCGGCATCGATGATCCGGACACCATCGCCCTCCTTGATTTCCTTGACGACAACTACGGGCTCGACACCATCGAAATGGGAGTCACGATCGGTGTTGCCATGCAGGCCGGGATTGCACGCTTTGGCGATGCAGAAGCCGCCGTGAATCTGCTGAAAGAAGTGGGTGCGGGCACTCCTCTGGGAAAGATTTTGGGAAGCGGCGCGGCTGTCACGGGAAAGGTCTTCGGTGTCGAAAACGTGCCCGTGGTCAAGGGACAGGCTCTGCCGGCTTATGATCCGAGGGCTGTTCAGGGGATGGGTGTGACGTATGCGACCAGCACCATGGGGGCAGACCACACTGCGGGCTACTGCATTGCGACAAATGTTCTCAAGTGCGGCGGTTTTGTGGATCCATTGCAGGTCGAGGGCCAGGTGGAACTGTCCCGAAGCCTGCAGATCGCTACGGCAGCCATCGATTCGACGGGGATGTGCCTGTTTATCGCCTTCGCCGTCCTCGATCAGCCGGAAACGTTTAAGGCCCTGGTTGACCTGCTCAACTCGTTCTACGGCCTGAATCTGACCGGTGACGATGTCTCTGCACTGGGCCGAAAGATCCTGGATATGGAACGTGACTTCAACCGCCGGGCCGGCTTAACGAAAGAGCATGATCGCTTGCCGCGGTTCTTCACAAGAGAATCCCTCGATCCTCACAACATGACCTTCATGGTAAAAGATGCCGACCTGGACAGAGTGTTTGATTGGTAAAAGGTCGGCATCACCGAAGTGCTTCTTCCGGCAGGTGAGGCCCTCCCTGCGTAATAAAACCGTTCCCGAACAAACATGGGAAGGGGCCATTCCGTATCGGTCATGAAAATTCATGTAAAACTGTTTGCCTCCCTGCGGAGGGGGCGCTTTGACGTTTGCAGCCTGGAGTGCCGTGAAGGAACCGTTGTGGGGGATGTCTTGTCAGTCCTTGGAATAACCGAACAAGAGGCCTCCATCATCTTCATCAACAGCCGCATAGCGGACAAGTGCTCCCTCCTGCGTGGGGAAGACAATCTGGCGATCTTTCCGCCCATTGGAGGGGGGTAAATAAATGGATTCTATTGAAGAATTTCTTGCATCCAATTCCCGGGAAGGCCTGGTTTCACTCGCGGTCCAGCAGGAGGCAAAGCGCCTGTTTCATCTGACCCATCGGGAATCGGAAGAGTTTATCCTCTCCATGGACCTGTTGCCGATCCGTTATGCCCGAAACCGCAAGACCTTCTCCACGGAACAGCAGTTGAAGCTCCTGAACAGCCGGATCGCCGTTGTCGGCTGCGGAGGATTGGGCGGGTACATCGTGGAAGAGCTGGCCCGCCTTGGTGTGGGATCGATCCTCGTCGTGGACCCAGACAGTTTCGACGAGCACAACCTGAACCGCCAACTATTCTCCGTTCCGGGAAACCTTGGGATGCCCAAGGCGATAGCCGCCGTTCGCAGGGCAAAGGAGATCAATCCTGCCATTCATGCCATCGCGATGGTCACGTCCTTTTCGGAAGAGAACGGTGAAGACCTGCTCATGGACATTCAAGTGGCCGCAGATGCGCTGGACAATGTTCCCGCCCGCCTGGAACTGGCCGGGATTTGCGACCGGATGGACATCCCCTTCGTCCACGGCAGTGTCGGCGGCTGGTACGGTACGGTGGCCACGCAGTATCCAGGTGAGCGGACGATTCAGCGCCTGTTCGCCAATTTCTCGGGAAGCAAAGGTATCGAGGAAGAACTCGGCAACACGTCGTTCACTCCCCCGCTGGTAGCCAGTATCGAGGTGGCGGAGATCATCAAAATCCTCCTTGGCGAGGGGACAACCCTGAGGGGCAAGCTTCTCTCCATCAACCTGATCGACATGGAGATTGTAGACATCAATCTATGATTTTCGAGACCCCTCCACGCGGCGGGG
>CAZODI010000002.1:5927-80797 GCA_964578535.1 uncultured Syntrophaceae bacterium
CATGGAGATTGTAGACATCAATCTATGATTTTCGAGACCCCTCCACGCGGCGGGGGCTCGTTGCTTATTTAGGCAACCGCTTTCTTTCCCCCATCTGCAGTCACAACAGGGTTTTGCCTTCAGGAACTCCGTTATCGGAGGACGGGGAGGTGTCTGCCTCCCGATCCTGAAATCCGCCGGTGCTCAATCTAAGAAAAAGTCTTTGATTCTGAGCGTGTAACCACCGAGACGGCCTGATCGAAAGGCCAGGGCAAGACTCTATTCACACCTCCCGATGTTCCCGTTTTCGATAGGTAGATGGGCATACGGTGCGACCTGGACGGCAATAAGGAAAGCAACTGGCGGCTCTCCCGGCATTTCGCATTCCGGGCGGTTCCAACGGGGAGCGATCATTCGAACAATTCAAATACAACACAGGCGACGTATTCGAGGCTGACATGGGAATGAGAAAAAAAAACAATAGAAGAAATTATTTATTCATATTCGCAAATTTGCTGGCATTTCTCCTTTTTGTGCCACCTGCTTGGTCAAGATGTCCCAGTGCAGATGAAAATATTTCGGTCATCACTGTCGATGAAAACGAAGAGTGCTTCAAAGGGGTCTCTGCAAATAACGCTTTGCAGGCTGATATATATGGGAAAATCATTACTTCAGAAGGACAGGCTATCGTAAATAATAGTTATGGTGACTATACAAGAGTTACTGTTCATAAAACTGGCAATCTCTCGACATCTTATGAAAAGTCTTCATGGATATTTGCTACAGTTGAAACACATAATAGCGCTGAAATTTTTAATCTTGGAGCTATCTCCAGCGATAATAATGCCGGTATCCGTGTGCGCAGTGGTCAAGCACTTGTCACAAACAATGGATCCATATTTGGAGGACAATATGGAATTATGGCAGATGACAAAACTGCCGATCATAAAATTCAAAATGAAGTGTCTTCCACCACCGCAGTGACGAACACGATTAAGGGAAGTATTGCAGGCATCCTGATTTCGAACGGCGATGTCACAAATGGTAAGGGTGCTAAGATTATTGGTGGTAAGTCCGGAATTGAGGTTCAAGGTGGCGGGACAAAGCTCAAGATCACAAATGATGGAGGTGACATCACTGGTGGTAAGAACGGGATCAAGGTCAATGAAGGAAGGGGAGCTGTCACGATCGAAAATACGGGAGGCAATATCACTGGCAGTGATTACGGAATCAAGGTTGAAGGAAGTGGGGGAGGCGTCACGGTCAACAATACGGGAACAATTGAAGGTACAAATGCGGACGGCATCCGTCTTGAAGGGACCGGATCGACCGTCAACAACAAGGCGGGGGGAACGATCAAGGGAGGAATCGTCGGAATATCGGTAGTGGAGACGGCCACGATTACCAATGCCGATAGTGCGACGATTCAAGGGACAAAGACGGGTATTCGATACGAGCAATACAACACATTTACAAACGATGGCACGGTAGAAGGTACGGAGGAGGGGGGCATAGCCTTTGGTAAAGGCGGGGAACTCATCAACAATGAAACCGGTGAAGTGACCGGTAACACGTATGCAGTATATACAGGGACCTATGATGAAGATCCGGCAAAGCAAACCGATAAACTCATTGTAACCAATTATGGCACCCTTTCAGCAACCGGTTCGAATGGAATTGGAGTGGTGATCGGCAACATCGAGTCGGAGATCACCAACAAGTCGCGTGGAAAGATAAATGGCAATAAGTACGGTGTCCTTGTCCTGGAGAACGGTAAACTGACGAACGAAAAAGATGCGACGATTATCGGCGGCACAGCAGGTGTTAGATTTGAGAAAAAAGCTGAGTTTTCGAACAGTGGCAAGATCGGTGTCATTGACGAAAAGACAAACGTGGCTTCCGGCATAGACGGCGTCGTTTTCGCGACCGGTGCAAAATCATTTACGAACGAATCCACCGGTTCTGTGGTCGGTAGTGAGAATGGGGTAAAATCTATCGGCGACGCAACGGTGACAAATAAAGGAACCATCACAGGTCAAACGGAATCGGGCATTCATATCGAGGGTGCCGGGACAGTGAAAAATCTCGGGGGAGCAAGTGAAATTAAAGGCGGAAAGTATGGGGTGAGGGTCGTTGCCGGTGATGATGGCAGCGGCGGAACACTGAATTTAAAAAATGAAGGGACCATCAACGGCGGCACAACAGGAGTTGAGGCCAGTAGAATAGAAAAACTTGAGAACTCAGGGAACATCAGAGGCGGTACAACAGGCATTCAAGCCGGCAGCGGGAAAATCGAGAACAGCGGCTACATCAGCGGAGGTACAAAGGGTATTGAAGCCGCAACAGGTACAGGGGTTCTGGAGGTTATTAATTCGGGAACAATTGCCAGTGATATAGGGAACGCGATTCAAGCCACGCATGATGGTTCCGCCATTATTACGAATTCGGGGTTTATCTTAGGTGATCGGGGCATTGATATAAAAAACGGTACAGTCACCAATGAAGCCGCGGGCACAGTGCAGGGTGAAACGTATGGAGTGGTGACAACCAACGGCACAATCACGAACGACGGAACCATCAGCGGTGGTACTGCCGGGGTCGCATTGAGTGGTGGCACACTGACCAACAACAACATGATTTCCGGTGGGACAGACGGTGTTGATGTCACCGGGACGGGCAAGGTCGATAACTACGGAACAATTGGAGAAATCGTCAAGGACGGAGTAACACAAACGGCGTCAACGGGTATGGAGATCGATGGTGCCGATGCGACTGTTACAAACAAAGGGTGGGTGACGGAAGAAGGGGAGGTAAAAGGTGGCACGATAAAGGGCACAACATACGGCGTCCATCTCATAAATAACAGCACATTCACCAACGAGAGTGGAGCCACCGTCAGTGGCGGCGTGAATGGGATAGAGGTTGAATATGGTAACGTAAAAAACTACGGCGAGATC
Source organism: uncultured Syntrophaceae bacterium (assembly GCA_964578535.1). Classification (GTDB taxonomy): domain Bacteria; phylum Desulfobacterota; class Syntrophia; order Syntrophales; family PHBD01; genus PHBD01. The sequence goes on from CAZODI010000002.1 coordinate 8,864, forward strand.
AAGGGAGGTACTGGTTCAGCCATTCATGTGGCCAGTGGCGGCCATGGCGAACTGATCAATTACGCCGGCGGCAAGGTTACGGGGGGGACGTCCGGTTCAGCCGTCCAGGTGGACAAAGACGCGTTTGCCTATATTGAGAATCAGGAAAAGGGAGAGATCAAGGGAGAGACGGCGATCGACTTCAAGGATGGGGGATCGGGTGTCATCGAAAATAGGGGTACGATCGAGGGGACCGGTACGGAGGGGACGGGGATCCATTTAGGGAAAGTTACGGATGAGAACGGCGATCTTTATCTAACTGCGACCATAAGGAATAGAGTCACGGGGACGATCAGTGGCGGCAAGGATGGCATGCTGATAGACGGCTTGGGTGTAATTTTCAATTATGGGGAGATGAAGGGTGGTACGGGTTCAGCCTTTCATGTGGCCAGCGGTGGTCATGGTGAACTTGTCAATTATGCCGGCGGCAAGGTTACGGGGGGGACATCCGGTTCAGCCGTCCAGGTGGACAAGGACGCGTATGCCTATATTGAGAATCAGGAAAAGGGAGAGATCGAGGGAGAGACGGCGATCGACATCAAGGATGGGGGATCGGGCGATGTCGTGAATGTCGGTACGATCGAGGGGACCGGGACGGAGGGAACCGGGATTCATGTGGGCAAGACTACGGATGCGAACGGCAATCTGGTGCTGTCTGCGACCGTTAGGAATGGGAACACGGGTACGATCAGTGGCAGCAAGGACGGCATGCTGATAGACGGCTTGGGTGTAATTTACAACTATGGGGAGATGAAGGGAGGCACGGGTTCAGCCTTTCATGTGGCCAGCGGCGGTCATGGCGAGCTTGTCAATTATGCTGGCGGCAAGCTTATGGGGGGGACATCCGGTGCAGCTGTCCAGGTGGACAAGGACGCGTATGCCTATGTTGAGAATCAGGAAAAGGGAGAGATCAAGGGAGAGACGGCGATCGACATCAAGGATGGGGGCTCGGGTGACGTCGTGAATGTCGGTACGATCGAGGGGACCGGGACGGAGGGAACGGGGATCCATGTAGGGAAGGTTACGGATGCAGACGGCGAACTGGTTCTTTCTGCGACTGTAAGGAATGGGACCACAGGGACGATCAGCGGCAGCAAGGACGGCATGCTGATAGACGGCTGGGGTGTAATTTACAACTATGGGGAGATGAAGGGTGGTACGGGTTCAGCCTTTCATGTGGCCAGCGGCGGTCATGGCGAGCTTGTCAATTATGCCGGCGGCAAGGTTACGGGGGGGCGTCCGGTTCAGCCGTCCAGGTGGACAAGGACGGGTATGCCTACATTCTGAACCAGGAGAACGCAGAGATAAAAGGGAACGAGTCTGTTATCGATGTTAAGGGGGCGAGCGACATTGAAAACAGCGGCACGATTCAGCAGGAAAGCAAATCTGGTGCCGATACTCAGAGTTCCTTATCGGAAAGCAGCATCGTTAAAACAGATGGGACCGTCAAGGCCGCCATCGGAGGCAACAATACGGGTACGGTAAACATTACAAATGAGAAACTTGGGACGATCAAGGGAGAAAGCGGTATCTTCCTGACCGGTACCGGTAACGACACGCTCGACAATCACGGTACGATCATAGGCACCGGCGGTACGGCAGTCAACATGGGCGCTGGTGCTGACACGGTCATCCTGCGTTCGGGGTCCCAGGTCGCGGGAAACGTGGACGGCGGAACCGGAACCGATTCCATCCTGTTCGAAGGCGTAGGGGAACTTAAGGGCGGGACGGCCCTCAATTTTGAAAACATCACGAAGACAGGCTCCGGGACGTGGACCGTCAACGGCGATCTCCACAGCGGAAAGACCATATCCGTCTATGGCGGCCAAACCAGTATCCTGAAGGTCAATGGCGATTATACGCAGGATGCCAATTCGACCTATACCGTGGAGTTCGTGGACGGGTATACGGGAAAGATCCACGCCACAACAGCGCACCTCAATGGCGGCCTGGTCGTGGCCCTCGGGTACATCCGGGAAGGCGTGCACACGATCCTGGAAACGGAGAAAGGTGTGACGGGCACGTTTGACGGGCTCGGTGAACCGGGAGTGGAGCATAAGCTCGGCCGCTATATTTCGTATGTGCTTCTCTATGACGATAAAAATGCAGCCATTTCCTACTTCTGGCGGTCCAGGCACTTCGCGGAAGACGCCATGACCCGCAACGAGATGGCTGTCGCCTATTATCTGGACGGCATCTACAACAGCATTTCCGGGGATCTGGCCAACAACGTCTTCCGGGAGCTGATCAAGATGGAGGATCCCGCACTCTTCCGCTCCGCCCTCAACCAGATGGGAGGAGCGAGCCATACGGCCTTTGTTTCCGTCGACAGGGACCGCCAGAGCCGTTACTACCGGACCCTCCTCCGGCGCGAGACGGACCTTCCATTCAAGACGACGGCGGACGAAAAGCTCCAAAGCTTCCTGGGACAGTCCACTGCCATGGATGTCGACCAGATATCCAGCGCTCTCGCTGCCGCCGCCGCTCCCCTGGCTCACATCGCCGGCGGGATGGGGCTTCCCTGGAGTGTCTGGGGCAAGAGCTACGCGACGAAAGGCGAACGCCGGGGAGACGACATCGCGTCACGGTACGATTACTGGATCGGGGGCACCCTCTTTGGGATGGATTATCGACCGCTGCCGGAGCTTCGGCTTGGGGTCTCCATCGGGTATTCGAAAACGGACATGACGATGAAGGACCTTCAGGACAGCGGCCAGGAGGACAGTTTCCAAAGCTCACTGCATGCGTCTTATACCCAGGACCGCTGGTATGTCGATGTCGCCCTTACCCAGGCCCGCAACAACTACACCATGAGCCGCTCCATTGATTTCGGCGAACTCTCGCGTACGGCCGATAGTACTTACGACGGGTACGAGCTTTCGGGATATGCCGAGGCAGGCTATAGGCTGCGAGCGCGAGGCTTCCAGATCCTGCCGGTTGTGTCCTGTCATGCCTTTCGCCATCACCGGAACGGCTTCCGGGAAAGCGGTGCAGAGTCCCTGAATCTGATCTCGGAAGGCGAAGATACCGACTCGCTGCAGACCTCCCTGGGTGTGAAGATCAGCAAGACGTTCAATGCAAGCGAGCGGCTCACATTGACACCGGAGTTTTCCGCCCGCTGGATCTATGAATTCGGCGATCCGGAGGCGCTCCTGAATGCCCGCTTCGCCGGTGCGCAGGCGGGTTCGTTCACAGTTTACTCCGATAACGCCCGCCGGAGCAGCGCCGCCGCCACCCTGGGGGTCACTGGCGACATGGGAAAAAGCCTGGGCTTTTTCCTCCATTACGATGTCGAGTTGAGAGAACGCCAGGCCAGCCACGCCGCGAGCGGCGGCCTGAGATACAGTTGGTAGTTAGCGAGCAATTGTTCCTGCCGCAGTTCCTGCCGCAGTTTGTTCAGGTTGAGAAAGGAAGATCATGAAGAGAAACATCGGTCCCTGCGACATGTTTTTTCCCGTTCCCGCGGCCTTGATCGTGAGTGGAGAGGAGGAGGAGGCAAACATCGCCACCGTAGCCTGGATCGGAATCCTCAGCTCCGAGCCTCCCACGATCGGGATATCCCTCAGAAAGGACCGCTATACCCTGCAGTTGATCCGCAAGGGGCACGAGTTCAGCGTCAACATCCCTTCGGAGGACCTGTCGATCCAGGTCGATTACTGCGGAATCATCTCCGGGCGCGATGCCAACAAGTTTGAGGCGACCGGCTTCAAAACGGATGCCTCGCTTTATATCAGGCCGCCCCTGATTCGGAACTGTCCATACAACCTGGAGTGCGTCGTGGTGGGCGAACAGGAGATCGGGGATTTTATCCTGGTCATGGGAAAGATTGTCGCCAACCATATCGACGAGAACCTGCTGTCCCCGGAAGGCAAAGTGGAGATGAGCGCCGTCAGGCCGCTGGTCTACTGCGCCGGCCCCAGGGAATACTGGAATCTGGGCTGCAAGCTGGACGATGCGTATTCGGTCGGGTTGATGATGGACGTGGTTGAGTGACGGTGATTTCAGCAAGAGTGAGGAATGTATGGTGGAAACTTTTCCGGATCCTATACGAAGGCTTCCCGAGGCGGATATACCGATTGACGGAGTCAGGGCATATCTGTCCCAATCCGATACGCACCAGATCATTTTCATGGAGTTCGATAAGGATGTGAATCTGCCGGAGCATTCCCATGAGGCTCAGATCGGTATCGTTCTGGAGGGCCGGATCGATCTGGTGATCGGTGGCAAAAAGGCCACCTACTCAAAGGGCGACCGGTATTACATTCCCGAAGGAGTACTGCATTCCGGGAAGATCTATTCCGGGTATGCGGACATCACCTTCTTCGACCAGCCGGATCGATACTCGCGGAAATCAGCATAATCAGTAAAACGGGCCACCGGGGAAAAATTAAAGTGACACGGCAGGGGGATTCAGGGGGACCATAGAAAAACCATGTTAAAAGGGGGCAATACGGTGAAGACAATCGGTTTGATCGGGGGGATGAGCTGGGAATCAACCATTCCATACTATCGGATCATCAACGAAACCGTCAGGGAGCGGCTGGGAGGACTTCACTCCGCCAAGGTCCTTCTCTACAGCGTTGATTTTCATGAAATCGAGCAGCTGCAGCGGGACGGGAAATGGGATGAAGCCGGCGAAATGCTGGCCGGAGCGGCATGCTCCCTGCAGAACGCAGGCGCCGAGATGATCGTCCTGTGCACGAACACCATGCACAAGGTGGCCGAACGGATTCAGGACGCCACGGACGTTCCCTTTCTCCACATCGCCGATCCCACGGCCGAGGAGGTCAAGCGCACCGGATTCTGCACCGTGGGCCTGCTGGGCACTCGATTCACGATGGAACAGGATTTCTACAAGGGGCGTCTTCTGGAGAGGCATGGCATCGAGGTCATCATTCCGCAAGAAGAGGACCGCGAGCTCGTGCACAGGGTCATCTTCGAAGAGCTCTGCCTGGGAGAAGTCCTGGAGAACTCGCGTTCGGAATTCCGGCGCATCATCGGTGATCTTGCCGACCGGGGAGCCCAGGGAGTCATTCTCGGCTGCACCGAGATCCAGATGCTGGTCAGCCAGCAAGACTCGGATGTTCGCATCTTCGACACCACCGCCATCCATGCACGCGGGGCGGTGGAATGTGCGCTGGCGGGCTTTTGAACATGCCTGTCCGATGAAAATTTTACGCCCTTTGATACGGCAACCGTTGCGTCTCATGATCCGGATTCCGGACGATTCAGCCGCCGGCCGTGTTTTCAACCGTCCGGAGCGGTGCCTTCTCCGGCAACCCGCAGTTCTTCTTCCATATTTTGCCCCAAGGATGTATAGTCCGCATCGCATTTCATCCCTCCGATCCGGAGCGCCCATTCCATGAAAGAGTTTTTTCGATTCGAGGAGCGCGGAACGAACCTGCGGACCGAACTTTCTGCGGGAGTCACCACGTTTCTGACGATGGCCTACATCCTCTTCGTGAATCCCGGCATTCTCTCCGCCGCCGGGGTTCCCTTCGCCGGCGCGGCGACCGCCACGGCCCTCGGCGCGGCCTTTATGTGCATCTGCATGGGTCTGGTGACGAACCGGCCGCTTGCCCTTGCCTCGGGGATGGGGCTGAACGCCGTCATCGCCTTCGGCGTCATCGGCTTACAGCAGGCCCATGTCCCGTGGCAGGTCGGGATGTCGGTAATTTTTCTGGAAGGCCTCCTCATCCTGATCCTGGTCCTTTCGGGCCTCCGGGAAGCGGTGATGAACGCCATCCCGATGGATCTGAAGCGCGCCATCGGGGTGGGCATCGGCCTCTTCATCACCATCATCGGGCTGAACGGGGGCGGGATCATCCGCCCGGCGCCGTTCACACTCGTTGCCCTGGGCGATCTTTCCCAGAAGTATGTGTGGGTTTCCTTCATCGGCCTCTTTGCCGTCCTGATTTTCAAAACGATCGGGATCCGGAGCTATATCCTGTTCGGAATCCTGGCGGCGACGCTGGCTGCGCTCTTCCTGGGCGTGGCAAAACCTCCTTCCGGAATCGTCGGGCCGCTCGATTTCCAGACGTTCTTCGGGCCTTTTCAGCAAATCGACGGCTCGTATGCCGTGCTCCGGGTGTTCACCCCCGCCCTCCTGGTCGTGGTATTCGCCGTTTTGCTGACGGATTTTTTCGACACCATGGGAACGGTTGTTGCGGTGGGAGAGCAGGCGGGATTCGTGGACCGGGAAGGACGGATTCCCGGGATCCGGGGCATCCTGACCGTGGATTCCGTTGCGGCTCTCACGGGTGGACTTTTTGGGGCCAGCTCCATCACGACGTACGTCGAGTCGGCATCCGGTGTAGCCGAGGGAGGGCGGACCGGCCTGACGGCGGTCGTGGTCGGCGTCCTGTTCGCGTTCGCAGCCTTCTTCTCGCCGATCATTCAGATGGTCGGCGGCGGCTTTGCGATTCCCAGCGCCCAGCAGTACGGCCTGCTGGTCGGCGCCGGCGCCACGGTTCCGGCGGGCGACTATCACCTTTATCCGATCACCGCGGGTGCCCTGATCGTCGTCGGATTCCTCATGATGGGGATTGTCCGGGAGATTCAATGGGGCAGTTTTGAAGACGCCTTTCCAGCCTTTCTCATCATGGTCGGAATCCCGCTGACCTACAACATCAGCTACGGAATCGGCTTCGGGTTCATCAGCTACACCCTCCTCAAGATCGTACGCGGACGGTATCGCGATGTCCCGCCCCTTCTTTATGTCATCAGCGCGGCCTTTGTGATCGCCTTTGCATTGCCGTTCCTTTGAACGGCCTGAACCATCATTTCTTCAAGGAGGTATGGCATGAAACTGCTCAGAATGGTTGTCCTTTTCGTGTCCTGTTTGCTGATCGTCATACCGACCGGCGCCGGTGCCGCGGCAACGGGAAAGATCGTCGTCGCCCAGGGTGTGGATGTGTCAAGCCTCGATCCCCAGAAGGCGGGCACGTCCGTCGATCTGAACTACTGCTCCGCCGTATTCGACGGCCTCCTGCGGAGGACGGGGAAGGACGGGATGAAACCCAACCTGGCGGAGAGTTATCGGAACATCGATCCGACGACCTGGGAATTCAAGATCCGCAAGGGCGTCTTCTTCCACAACGGAGATCCGCTGACGGCCGCCGACGTTGCCTTCAGCTTCAGCCGGACGAAGAAGGAGCACAACCCCTTTAAAATGTTCTTTACGGGCCTGAAGGATGTGATCGTCGTGGATCCCTATACGGTTCGCATCGTTACGGCGAATCCCGATCCAATCCTGCCGAAACGGATGGCCTGTGTCGCGTATGTCGTCCCCGAAAAATACATTCGCGAAAAGGGGGAGGAGTATTTTGCACACCATCCCGTCGGAACGGGCCGCTACAAATTCGTGAGGCGCGTGATCGGACAATTCGTCGAACTGGAGGCGAATGACCGATACTGGGGACTGAAACCGGCAACGGTCAAAACGCTCGTGTTCAAAGTCGTTCCCGATCCGGCCAAGCGCGCGGAGGATCTGAAAAAAGGACGGGTGCAGGTCGCAGTCGGCATTCCGCCCCGCGCTGTTCCCGATCTGCAGAAGAATTCCGAACTGAATGTGATCTCCGGTCCGAGCGGCAGGGTGGTGTTTATCGGTTTCAACCTGCTGAAGCCGGACGGCAGCCCGATTTCAGACAAACGGGTCCGCCAGGCCATCAGCCATGCCATCGACCGGGAGTCACTCATAAAAAGAACACTCCATGGCAGCGGCGTACCCCTGGCCACGCCCCTGGTTCCCTCCGTCTCCGGGTATGATCCCTCGATCCCGCAGATCCCCTACGATCCTGCAAAGGCCCGGAAACTCCTGGCGGAGGCGGGTTATCCGAACGGATTTGAAATCACGCTGGCCGCACCCTCCGGACGCTACATCCACGACCAGCAGGTTGCCGAGGCGGTTGTCGGGATGCTGGACAGGGTCGGCATCAGCGTAGACGTCAAGCTGTATGAATGGACCGCCTATCAGCAGGCGATGGTGAGCCGCAAGCTGGAACCCATGTATCTGCTGGGATGGGGCAACCCGCTTTATGATGCCGACGGCGTACTGATTCCGCTCCTGTCAACCGGTACCCGCGTTTCCCATTATTCCAACCCGGAGCTGGACAGGCTGCTGCAGGCGGCGCGCTTCGAGATGGATCCGCAAAAAAGGCAGGCCCTGTACCGCGAGAGCCTTCTTATGATTCAAGACGACGTCCCGGGGATCTATCTCTACGAGGAGGTCGCGCGTTACGGTCTCAGCCGGAACATAGGCAATTTCCCCGCACCGGATGGAAGCGAGCGGAAGGACCTCGACATGCTGGAGCTGAAGGGCAGGTAAGGATCGGGGCTTGTTCCCGGGTCTGTTGGTGTTCGTTCCTCTTCGCCCCGTCACCCGATGGCGGCCTATCCTCTCCGTCCTGGGGGCGCTCCCGGCCTTTTTCATGGTTCCGGCCCCGAGCGCCCTCATCGGAAGCGCCAGTTCCTCCGTTGAGGGCCGGTCAGCGTTCCGCCTTTCCGTCCGGAAACAGGGAATCCTGCGGGAATCCGAAAATCACGGTCTGGATTAGCCTCGTTGCCGCCGCCGTCTGCGCCGCCGTGAAGTAGGCGCCGCGGATTCTGTGAACCCTGCTGCGATATTCTCTTGCATGTTCTTCTGACCAGAAGAAGACGCTCTCCCGTCAGAACGAGTCGATGATGCTTTCCTCCTCCAGGTTGATCAGATCCACGGCAGGCGAAAACGCGATGGGATCGCAGCCTGCTTCGTCCACCCGCCAGCGGAGATCGCTGTCGATCGAGATCTCCATGGGCCGGCGGCAGTGGGCGCATTCCGTTTGAATCGTGACCGACAGAGCCGTCCTGCGTAATTGCCCTTGCACGAAGGGCGTCGCGAATGCGTCCATCGCTCAGGCGGCGTAAATTGTCTCTCCGGTGTCGAAGGTCACGCGGTGCGGTGTCTTTTCGACAGTAACCGGGTAGGCCCAGACGACCTCGCCCGCCTGGTTGCGGAAGAGGAAGGTCATGTGCTTTTCCAGGTCGTCCAGGATCGCATTCACCGTCCCGAGGGGCAGAGACAGGGAATCTGCAATGTGACGGGGGGGCATGGGTCCTTCGAGGCGGGGGAGTTCCCGGACGACGAAATGGTGAACCATATTGTGCTCCCGGGTCATGAAACCGCGATGGGCCTCGAATTTTCTCGCCGCCTCGGGGAGCTTCTTTTTCCACAGAAAGGGGGGGACATCGATGACGAACCTCCACAATCCCATCATGAGCCTGTTTTTCCCCATATATTTAACCTCCAGGTTCTATTGTCGATCCGTTCCCCGGTGATGAGGAACGGCATGCCTGTTCATCATCCCCTCGACCATTCCCTGATCCGGTCGATCTCGTCGCCCGTGATTCCCAGTCCCTCGAGAAATTCCTGATGGGACAGGGGGGCTAACTTCTCGAAGGCCTTGTGCCACCTCACCAGCCCCTCGTCGTCGAGGCCCGCGGCTCTGAGCATGGCGGCCCAGCTTTCCCCGTCCAGAACGGGATAGCGATCCCGGAGCGTATCGTCGTTGAGCATGCGGATAATGACGTGCTGCTGCTCCCGGAGCTGGCCGATCTCCCTGCCCAGTTCCAGCAGCCTTTTCTCGAGGACGTCGCGCAGGCTGTCCCGGGGAGACAGCAGGATCCGGGCGATCGCGGAGAGGGACAGCCCCAGCTGGCGATACACGCAGATCGTTTCCAGCCGCCGGGCGTCCTCCTCCGTGTATCGCCGGTAGTTGGCCCGGCTCCTGCCTGCGGGATTCAGCAATCCGATGGAGTCGTAATACAGGAGCGTGCTTCGGGACAGCCCGAAGCGCCCGGCCAGCTCTCCGATGGTCATGGCGGTTTTCTTCATATCCGGTTTGTCTGCATTGCGGGGCATTTTGCCATCCTCTGCGTGATGGTGATCGGGATTGTAAACTGTGAAGCGATAGACGGGTCAAGCGTTTCTGAAGAAATTTTTTCTCCCGTGTCCAGCCAGCCGACGGAAAAAGAAAAGGCAGAGCCTGCCGACCCTGCCTGTCTGCTTCGGAACGGAACCGTACATCAGGATCGGTCCCTATCCGCCTGTGTCCTCATCGTGCTTCCCCGCCCGGGACCGCCGCATTCCTCCGTGGTTCCTCCCCCAGGAAATCCTCGAAGTGGTACCACTGGTCCGGATGGCTGCGGGCCTCCTCCTCCAGGATCCGGGCGTAGGCCTGAACAGAATGCCGGACGGCATCATCCCGGTCCTTCCTTGAAGCGGCGTTCACGGTCCAGGGTGGGCCGACCCGGATGCGGTAGCGGCCCCCGGCCTCGCGATAGACAAAGAAGGGCAGAATCGGCGCCCCCGACAGAAGGGAGAACAGGTGCGGCGTCTCGGGGAGAAGGGTCTCGCGGCCGGCGAAGACGGCCGGGACGGATCGCTGGCTTGCGTGCCAGAGGCGGTCCCCCGTCATGGAGACCAGGCCGCCTTCGCGAAGGAAGCGGATCGCCTCAACGAGATCGAAGGGCGAAGCCGCATCGGGAGATGCCGTCACGATCCGCACGCCCCGTTCCGACAGGCTCTGCTTCTGCATCCGCTCGATCTGCTCCCGGTGTTTCTCCCCCACGTACAGGAGAAGCTTCATGCCCTTGCCTTTCAGGAGATGGGCCGAGACCTCCCAGTTTCCCAGATGGGACATGAGCAGAACGCCCCCCCGTCCGGAGGTGACGGCCTCTTCCAGGTAGGGAAACCCCTCGCTTTCGTACTCGATGTCGCCCCGCTCCTGAAGCAGGAAGCGGTCCAGGAAGACGGAGGTGAAGTTCTGGTACTGGCGCCAGGTCAGGAGGAGGGCGCGAAGAAGGCCATGCCCCGGGAGGAGAATCCGGTAAAAACGGACGCTCCGGGCAACCCGTCCGGGGAAAAACACGAAGTAGCCGGCGGCGATAAACCAGGCGAAAAACCGGAACGCCCAGGGCCCGGCGTGACGGGTGAGGGTTGTCAGGAACCGGTAGGCGGCCGCCTTCATGGTTCGTACTCCCGGGGTTTCCGGGCGACGAACCACCAGACCTCGCGGTCCGGCGACATGGGTTCCGGAAGGCCGACTCGCAGACCCGCGTCTTCGATCGCCTGCCGGACCTCTTCGACGGTGCGGAACCGTGCCCGGCCGCCGTGCCATTTCAGCCGCTTCTCCTCGAACCGGCGCTCCGGCGAGGGGGCTGGAAAGGACGGGACGAGGGCCCGGAGGACGAGGACCCCTCCCGGCTCCATGATCGCAGAAATTCGGGAGAGGGTCAGGCGGAGCTCCCCATCGTCGAGTATGTGGATCACGTCGAGGAAGAGCACCGCGTCGACCGGATCGGGGATGAAAGGCAGGTCCGGTGCCTTTCCCACGGCCATTCTGCCCCGGTCGCCGACGGCCCGGGCGGCGACCCGGACCCGGTCGGGATCGGGATCGAGACCGAAGACCCGGGCGCCCGGGTTGATCTCCAGGAGCCAGGACGACGGGATTCCGTATCCGCAGCCGATGTCCAGGATCGTCCTGGGATGGGGGACGAAGGAAGCCAGGCGCGGGAACATGGGATCCAGGCGCAGCTTGAAGAATACGAAGGCCCGCACATATCCCTCGATCCGGCGGTAGCGGGCGAGTACACGCCGGGCGTGCTTCTCCGATCCGGCCTCGAAGGTCTCTTCGGGAAGGGCCGCCGGCCGGTAAAGCCGCCGGAGCAGCGGCGGCACGATGGCGATGGTCCCGAGGAAGGAATAGCCGATTCCCAGGGCGAGGGCGATCCCGGCGCTGCTCAGCATGGCATGGCTTGCCAGGGCCAGGACGCCGAATCCCAGAAACGTGGTGGCGAAGGAAAGCAGGACCGACAGGCGGACGAGCGCCATGGAGGGATGCTTTTCATCGAGATACCGCTGCTGGGAGCGGACGATGTACATGGCGTAATCGGTTCCCATCCCGATGATGACGGCGGACACCATGATCGTCGGAATGCCCGGGGGCCTCCCGATCAGGTGGAGGGTCCCCAGGGTGCAGATGAGCGAGAAGGCCGTCGGGGCCAGCGCGATGAGGGTCAGCCGGAGGTCCAGGAGATACAGCGCCGCCACCACGAGGGTCAGGAGGCCGACGATGAGCGCCACCCGGAGAAAGCCGTCGAGGATGACCCCGCCGAGGCGCTCCGTGAATACGCCCGGGTCGAACAGCCGGGCGAGGCCGGAAGTGTGGAGGCGTTCAAAGAAGTCTCCTCCCCGGTAGGCGGGACCGGGAAGTACCGTGACAAACTGGCGCCAGGGGCCCGCTCCCGTGGACGGCGCGATTCCCAGGAGACCGTAGAGGGTGGTCGGGATCTCCACGGCACTTCCCGCCGCCGTTTCCAGGCGTCGCAGGAACGGATCGAAGGATTGGGGACGAAAGCCCTCCACTTCCGCCGCCTCTGCCAGCCTGCGCCGGCAGGACTCTGCTCGCTCCGTCGTCCAGAAGGCCCGCCAGGCCAGCCGGTTTGCCGCGGCTCGTTCCGGCCCGGGGAAGGCCGTGGAGGCCACGAAAGCCGCCGACAGGACTCCCTTTTCGAGGTCCTCGTCCAGCAGGGCCGTCAGGCGGTCTCCCTTCTCCCGCAACTCCCGGTAGGAATTCCCTTCCGACAGCAGGTAGACCCGGTTCAGGATGTCGCCCCAGGCCCGTTTCATCTCCTCTTCCGCGGCAAGGGTCTCGGGCCGGACGGTGTTGAGGGACTTCAAGTCCACACGGAAATCGGGCCGGGCAAAAGGGAGGAGGGCCAGGCAAAGGACCAGGGCCGCCCAGGGCTTCCAGGCGGGATCGGCGGAGGACAGCTTCTCGGAGAGGCGCCGGAGCCAGGGGGTTCCCTCCCGGGCGGACGCGGGCACGACGGGGAAGAGGAACGGATAGACCAGGTGGACGAAGGCGAAGGTGAAAATGACGCCTAGGGCGGCGAAGGCGCCGAGCTGGGCCAGGGCCGGGAATCCGCTCAGGAACAGGAAGGAGAAGCTGACAGCCGTCGTCAGCATTGCAAGGAGTCCCAGGGACCAGACTTCTCGTGTCGTGTCGAGCCCCCGGGTCTCGCGGGTCCGGTCGAGGAACAGGAGATAGGTGATCCCGTAATCGACGGTAAAGGAGATGATGGCGCCGCCGAAGCCGATGGCGAGAACGGAGATCTCTGACCGGAAGAGGGACAGGACGAAATAGGCCAGGGCCGTTCCCATGACAGCGGGAAACAGGGCGAGCAGTCCCAGGAGAGGGCGCGGGAATCCGATCAGCAGGAGGATGGCTATCGCCATGGTGGAAAAGACCATGGCCCGGCGGGTGTCCGTTTTGGCGGCGTTTTCATTGTCCAGGGCGGCCCGGTAGGCCCCGACAGGGGTCAGGACGAGCCGGGGCTTGCCGGTCCAGGTCCGGTTCAGCTCCGCCTGGATGTCCGCGAAGAGACGGTCCGCCTGCCTGGCGAAGTCTGTGGCGGTGGCCGATGTCTTTGGCTCCGCGACGATAAGACAGCGGGAGCTGTCGGCGGAGAGCAGGACGTCACCCGACGGCCGGGCGCCCTTCGCCGGCTCCAGGTGTGCCATCCGGCCGAGGATGAGGAAGCGCAGCCCCAGAGGATCCGAGGCCAGCCAGCGGGCCTGGCCGATGCCTTCCAGGCCTTGGATCATCAGGGCCTGCCTGTGGACCGCGTCACGGACGGACGGCCCCTCCAGGAGCGGGGCCACGTTCCGTCGGAGATCCCGCTCCGAGAACAGAAAGGGCAGGTTTTCCACGATCCCGTCCACCAGTTCCGGGAAAGCCCCACTTCCGCGTCCAGCCCGACCCGGCGAAAGAGCCCGCTGTCCCTCATTTTTTTTACAACAAGAGCCCCCCCTTCCTGGAGCGCCCTGGGATCCACCGGGTCGCACCGCAGATCCGCAACGATGCGGTCCTGCATGGGATGGCTCTTCAGGACGGCCCCGGCATCCGCCAGGACGGGGTCTCCGGCGGGGAGGGCGTTGAGGATGTCTGTGTCCACGCCCATGCGGGTCTTCCCGACCAGGAAAAGGGCCGCCACGACGATCACGACGGCCAGGGCAAGACTCCAGCGCAACATGGGAGGGGATTTTTTCATGGGCGGACTGTGGGGCGGGTTTTTTTCGGCTCGATTTCCAGGAGGAACCGGTTCTCCTTACGGTACTGGATCGGCCGGACGATGTAATCCCTGTCCGGCACCAGTTCAACGGCCGCCCGGATGGACCCGGAAGCCGGGTCACGGCTGATCCGGACCTGGCGGACCAGGGGACCCTTGCCGTCCTGCTGGGCCGGCACACCCGGGTCGATGGAGGCGTTGGGGACGTCGAAATAGATCCGGGGCTTCTCTCCCGGAATCGTCCTGAGGACGGGCCGGTGGGGACGGCTGAACGTGAAGGAGACCCGTTCCCGCCCCTTCGGGTCCGCCTCGCATCCGACGCTCTTCAGGAGAAGGGGGGCGGCTTTTGGCCTGTCTCCCGGGGGACTGCCCTTCCCCGCTTCGGATTTCTTCAATGCCTCTGTCTGTCCGTCGTTCCAGCCGGCCTGCGGCGCCGGTTTCGCATGTCCCGTTTTCACGGCCGGCGGACTGTCCGCGGCGGAGACAGGCGCACTGCCCGGCGGTTTTGCAGCATCCGGAACGGTTCGTCCGGATTCGCCGAAGGCCTGGACGGCCGCGAACAGAAAAAGGATCAGGAAAAGGCCGATGCGGTTCATGGACCGGAAACCCCTTCGGAATGCGGCGGGATCCCTCCCCGGAAGCTCGTTTTCACCAGCCGGTTACCGGGAAGCCGGGGAATCTTCCTCGATCGGGCTTACCGGTTCCGGGTCGTTCATCAGGGGCCCCCAGTTCCCCCGCAAGGTCTCGCGCTCCCGACTCTTCCGGAGAAGCTCCAGGAAGTGGCTGCGGGAAATAAAGCGGGCGCCGAGGCTTCCCAGGTGGGCCGTATGGACCTGGCAGTCCACAAGAAGAAAGCCGAGTTTCCGGAGGCGCCGGACCAGGGCGATGAGGGCGACCTTGGAGGTGTTGCTCATCGCCGAAAACATGGACTCCCCGAAGAAGCACCCGCCGAGGGATACGCCGTAGAGGCCCCCCGCCAGTGTGTCCCCATACCAGACCTCCACGGAGTGGGCAAGGCCGGATTGGTGCAGCTCCCGGTAGGCCTCCCGCATTTCCGGCGTGATCCAGGTTTCCGGACTGCCGGGACGAGGCTTCCGGCAGGAGTCGATGACGGAGGAGAATGCGGCGTCAAAGGTGACCCGGAAGAGATTCTTTTTGAGGAGCTGGCGCATGCTCCGCGACACCTTCAGCTCATCCGGGAAGAGAACGAACCGGGGATGCGGGGACCACCAGAGGATAGGCTCGCCGGGGCCGTACCAGGGAAAGATCCCGAGCCGGTAGGCCTCGACGAGGCGGGATGTCGAGAGGTCGCCGCCGACGGCCAGGAGACCCGATGGATCGGCCAGCCGGACCGGCGGAAAGACGGGCTCCCGGGGAAGCTGGAAGACCGGCATGGGTTATCCCGGGACCTCCTCCAGAACCCGGATCACCACATCGTCCCCTTCGAGGTCCGCCAGGGCCGAGCCGCCCTTCTGCAGGCGGCCGAACAGCACTTCGTCCACGAAGAAATGCTTGATCTTGTCCTGGACGAGCCGGCCGATCTCCCGGGCGCCGAACTCCGGGGAGTATCCGCGGCGGGCCAGCTCCTCATAGCAGCGCTCCGTCACCTCCAGGGAGACGCCCTTTTCTTTGAGCTGGTCGACAAATTCGCCCACGGTCTTTTTCACGATCGATAGGACGACGTCCGGCGGAAGGCTCTCAAAGTGCACGACGGCGTCCAGGCGGTTCCGGAACTCGGGAGAGAACGCCTTCTCCACGGCGGCCGACACGGCGTCCTTGTTGATGGACCGGCTCTCGAAGCCGATGACGGACCGCCCGATCTGGCGCGCCCCTGCGTTGGAGGTCATGATCAGGATCACGTTCCGGAAGTCCGCCTTCCGGCCGGCATTGTCCGTAAGCGTGGCGTAGTCCATGACCTGGAGAAGGGTGTTGAAGACGTCCGAGTGGGCCTTTTCGATTTCGTCCAGCAGAAGGACTGCGTGCGGTTCCTTGCGGACCGCCTCCGTCAGGAGACCTCCCTCCTCGTACCCCACGTAACCGGGGGGGGCGCCGATGAGGCGGGCCACCGTGTGCTTCTCCTGGTACTCGCTCATGTCGTACCGGTGGAGCGGCACGCCGAGAATGGCCGCCAGTTGCCTGGCCAGCTCCGTTTTGCCCACCCCCGTGGGACCCACGAACAGGAAGGAGGCGACGGGCTTCTGGGGCTCCCGGAATCCCGCCCGGGCGCGCTTGATCGCCTCCGCGACGGCGGTGACAGCGCCGTCCTGGCCGAAGATCTGCTTTTTCAGGTCCGGAATCAGGGCGCGCAGCTTTTCCGCATCGGAGGAGGAGACGTTCTTCTCGGGAATCCGGGCCATCCGGGCCACGATGCCCTCGACGGCCGGGCGGTCGATGGTGCAGGAGGCGTCTTCCTCGTCCCGGGTCATGGCCGCGCAGGCGCCCGCCTCGTCCAGGACGTCGATGGCCTTGTCCGGGAGGTGCCGGTCGTTGATGTAGCGAGCCGCCAGCTCGGATGCCGCCTGGAGGGCCTCTTCCGTGTAGGACACCTGGTGGTAGAGCTCGTAGCGCTCCCGGAGGCCCTTCAGGATCTCCAGGGTTTCCTGGCTTGTGGGCTCGGGGACGTCGATTTTCTGGAACCGGCGGGACAGCGCTCCGTCCTTCTCGAAGTGCTTCCGGTACTCGTCGTAGGTCGTGGAGCCGATGCAGCGAATCTTGCCCGACACCAGGGCCGGCTTGAGGATGTTGGAGGCGTCCATGGAGCCGCCGGAGACCGCGCCGGCGCCCACGATGGTGTGGATCTCGTCGATGAACAGGATGACCTTGTCCACCTTCTCCAGCTCGGCGATGATCTTTTTCATCCGTTCTTCGAAGTCTCCCCGGAAACGGGTTCCCGCCAGGATGGCGCCCATGTCGAGGGCGTAGATCTTCGATCCCTTGAGCCGCTTGGGAACCTTCCCTTCGACGATGAGGCGTGCCAGCCCCTCGGTGATGGCCGTCTTGCCGACACCCGGATCGCCGACATGGACGGGATTGTTCTTGAAACGCCGGCAGAGAACCTGCATCGTCCGCGTGAGGATGTCCTCCCGGCCGATGAGGGGATCGATCTCCCCGGCTTTTGCCTTCGCGGTCAGGTCCGTCGTGAAGGCACTCAGGATCTTGGCTCCTCCCTCCGCTTCTTTCTCCTTTTCCTTTCCCGGAACGGCCTTCCGGATTTCCTGATCCCGGGTGCGCCGGCCCAGCGGCTCCTCCTGGCTGACCGTCGGGATGACGCGGATGCCGTGGGAGATGTAATTCAGGAGGCTCAGGCGGGTGATTCCCTCGCGCTGCAGGAAGTAGGCGGCGAAGGACTCGGGCTCGCTGAGCATGGAGACCAGGACGTCCCCCAGCTCGATCACGTCCTTCTGGGCGGAGAAGGTGTGCCGCACCGCCCGCTCCATGAGGCGGTGAAATCCCAGGGATTGGAGGGGATCGGATTCCGTCACCACGGGGTTTGTGTCCCGGAGATGCTTTTCCAGGGCGCCCTTGAGGCGCTCGACGTTGCCGCCGCTCTGCTCGATGATGTCCCGGCCCTCCTCGAAGAAGAGGCAGGCATACAGGACATGCTCGGGGGTGAGGAACTCGTGCCCCCGGGTCTTCGCTTCCGTATAGGCCGCCACGATGATGGCGTTCAGGTCTTCACTGATCTGCATAAAACCGTCCTTCCGCCGGGGGATCGCCCCGGTCAGGCCTCCTCCATGCTGCAGCGGAGGGGAAACTCCCTGTCCTTGGCCATGGAATGAACGAGGGATACCTTGGAGGAGGCGATGTCATAGGTATACACCCCGCAGATGCCCTTCCCCTTGCGATGGACATCCAGCATGATCCGCGTCGCTTCTGCCGCGGGCTTGTGAAAAACGGAGATCAGGACCTCCACGACAAAGTCCATGGTGGTGTAGTGGTCGTTATGGAGGATCACCCGGTACATTCGAGGCTCCCGGAGGTCCACCTCCTCTTCCACGTCGATGTCTTCCCCGGGCCGGGGCCGTTCAACCGGATCATTCGTCATGGGTGTCAGGCCGTTTCCTTCTTCCTGTCGTTTACCGTCGCGATGGGATCGCATCCGGGGTGATAATATAAACAACCGGGTGGGAAATTCAAGCTCTCCCGGTGGAGGAATCCGCTGGCTCAGATGGATCGTCGTGACCGGAGGGAGCGGGGCATCAGGAACCGCTGAATGATGAGGGAAGAGAATGTCCCGGAATTCCTCATGAAATCTACAAACGGCCGGTAGTGGGAGATTCGCTGGTTTCCCGGCGGATAGGTCACCCGGACGGGAACTTCCAGGACCGGGATGCCCCGCCACTGTGCCCGCACCAGGACCTCCACCTCGAACTGAAAACGCCGGGCCCGCACGCCCAGGGACAGGGTTTCCGGCAGGGGGTAGACCCGGAAGCCGCTCTGGGTGTCCGCTACGGGAGGGCCCCCGGAGGCCCGGACCCAGAAGTTCGAGAATGTCCGGCCGAAACGGCTTGTCCAGGGAACTTCCCGGGCGTCCATGTCCTGGCGGTTTCCCACGACGATGGATCGCTTTTCCGCGGAGACAGCCGCCAGAAGGAGGGGGATGTCCGCCGGATCGTGCTGGCCGTCGGCGTCGATCGTGACCGCCCGGTCGGAGAAGCGGACGGCCTCCGCCAGCCCGGTGAGGATGGCGGCTCCCTTGCCCCGGTTTGCCTCATGGTGGAGGACGGTGATGCCCGCAACGGAAGACAGGACCTTCCGGGTGTCGTCGGTGGAGCCGTCGTTGACGACGATCACCGGGTATCCCTGTTCCAGAACCCGCCGGACGACCGAAGCGACGGTCGAGGCGTGGTTGTAAACGGGAATGACCACGGCGATGCGGTTTATTCCGGGTGTCGGGGCAGGCATGAAGGCCTCCCTTGCGGCTCTTTACCGCTCGTCGTGGCCGGCTGCCTCCCTGCGGAGGAAGGCCACGGCCCACGTCTCCGGCCCCATGTGGGCGGCGGAGGTCCGTGACAGGGGCTCGAGCATGATCTCCACGGCGGGAAAACGCGAGTGGATCAGGGGCAGAATCTCCGCCTCCAGCCAGGGGCGGTTGTCAGAGTGCTCCAGGAGCACCCTGCCGGCTCCCGATGGAGCGAGCCCGGACTCCAGCTTTTCCAGGATGTAGCGGACCTGGTCCTTCCGGTTCCGGACGACGCCGACCTTTTTTGCCCCGTCGGGCAGCGGACTGATGACGGGCTTCATGTTCAGCATATCCCCGAAAAAGGCGCTTCCTTTTGACAGCCGCCCCCCTGCGGCGAGCCACTTCAGGCGGTCCAGGAAGATGTACTCTTCCGTCCGGGATGCGGCGTCCCGGGCAAAGGCCACCACGGCCTCCGGGTCGGCCGCCTGGGAGGCGAACCGGGCCGTCTCAACGGCCATCAGGCCCAGCCGTCCCGAAGCGGCGCCGGTGTCGATCACGGTGAGGCGGTCGTCCGGGTCGTTGTTACGCTTCCAGTCCAGGGCCGTTTCATAATTGCCGGTGAAGACGGATCCGACGCAGAGATAGAGCACCCTTCCGAATCGGCTGACGACGCTCTCGTAGCTCTGCTGCCGCTCGAGAACGGACGCCTGGGAGGTGGAGACCTTTTCGCCCCGCCGCATGGCTTCGAACAGCTCATCCGGCGAAATCAGGGTTTCCGGAAGGCAGCGCTCTCCCACGGTGAGGTAGCTGTCCAGGAGCGTGATGCCCAGTTTCCGGGCGCCCTCCCGGGTCAGCGAGCCTGCGGCGTCGGTCATGATGTGAATCGGCGTGTCCGCCGCGGCCGCTCCGAAGTCGATCGTCTGCCGGGTCAGGTCGTCAACGGACCACCGGACGACCGGGGCGATGCTCTCGATGTCCCTCCGCAGCGAGACGGCGTCGTCGGTGTGCAGGTGAACCTTCAGGTAGTCCCGCTCGCGGATCATGACCACGCTCCGGCCGGCCGAGGCCAGCCGGTTGTAGGTCTCCTCCGGGTCGTCCGTTCCCTGGAGAACCAGATCCACGCACCATCCCCCTTCGTCGGGTCCAGACCCGGTCCGGCGGACCCGGAGCCGCTCCCCGAAGGCCTCGGTGACCGGCCGGACGCCGGAGATGGAGTTTCCCAGTGCCGGGAAAAAACCTTCGAAAAACAGGTACATGCCGAGTGCGCCCGCATCGACCACACCGGCTTCCCGGAGCTTCGGCTGCTGCTCCACGGTGTTCCGGACCACGTCCTGAAGCCGGTCCATCAGCCGGCGGCACCACCCCGGATCGGTCTCCCCGGAGGCGGTCCGCAGGCCCTCCTCCAGGGCCTCGAAAAAGGTCAGCATGGTTCCGGGTTTTGGCTCCCGTACGGCGCCCCGGGCCTGGTCGGCTCCCCGGGCGACCGCCGCGGCCAGCGACGGCATGTCCTCCGCGGGCAAAAGGCGGCTGAAAAAACGGGCGGCGATGTTGCCCGAGTTGCCTCGGGCGGAGAGGAGAAGGTCGCGGTTGAGGGCATCCCGCTCGCGCTCCGGGAAGCGCAGCGGCGCCAGGCTGAGGACGAGATTCCGTCCTGTGTCTCCGTCCGCCACGGGGAAGACGTTGATGTCGTCCAGGAGGTCGGACCAGGCGGTCACCCGTTCCACGCCGGCGGCAAGGGCCTTGTTCAAATCCATGATGCTCCTCAGAACCCGAGGGCCAGGCGGATCTCGTCGGGGATGGAGAAGAGGATCTCCATCTCCGGCGCCTTCACCGCCACCTGCTCCGTCCGGCCGCGGGTGCAGACCTGGCCGTCCGCCGCCAGGCGGATCTCGAAGTCGAAGACGAGCTTGAAGCGGGCCTCCCGGACGGTGGCCCGGCAGATGAATTCATCCTGGTAGCGGAGCGGGAGGATATGCTTCGTGGAGGTCCGGAT
Source organism: uncultured Syntrophaceae bacterium (assembly GCA_964578535.1). Taxonomy (GTDB): domain Bacteria; phylum Desulfobacterota; class Syntrophia; order Syntrophales; family PHBD01; genus PHBD01. The sequence continues at coordinate 29,908 of CAZODI010000002.1, forward strand.
GATGGGAAAAACGATGCCGGTGCGTCTGTAGATCTCGTAGAGGTCGATTCCGCGGGAGCCCAGCAGGGCGACGCGGGCGTCCTCGAAATAGTTCATGTAGTTGCCGTGCCAGACCACCTGGATGGGGTCCAGGTCGTAGAAGGGGACCCGGCGGGTGATCTCGAAGCGGACAGGCTCTTTGCTTTCCATTTGCTTTCCTTGCCGTTCCGGCGGGTTATGCCGGTGGGGCGGAGCGAGTGATGAAGGCGGCTACGGCCTCGATGTCCCGGTCCATTTCCCGGTCTTCCAGGACGGCCGGGGAGAGGCGGCGGACCGCACGGACCCACCGGGCCAGCCGGGGCCGGATGTTTGCGCCGCCGCGGATCTCGCAGGCCTGGACCGCCGCCAGGAGGTGGATGGCCGCCGCCCGCTCGGCGAGGGTGCAGACTCGCTCGGCGTCACGGGCTGCGATCGTGCCCATGCTCACCTTGTCCTGGTTGTTCGATTCTGTCGGCCGTGAGAAGGACCCCGCCGGCATGGTCAGTTTCAGGGCCTCCGCCGCCAGGGCCGAAATGGAGAGGGACAGGGCCTTGAAGCCGTGGCGAAGCAGGCTTTCGCGACCGTTGGCCCGGACCAGGTCCGCCGGCAGGCCTCGATTGGTATGGGGGTCCACCAGCAGGGCCACCTGCCGGTCCGACAGGTCCGCCACCGAGGCGACGGCCGTCTTGAGGGCGTCCGCGGCGAAGGCGATGTGGCCGCCGTAGAAGTTGCCGCTCATGACGGGGGGGCCGCCGGCGGGATCGAAAATCGGGTTGTCGTTGGCGCTGTTGGCCTCAATCTCGATCCACGGAACGACCCAGGCCAGGGCGTCGGCCAGGACGCCGGCCACCTGCGGAACGCAGCGGACCGAGTAGGGGTCCTGGAGGGTCTCCGGTGCATCCGCTTCTCCGGGCAACGTGCCGGTCTTCGTTTCCAGGAGCTCCCGGAGGCGCCGGGCCACCTCGACCTGGCCGGGATGGGGCTTCGCCTCCCCGGCGGCAGGGTGGAAGTGGGAGGCCTTGCCGCGGAGGGCATGGACCGTGAGTGCCGTCGCCCCGACCACGGCGTCGAGGATCCGCCGGGCCCGGTCGGCCGCCAGGACGGCGATGCCCGTCATGGTGGCGGTGCCGTTCATCAGGGACAGGGCTTCCTTCGACTCGAAGGCATAGGCAGGGAATCCGGCTTCCCGGATCGCAAGCGCGGCGGGCATCCGGACGCCGCGGTAAAAGACCTCCCGCTCGCCGATCAAGGCGGCGGCGACGTACGACATGGGCGTGAGGTCTCCCGAGGCCCCGACGGAGCCTTCACAGGGGACAACCGGCGTGATCCCCTCGTTCAGGAAGCGGGCCATCCGCTCCAGGAGCGCCACCGATACCCCCGAGTATCCCCGGGCCAGGCCGATCATGCGGCAGAGCATCGCCGCCCGGGTCGCCTCGATCCCGATGGGCTCGCCGGTGCCGCAGCCGTGAAAATAGAGGGGGCTGCTGCCGCCGTTCTTCAGGACCTCCTGCCGGGAGAGACGCTTTCCGCAGGAGCGGCCGAACCCCGTGGTGACCCCGTAAACCGGGACATTGTCCCGGATGGCGTCCGCCAGGAGCCGGCGGGACCGCTCCATGGACCGGCGAAAGTCCCGCCCCGTTCCGATCCGAACCTCCCGGCCGTCCACGGCGACCGCCACGATGTCTTCCATCGAAACCGGTTGTCCGTCGATGATGAGTGGTTTTGTCAATTGTTTCAAATTGTTCTTCATTGTTTTACGGACCCGCGCCCAGGCGCGGCGAAGGGGTTTCTTACCGGATGGGGTTTCATCCGTCAACCCTTTGTTGTCCCTTCCTCTCCGGACCTCTCCCCGCGGCGGCCGAACCTGGATTCCATCAGGTCCCGCCTGCGCCGGCGGTACGTGCCGTCTCGATGCTCCTTTTCGCTCACCTTTTTCAGGAGCTTGAACATCTTGTAGGTCTGGGGCTCGTCCCGGTAAAACGTGTCCCAGGCGTAGTGGAACAGCTCCTGGAGCTTCTCCGGCGACAGGTTCCGGGGCTGGAAGACGACCTTGTCGGCGGTGTAGTCGTTCCAGTCGTAGGACAGGATCCTCCCCTCCCGATGGAGGTCGTCGAACGTCCGGGTGTGGGGGAACGGAGTCAGGACGGTGAATTCCGCCAGGTCCAGCTCGATCTCCATCAGGAAGTCGATGAGCCGCCGGATGCTGTCTTCCGTGTGATTGTCCAGGCCCAGGAGAATCGTCCCCTCGACGCCGATTCCGTGGTCGTGGTAGCGGCGGATGCGGTCCCGGATCGTGTCTGAGGTGTCGAAGACGGCCTGGTAGACGTACCAGGCCCCCGCCCGGGCGGCCAGATCCAGGATCTCCGGGTCGTCCTCGATGGGGTGGCTGCACCAGCTCTTCTTGAGGGGGATCATGGCCCGGAAGAGGTCCTTTTCCCACCGGCTGTCCTGGGCGAGGGAGTTGTCCACCACGAACAGGCGGTTGTTGTCGATGCCGGCAATCTCCTCGACCACCCGGTCGATGGGCCGGGGCCGGAACTGCCGTCCTCCAAGGAAAGAGACGCAGCAGGGGTAGCAGTTGAACCTGCAGCCCCGGGAGGCGTGGACCAGGTCCACCATCTGGACGCCCTTGTAATTGTACAGGTCCCGCTTGAGGATATCCCGCCGGGCCGGGCCGATCCACTCCGTCGGGGGACGATTGTCGAAGAAGTCATAGATTTTCTTGAGTTTTCCCTCCAGAAAGTCCCCGATCACCTCCTCCATCCGTCCCTCTGCTTCGCCAAGGAAAATCGAGTCGGCGTGCCCGGCCGCCTCCTCGGCATGGAGCATGGTTCCGATCCCGCCGCAGAGGACGGGAATCCCCCGGCGGCGGTACTCGTCGGCTATCTCCCATCCCCGCTTCACCTGGCTGGTGAGCATCATGGAGATGCCGACCAGGTCGGCCCTCTCCTCCAGGTCGAGGGGCTCCACGTTTTCGTCGGTGAAGGAGACCTCGACGCCCGGCGGCAGGGCCGCGGCGAAGACCACCGGCCCATGGGGCGGCAGGTGGAATTCCGTCTGTCCTTCCAGTTTTCTCCAGCGGGGGTAGATCAGTTTCAATTTCATGAAGCGAATTCCTTAAACGGTTCGGTTCGTTGCGTCAAGGGGTGTCCCCCTCCTCTTCGTCCGGGGCGGTCTCCGGCCGGCTCTCCAGCCGGACGGGTGTCCCGGTCAGGAGGGTCAGCGTGAGCCGGTAGGGGAAGGGGCCGTGGCCCGCCAGTTCCAGCTTCTTCGACAGGCCGTGCTCGCTCAGGCCCGTTGCCGTGAGCGTCCGGGTCAGAGCTCCCTCGCGGTACAGCCGGACCTCCCACCGCTCGGGTCCCGCAAGGACCACGTCCGTGGCCGTGTCCGGATCGTTCCGGAAGCGGCAGGCGGGGCGGTTTCCCTCTTCCAGCCCCACGGTTTCCGGGAGGGCCGCCGGCGGGAAAAGGCAGAAGGTCACGTCCCGGATCAGGGAGCGGGCGAAATCCCTGTTGGTGAACGGCGAGACGGCCCGCTCGATTTCCATGGTTTCCCCTTCGACCCGGGCGGTGAAGAGGACGAAGCCCTCGAGGGTCATGAGGGTGAGGCGAAGGGTCTGCGCAGCGGGATCCGCCACGGTGATCCCGATGGCGGAGGTCGCGCTCCCGTCGGGCAGGACCGCCTGAAGGGAGTGGATCAGCCGCGTCTCCTCCCGGAGGAACGGAAGCCGGCACTCCTGCCGGGTCCGTTCGAGCGATAATCCCTCGCCGGGCCGGATGGGCGGGAGGGTGCTGCAGGAGGCCAGAAGAAACACCGCAACCGGGATAAGGACAAGGGGCCCAAGCCGCTTCATGGGGCCGCCTCGCCGGGATCCGCGAACAGCCGCTCGGATAAAGGAAGGTTGTGCTCCGTCCGGGTGAACTCCAGCATGGTCCAGGCGTCCTTTCCTTCGACGATTTTCACGCTCCGGATGGCGCCTTTCTTCTCCGGCGAAAAGGCGATCTCGATCCGGGAGATCAGGTTCACGAGGGCCGGATCTCTCGGGACGAGGACGACCCGGGCGGTCCTTCCCCCCTCGAGGCGGGCGGTGAACCGGGGATCGGTGTCGAAGCGCCCCTGCGTCCAGGCGGCGATCTCGTCCATCACCATCTGCATGCCCTGGAGCCGTTCGCCCGACTCGGGAACCCAGCCCTTGTCTCCATAAATATAGCGCTTGGCACTGCCCCTGTGAATCAGAAGAACGCTCCGGACCGGTTTGGAGTACTCCCAGCGGACCGAGCCGGGGGCCTGGAAATAGAAGCGGCCCTCCGACACGAACGGCTTCGCCAGGATGGGCAGGTGTTTCTTCTGGACGAACCGGGCCCGGATCGACCGGATCTGCCCCGCCTCCCGGCGGATCGCGTCCCAGGAATCGGCCCAGCCGGCCAGGAGGAGCGCCAGGGCCATCGTGAGCAGCGGCACCGCGACGCGGAAGCGCATTCCGCTCCTCCCGGATTCTTGAAATCTGTGCGTTTTCAAAAACATCCCAAAATGGAGGGACACCTCCTCCGGCCGGCCGGTGCCGGACATGGAAGAAGTGTCCCGTGGGTTAGAACATGCCGCCGTTGACCGAGATCACCTGGCCGGTGATGTACGACGCGTCCGGGGAGCATAGAAAGCGGACCACGTTTGCCACCTCCTCGGGGCGCCCGATGCGGTTCATGGGAATGATGTCCTTGATGCGGTCCACCGGGGCGTGGGCGATCATCTCCGTCTCGATCAGGCCCGGGGCGACCACGTTGACCCGGATGCCCAGGCGGGCCACCTCCGCGGACAGGGAACGGCTGGCGGCAATGAGGCCCGACTTGGCGGCCGAGTAGTTTACCTGCCCGCGGTTGGGGACCAGGGCCGCCACCGAGGAAACGGACACGATGGACCCGGACCGGCTCCGGGCCATCTTCCGGAGGACCGGCTTGGTCATGTTGTAGAAGCCCTTCAGGGTCGTCTGCAGGACCCGGTCCCAATCGTCCTCGGGCATCATCATGAACAGCCCGTCGGCGGTGACGCCGGCATTGTTCACCAGGACGTCGATTTTCTTGTGGCGGTTCAGGATTTCCTTCATGTGCCGGTCCGTGTCGTGGCTGTCGGCGACGTCGAAGCGGACCGTCTCGCCGTCCCCGCCCGCTTCCCGGATCCGATCCAGGGTCTCCGCCGCCGCCGCGTCGTTGGACCGGTAATTCACGATCACGTAATAGCCTGTCCGGGCCAGCTCCATGGATACGGCCCGGCCGATTCCCCTGCTTCCGCCCGTTACGATGGCCACTGCGGCATCGCTCATGATTCCGTCTTTCCCTCCCCGTTCCCTTCTTCGCCGAAGACCTGGATCTGCACGCGGGCGAGGGTTTCCCCGCCGGTCTCCGCGATTCCCTCGAACACGCTGTAGCCTTCGATGCTGTAAAGCAGACGGACCCGCGTCTGCACGACCGACCGAAGCGGCACCTTCTCGACCAGGAAGTCGGCGCTTTTGATGCCGACGATCCAACCCAGGGAGGCGCTCTTCTTCCCCTGGCGCTTCCGCCTGGCGCCGATGCAGACCGCCGCCGACTGGGCCGTCAGCTCGATCAGGATGACCGGATCCACCCCATCGGGACCGGCCGCAGGCCAGGAGGCGGCGACCAGGGAGCGCGTGACGGCCGTCTGGTCGTCCAGGTCCACGATCTCGTCGATCAGCCGGAGGCGGTCCCGGTGCGGAATCAGGTCCTCGATCTTCAGGTCGCTGGTCTTCAGGTCTGGCATTTTCATGGGTCTTGTTCCGAATGGCCGGGTCGACTGCGGCTCCTGTTAAAGGAGATAATTCCCGGGAAGTCAAGCGGAATCCGTTCCGGCGAGCTCCACGTGCCGGACCGGATCGCTCGGGACCGGTTCTTCATCTGGAAATTCATTGACTCCCCCCCTCAGTTTTGGGTAAGAGGAGCCGTTTCTTGCCAAATCCAACCCGGGAGTCTGGATCATCGCGAATCTTTTCTCAAACAGGCGTTTGGAAAGCTGCCTTCGGCAGCGGTCCGGAGAAGAAGACCTGTTTCTGCCGCAGGGCGAACCGGGAAGCCTGTTTGCCCTGGCCCGGGGAATCAGGAACAGCCTTCCGCCGGGAGCCGGGCCGGGAGACATCCTCTGCCTCGCCACGGAAAGCCGCCGGCTGACCGCGGCCGCCATCCTGGCTTCCCTGACCGGCGGTCCCCGGCTGATCCTTCCCCACGCCCTCTCCGCGGCGGTGATCCGGGAGATCCATGGATGCCGCCCCCTGCTGGCAGTCCTGGCGGACGAGGCCCTGGATGTCCCCCCGGGAGTGCCCCTCCTGCGCGACGTGAAGGAGGCACCGGCGGAGGCCGCCGTCCTGGCCCGGGATGCCGACGAGCCCTTCCTCCATCTTTTTACCGGCGGATCCACCGGCAGTCCCCGTCTCTGGAGCAAGACGCCGTCCAACCTGTTCGGCGAGGCCTTCTATCTGGCGGAGCAGTTCGGCATCGTGGGAAAGGACCGGATCCTTGCCACCGTTCCCCCCGTTCACATTTACGGGCTCCTCTTCTCGATCCTTCTTCCCCTGGTGACGGGAGCCCGGGTCGTGGACGCCATGCCGTCTTTTCCCGGCGAGATCGCCGGGGCGCTCCGGGAGACCGGGGCGACCGTCCTGGTGAGCGTTCCCGTTCACTACCGGGTCCTCCGGACGGCTCCCCTCGACGGCCATACGCTGCGCTGCGCCTTTTCGTCGGCGGGCATGCTCGAAGCCTCCGACAGCCTGCAGTTCCACGATGAGTCGGGGGTCGGCATCACGGAGGTCTACGGATCCACGGAGACGGGGGGCATTGCCCTCCGGAACCGCTTCACCGACGGGCCCTGCTGGCATTCCTTCGGGGTTGTGGACTGGAAGATCGAGGGCGAGCTCCTGCATGTCCGCTCTCCCTTCCTGTCTCCGGAGATGGAGCGGGACGCCGACGGTTACGCCGCCACCGGGGACCGGGTCGAGGCCGCCGGGGTGTCGTCCTTCGACCTGCTGGGGAGGATGGACGGGATCGTCAAGGTGGGCGGAAAACGGGTCGATCTGCGGGAAGTCCTGGAAAAGCTGAAGGGCCTGGAGGGAGTCTCCGACGCCTACGTGACGGCCCTCCCCGTCGGAACGGGACGGCAGCAGGAAGTAGCGGCCCTCGTGGTGACGGAGCATGCTGACGACTCCCTGAAGGGCGCCCTGGAGGCGATTCTGGAGGCCCCCGCCCGGCCGAGGGTCCTGCGGACCGTTCGCCGGATCCCCGTCCTGGCCACGGGAAAGCCCGATCGCGCCCGCATCGAGGAAATCCTCCGCCACGGCGAGCCCGATGATCGTCCTTGAGAGCCTTTCGAAATCCTACGGTCCGCAAAAGGCCCTGGACGGCCTGAACCTTACCCTCCGGGAGGGAGCCGTCACGGGTCTCCTCGGGCCGAACGGAGCCGGCAAGACGACACTGCTCTCCATCCTGTTGGGGATTCTCACGAAGGACCGCGGACGGGTCGTCGTGGGCGGGTATGATCTCGACGAGAGGCTGGAGGACGTCCGACGGATTTCCTGCCTCGTGCCCCAGAACCTGGCCTTCTACTCCGCTCTCACGGCCCGGGAGAACCTCTCCTTCTTCGGATCCCTCTGCGGCCTCTCCGGGAAGGAGCTCGGGGAGCGCATGGAGGCCGCCGTCGCCGCCGCGAGCCTGGAGTCCTTTCTCGACAAGCCGGCGGAGACCTATTCCGGAGGAATGAAACGGCGGCTCAATCTGGCCATCGGGCTCCTGGCCCGGCCCCGGGTCCTGTACCTGGACGAGCCGACGGTCGGGGTGGACGCCCAGTCCCGGACGTGGATCCTCGAGACAATCCGGCGGATCAACCGGGAGGAGGGCGTGACGGTGGTCTACGCGTCCCATTACATGGACGAAGTCGAGCAGGTGGCCGACGATCTGGTGATCCTGGACGAGGGGCGGGCCGTCCTGGCGGGCGGCCGAGACAGGGTCCTGGCGGAGGCGGATGCCCTGGTCATGGAGGTGGCGGGGATGGATTCCGTCCTCCTGGAGCGCATCCGGAAGATCGACGGGCTCACCGTGAAGGGATCGGCCGTGATCATGGACGCCGGCCCGGGTCTGGGCGCCTCCCTGAAACGGGTCCTGATGGCCCTGGAGGGGACGGAGGCCCGGATCGCCGGGATGAAGGGCGGCAGCCGCACCCTGGAAGACCTGTTCCTGAGGCTCACCTCGCGGGCGCTGAGGGACGAATGAACCGGATCGTCGCCATCCTTCGGAAGGAATTCCTCGTTCTCGGCCGCGACCGCGTATCGCTCGCGGTCCTGTTTTTTCTGCCCGCCGTTTTTATCCTCATCATGTCCCTGGCGATGGGGGAGCTCTTTTCCGCCCACTCCCGGGTGCGGATCCCCGTGCTGGTCGTCAACGGGGACGAGGGGCCGCGGGGCGGCGCCGTGGTGGAGATCCTGAAACAGGCCGGACCCTTCGAGATCAGGACGGGCGCCGTCGGGACGGATCCCGAAGAGGTGAAGCGTCTTCTGAAGTCGGGGGAAGTCCGGTTTGCCTGCCTCATCCGGAAGGATTTTTCCGCCGCCGTCTCCGCCCGGGACGGGGGGGAGGCGTCCGGCTCGATCCACCTGATCATGGATCCGACGGTTCACCGGCAGGCCCAGGAGCTCTTTCGCATGGCCGTGCTGGGGGCTGCCGGCAAGGCCCGCCTCGCCGCGTTCCTGGACGGAATCGGTCCGCTCCTGGACGTGGCCGGGGTGGATCGGACGTCCCTGGACGCCCGCATGGCGGCCGCCGGGGATCCGGCCGTGGCGATCTCTTATGTCGCCGGAGACGGCACGAATGGCCGGGTGCCGAACGCCGTCCAGCAGAGCGTGCCCTCCTGGATCGTCTTCGCCGTTTTCTTCATCGTGCTGCCCATCGGGAACGCCTTCATCGGCGAGCGGAACCAGGGCACCTTTTCCCGCCTCGCGGGGATGAATGTGTCGCTTGGGCTGCTCCTCATGGGAAAGACGGTTCCCTATTTCCTGGTGAACCAGATCCAGGTGGCGGCCATGCTGGCCGTCGGGGTCTGGGTCGTTCCCCTCCTGGGCGGTTTCGCCCTGACCCTGGGGAATTCCCCGGCGGGACTGGCCCTGCTGTCGGCAAGCCTCAGCCTGTGCGCCATCGCCATGGCCCTCCTGGTTGCCGCGCTCAGCCGGACCCCGGAGCAGTCCAGCACGGTCGGGGGGATTCTGAACCTGCTCCTGGGGGCCATGGGCGGCGTCATGGTTCCCGTCTTCGTGATGCCCCCCGTTCTTCAGGCACTGTCGAGCCTGTCCCCCATGTCCTGGGGCCTCCAGGGCTACCTGGACCTCTTCCTCCGCGGCGGGGGGGTGCGGGACGTGCTGCCCGAGGCTGCGCTCCTGTTGACCGGCGCGGCGGTTCTCCTGGGGGCGGCCTTTGCCGTTCTCCGGAGTCAGGCCCGGCAGGGCGGAGTCGCGTGAACAGGGTGCGGCGGGAACGGCATGCTTCAGCCGCAATACCGGAACGGCAACTTCAGATACTGGATACAGAAGGAATGTGAGCATGAAAGGATCCCTGGACGAGACCTTCAAGCGCGAACTCAAGGAACTGATCATCGAGGAGTGCGACCTGGCGGACCGCTTCCACCCCGGGGACATCCGGGACGACGAGCCCCTCTTCGGGCGGGATTCCCGCATCGGCCTGGATTCCATCGACGCCCTGCAGATCTCCATCGCCGTACAGCGGTATAACGTCAACATCACCGACAGCAAGGTCATGCGGCGCGTCATGACCTCCATCAACGCCTTTGCCGATTACATCCGGCCGGAGTAGCTCTGTGGAAAAAAGGGCCTGCATCCGGGGAGGCGCCCTGTCGTGCTCCCTCGGGACGGAGATGGACGCCGTCATCGGTGCCGTTCGCGGCGGGCGGACGCCCCTGGAGATCGTGCACCTGGATCTGGCGGGCCTCCCCTATGGTCGCCCCTACTACCGGCTTCCCTTCCGGGACGGAAGGCGCGACGCCGATGTGGAGCGTTTCTTCTATGACGTTCTCTTCGATACGGTCGCCCGGGCCGTTGCCGGCGCCGGCTGGACGGCCCGAGATCTGGAGGGGGCGGCGTTCCTCTTCGGGTCCACCTCCATCGACATCCCCATCTACGAGGCCGCCTATGCCCGCTCGGAGGAGAACGGGATTCATTTCTTCGTCCACGCGTCCCTCGGCTACGGCTCCATCGCCCGCGCCGCCGCGGACCGGTTCGGCATCGGCGGACCCTGCACGACCTTCACCACGGCCTGCACCTCCTCGGCCAATGCCGTCCTGTATGGGGCCGGCCTGATCGAGACGGGCGTCGTCGACCGGGCCGTGGCGGTCGGGTACGATCTCTACAACGCCACGGGCTTTTACGGCTTCGAGTCGCTCCGCCTCATGGCGCCGGAGCGCTACCGGCCCTTCGATGCGGACCGGGACGGGATCATCATGGGGGAGGGGTGCGGTGTCGTTCTTCTGGAGCGGGGCGGACCGGGGGACGGCGGGTTCGTTTTCCGCGGCGGCGCCAACCGGTGCGATCCCTTCAACGTGACGACCCACGAGGAGAACGGGACGGTGATCGCCGCCACCATGAGGCAGGCCCTCGCCGACGCCGGCGTGGGGGCGGACGGGATCGACGCCGTCAAGGCCCACGCCACGGGAAGCGACCTCAACGACCGGACGGAGTGCGCGGGCATGCGGGCCGTCTTCGGCGACCGCCTGCCCCCCGTGACGGCCGTGAAGCCTTATGTGGGCCATACCGTCGGCGCCTCCGGGGCGATCGAGCTCCTGCTGGTCACCGAGTCCCTGCGGCGGGGCTTTCTGCCCGCTGTGCCGGGATTCGAAAAGGAGGACCCGGAACTGGGCGTCAGCCCCCTGCGGGAGCCCCTGACGATGGCAAGGGGCACGGTCATGCTCAACTTCTTCGGGTTCGGCGGCAACTGCACGTCCCTGATCGTTTCGTCGGGAGGGTGATCATGTACATCCACGGCGCCTCGGCCTTCGTTACCGAACCGGGAACCCCGCCGCAGATCCTCAAGGAGGAGCTGGCCCGGGAATCCAAGGCATATTTCCGCCGGGTCAACCGCTACATCCTCCTGTCCCTCATCGGCGCCCACCGCTGCGTCGCGGGCCGGGCCGTACCGGCGGACACGGCGGTGTACCTGACGACGGAGCGAGGCAACTTAGGCGAGACGGAGTCGGTGCTCAGGCAGATCTTCCGCCAGCATTCCCTGCCCATGCCCTACAACTTCATCAACACCATGTCGAACACGGCGTCCTTCTACGTCGCCCAGGGGCTGGGCGCCGCTGGCCCGAACCTCTCGATCTCGGACCGCCTCCTGTCCTTCGAGCGGGGAATCACCCTGCTGACGGTGGATTTCCTGCGGGGCAGGGTCCGGAGCGCCCTTCTCGGCGGGGTGGACGAGGCCAATCCCTCGGCGGTTCACTTCGAGCGGACCTACGGGATCCCCGCCGGATCGGTACGGGGCGTCGAGGGGAGTGCCTGGCTCTGGGTGACGGACGAGCCGGAGGGGGCCCTGGGCCGGATCCTGGGGACCGGATCGGTCCGGGACGCCGGAGCAGGCGCGGCCTGGCTGAAGGAGAGGACCGGCAGGTCTCCCGTCATCGGCTACGGCCTCTCCGTGCCCGCGGCGGACCGGGAGGCCTGGAGCCGTGCCGTCGGGGCGGTGGACGAGTTCGACTATCTTTCCGCGCACGGCTGGTTCGATTCCGCCACGGCCCTGGGGATCAGCCGGTTTGTACAGGAGTGTCCGGGCCGCCTCCTCCTTCACGTGACCTGCGACCGTCCGGGCCGCTACACCCTGGCGGCCGTGGAGACCGCCGCGAAATAGCCCGGTCCCCCGCCGGGCCACGCGACCCCGGCAGGGGATGCTTCCTGGGTGCTGCCTGTACAGAGGAGCTCAGTTCGCCGGCTTTACGGCGGACACCCGGATGCTCACCGCCGTGGCGGCGAGATCCGACAACTCCTCCCGGGAAAGCCCCAGATCGCGGACCATGGTCTGGACCGTGGGATCGTTAAGCAGGAAGTCCACCGGGAAGACGTTTTGCCCGACGACCTCAATGCCCGTGAATCCCGCTGCGGCGATCGCTCCCAGGTAATCGGCTTTCCGTGCCGCCCCGGCCACGCAGCCGATCCAGGCGGTGAGTGACGCCTTGATCGCCTCCGGAAGATCCTTCGTCAGGACGATGTCCGAGACCATCAGCCGCCCCCCCGGTCTGAGGATCCGGAAGGCCTCCCGGAATACCTGCTGCTTGTCGGGCGAGAGGTTGATGACGCAGTTCGAGATGATTGCGTCGGCCTCCCCGTCCGCCACAGGCAGGTGCTCGATCTCGCCCAGGCGGAAGGCCACGTTTTCGTAGCCCCCCTTCCGGGCGTTTTCCCGCGCCTTCTCGATCATCTCCGGTGTCATGTCCACGCCGATGACCCGCCCCGTGGGTCCCACCTGCCGGGACGCCAGGAAGGCGTCGAAGCCCGCTCCGGACCCGAGGTCCACGACCGTCTCCCCTTCCCGGAGGGAAGCCAGGGCGACGGGGTTGCCGCAGCCGAGGCCGAGGTTCGCCCCCTCCGGGACGGAGGCCAGGTCCTCATCCGAGTAGCCGACAGCCTTGCCGATTGCCGCCGCCTGCTGTGCACCTCCACAGCAACCCGCGATGGGCAGGCTGCAGCAGGAATTCCCCGTGACGGCGATCTTCCCGTACCCTTCCCGGACATTGGTCCGGATGTCTTCGTTTTTCATCGATCATCCTCCATGATTTGAATTGCAGTTTTCAGGTATAGGGAACCCGCGGCGACATCGCTCCGGGATGCCGGTTTCACTCGATCCTGCCGTCCGCTCCTGAACGGCATCAATCCGCCAGATCCCCCAGGACGGGTCCCAGGAACTCCCGGACTCCCCGGGCCAGGGCGTCCGCCTTGATCAGGGTCAGACAGCAGACTTCGCCGTCCTTCTCCCAACTGACGAGAGCCAGTTTGTCTCCCGTCCGGATGTTCGCCCGCTCCCGGATGTCCTTGGGCAGGACCATCTGTCCCCGCTCGTCGACCCCCAGAAGGGCCTCGACCCGGCAGCAACTCTTGCCGCTCCGGGACGGCGTGCAGCATTCCTTGTCACTGGTTGTCTTGTCCGTCATTGTTGCTCCAGAATGGATTGATTGTTCAGATGCGTCTGAACAATCTGAATTATATGTATCGATCCCGGATTGTCAAGGGGGTATCGCTCCGGGTTTTTCCGTTTGCCAAGGGGCTGCCAAACCAGTATGATCCCGAAGCATTTCCATGGAGTGAACCAATTCGAAGAGACAGGTGCCGTTCCGTGAAAGTCCTGCTCGTTTCCCTCAACCGCCTGACAGCGCCCTACCCGGTATACCCTCTCGGGCTGGACTATGTGGCGGGGGCCATCCGCGACCGCCATCCGGTCCGGATCGTCGATCTGGCCGTCCCGGGGTCGCCGGAGGGGCTTGCTGATGAGATCCGAAGCATGGCTCCGGACCTGGTCGGCCTGTCGATCCGCAACATCGACAACACGGATGCCTCCAATCCCCTGGATTTTGTCGAGGAGTACCGGGAGGTCGTCACCGGGATCCGCGCCGTTTTCTCCGGTCCCCTCGTGCTCGGGGGAAGCGGCTTCACGATTTTTCCGGAAGCGCTGATGTCCCGGCTCGGGGCCGATTACGGCATCGTCGGCGAGGGGGAGCGCCTCCGCCCGCTTCTGGATGCCCTGGAACAGGGCCGGGATCCGTCGGGACTGCCGGGCGTCGTCACGAAAGGCTGCGGTGCCCCGGCGCCGGCGCCCTGGGGCGGTTCCCCGGTCCGGCATTTTGAAGGATCCGCCCGCCACGTCGCGACCTATCTCGACCGCGGGGGGATGATGAACCTGGAGACGAAGCGGGGCTGTCCGCATCAATGCCTGTACTGCACCTATCCCCACATCGACGGCCGGATCCTCCGCCGGCGGGATCCGGAAGAGGTGGCGAGAGAGGCGCGAATGCTCCAGGAACGGGGAGCCCGCTTTCTCTTCCTGACCGACTCCACCTTCAACACGGACCTGTCCCATTCCCTGGATGTGGCCCGCGCTTTCCGGGAGGCCGGCCTGTCTGTCCCCTGGACGGCGTTCTTCGCCCCCTTCCAGGTGCCTCCGGATTACTGGCGGGAGTTGAAGGACGCGGGGCTCAGCCACGTCGAGTTCGGCACCGAGGCCCTCTCGGACCGGATGCTCGCCTCGTACCGGAAACCCTTCCGGACCGCCGATGTCTTCCAGTGCCATGAGGCGGCCGTGGAGGCCGGCCTTCACGTGGCCCATTACCTCCTCCTGGGCGGTCCCGGCGAGGATGCCGAGACCCTGGCGGAGACCCTGAACCGGGCCGAGGAACTGTGCAGGGCCGTGTTTTTCCTCTTCCCGGGAATCCGGATCTACCCCCACACGGGGCTGTATGATGCTGCCCTTCGCGAAGGGCGACTGCAGGCCTCGGACGACCTCCTGAAGCCCCGTTTTTATATCTCCGGAGCCTTCGGGGAAGGGGAACTGGAGCGGCGGGTGAGGAGCCGTGCCGCCGGAAGGGGCCACTGGGTCGTGGGGGCCGGCGGAGACGAGACGGCCTCCGTCGTCACCCGCCTCCACCGCCGTGGTTGGAAAGGACCGCTCTGGGAGCACCTGATCCCATGAAAAATGTGCCTTCGCCCTGGTCGCCGGCCCACCGGACGGGAGCCGCCTCGCTGCTGCTGGCGGCGGGGGCGGGGGCCGTACAGCCCTGGTGGGCCATCGTTCCCCTTGCGCTTTTTCTGCTCCTCTGCGGTGTCCTCCCGTTCTTTCCCCGGTCGTCGTTCTTTCTGCCTGTTCTAAGCACGGGAAATCCGGAGAAAAATTCCGTATCGCTCACCTTCGACGATGGGCCGGATCCCCTGGTCACCCCCCGCCTTCTGGAGATCCTGGCCGCGGCGAGTGTCCCGGCGGCCTTTTTTGTGACGGGAGAGCGGGCGGCCCGCCATCCGGAGCTGATCCGGGCGATCCTCGCGGCGGGACATGAAGTGGGGAACCATTCGTGGCATCACGATCCCCTGCTCATGCTCCGCCCGATGTCCGTCCTGCGGCGGGAAGTCGAGGGGGCCCAGCAGATCCTCATGGAGGCGGGGATCCGCCCCCGGGCGTTCCGTCCGCCCGTCGGGATCACGAACCCGAGGCTTCCCGCTGTCCTTCGCGGATCGGGAATGATCTGCGTCACCTTCAGCCGCCGGGGTGCCGACTGGGGAAACCGGCGCGTTCCGGGACTGGCGGGGCGCCTTCTGCGGCAAGTCCGGCCCGGCGATATCCTGCTTCTGCACGATATCTCGCCTCCCGGGCCCGGGGGAGCCGACCGGTGGCTGGCCGAGGTCGCCGATCTCCTCCGGGGGCTCCGGGAGCGGTCCCTGGGGATCGCTTTACTATCCGATCTGATTGAACAATCTGTCATGGAACGGACGACCCGTCCGGGGAAAAAAGGTTTTGCTCCCCCGGGGCAAGAGTGATATAGAATCACGCTTTCATCGGCTTCCCTGGACAGGGTTTGGGCAGGGAATCCGATTCATCGATCTCTTCAGGTTTCGGGACGTCCATTGCAGTTGGGGGAACATGACCGAATACTGGCAGGACCTGAAGCTGAAAGAGAAAGACGCATCCGGAAGGCTTGTTGCCGAGGCCCGGTTCGCCCCGGATTCACTCTGGTTTTCCGGTCACTTTCCCGGGCATCCCATCGTCCCGGGGGTGGCGCTGCTGTACCTGGTGGCGGAGGTTCTCCGCCGGGGCGAAGCTGGAGGAGAGCGTGTGATCGTGAAATCCATCCGGAGGGTTCGCTTCCGCCAGCCGGCTTATCCGGGTGACAACCTGACCGTCATCGTTTCCCCCGACGAGGGGAGGACGGAGGGCGCATACCTGTTCCGCCTTCTCTCGGAGGGGGAAACGGTCTGCAGCGGATCCATCGGGACACGCCGCGACCGGGGCGGGAACGGCTGCTGAGAATACCGAATCGTCGAGGAGGAAGATTCATGTCTGACGTCAAGGACATCGAACAGCATATTCTTCGCATCGCCCAGATCGTCATCGACGAGCTGAGGCTGGAGGACGTCACGAAGGAGACCTTCGATCCCGACCTGGATCTTGTGGATGAACTGGGGATCGACAGCATGGACCTGGCGACCGTAGCACTTGTCCTCCAGGACGAATACGGCGTGAGCATCGATGAGGACGATTATCCCAAGCTGAAAACCCTCCGGCTGATTGCGGAATATCTTCTGGCCAGGCTTCAGGAAAAGGCTGCCTGATGCCGGCGATGGGCAACGATTCCGGTAATGGAGGAGCCGTTGACGAATCGAACCGCCCCGGCGGAAAAAACAGAAGGAAAATGGAAGTTCGGCGATCTTCTTCGTGACGAGCAGGTCCGGGACCGGTGGGAGAAGGTCCGGAAGTACTTCTTCCTGCGGGAATCCACCTATGACATGACCAACCGCTGCAACATCCGGTGCGACGGCTGCTACTATTACGAGGGGGAAAAACAGTTCGCCCCGGAAAACCGGGATCCCGGCGCCTGGCGGGAACGGATGCAAAAGGAGAAGGAGCGGGGCATCACGTACGTGGTTCTGGCCGGCGCCGAACCCTCCCTGGTTCCCGAGCTTCTCGAAACCTGCTTCGAGGTCATGCCCTTAGGCAGCATTGCCACCAACGGATTCCGGCTCATCCCCTCCGCGATCGGCTACAAAATCCATATCTCCGTCTGGGGAAACGACGAGACGAGCCGGCGGGTCCGCAACGCCGCCAACCTCCTGGAAAGGCAGCTCGACAACTACGACGGGGATCCCCGGGCGGTCTTCGTTTACACCTTCACGAGACAGAATATCCGGGAAATCGCCGAAGTGTCGGAACGGATCGCCGGCCGGAACGGAAAGCTGACCTTCAACGTCTTTTCCGCTCCCGTCGGTTACAAGGGTCCCCTCCGGCATGACCATTCCTCCCTGGAGGAAACACGCCGGGCGATGCTGGAGACCATGGCGCGCCACCCGGCATCCGTGCTGTTTTCGAATTACAGCGCCATGGCCCATACGCACGGGCTGGGGCTGCATGCCCTGTACGGCTGCTCCTATCCCCGCCGGAACGCCTCCACGGACATCGGCCTCGGGCGCTCCTTCCGGCAGTACCGGGCCGATCTGACCTGGGACCGGAGCGTCGCCTGCTGCGTTCCCGACACGGACTGCGACGACTGCCGCCACTATGCCGCCGGAAGCGCCGTGGTGACGGCCCGCCTGTTCCGGCATGCCTCCGACCCCGATACGTTCCGCTCCTGGCTGGATTACGTGGACACGTACCTGGCGGTGTGGGTCATGGGTTACGAGAAGGGGGAGAATCTCTGCGACCGCCTGGTGGATCCGCCGGGATTTTCCATGAAATAGAGACCCCGGGACAACCGGGACCGAGAGAAAGGATGGACCATGAAACCGAATTCCATGAAGACCTGGAAAGCCGGAGCCGCTCTTTTCGTTGCGATTCTGTTTCTCGCCGGATGCGGGGCCGCCGGGGGCGTCAAGGTCGCCGTCCAGCAGGATAAATACAACCCCGGATTCCGGGCCTCCGACGCGGGGCGGCTCAAGGGCAAGCGGATCGCCCTGGCCTCCTTCATCAACCGGGCGGACAACACGAAGACCTGGAACTTCTACAGCCCCGACAAAAAGCGGGTCTATGAGACCTCGACGCCGCTGGAGTCGTTCTTCTGGGAGTGCTACAGCAAGGCCTTCCGGCATGCCGGCGCCCGGATCGTGGACTACCAGGGGGGCGCCTACCATGGCCCCGGGCCCTGGTGGTGGGGCGGGCCCCAGCCGGCAGGCGTTGTCGCCCCGAAGGGCGTTCCCGAAATCCAGCTGGTGCTGACCTCCGTCACGGACCAGGAGGTGCGTTTCCAGGTTTACGTCTTCCGGGACGGCGTCGAGAAATTACGGAAGGACTATGTGGCGACGATGTCGCCGGCGGCGTCCCAGGACGTGAAGGACCTGGAGAAGCGCGCCTATGAACTGGTCGACCAGACCTTCACGACCCTGGTCCGGGATCGTGATTTTCAGAGGGCCCTGTAGGCATGCAGACCATCAGCTCCCTCCTCGACAGCGACTGGTACGAGCGATACCGGCGGATCTCACATCTGAACATCCGGAGCTCCATTTATGATGTGACAAACCGGTGCAACCTGCGCTGCAAGGGGTGTTTTTTCTTTTCTTCCGGGGAACACGAGGCGGCAAAGGACGAGGAAGATATCCACCGATGGGAGTCTTTCATCGACCGGGAGAAGGCCCGGGGCGTGAATATGGCCATCCTGATCGGCGGCGAGCCTACCCTCTTCCTGGACCGGGTGGAGGCTTTCTATCGGCGGCTCCCGACCTACTGTGCCACCAACGGCCTGATCCGCGTGCCCCGGGACCGCTTCCCCGGAATGCTGGTGGGAATCTCCCTCTGGGGGGACGAAGAGGACGAGAAGGCCCTCCGGGGACGGGACGTCTTCAGCGTTTCGCGCAAAAATTACGAGGGGGACAGCCACACCTATTACCTGTACACCATCACCCCGAAGCAGATCGGCCGGACGGAGAAGATCATCCGGAAGATCGCCGACGCGGGGCTGAAGGTACACATGCAGCTCCTCACCAACGACGAGCAGGTGGAGGGCTTCCACTGGACCCCGGAGGCCCTGCGGGACGTCCGTGCGGAGATGGACGCAATGCTGGACCGGTATCCCCGGACGGTCATTTCCTGCCGGTACTATCACGAGATCATCTGCACGGGAAGGATGATGGGCCGCCCCTTCGGATGGGGCGAGTGCCCCTCCGTGACGGAGCCCCTGGACAACCGGGATCCGAAGCCGAAACGGCTCATCCGTTTCATCCGCTGGGCCGCGGATCTCCAGACGATGCACCGCTGCTGCACCAGCGCCACCCGGGATTGCTCCATCTGCAAGGACGGGGCCGCCCACATGAGCTGGGTCATGGTGAACAAGCGCGAGCACCTGCGCTCGGCCGGGGATCTGAAGAACTGGATCGAGGTGTACGAGATGTTCGCCAAGCTCTACGGATTCATCCCCTGGTAATGGCCCGCCGAACGCCTTTGTGAATCGTAAGGACGGAATGCACCCCGATCAACAACCCGTCATTCTCGGATACGATGCCGTTTCCCCCCTGGGCGTGGAGTGGGAGGACCAGTGGCGGCGCGCCGCCGGAGGTGACAGCGGCGTCGGTCCCCTGACGCGCTTTCCCCTCCGGGAGGGGTTTCCCGTCCGGGTGGCCGGCCAGGTGGACGAGTTCGACGAAACCCCCTATCCCTTTCTGAAGCCGCGGGAGATGGCCCACTGGACGTCGCCGATTTTCCGGCATGCCCTCCTTGTGGTCCACCGGGCGCTCCGCCGGGCGGGTGTGGAGATCACCGGGGAGCTGGCGCCCCGTGTGGCGGTCACCTTCAGCACCGCCGTGGGCGGGCTCGACGCCGTCATTTCCGCCGACCGCCTCCTCGTATCGGAGGGACGGCTGCCCCATCCCTTCACGAACGCCAATTCCTGCGTCAACATGGTAGGCGGAAAGGTGTCCATCCTGACGGGGGCCACGGGTCCCATCTGCTCCCCCATCACGGCCTGTGCGACCGGATCCTCCTCCCTCATCCTGGGGGCGATGTTCCTTCGGCAGGGTATGGCCGATGCAGCGATTTGCGGGGCCGTGGATTTTTCCCTGGTCGAGCCCATCGTCGCCGGCTTCGCCACGATGAACGGGGCCTATCGCCCCAAGGAGGGCCGGCCGGAGGAGGATCCCCGCGCCGTTAGCCGTCCCTTTTCCCGGAATCGCCGGGGATTCGTCATCTCCGAGGGGGCCGGATGCTTCATCTTGGCCACAAAGGACTTCGCCCGCGCCCATGGAATTCCCTGGCGGATCGAGGTGGCCGGCTGGGGAATGACCTCCGACGCCTACCACTTCGTGGCCCCCAAAAGGGAAACGATCCGGCGCTGCATGGCCGAGGCGATCGAGCATGCCGGCATCGCGCCCGGCGACGTGGACGCCGTGAACGCCCATGCCGCCTCGACGAGGGTGGGCGACAAGGTGGAGGCCGAGGCCCTGGGGGATCTTTTCGGAGACAGGATTCCCCCGGTGTCGGCCAACAAATCCCAGATCGGCCACGCCATGGGGGCCTCCAGCGCCATCGAGGCGCTCCTGGGCATCGAGGGGATGCTCCGGGACACGCTTCTGCCGACCATCAATTACGATCCGGACCCGGAGATCGTCCTGGACTGCGTCCCCGGGGAGGCCCGCCGTGCGGAGCAGGAGTTTCTCCTGAAGAACGCCTTCGGATTCGGCGGCTGCAACGCCTGCATCGTCTTCCGGAGGTCCGGATAGAATGCGACCCCCGAGGAATAGACGCGTCTTTGTCGTCGGGTACGGCGCCGCCACGCCCCTGGGGGGAACCCTCGCCCGGACCTGGGAGCGGGCCGTTCGCGGCGAGGCGGGTTTCCGGACCATCACCCGCTGCCCGGTGGACGCCGCATCGAAGGTGGTCGGCGAGATCCCCGACTGGGACCCCCGGGCGTACCGCTTCGCCAGCGCCAAGGAGGTTTACAACTGGAACGCCGCCTTCGTGCTGCTCACCATGGCCCTCTGCAAAGATGCCCTCGAGGATGCGGGCCTGGCCATGGATGCCGGGACGGCACCGCGGACGGCCTGCCTCGTCGGGTCGGCCCTCAACGGAACGGACGCCTTCCGGATCGCGTCGGAACAGCTCCGGGAGAGGGGGCCCCTTCGGGTGAGCCCCTATCTGCTGCCCAACCTCTGCGCCAACCTCCCTTCCGGCAAGGCGGGCATCCTCCTGGGTTTCACCGGCCCTGTTTTTTCCCCCCAGGGGGCCTGCGCGTCGGGAAACCACGCCATCGGCCTCGGGGCCCGGATGATCCGGGACGGGGACTGCGATTTCGTCCTTGCCGGAGGCGTGGACATGCCGATCCTGCCGGAGCTGGTGCACGGCTTCGAGAACATGAACGCCACCATCAGGATCGGCCCGAAGGACCGGGCATGGAACGATCCGTCCCAGGCCTCGCGGCCCTTCAGCCGCGACCGGCGGGGCTTCGTCCTGGCCGAGGGCGGGGCCGTCCTCGTCCTGGCGGCGGAGGATTGTCTCGGGTCGCATGGACTGGCGCCCCGGGCGGAGGTCCTCGGGGTGGGCTGGACCTCCGACGCCTTCCACTTCACGAACCCGCGGCAGGAGACCATTGTCCGGGCGATCCGGGAGGCCATCGAAGACGGGGGGATCTCTCCGGCGGACGTGCAGTACGTCAACGCCCACGGGACATCCACGCCGAAAGGGGATGCCGCGGAAATCGCCTGCCTCCGGGAGGTTTTCGGCCGTCATCTGAATAACATGGCCGTGTCCTCCAACAAGTCCCAGATCGGGCATACCCTCGGGGCGGCGGCGGCCATCGAGGCGGTCCTCACCATCGAGGGCATGCGGCGCGGGGTGATCCTGCCCACGATCAACCACATTCCCGATCCGGCCCTGGAGGACGTGGACGTCGTCCCCAACGAGACGAGGAAGCAGGCCGTGGAGATCGCCCTGTCCAACGCCTTCGGGTTCGGCGGCACCAACTGCTGCATCCTTTTCCGGGGGGCATGAAGAGAAGAACGGCGCCGGGGCGGTCCCGGCGCAACCGTCGGGAGACAACGATGCGAATGATCGATCACGGAACAGCTTGACATGAAACCGAAACCCTTTCTCCCGGAAGCCCTCCCGGATGCCCGTTTCGTCCGGGACCGGACGACGGGTCAGGCCTGGCACCGCTGCTCCAACCGGACCCTGTACGCCGATACGGACCGCTCCGCCGTGGTCTACCACGCCAACTACCTCCGGTATTTCGAGATGGGCCGGGCGTCCCTGATGCGCGACGCCGCCTACCCGTACCGGGAAATCGAGGAGAGCGGCTTCGTCTATCCCATTATCGATCTCGCTGTGCAATTCTACCAGCCGCTGCGCTATGACGATCCCATGTGGATCCACACCCGGCCCGGCGAGCTGGAGCGGGTCCGCCTCCGGTTCGACTACGTCATTACGCATGCCGAGACGGGGGTCCTGGTCTGCAGGGGCCACACCCGCCACTGTGCCCTGAACCGGTCGGGCAGGCCCGTGGCCGTGGACCCCAAGACGGTCCACCTCTGGAAGAGCTTCCCGCCATGACGGCGCGGGAAAGCGAAACCGTGAGGATTGCCGTCCCGGCCTGGCTGCGGGACCATTCCCTCGAGGGACGGACGATCCTGCCCGCCGTGGAGATTCTGGAAATCCTCGCCGATTCCGTACAGGGCCGCTTTCCGGACACCGGCGTGCGGATCATGGAAGAGGTCCTGTTCCCCCGGTTTCTCGTCCTCGATCCAGGGGTGGCCGCCGTAGAGGTTCGGATCGAACGGCAGCCCCTCGAAGCCGGCCGCGTGAAGGCAGTCCTCGGGACGGCGGTCCGGTCCCGGTCGGGAGCCATCGGCCGGCTGGCCGTGCACGGGACGGCCGTCTTCGGAGGAGAAGCAGAGCCGGAAGCAAATCCGGAAGAGAACCCCACCGTGTTGCGGACGGACCGGTTCACCGTTCCGGCCGGCCTGCTGTACCGGGATCTGGTCCCCTTTGGGCCGGCGTTTCGAAACGCCCGGGACCCCATCGAGATCTGGGAGGAGGGAGCCGAGGCCGTCCTGGAAGCCCCGGCGGGCGGTCATCCCCGGCTGCTGCTCGGATCCCCCTTCGTGCTGGACGCCGCCCTGCACGTGGCCTGTGCCTGGTGCCAGCGTTACGGGGACACGGTTGCGCTCCCCGTCGGCTTCGCGAGCCGGAGGATCGTCCGGCCGGTTGCACCCGGCGAGTCCTGCCGGGTGAGGATGGATGCGAGAGGCGTTTCGGCAGGGGCGTTTTGTTTCGATCTCGTGATCCTGGACTCGGATCGCAGCCTGCGGGAGACCCTTCGGGGGGTGCGGATGCAGGATGTGAGCCGGGGGCGCCTGCGGCCGCCCGCCTGGATCCGGACCGGGCGGGACGGGGCATCCGGAGAGCCGGTGCCGGGAAGCGAAACGCCCCCCGCTTGACTTTTCGGGGAGGGGAACGATACAAGGGGCGGGAGGCGTGTGAAACAAACGCCGTTATCCCCTGCGGAGCGGTTCTTTCCGGCGGGCCCGGCGGATTCCGATTCCAGAAAGGTGCGTTGAACAGGAATATGACACGCGAGGCGATCGAAGCCGAAATCCGGCGGATTTTTCTTCAGGAGTTCGAGATCGAAGACCCGGCCATGGACGCGGATCTCCGGGAAGCCTACCAGTTCGACAGCATCGACGCCATCGAGCTGCTGGTGGAGATCGAGCGGTTCCTGGGCTCCGAGCTGACCATGGAGGAGAAAAAGAGGGCCATGGATATCCGCACGGTTCGCCAGATCTGCGCTTACGTGGAGGATCTCGCTCGGATCCGCCGTCCCGGCGGAGGCCGTCCCATCGGAGACTTATGCAAAGAAGGGTCGTAATCACAGCGGCATCCGCCATTACCCCGATCGGCCACGGCCGGGAGAATATCGTGCGGAGCCTCCGGCAGGGAGTCTCCGGCGTAAAGCCCCTCCGGCGGGACGATCTCCTGGCGCCCTTCATCCATTCCCAGGTCTTCGGCACCGTCGATTATCCCATTCCCTTCGACTTCAAGCGGGTCAACCGGAAGACCATGGGCCCTGTCGGTTACTATGCCTGCCAGGTGGCAAAGGAGGTCCTGGAGGCCTCCGGCCTGGAGCAGGAATTCATCACCTCCGGCCGGCTGGGGGTGGCCTTCGGGTCCACCCACGGCAGCCCTACGGTACAGCGGGACATTTACCGGGTCTTCCACAGCGCCGACCGGGCGGGCGTCGCCTCCATCGGGGCGGTGGATTACCTGAAGTCGATGGTGCACACCACGGCGGTGAACATCACCAAGATGTTCGGCATCACCGGGCGCGTCATTGCCTCGTCGACCGCCTGCACCACCAGCAGCCAGTCCATCGGCTTCGGCTACGAGACGGTCCGGTACGGCATGCAGGACGCCATGCTCTGCGGTGGAGCCGATGAGTACGACACCACCACGGTGGCCGTCTTCGACAACCTTCTGGCCTGTTCCACCGGATTCAACGACGAGCCGCAGAGAACTCCCCGTCCTTTCGATGTCCGCCGGGACGGTCTTGTGGTCGGGGAAGGGGCGGGTGCGGTCCTCTTGGAGGAGTACGAGTCTGCACGCCGGCGGGGGGCTCCCATTCTGGCGGAAGTCGTCGGATTCGCCTGCAACAACAACGGAGGGGACCTGATCCTTCCGAATCTGGCCGGCATCCGGGAAACCCTGCGCCTGGCGCTCCGGGACGCCGGCATGACACCCGGCGAGATCGATCTCGTCAGTGCCCACGCGACGGCCACGAAGATGGGGGATATCATCGAGGCCCAGGCCATCTCCCAGGTATATGGAGACCACCCCCTCGTGACGGCCCTGAAGAGCTACATGGGGCATACCATGGCCTCCTGCGGGGTCATCGAAACGATCCTGGTCCTCTACATGATGCGGGATGGTTTCGTAGCGCCGACCCTGAACCTGGAAGAGGTGGACCCGAGGTGCGCCATGATCCGCCACGCCACATCACTCGCGGAGACCCCCGTCCGGACTGCCGCCGTCCAGAATTTTGCCTTCGGAGGGGTCAATACGGGCCTGATCCTCCGGAAGGATCCGTGATTCCGCCTCCCGGACGGTGCAGATGAATCCGACGCGACCCACGATCCCCCGCCGCTCAGCATGCAGGTCGCTGATCGATCTCCCGGTGACGCTCCTCCTCTGGGTCTATTTCCTGGCGGGAACGCTGATTCTGCCGTTCTACGGTCTGTTGCGCCTGTTCTCGAACGACCGGGAGGCGTCCTTCCAGGGGATGAACAGCCGTTTCTACCGGGGATTCTTCCGGCTCGTCCAATGGCTGATCCCCGGGCTTTCCCTCCGGATCGGAGAGGACGTCCGGGCGCTGCGCTCGGCGGTCATTGTCTCGAACCACCTGTCCTTTCTCGATCCGATCCTGCTGATCTCCATTTTCGACCGACAGAAGACGATCGTCCGGAGCGATTTTTTCAACTATCCGATCTTCGGCTGGGTCCTGAAGACGGCGGGCTACCTCCCCTCCTCGGCAAACGGGGACCGCTTCTCGACCCTGCTGATCCAGCGAGTGGAAGACATGGACCGCTATCTTGCCACGGGAGGCAATCTCTTTATCTTTCCCGAGGGGACGAGAAGCCGGAGCGGTCGCCGCCGGCCCTTCAGCCGGGGGGCCTTCCGCATCGCCGCCCGCTGCCGGGCGCCCCTCGGCGTGGTCCGGATCACGAATACCCACCTGCTGTTTCCGCCGGACCGGTTTCTTTTTCGAACGGGTACCCGGGAGCCGGTGACCGTCGAGATGCTGGCGCTCCTGCGCCCCGACTGGGATGCACCGGACTTTTCACTGAACGAGCTGATGGCCCGGGTGCAGGCCCTTTACGATGAGCGGGAGCAACGGGACGGGGAACGGGATCCGTCGCCGGCGGCCGGCCCCGGCGGAAAGCCGTCCGGAGGGGAGGCCGGGACACCGTGACGGAATGCCTGCTGGGGGCGGCCGTCGTCTATGTCGCCGCCTCGGTGAACTTCGCCATCCTCATCCTCACCGTCCTGGGGAAGGGGGATCCCCGGGGCCGCTTCAGCGGGAATGCGGGAACCACGAACGTATACCGCATGGCCGGCCCCTTCTGGGCGGCGGTGGTCCTGCTTCTGGACGTGGGACGGGCCGTGGCCGCGGCGGTCCTGGGCTCGATGCTTTTGCCTCCGAATCAGGTCCCCTGGCTGGGCCTGGCGCTGGTGGCGGGAAACCGTTTCCCCTGTTTCCACGGCTTCCGGGGCGGAAAGGGTGTGGCCGCCTACCTGGGTTTCGCGGGGGCCCTGGCCCCGTGGGCGGCGGCCCTGGCGGCGGCGCTGTGGCTGGTTGTCTTCTCGGTCGTCCGGGTGCCCTTCGTGGCCTCCTTCTACATGATCGCCGCCCTCGCGGCGGGAGAGGGACTGGCTTCCGGGGCATCGGCAGGCGCCGCCGCAGCGGTGACGGCAACGGTCCTTTTGATTCTGGCGGGCCACTGGCGGAACATCCGGGAGATCGGGAAAGGGAAGAAGACGGGTGCCTCCGTGATCGAATCGGGGGCCGGATGACAGGAGATGCACGATGAAAAAAGGGGAAGTACCGCAGGACGATATCCGCCATTTCCGGACCGCCCGCAAGGCGGCCTATGCCGTGGACGAGGAGGGGCATTACACGACCGTTCCGACCACCGGCTGGGACGTGGAGGAGGTCATCCTGTACCAGGCCATCGGGGAGTTCGAGGAGCAGGCGGAGGCCTGCCGGCAGCGCGTCCTCCGAGGGGAAGACTCGCCCATTGCCTTTTTCATGTACAAGCGCTGCATGGATCCCACGGTCCTGGCCCAGGCCATGGGCCTGCCGAAATGGAGGGTCAAGCGTCACCTGAAGGGGAAGGTCTTCGCCCGGATGGGGGAGGAGATGCGGAAGGAATATGCCAGGATCCTGCGGGTTCCCCCGGACGCCCTCGCGCCGTTTCGTCCCGAGGTGCTGGAGGGGGAGACCTACGAGCTGCCCCCCGGACTCTCCACGGAGGACCGGGAGGCCGGAAGAATCCCCGGGCCCAAATCGGAAGACGGAAAAACGAATGGAAGGAGCGCTTCTTGAAGCACGTCATCGATTTTGAACACCGCCATTACGGCCACTGCGAGAGCGGAGTCGTATCCGGCCTCCTCCGGCACAGCGGGCTCGACCTTTCGGAAGCTATGGTTTTCGGGCTCGCCAGCGCCATCATGTTTGCCTACGTGCCGTTCCTCCGGATGAACAACATGCCCACCATCTCCTACCGGATTCTCCCCCGGACCATCATCAGCGGCATCCAGGGCCGCCTGGGCATCCCCTTCCGGAAACAGACCTACCGGGACCCACGCCGGGCGATGGATGAACTGGTCGATTTCATGCGGAAGGGGCAGATCGTGGGGCTCCAGACATCGGCGTACTGGCTGACGTACTTTCCGCCCGAGATGCGGTTCCAGTTCAACGTCCACAACCTGATCGTGTTCGGGGTGGAGGACGGCGAGTTCCTGGTGAGCGATCCCGTCTTCGAGCATCCCGTCCGCATCCAGGCGGCTGACCTGGAGAACGCCCGTTTCGCCAAGGGCGTCATGGCCCCGAGGGGCTTCGTCTATCACCCCGAAGGGGTCCCGGCCTCGGTGGACCTGCCGGTGCTGATCCGGAAGGCCGTCGCCCGGACCCTCTTCATGATGCTCTCCTCGCCCCCTCCCTTCGGGATCCGCGGGATCTTCTACCTGGCCCGGAAGATCGAGCGGCTGGACCGAAGCAGGGATGGCCGCTACATCCGCCTCTTCCTGGGACATATGATCCGGATGCAGGAGGAGATCGGCACGGGCGGAGGCGGGTTTCGCTTCATGTATGCCGCGTTTCTCCAGGAGGCGTCGGAGATCCTGCATTCGGCCGCCTTGCAGGAGGCGTCTGGGAAAATGACCCGGGCGGGGGACCAGTGGCGGACCTTTGCGCTGGCATGCGCCAGGATCATCCGGCAGCGCGACGGCGCTCCGGACCTGAAGGAGATCGCCGCGCTGCTCCGTCGGTGCGGCGAGATGGAGCGGGACGTGTACGTCCTGCTGAAAAAGGGGATCTGAGGTCTCCGCGGGGGAGGTTGTCGATGCGTGTCGCCCTGGTCCAGCCGGCCGGGTCCAACTGGGTCCGGGGCCGCCGGGACATGGCCGCCGTGGCCAACCGGATGGCTCCGCTCGGTCTCCTGTCCATCGCCGCGTGGCTCGAGCGCGAGGGGCATGAGGTGTCGGTCCTGGACTGCCTGGGACCCGGCGCCGCGCCCGGTGCGGAGGCGGTCGTCCGGGACCTGCTCGAATTCCGTCCCGACCTGGTGGGATTCTCTACCACCACGTCCAGTTTTCTTGACGGCCATGCCCTGGCGGTCCGCCTGAAGGAGGCCGACCCGGGGATCCGGACCGTCTTCGGCGGCGTCCATGTTTCGGCCGTCGGCGAGCCGCTCCTGGAGCGGTATGCGGCCATTGATTATCTCTGCCCCGGGGAGGGGGAGGTCACGCTGGCGGCGCTGGCCGGCGGCGGGGATCCGCGGGAAATCGACGGCCTCATTTGGCGCGACGGGGAGCGCATCGCCGCCAACCGGGCCCGGCCGACCCTGCCCGACCTGGATCGCCTTCCCTTTCCGGCGTATCACCTGCTCCGGGGGTTCCCGCGGGGCTACAACCTTCCGCTGTTCAGCTACATCCGGACGCCGGGAGCCACCATGGTGACGAGCCGAGGCTGCCCGTACCGCTGCAGCTACTGCGACCGATCCGTCTTCCGGCAGTCCTATCGCATGAATTCCCCGGAATACATCTACGAGCACCTGAGCCACCTGCGACGGCATTTCGGGGTGCGCCATGTCAACATTTATGACGATCTGTTCACGGCCCACCGCCCGCGGATCGCCGAGCTATGCCGTCTTCTCAGCTCCCGGCCCCTGGGGATCCAGTTCAACTGCGCTGTCCGGGCGGGCCACACGGATCGCGAGCTCCTTCGCATGCTCAGGGAAGCGGGCTGCCTGATGGTTTCCGTGGGCATCGAATCGGGGGAGCCGGAGCTCCTGGCCCGGCACAAGGCCGGGGTGACCCTGGAGGAGCTGCGGGAGACGGTGGCGCTGATCCGGGAGAGCGGGCTCCGGGCGAAGGGGCTGTTCATGATGGGGCTGCCCGGAGAAACGGAGGAGTCGATCCGGAAGACCAGCGACTTCTGCCTGTCGCTGGAGCTGGACGACATGAACATGGCCAAGTTTACCCCGTTCCCGGGAGCGCCCGTCTGGGGGAACATCCGGGAGGAGGGAACCTTCGAGGAGGACTGGCCGTTGATGAACTGCCTGAACTTCGTCTTCGTTCCCCGGGGTATTGCTTCGCGTGACCGCCTCGACGAGCTGTACAACCGGCACGTAAAACGGTTCTACACCGACCCGGGCTGGCGGCGCCGCCTGATCCGCCGGACCTGGCAGCACCGCTGGAGCCTCTGGTACCTGTTTTCCCACTTGCCCCAGTTCTGGACGGCGAAAAACTCGTTCCAGCCGAAGGGGTGACCGGTCCTGAAAGCCCGGGATGAACCGGGACACCCCTGCTCCGGGATTCTATTTCGTCCGGTGGTTGAGGATGTAGTCCGCCAGCGCGTTGAGAGAGGCGAACACCTTCACCCCCAGCTCCTTGTTGTCGATCTTGACCCCGTATTCCTTCTCGATCATCATCACCAGCTCGAGCACGTCGATGGAGTCCAGGCCCAGGTCTCCACCGACCAGCGCCCCCTTCTCGTCGATATCCTCCGGGGCCACGTCCAGCAGGCCCAGCGTGGAAATAATTTTCTCTTTCAATTCCTGCTTCAGGTTGTCCATTTGCTTTCTTCTTCTCCTTGCAAAAAATAACGGACCCGTCTACGGGCCTTGATCTGTTTCCCTTCCGTCCTTCCCCGGTCCGGCGGGAAAGGGGGGGCGGCTCAGGATTCGTTCCATGAGCCGCCGGGTGGCATGCTTCATCAGCAGCCGCACGTATCGGGCCCCTGCCAGCCAGGCCCCGGCCAGGAACACCAGGTGGGACAGGCCGTACGTCAGGGGGCCGCCGACGGCGATGATCAGGGGTTCCCGGAACCAGGCGGCCAGCACTCCGAAGGCGGCTACGGCAGGCCAGCCGATCACGTAGCTGAGGCCGACGAGGAAGAGGCCCGCCCATACCCGGGGGGAAGGTTTTCTGCGAATTTCCCGAAGGTCCGGAGGGTGTTCCAGAGCGTCCCGGACATAGGCCGTCCGGGCCAGGCACTCCGCGATTTTCCCGATCATGCCCGGACCTTCCTGCGCATCACCGGGAGATCCGGACGTTCTGAAAGGCGAAATCAAACTCCTGCCACGACCAGAAAACCTTGCGGTAATAGATGTAGGGATGAATCATCAGCTTGCTGATGGATTTCATGCCCGGGACCTGCTTGAAGTGCAACAGGACGCTTCTGGTCGCCCGGCCTTCGAGGGGCACCCCCCTGCTTCCGGCGCTGTACATGGTCGTCTTCTCGTTCCCGCTGTAGAACGTGACTTCCGAGACGTTGTGTTCCTTTCCCTCCGGGTCGGTGATCCGGGACTTGGTCCAGCGGTAGGCATGGTCGTACAAGGCCACGCTGCGGATCGAGTCCTCGGTCAGGTTGGTGATGTCCACCCGGACCAGGATGTCCTTGCCGGCGGATTTCACGCTGATCAGCTCGAACAGGACGTCGTTGCCTTCGTGGGAGCCGATGGCGTGCGGGTTCCGCCGGACCGGCGTCTTCGCCGGCGGAGCCGGTGCGGCGGGCTTTTCGACGTCCCGGGACGGCTCCGGAGACGGAAGGATCTTTGCGAAGAAGCCGTCATCCTTGTCCTTCTCCTCAGGAGGCTTGGCAGCTGGGACGCGCTCAGCGGGTTTCCGTTCGATCGGTTTGCGATTCACCTGTTTGCGGTTGGCGGATTTGCGATCGACGGGTCTGTGGTCGACGGGTTTCCGTTCGGCGGGCCTGTAATCGGCCACCCGTTTCCCGTCGTCCGCGCTCTCCTCCAGTACGGTCCTCACCCGGAACGCCATTTTCACCCGGACGCTGTCCCCCTCGTTGATGAAGGAAATGAGGCGGACGGACTGGATCCGGGCCTCCGTCACGGCCTGGTGGGACGATTCACCGGTGACGGTGAAATTCGTCACCTCTGTGGTGGACGTGGAGTGTTGTGT
This sequence comes from uncultured Syntrophaceae bacterium, assembly GCA_964578535.1. Classification (GTDB taxonomy): domain Bacteria; phylum Desulfobacterota; class Syntrophia; order Syntrophales; family PHBD01; genus PHBD01. The sequence goes on from CAZODI010000002.1 coordinate 60,852, forward strand.
CTTGGCGTCGTTTTTCACCTCTGCCAGCTTGTCGATGATCGCCAGTGCCGAGGCCTCGGCGGGTGTCTGGGATCCCCGGGCCGTCGCCAGTGCGGTCTTGAAGATGATGGATTCGCGGACCCGCTTGGTGTCGTGCAGGGCCTGCTGGGCGTCCCGGAAAGCCTTGTCCGCCTCCTCTTTCTGGGATTGGACGGCAGCCGCTTCGCGGGTCGTTTTGTCGAGTTGTTCCTCGCGGCGCTTCAGGATGGACGCCTGGCTTTCCTTGTCTGACTGGGCCTCACGGATCCTCTTCTGGAGGGAGGCGATGCGGTCCTGGTAGGACTTGACCTGCTCCTGGAGTCCTTCCTCGGCGGCGGCATTCGTCTGCGCGGTCTCGCGGATCAACCGGTAGGCCCGGTCGAGATCATGGGCGGTGGGGGTATAGCGGTTCTCGACGAGGAAATTGTCCAGGTCCTTCTTGCTCGACACGACGACCGCCCGGATGCCCCTTGAGGCCGGCGGCGGCTTGACACGCCCCCCCTTCGGGGCCTGGAAGGGGTAGAGCTCGTAGCGCTTCAGCCGGAGATAGGTCGTTCCCCGAGTGCCCTTTTCCATCTCGTAGCGGAGGGGCTCCTCGTTGTTCCACTTGGCCGTTCCCTCCTCGATGGCGCGGATGAAGTCCACCGACAGGACCGTGTTGATGACCTTTGAAAAGGACTGGATGTAGGTTCCCATATGCTGGGCCATCAGGGGCGCGGAGGCCTGGTCGGCCAGGGCCTCCAGCGTATGGGCCTTGTCCTTGAAGCCCCGGGTGAACAGGACCGCCACGGCGGCCTCTCCCTGCTTCTCGGTCTGGAGCCATTTCTTGAGGGATGCCTGCTGGGCCTGGATGTCCTGGTTGTAGCGGGCGACCTGGCTGTCCAGGTTTTCGATACCCGCCCGGATGGTCCGGACGTTTTTCTGCTGCTCCTCCCGCTCCGAAAAAACAGCCTGGTATCGGCTCGTCAGGTCGTCCCGTTTCTTCTTGGCCCGGATGAACTCTCGGTTTGCGTCGGAGACCCCCTTCTTGTAGGTAGAGTCGTCCCGCTCCTTTTCCTCCTCCGCGGACTTCAGGTTCGCCCTTTCCTCCTGGGACGTGGAAAAGCCCTCCCGTTTGTCCACCTCCGAGCGGATGATCTCCCTGACCGCGCCGGCATCGTCGGAGCGGAGCGTCACCCAGCGGCTCAGGGGGACGGTGGCGGCAAGAACCGGGACGGCCAGGAGCAGAATGAATACAGCGGGGACCCATTTTCGGATGGCCGCAGGCATGGATCATGATCCTTTCTGTATTGCGCCCGGTAACAGGCTGGAACGAAAGAAAGACAGCAGGTACCCGGAACCCTCGTTCTGAGGACCCGATTCCCCTCCTCCGGGCAGGGCGTAATCTAATGGATCGACTGCCTGATGTCAAATCATTTTCAGCGATTACGAGGGAACAATCCTGTTGACAGTGGTTTTGGTGCATGTTAGGAATGACGACCTCGCGGAAAGCATGCAACGGCGCGGTTTTGAGCGCCTGCCCCGGGCCGGGGAAGCCTGTGGTTGCAGCGGCATGCCGATATGTTGCCGGAGCCCCCGAGGGGATCCTGTACAGGGACATCAGGAGGCGTTCATGACCTTTCAAGAACTTGTCCTGGCCCTCGACCGCTACTGGGCCGATCGGGGCTGCGTCATCCAGCAGCCCTACGACCTGGAGGTCGGGGCGGGGACCTTCAATCCGGCCACCTTCCTTCGCTCTCTGGGGCCGGAGCCGTGGAACGTAGCCTATGTGGAGCCGTCGCGGCGGCCCACCGACGGGCGCTACGGGGAAAATCCCAACCGTCTGCAGCATTATTACCAGTACCAGGTGATCATGAAGCCCTCCCCCCTGGACGTCCAGGATCTCTACCTGGATTCGCTCCGCAGCTTCGGCATCGATCCCCTGGACCACGACATCCGCTTCGTTGAGGACGACTGGGAATCACCCACTGTCGGGGCCTGGGGCCTCGGGTGGGAGGTCTGGCTGGATGGCATGGAGATCACCCAGTTCACCTATTTCCAGCAGGTCGGGGGCTTCGACCTCAAACCGGTTTGTTCCGAGATCACCTACGGCATCGAGCGGATCGCCATGTACATCCAGGGGGTGGACAACGTCTACGACCTCATGTGGAACGATTCGGTGACCTATGGTGACGTACACCACCGGGGTGAGGTCGAATGGTCTGTCTACAATTTCGAGAAGGCTGACACGGCCATGCTGCGGACGCTGTTCGACATGTACGAGGCGGAGGGAATCCGGGCCGCCGGACTGGATCTGGTTCTGCCGACGTATGACTGCTGCCTCAAGTGTTCGCACACCTTCAACATGCTCAATGCCCGCGGAGCTATCAGCACGGCCGAGCGGACGAGCTACATCGGCAGGGTGCGCAACCTTGCCCGGCTCAGCGCCGAGGGATACCTGAAGCAAAGAGAGAAAATGGGCTACCCGCTGCTGGGCCGGACGTGGAAGACATCCTGAACGGGCAGCTTCTGAACCTGTCGTTGAATCAGGCTGCACCAATACGCACGAAAGCCGAATTCCCGGGACCCTGAGCCTCAAGGCGTGCCTGACGGCGCGCCGCAGGACGACGGGCGGGGGAATCTCGGCGGTTCGGCGTCTTTTGGCATTCTGCACGAAGCGGCTGCACGGATACGCTGGATACGGGAGATGAACATGGGCAAGGAATTGCTTCTGGAAATCGGAACGGAGGAAATCCCCGCGGGTTTCCTGCCGAAGGCGATCGCCGACATGGATGAAATGGTCCGGAAGGCCCTCGCCGAAGAGAGAATTTCTCACGGACCGCTCAAGGTTCTTGCGACGCCCCGCCGTCTCTGCCTGACCGTGGCGGACGTGGCGGAGCGGCAGGAAGACCAGTTGGTGGAGAAGATGGGGCCGGCCCGGAAGGTCGGCTTCGACGAGGCCGGAAACCCCACCAAGGCCCTCCTCGGCTTCGCCCGGGGGCAGGGCCTCGACGTCTCGGAACTGGAGACGGTCACAACGGAGAAGGGGGAGTACTTCTGCGCCCGCAAAAGGATCGCCGGGGTGGAGACGGTGTCCATCCTGCCGGGCCTCCTGCCGAAGCTCCTGGTGTCCATCCCCTTCAAGAAGACCATGCGCTGGTCCTCTTTCGACCTTCGCTTCCCGCGGCCCATCCACTGGATTCTGGCCCTGTTCGGCGGAGAGGTGGTGCCGTTCGGCATCGAGAACATCGCGAGCGGCCGGGAAACCCGGGGGCACCGCTTCATGAGTCCCGATCCTTCTCCCGTAAAGGGGTTTGAGGATTACCGGAACGTCCTCCGCGGAAAATTCGTGATCGTCGACCCGGAGGAGCGCAAGCGCATTATCCGGGAGGAGAGCCGCAAGGCGGCCGCGGCGGTCGGCGGCCGGCCCCTGGAGAATGACGACCTTCTGGAGACGGTGACGTTTCTCGTCGAGTATCCTACGGTTGTATGCGGCAGCTTCGATACGGCCTACCTGGACCTTCCCCGGGAAGTGCTCATCACCTCCATGATGTCCCATCAGAAGTACTTTCCCGTCGTGGACGCCGGGGGCAAGCTCTTGGCCCACTTCCTGACGGTGAACAATACCCTGGCGCGGGAGCCCGCCGTGGTGACCCGAGGCAATGAAAAAGTCATCCGGGCCCGCCTCTCCGACGCCCGGTTTTTCTTCGACGAGGATCAGAAAATTCCGCTCGACCGGCGCGTGGAGGATCTCCGCAAGGTCGTGTACCACAGCCTGCTGGGGACGTCCTTCGACAAGGTCGGGCGTTTCCGGGCCCTGGCGGCGGCCGTCGCGGGTCGGGTCTGCCCCGCGAAGAAAGAGACCGTCGACCGGACGGCCTGGCTCGCCAAGGCGGATCTGGACACGCAGATGGTCGGCGAGTTCCCGGAGCTCCAGGGCGTCATGGGGCGGGAATACGGCCTCCTGGCGGGGGAGGATCCCGCCGTGGCGAGAGGCATTTACGAACACTACCTTCCGGTGGTCGCCGGCGGTGACCTGCCGCAGACGGATGAAGGGGCCGTCGTCAGCATCGCCGACAAGCTGGACACGATCGTCGGATTCTTCGGGGTCGGCGTGGTTCCCACGGGAACGGCGGACCCCTATGCCCTGCGCCGGCAGGCCCTGGGTATCCTGAACATCATCCTGGACCGGGGGTATGCCCTTGACCTCGGCGAGCTCGTGGAGGATAGCCTGGCCATCCTGGGGCCGCTGGTGAAGAAGCCCCGGGCGGACGTGAAGGCCGACGTCCTGGCTTTCATCCAGGCCCGTTTCCAGAACCAGCTCATCACCCAGGGGTACGCCTATGACGTGGTCGACGCCGTCCTGGCCGCCGGGGCGACGGACGCCGTGCAAGTGCTCCAGCGGGTCAAGGCCATGGATGTCTTCAAGTCCCACGAGGCCTACCGCCCCCTGGCGACGGCCTTCAAGCGGGCGGGGAACATCATCCGCGACTTCCAGGGGGGGGACGTGGATCCCTCCCTCTTCGAGGGCGAAGAGGAAAAGGCGCTTCACGCGGCATTTCTCGGAATGAAGGAAAAGGCCCAGTCGAACATCTCCCGGCACGACTATCTGGCTGCCCTTGCGGAGATGGCCGGGATCCGCGGACCGGTGGACGCCTTCTTCGAGAAGGTCCTGGTCATGGCGAAGGACGACCGGATCCGTTTCAACCGCCTGTCGCTGCTCAGCGAGATCTCTTCCTTTTTCCGGCAGGTGGCCGATTTCTCGAAGATTGTCACGGAATCATAAAGCGGGGGTGAAGACCCCGAAGGTGCGGCGGATATCAAACCGCCTTGTCCCCGCCTGAAAAGGGAAGCAACCATGCCGGTGCCTGCCGGATACGAAGGGTGAGAGGGCGGCACTGACAGAGAAGAAATCAGCCGGTCCGCATGAGTACCGCCGGGATGGCGGGCGGGCCGGGGGGAGTTGAAAAATGGCGTCGGATCCCGTCAGCAGCAGAAAAATTTCCGAGCTCGAGGAGAAGCTGATTCTCCGCAAGCAGCTCCAGGATATCACCAACCGCATCCACGCGGCGCAGAACCTGAAGCAGATCCTGGTGGACCTGAAGGACGGCATCCTCACGCTTTTCGACGCCCATTCCGTCACCATCTACGTGGTGGACAAGATCCGCAACGAAATCTACTCCATGTTTCTGAGCGGGACAGAGCTCAGGGACATCCGCGTTCCCATCAGCAACAACAGCATCGCCGGTTTTGTGGCCAATACGGGCAAGATCGTGAACATCGCCGATGCCTACGACGGGGATGAGCTGCGGAAGATCGACAAGAACCTGAATTTCGACCCGAGCTGGGACAAAAAGACCGGGTTCCGGACCCGGCAGATCCTGGCCATGCCGGTTCTGTACAACAACACCCTGATGGGGGTGGTCCAGATCATTAACCGCAAGGGCTCGACGGGCCGGTTCTCCGACGATGAAGAGAATTTTCTCCGCGAGATCGCCCAGGTCCTCGGGGTGTCCTTTTTCAACCAGGAGCGGTTTGCCCGGCGCCGGAAGACCAAGTTCGACTACCTTGTGATCCGTGGACTCCTGAAGGAGGAGGAACTGGATGCTGCCTGGGACGAGGCCCGGGAGCAGAAGGAGACCATGGAAAACTTCCTCATGAAGAAATATAAGATTTCCCGGGAAGACATCGGGAAATCCTATGAGGAGTTTTATCGTTGCCGCTTCATCCAGTTCAACGACAAGCTTCCCATCCCCGGGGAGCTCTTGAAAAACCTCAAGCCCGAGTACCTGCGCCGGGAGTTGTGGGTGCCCATCGAAAAGATCGACGGCCAGATCCACGTCATCGTCGACGACCCGAACAACATCCTCAAGCGGGACACCATCGAAAGCCTCCTGAAAACGAAGGCGGTCAAGTACGACGTCTCCCTGCCGGAGGATATCATCAAGTACATCGCCCAGTTCTTCCATTCCGCGGTGGACGAGACTTCCATCTCGGAGATCCTCGGGAGAATGGACACGCCGGACGAGGAGGCATACGAGGATGGCGAGGAGGTCGTTACCGAGTCGGACAGCGCCATCATGCAGCTGGTGAACAAGATCATCAACGACGCCTACGCCCGCCGGACGTCGGATATTCACATCGAGCCGAACGTCACCAAGAAGAACGTGGAAATACGGCTCCGCGTCGACGGGGACTGCGGCCTCTACCAGACCGTTCCCTTCAGCTACCGGAACGCCATCGTGTCGCGCATCAAGATCATGTCCAACCTGGACATCACGGTGAAGCGGATCCCCCAGGACGGCAAAATCAAGTTCCGCCGCGCCGGCGGGGACGAGATCGAGCTCCGTGTGGCCACCATCCCGACCCAGGGGGGCGTGGAGGACGTGGTCATGCGCATCCTCGCCAAAGGCGAGACGCTTCCCCTTGAGGCCATGGGCATGCTGCCCCGGAACTACAAGGAACTGGTCAATTCCTGTGAGAAGCCCTACGGGATGGTCCTGGTGGTGGGTCCCACCGGATCCGGTAAGACCACCACCCTCCACGCGGCGCTGAAGCACATCAACACGCCGGACCGCAAGATCTGGACCGCCGAGGACCCCGTGGAAATCACCCAGTACGGGCTCCGGCAGGTCCAGGTACAGCCTAAGATCGGATTCGACTTTGCCGCCGCCATGCGGGCCTTTCTCAGGGCAGACCCGGACGTGATCATGGTCGGGGAAATGCGCGACTTCGAGACGGCCAAGACGGGCGTCGAGGCCTCCCTTACAGGCCATCTCGTCTTCAGCACCCTCCACACGAACAGCGCACCGGAGACGATCACCCGTCTTCTGGACATGGGCATCGATCCCCTGAACTTCGCCGACGCCCTCCTGGCCATCCTGGCCCAGCGGCTGGTGAGGACGCTCTGCAAGAGCTGCAAGGAGGCCTATCACCCGACGCAGGCGGAGTACGACGAGATCGTCCAGAGCTACGGGGAGGAGGACTTTGCGAAGCTCAATATTCCATACAGCGACAGCCTGACCCTCTATCGCCCCAAGGGCTGCGGTGCCTGCGACAATTCGGGATACAAGGGCCGGATGGGGATCCACGAGCTTTTGCTGGGAACGGACGAGATGAAGCGGCTCATCCAGAAACACTCCTCCATCGAGGATCTGCGGGCCCTGGCCATGGACCAGGGGATGACCACGCTGCTGCAGGACGGCATTCAGAAATCCATCCAGGGGGTGACGGATTTCAAGCAGGTGAGAAGAGTCTGCATCAAATAGCCCGCCAAGGCCTTGAAATGATAAAAAGATTGTAAGTGTCCGTCTTTTTCTGTATAGTTTTTCTAAAGGATTTGAAGGGATTCAGCAGGCGGACGGTTGGGGAGACATCATGCAGATGGGCAGGGGAGTACAATGAGCAAGTGGAAGGGTTCGTTCGTGGCCGATGCCATGATCGGCCTGATTCTGACCGTTCTGGCCCTTCTGGCTTTGTATTTTCAATGGGGACCCCTGGAAAGAATCGGTTACGGCACCTATGACCTGGGGCTCTCCCTGCGGCAGAATCCCTCCGCCCGGACCGCCCCGTCCCCCGTCGTCGTCGTGGCCATCGACGATGCCAGCATTGCCGGGATCGGCCGGTGGCCGTGGCCCCGCCACTACATTGCCCAGATGATCTGGTTCCTCCGGCAGGCCGAGGCCAAGGTCGTGGGGGTGAACATCATCTACTCGGAACCGGACCAGAATCAGGGCCTCCTGGAAATCCGGAACATCCTCAAGGAATTCGAGAGCGGCGCCGCCCGGTCAGGCCAGCTCTTCACCATGCTGAAGGAGGCGGAGGGCCGCCTCGACAACGATACGCGCCTGGCGGCAAGCCTGGAAGAGAGCAAGCGGGTGGTCCTGCCCCTGTATTTCCAGATTGGAAACGCTTTCGGCGGCGAGCGGAAGGACATGCCGGAGGTGCTGAAACGCAATTCCGTGTCGCTTCCCGGTCTCGCCGGCGGACTGACGGCCATCGAGATCACGCCCCCGATTCCGGAGTTTGCCGAGAGAGCCGCGGCCCTGGGCCACCTGAATATCCTCATGGACCCCGACGGCGCCGTGCGGAGCGCACCTCTCCTGATCAACTATGAAAACCGATTCTTCCCGTCCCTGCCGTTGCAGATGACCCTGCAGTACCTGAATTACGGCATCGGCGACCTGACGGCCCGGGGGCAGGAACTCCGCATCGGCCGCCTCGTCATTCCCGTACAGCCGGACAATCGAATGTTCGTGAGCTATTCGCGGTTTCCAACGGTCTATTCGTTCGTGGACGTGGCCAGCAACAAGGTGCCGCCGGAGGCGTTCAAGGATAAAATCGTCCTCGTCGCCCTGAATGCGGTCGGCCTGGGGGCGTTCCAGTTGACGCCCATGGGACCCAACGTCCCGTCGTTCGTGGGGCTTTCAAATGTCATCACCGACATCATCGACAACCGGGACTTTGTGGTCCGGCCCGACTGGGCCTTCTGGGTGGAGATCGCGGTGACGGTTCTCTTCGGCCTCTTCCTGGCCCTTGCCATTCCCCATATGAAGGCCTGGCTGAGCGCCCTGATCTCCCTGGTCCTTCTGGTGGCGTGGTGCGGCGCGTCCATGTTTCTCCTGGTTTCCCAGGGCTGGTGGATCAAGATGACCTATCCCGCTGTGCTGCTCCTGGCGGGGTACATCGTGCTCGTCTCGAAGCGGTTCCTCTGGACGGAGAAAACCAAGGAGTACATGGAGGCGGACGGCATCGAGACGAACAAGATGCTTGGACTCTCCTTCCAGGGCCAGGGGATGCTGGACATGGCCTTCGACAAGTTCCGGAAGTGTCCCGTGGAGGACGAGTCGGTGAAGGATCTCGTCTACAACCTGGGCCTCGACTTCGAGCGGAAGCGGATGTTCAACAAGGCCGTGGCGGCCTATGAGCATATCCGCACGGCCGGGCCGTTCAAGGACGTCGACGACCGGATCAAAAAGCTCAAGGTGGCCGGAGAGACGATGATCTTCGGCCTCGGCGGCGCCAAGAAGGACGGAACCGTCCTGATCGACAGCGCCGAGACGAAACCGACGCTGGGCCGGTACGAGGTCGTAAAGGAACTCGGCCGAGGCGCCATGGGTACCGTTTATCTGGGGAAAGATCCCAAGATCAACCGGGAGGTGGCCATCAAGACCCTCCGGTACGAGGACATCGACGAGGAGCAGCTTGCAGAGGTGAAGAAGCGGTTCTTCCGTGAGGCCGAGGCGGCCGGTCGACTTTCGCACCCGAACATCGTCACCATTTACGACGTGGGTGAGGACTATGAAATCGCCTACATGGCCATGGAGCTTCTCTCCGGCTCCGACCTGGCGAAATACTGCCAGAAGGAAAACCTCCTGCCCCTCCACGAGGTGGTGCGGATCGTGACGGCCACGGCGAACGCCCTGGATTACGCCCACGAGCACGACGTCGTCCACAGGGACATCAAGCCGGCGAACATCATGGTCCTGAAAAACGGCGAGGTTCGGGTCGCCGACTTCGGCATCGCCCGGGTGGTCACGTCCTCGAAGACCCAGACGGGGGTTGTCCTCGGAACGCCGAGCTACATGTCTCCGGAGCAGATCGCGGGACAGAAGGTGGACGGCCGTTCCGATCTGTTTTCCCTGGGGGTGGTGCTCTTCGAGCTTTTGACGGGAACGAAACCCTTCCAGGGAGACAGCATCGCCACACTGATGTTCAACATCACGACGGGGCTTCCGCCCCGGGTGGCCGAGCTGGTCCCGGACATCCCGCCGGCTTTGCAGGCCATCCTGGACAAGGCCCTGGGCAAGGACCGGGAACAGCGATACCAGAAGGGATCGGAGATGGCCGGGGACCTTGCCCAGGCCCTTAAATCGTAAGGAGGAGGCTCCCGAAGCATGCTCCGGATTGCCGCACGGACCGACACGGGACGGGTCAGGGCCAACAACGAGGACAGTTTTTATGTCCGCGGGGACAGGGGCCTCCTCGTCGTGGCCGACGGCATGGGAGGGCATGCCTCCGGAGAGGTCGCGAGCCGGATGGCCGTGGACATCATGCGGGACTACTTCGACGATGCGGCGGGTGAAAAAGGCTTTGTCGGCGATTTCGACCCGGCCTGCCTGGAAGGGACGAACCGGCTGGGGGCCGCAATCCGGCTGGCCAACATGGCCATCTTTGAAGCAGCGGCGGGCCAGGCGAAGTATGCCGGCATGGGAACCACGGTTGCAGCGGTGCTGATCCAGGGCAAACGCATGGGCATCGCCCATGTCGGAGACAGCCGTGTGTACCTGGCCCGGGCCGGGGACCTGATCCAGTTGACGGACGATCACTCCCTCGTGGCGGAGCAGCTCAAGCGGGAGATGATCACCCCCGAGGAGGCCGCGGCGGCGGAAAACCGGAACATCCTGACCCGGGCACTGGGCATCGCACCGGAGGTCCGGGTGGATCTCGACGAGATGACCGTTGCCGACGGGGACAGGATTGTCCTCTGCTCCGACGGACTGAACACCATGATCTCCGACGGGGAGATCCTGTCCGTCGTCGAGGCGGCGGAGGATTTCGATGCGGCCTGCGACAGGCTGGTCGCAATGGCCAACGACCGCGGCGGACGGGATAACATCACCGTGGTCCTGGCGGAAATCAGGAAGAAGAAGGGTCCGGTCGCGTCCATCTGGCACGCGTTGACATCATGGTTCAGGAGGTGAGGTATGGCAAGGGTTCTGCTGAAGTTCAAGGAGGCCTTGATCAAAGAGATCCCGCTTGACAAGCCCGTCATCACCATCGGCAGAAAGGCGGAAAACGATATCGTCATCGACAACCAGGCCGTCTCGGGCTTCCATGCCAAGATCCTGGCCGAAGGCGAGGCGTTTGCCATCGAGGATCTCGGGAGCCTCAACGGTACCTTCGTGAACGGGCAGCGGGTGACGAAGATCGACCTGGACAACGGCGATATCGTTCTGATCGGGATTCACAGCCTGGAGGTGGAGTGCCCGCCCCGCAAGGAGGCGGACAGGATGGCGCAGGCTGTGAGAGGACGGTCCATGGACGAGACGATGGTGATCGATCCGGCGTCCCAGAAGCGGATGCTGGAAGCGACCGTCAAGGCCGCCGAGGAGGTCCTCGGGGGGTTTGTCGTCGTCGAGGGATCCTCGGACAAGCGGGAGTACGAGCTCAAGGACCGGGTGGTGACGATCGGAAAGGACGACAGCGCCGCCATCCGCCTGAAGGGGTTCTTCGCGCCGTCTGTGGCTGCCCTCGTGAACCGCCGCAGGGAGGGGTACTTCATGACGCCCGCCAGCGGTAAATCCTTCAAGGTGAACGGCCAGGACGTGAAAACCCGCTACGACCTGAAGGACGGCGACCTGGTGGAGGTCGGCAACCTGAAGATGCAATTCTTTATCAAGGAGTGAATCCATGAAAAAGTTCATCGTCAACGGGGTGATACTGATTGCAGCGGGGTTGCTGGTTCTTCCGGTCCTGTCGGGGTGCATGGTCAAGGAGAGCACGTACCTGAAGAAGGTGGAGGAAGAGAAGGCGCTTCAGCAGAAGTACAACCAGCTGGAGAAGGAAAAGGCCGATGTCCTCCGGAAGAAGGAGGAATGCGACCGCGACCTGCAGCGGATCATGACCGAACTCCAGCAGAAGAACGTCGATATCAGTTCGCTGCAGAAGAAGAAGGAGGAGATCCAGACGGAGAGCCAGGCCTACAAGGACCTGCTCCGTGAAATGAAAGGCGAGATGGCCAGGGGCCAGGTGACCATCGAGGAGCTGAAGGGCAAGCTGACCCTCGGACTGGCGGACCAGATCCTCTTCGATTCCGGCCAGTCGGAGGTGAAGAAGGACGGCCTGGCGATTCTCAAGCGGATCGTGGACATTCTGGGCAAGGTGCAGGGAAAGGCCATCCGCGTCGAGGGCCACACGGACAACGTGAAGATTGCAGGCCGTCTGGCCCGGCGCTTCCCGACCAACTGGGAGCTCTCGGCCGCCCGGGCCATCAATGTCGCCCGTTTCCTTGAAGAGAACGGGATCGACCCGAAGATCCTGTCAGCCGCCGCCTACGGCGAGTACAAGCCCATCGCGGACAACAGCACGCCGGAGGGACGCCAGAAGAACCGGCGGATCGCCATCATTCTCCTGCCGACGGACTGAGGGGGAGGCGAACCGGGATTCATCACGAAGGGGTTGGAGGGGAGGGGAGAGCCGGAACCCCGCCTCCGACCCCTTCCTGTTTTCGTATGGAGGGTCATCGTAGAGGAGCCATGCCGGGAAAAACCATCACCGAAAAGATCATCGCCAATCACCTGGTCAAGGGGACATTCGGACCCGGCGAGGAGATCGCCATCCGCATCGACCAGACCCTGACCCAGGACGCCACGGGGACCATGGCCTACCTGCAGTTCGAATCGATGGGCATCCCCCGCGTCCGGACGGAGCTGTCCGTCAGCTACATCGACCACAACACCGTGCAGATCGGTTTCGAGAACGCCGACGACCACCGCTATCTCCAGACGGTGGCCGGGCGGTACGGCATCCACCTTTCCCGGGCGGGAAACGGCATCTGTCACCAGGTGCACCTGGAGCGGTTCGGACGTCCCGGAAAGACCCTGGTCGGCTCCGACAGCCACACCCCTACCGGAGGCGGGCTGGCCATGCTGGCCATCGGCGTCGGCGGTCTGGACGTGGCGCTGGCCATGGCCGGGGAGGCCTTCTGGCTGACCTGCCCCCGGGTCGTCGGGATCCGGCTGTCGGGAAAGCTCCGGCCCTGGGTCTCCGCCAAGGACATCATCCTGAAGGTGCTGGAGATCTTTTCCGCCAAGGGCAACGTGGGCACGGTCTTCGAGTACGGCGGGGAAGGCCTGGCGGGCCTCGCCGTTCCCGAGCGGGCGACCATCGCCAACATGGGCGCCGAGTGCGGCGTCACGACATCCGTTTTCCCCAGCGACGAACAGACCCGCCGTTTTCTCCGGGCCCAGGACCGCGAATCCGCCTGGGTCTCCCTGGCGGCGGACCCGGACGCATCCTATGACCGTGTGGTGGAGATCGACCTGTCCACGCTGGAACCCATGGCGGCCAAGCCCCACAGCCCCGACAACGTCAGCCCCGTCCGGGAGATTGCCGGGATCGGGGTGGATCAGGTCTGCCTTGGCAGCTGCACGAATTCCTCCTACCGGGACCTGGCGACGGTGGCCCGGATCCTGAAGGGCCGGACCGTTCATCCCAACGTCAGCTTCGTCATCGCCCCGGGGTCCCGGCAGGTCCTTGAGAACCTGCTCCGGGACGGATACCTGGGAGACCTGCTGGCCTCCGGCGCCCGGCTCATGGAAAACGCCTGCGGCTTCTGTATCGGCAGCGGCCAGAGCCCCCGGACGGAGGGTGTTTCCCTCCGGACCTCGAACCGGAACTTCTTCGGCCGGTCGGGGACGAAGGACGCCCGGGTCTACCTGGTAAGTCCCGAGACGGCGGCGGCCGCCGCGCTGGAAGGGCGCATCACGGATCCCCGGGAACTGGGGATTTCCTACCCGGAGATTGCCCTTCCGGAGCGCTTCCACATCGACGACGGGCTGATCCTGTCGCCTCCGGACGCCGAGGCCGCCCGGACGGTGGAGGTCTACCGCGGTCCCAACATCGGGGAGCCGCCGGCCAACACACCCCTCCCGGAGGATCTCCGGATGGAGGCGGCCATCAAAGTGGGGGACGCCATCACGACGGACCACATCATCCCGGCGGGGGACCGGATGAAGTACCGGTCCAACATCCCCAAGTATTCCGAATACGTCTTCGAGATCGTGGACAATCATTTCCACCGGCGGGCCTGGAAGATCCAGGGCGAGGGAAGACAGAACGCCATCGTCGCCGGCCTTTCCTATGGCCAGGGATCGTCCCGGGAGCACGCCGCCATCTGTCCCATGTACTTAGGGGTGCGGGCCGTCATCGCCCGCTCCTTTGAACGGATCCATGCAGCGAACCTGGTCAATTTCGGAATCCTGCCGCTCGTCTTCGCCGACGGGAGGGATTACGACCGAATCGATCAGGGAGACCGCCTGGAGATTCCGGGCATCCGGGAAGCCCTGCTGGAAAACGGGTCGCTCATGGTGGAGAACCGGACGAAGGGGAACTCCTTCCGGGTGACCTGCGACCTGACGGACCGCCAGAAGCGGATGATCCTGGCCGGCGGGGCCCTGAACCTGCGCAACGGCTGAAGAAGGAAAACGGGACTCCCGGCGGGATGCGCCGCGGGGTCCGGGAAAACCATTACGAAGTGGAGTTGTCATTCATGGCCAAGGCTGGAAAAATTGTCGTCAAGACGCCCCTTGTCGAGATGGACGGGGACGAGATGACCCGCGTCATGTGGGCGATGGTGAAGGAGAAACTGCTGTTTCCCTTCCTGGAGATGCCCCTGGAGTACTACGATCTGTACCTGAAACACAGGGACGAGACGGACGACCGGGTCACGGTCGATGCCGCCCGGGCCGTGGCGAGGCTGGGCGTGGGCGTCAAGTGCGCCACCATCACCGCCAACGAGGACCGTGTCCGGGAGTATTCGCTGAAGAAGGCCTGGAAGAGCCCCAACGCCACCATCCGGGCCTTCCTGGACGGGACGGTGTTCCGGACGCCGATCCTCGTGAAGAACATCCGGCCTTCCGTGAGCTCCTGGAAGCGTCCCATCATCATCGGCCGTCACGCCTACGGCGACGTCTACAGCGGTGTCGAGATCCGCGTGCCCGGAGAGGGGACGGCGGAGATCGTGTTCCGGCCCTCCGACGGCGGAGAGCCTCTCCAGAAGACCATCCACGCCTTCACGGGGCCCGGCATCATCCAGGGAATCCACAACACCGACGCCTCCATCGAGAGCTTCGCCCGGGCCTGTTTCACCTACGCCCTGGATCGCAAAGTGGACGTCTGGTTCAGCACGAAGGACACCATCTCCCAGACCTACGATGCCCGGTTCCGGGAGGTCTTCCAGCGGGAGTACGATCAGAACTGGAAACAGGCCTTCGAGAAGGAGGGGCGGGAGTACTTCTTCACCCTCATCGACGATGCGGTGGCCCGGGTCATGAAGTCCGAGGGGGGGATGCTCTGGGCCTTGAAAAATTACGACGGCGACGTCCTGTCCGACATGGTCGCCTCCGCCTGCGGCAGCCTGGCCATGATGACCTCCGTCCTCGTGTCGCCCCGCGGGTGGTACGAATTCGAAGCGGCCCACGGGACGGTGCAGAAGCACTACTACAAGCACCTCAAGGGGGAGGTCACGTCCACCAACTCGATGGCCCTCATCTTCGCCTGGACGGGCGCTCTCCGGAAGCGGGGCGAGATGGACGGGACGCCGGAGGTCGGTGCCTTCGCCGATGCCGTGGAGAAGGCCGCCATCGGGACCATCGAGGACGGGACCATGACGGGCGATCTCCTGGCCCTGGCCGATCCGGATCCGCGAAACCGGAAGGTGACCACGGAGGGATTCATCGACGCCGTGGCGGAGCGGCTGACGAGGGAGCTGTAACCGATTGTCCGAGCCTTCCCCGCGGGGAGTTCCATGAAAAAGCCGAATCTCCGGGACATGACGCTGGAAGAGCTGGAGGCCTTCATCGCCGGGATGGGGAAGGAGCGCTACCGGGCCCGCCAGATCATGAAGTGGCTCTACAACGCGGCGGTGGAATCCTTTGCGGAGATGACGACCCTCTCCCGGCCGTTCCGGGAACAGATGGAGATCCAGGCCTCCCTGGAACAGCCGGAGATCGCCGGCGATCAGGTCTCCCGGGACGGGACGAGGAAGCTCCTTTTCCGGCTGCGGGACGGGCGGTTCATCGAGAGCGTCCTGATCCCGGGCAAGAATCACTGGACTGCCTGCGTCTCCACCCAGGCCGGCTGCGCCATGGGCTGCCGGTTCTGCCTGACGGGAAAGACGGGCTTCGGGCGGGATCTCATGCCTTCGGAGATCACGGGACAGGTTACACGGATCCGGTTCGGCACCCCCGAGGGGCCCGACGTGAAGAACATTGTCCTCATGGGGATGGGAGAGCCGCTGGCCAACTACCACAACACGGTCAAGGCCCTGAAGAACCTGACCTCCGACTACGGGCTGGGTTTTTCGACCCGGAAAATCACCGTGTCCACCTGCGGCCTGGCGCCCCGGATTCTCCGGCTCGGGGAAGACCTCTGCGTGAACCTCGCCGTCTCCCTGAACGCCCCGGACGACCGGCGCCGCAGCGAGCTCATGCCGGTCAATGAGAAGTATCCCCTGGAGACGCTCCTGAAGGCCTGCCGCGACTACCCCATGCCGGGGCGGAGGATGCTGACCTTCGAGTATATCCTCATCGGGGGGATCAACGACGCGCCGGCCGACGCGGAGACGCTCGCCCGGCTTCTCCGGGGCCTCCGCTGCAAGATCAACCTCATCGCCTTCAATGAATTCCCCGGGTCCCCCTACCGCAGTCCCTCGGAAGAGTCGGTGCAGGCCTTCCGGGACATCCTCATCCGCCGGCACTACACGGCGATCCTCCGAGCCAGCAAGGGGAGCGACATCCTCGCCGCCTGCGGCCAGTTGAGCGGCCGGGCGGCGGACGAGGCCGGGCCGCCGTCCTACTCCTCCAGCATGTAGGGCAGGGACTCCCGGATGTTGTCGGGAATCCGGCCGTAGGCTCCCTC
The DNA here is from genome assembly GCA_964578535.1 of uncultured Syntrophaceae bacterium. Lineage (GTDB taxonomy): Bacteria > Desulfobacterota > Syntrophia > Syntrophales > PHBD01 > PHBD01. The sequence goes on from CAZODI010000002.1 coordinate 77,490, forward strand.
GAACTCCTCCAGGAAGACCTGCCGTCCCCGGAAGAAATCCTGAACCTTCTTTTTCAGGACAGCCGTATCCTCGTGCAGCCGGGAGGCGACCATCATGTCCAGGTTTGCCCGGTCGCACTGGACGGGATAGGAGTACCCCAGGATGTCCGCGTCGGAGCTGAAGCGGATCTGGCGGCGTACCAGGTCGTTGTAGGAGGCCAGGGACTGGCGCAGGGTGACCTTGCGCTCGAAGGCGCCGATGGTTCCCGTGTTGGCCAGATAGCACCGGGTGGGGTTCTTCATCAGGATTTCGTAGAAAAGCATGGCGTGCTCCAGCCGGTTCCCCGTCAGGAAGGGATCGAGGAAGATCTCCCGCTTGAATTTTCCCGCCTCTTCGGGATTGCCGCCGCTCGATTCGATCGATTCGCCGTAGAGAAACTGCATGACCGCCTGCTCGGGGGTCAGGCGGGAGAGGACGTTGGCGAGAGGGTTCCGGGTCAGGATGATGATGTTGTGGACCCGGTCCGCCCGAAGGCCGGGGCTCGCGATCTCCAGGTTGGCCCGGGTGACGATGGCCCGGCCGTTCCCCGTCTTGGAGGTGTCCCGGAAATCGGGCGTGTAGGGATATTTCGTGACGGCCACGTTTTCCAGGAAGGCATCCCGGGACTCGGCGGCCCGGAGGATCTCCGGCTGGCTTTCGTCGAGTCCTTCCGTCTTCACGTAGAGCCCGCCCATCTCGAAGGCTGCGTAGCCGCCGTCGTAGCGGAAGGTGCCGCCGTCGTCGCCGATCATCTCGGAGGTCTCCCGGGGCAGCCGGGAAAAAGACCGGCAGAGGGTGGTGGTCTTTCCCGTGGCGGTGAGGCCGGAGACGGCGGTGACGACCTCCGTCAGCTCCGGCCGGTCCGTCTCGGGGCAGAAGACCCACAGTACGTCACGGCGAGCCCCGGCGTGGAGGAAAACGCCCGTCCGGTCGATGGCCTTGACGCGCCAGTTCTCGAAATGGAACACACCCTTCTTGCCCTCTCCCAGGTACAGGGTGTTGCGACAGATCTTGACCTGCTCTCCCCGTCGTTCACCCATCATGAGACGGACCGTCAGATCCTTGTCGAGGAGCTTCCGGAACCGGTTGAGCCGGAAGGCCTCGTCGGTGAAAAAGAGGATCGTGTAGGTGGGATCCTCGACCCGCCGCGGCGCCGGAGAGTCGTCGAAGAGCAGCTTCAGGCCGTAGGCGATCTGGGTGAAGGGCTCCGGGACCAGGAAGCGGCAGGACACCCCGTCCCGGCCGTCGCCGACGAAGACATCCAGGGAAACGATCCGCTCCTTCCGGAGGCACGAGACGGCCTGTTCCGCCAGGGCGTCCTCCTCATCTCCGAAGGCGTCGTCGACGCTGTTTTTGGTGTGGGGCGCCGCGCGGTTCATGGGCTCCGAATCGGAGGCCAGGGATCCGAAGGATGTACGAATTACGTCTTCCTGGCGTGTTGCAATATCCTTGATTTCGGTGAGGGAGAGCCCCTCCAGGAGCCGTCCGTCCCGGCGGGCCTCTTCAAAAACCTGCCGGGCTGCCTTCTTGAACGTGTTCATACGGTTCCTCCACATTGACATGTCCGGCAAACTGTCATACCGGAGTGGTTGATGAAATCGCTTTTTTCTTTTCTGTCCGGGCTTCCGGTCAAGCCGTCCACCCGGGCCTTTCTCCGGGAAGCCGAATCCGTGCCGGGATACGGATTCCTGGACTTCGTTCATGGATACGTTTATGGCCGGTGGCCCTCCCTGTATGTCGGCATGGCAACGGGATGCCATCCCTTGGCCAGGGTCCTCGGTCCTCCCGCCCGGTTGCTCCTGGAACTTTACGAGCGAAGCGTCCGGCGTCCGGACGACGGCAAACAGCCGGGGCAGACAGGCTTTGCCGATGCATACCATGGCAAGGTCATGCCGCTGGAGGGTGCGATCCGCCTTGTATCCGTCCGGCGGGAGGTTTGCCTGAAAGGACTGGAGTCGGTCGTTCCCTATCCCGTGGCCCGGGACCTGATTCTCCGGGAGCCGGACCGGATGGTCGCCCTCGAGTGTCCCTGCCGTGCCCATCGCGCCGACCCCTGCAAACCCCTCGATGTCTGCCTCGTCGTCGGGGAGCCGTTCGCCTCATTCGCCCGCGAGCACAACCCGCGGAAAAGCCGCTGGATTACGCCGGAGGAAGCGGCATCCATCCTGAAGGCGGAGCATGACCGCGGACACGTTCACCATGCTTTCTTCAAGGATGCCATGCTGGACCGCTTCTACGCCATCTGCAACTGCTGCTCCTGCTGCTGCGGAGCCATGAATGCCTATCGGGACGGGAGTCCCATGCTGGCTTCCTCAGGGTATTGCTGCTGGATGGATGCGAGTCTCTGCGTCGGATGCGGGAACTGCGTCGGAACCTGCCCTTTCCGGGCGATCGGCCTGATCGGGGAGAAAGCCGTCGTCGATCCGCTCGCCTGCATGGGGTGCGGGATCTGTGTCGACGGCTGCCCCACCGGGGCCTTGAGTCTGGTGCGGGACATCACCCGGAGTGCCCCCCTGGAGATCCCTTGAGGCAGGGAATTCCAATGTCGACAGCATCTGCATCCCATATTCGGCGGCCCCGGTCAAGGGGCGGGGAGGATAGACCCGTGAACGGGGCAGGCGATTCGGGGCTTCTTTGGTCTTGGTTGATGTGGTAGGATGCATCCACATCGGCCGGAAAGGGGGTGGAGTCATGACAGAGGAAAAAAAGTTGCCGGATGTCTGGTGGAAGTGCAGCAACTGCGGCAATACAATCCAGGTGGAAAAGCCGCCGGCGGAATGTCCGGCCTGCCGGCAGAAGTGCGAGTTCCTGAATGTGACCTGCTATCAGCCGGACTGCGGTTTCACTGGAGTCGATCCCCGGCTGAAGTGATCCGGCGGATGAGCGGCTGGACGGGACGGGACCGACACGGGTCCATGAAATCATGAGGTGAGATAATGACCGTTGAGCATGTGGAAGGGGAAAACCGGGGGAGCATCATGCTGTATGCCCTGAGCACCTGCGGCTGGTGCAAGAAGACCAAGGCGCTCCTGGGCGAGATGAGGGTGGCTTACGATTACGCGGATGTGGACCTTTTGGACAAGGAAGAGAAGCGGCAGGCCATGGAGGAAGTGAAAAAATGGAATCCCGCCTGTTCATTTCCGTCCATGGTCATCAACGGGAGCCAGTGCATCGTCGGCTTCAACGAAGCCAAAATACGGGATGCTTTGAAAAAATGAACCCTTCGATCATTGAGCAGACCTGTGCCCGGCTGAAGCGGGAGGCGGAGGACGCCGGGTATCGCCTGAAT
>CAZODI010000002.1:80897-152124 GCA_964578535.1 uncultured Syntrophaceae bacterium
TGGATGAACTGGTTGTTGCCGATGTAAATGCCGACGTGGCCGAAGGCGCGGCGCGTATTGAAAAAGACGAGATCTCCCACGTCCAGCTCGTCCTTGTCCACATTCATGCCCACCTTGGACTGCTCACGGGCCGTGCGGGGCAGGTTGATATCAAAAAACTGGTAGATCTTGGCCACGAAGCCCGAGCAGTCAATGCCTCGCACGGTCGAGCCGCCGAATCGGTAGGGAGCGCCCATAAAGCCCTTGACGACCTTCACGAACAACTGCTGCTCCTCCGGATTTCTCCAGTTCCCCATGAGTTCGGCGCTGGAAACCATGTCTCTTTCAATCTCGGTCGGATCCTCCTGGGCGCCCGCTGCGAGGCTGTCGTCGTCTTCCAGTTCCTCCTCGCTAACGGCCGTGGCGGCCCGGCGGTTCGAATCGTCCCGCTCGCGGCGCTGGTCACCCGAGGCGGCACGGGCCAGAACGATCTTGTGACCTGGTTTGAGCTTGCTGGCGCGAAGATTGTTGAGCTTCTTGAGTTGTGCTACGGAGATGCCTGTTTTCTTGGAGATTCCGGAGAGGGTGTCGCCCGACCTGACCGTGTAGGTCGTTGTCCTGGCCGTTGCCGTCCTGCCGTGGGAAGCGGCATTGGCGCTCTTGACCGCGGTCCTGGACGTGTTTTTTGAGCTTGTTGACGGAATGGTCAGGACCTGTCCGAGTTTGAGCCGGTCGGATGTCAGGTTGTTGGCCTTTTTAATGGCATCGACGGAAACACCGTGTTTTTTCGCGATGTTGTAAAGATTAGTACCGGATTTGACCCGGTACTTCGAGTCGGCAAGGCACTCCGTATGGATGAAGATCACGGAGAGCAGGACGATCAGTCCCAGCGGAACACAAATCTGCCGTCTCATCATGGAAGTACCTCCTTCTTGGAAGTCGGGGGATGCCCCACTAAGAGGCGGTGCACAGATTTCGGCAGTAAATGAACTGTACACGTTGATGATATGTGCGCCTCTTGTATCTGAACAAACCCCCCAAGTCAATTTTTTTTTGCCCTCCGCCCCTTCAAGGCGCTAAAAGCTTTGTGATTTCGAAGAATCCTGCTTTGCAAACGGGTTGTGTTGATGTATGAAAGGACCCCCGGCGGTACCGCCGGGCGAGTCGGAACAACGGCTCCGGACGGATCGGTGAGCGATGAGGAAAAGAACCGGAAAAAGGATAAAGAATATCGTCAAGAAAAAGTGGATCTGGCTTCTTCTTCTGATCCCCGTGGTGTGGCTGGTCGGCAGCATCGGTCTCTCCTTCGTCTGGCCCGGTGTTTCGAAGTTCCAGAAGGTGAACCCCGTGAAGACGTCCTTCATGGAATACCGGGAGGACGAGTGGCGAAGCCAGGGGAAGGGCCTCCGGATCCAGCAGCGATGGGTGCCACTCGGCAGGATTTCTCCCTATGTCGTCAAAGCGGTCATCATTGCCGAGGACGACAAGTTCTGGCGTCATGAGGGATTCGACTACGATGCGATCCAGAAGGCCATCGAGAAAGACCTGAAGCAGAAGAAGTTCAAGGTTGGGGGAAGCACCATCAGCCAGCAGCTGGCAAAAAACCTGTTTCTCACGCCGTCTAGGAATCCCGTCCGCAAGATCCGCGAGGCCATTTATACGTGGCGCATGGAGGAGAACCTGTCGAAAAAGAGGATTCTTGAGCTCTATCTGAACGTCGCCGAGTGGGGTGAGGGGATCTTCGGGATCGAGATGGCCGCCCGGCACCACTTCGGAAAAACCGCGTCGGCGCTGTCAGCCATGGAGGCGGCGCGCCTCGCTGCGGTCCTGCCGAACCCGCGTCTGTACAGTCCCACCGGAAACTCACGCTATGTAAACTACCGTTCCCAGAAGATATACGGGATCATGGTGCGGCGGGGCATCGTCATTGAGGAATATGAAGAGGTCCTGCGGGATAAGGATGCCGGGGAGGCCGTCGGCGATGAGGCCGGGGGCATAACCATTACGGCCGGGCAGGATGAGAAGGCGCCGGTTGCTCCTCCGGAGGCCTCCGCTCCCGGCGGCCTGCAGGCCCCGGTGCAAGAAAACCGGCCGCAGGATCGGAAGCCGGAGCCCCTCGTCGGCGAACCGCAGCCTCCCCGTCAACCTGGGCGGTGACTTATGCCGCATGCAGCGGTTATGCCTGCCTGCCTTGCGACCGGGGAGGTCGCCGTCGGCCACGGCCGGGGTATCGATCCGATGGGGATGACAAGGCTCCGATATCGCATGAGTATTTCTCTTGCAGGCGGAGGGAACTCCCGGTGCCGCCGGCTGAATAAACCTTGACAAGGGATGGTGATTATGGTTTATCACACGACCTATTTCTATTTTCGGGAACGGACACAATGAAGAAAACGCTAACGAATACAACGAATAAGAAGCGAAAGAGGACCCACGGTTTCCGGGCTCGGATGTCCACCCGGGGGGGCCGTCAAGTCCTGAGCAGGAGGAGAGCCAAGGGCAGGAAGCGCCTGGCGGTGTGACACCGGAATCGGACGAGGAGAGCGGGGTGGCGGAGCCCGGCGGGTGAAATCATCCGCAGAGCATGACCAGACAAACCTTTCGCAGAAATGAGCGGATCCGCAAAAAAAAAGAGTACGATGCCATCTATCGTCACGGGATTCGTCGCCACTCGGCCCACTTCACCGTCATCACTGTACGTTGTTCCTCCGGTGTCAGCAGGCTGGGACTCACCGTCAGCCGGAAAGTTGGAAATGCGGTCAAACGAAACCGCATCAAACGGCTCTTGAGAGAATTTTTCAGGCTCAACCGATCCGGATTTCCAGTTCCCTTAGACATTGTCATCATTCCGAAGCGGAACCTGCCACCGCTGACGTTCGCCGATGTGGCCGGAGAACTGGAAAGTCTGCTGATTTCGAGAACTGATGTCTGACCGTCCAATCAGGGACCTGCTGGCAAAGGTTTTGATCCTGGCCATCCGGTTCTATCAGGCTGCCATTTCACCCTTCCTGGCTCCTTCTTGCCGTTTTCACCCGAGCTGTTCCGAGTACGCCCGTACGGCTATCGAGCGGTATGGGCCGTTTCGCGGACTCTGGCTCGGCCTGAAGAGGCTGGCCCGTTGCCATCCGTTTCATCCAGGCGGGTTTGATCCCGTCCGGTAACAGCCCATCGAGAGGCCGATCATGGACAAGAAAACCATCCTTGCGATTGTCTTATCCGTTCTGGTAGTTCTCATCTACCAGATTTTCTTCATGAAACCGCCAGCCAAGACGCCGGCGACACCGGCGGCGACCAAGCAGGAAACCCCGACGGCAGGCAAGACGACGGGGGCAGCCCCCTCAGCCGCTCTCTCCACAGCAGCAGCCCCTGCCGCACCGGCAATGACCTCTCCGCCGCCGGCAGCCGTGCCGGAAAAAGACGTGCGCATCGAAACCCCCCTCTACACGGCGGTTTTCTCAACCCGGGGAGCAACGCTCAAGTCCCTGAAATTGAAGGGATATGGTGAAACAATCAAGCAGGATTCCCCACTCGTCGAACTGGTGGACGTGAAGACGGGGATGCCGCGTCCCCTGACGATGACATTTCCGGAATCGGATCTGAACGTGCCGGGGGAGAGTCCCTTCGAGGTCAGCGCCACGTCCCTGGACCTGACAGCCGCCCAGGAAAGCCGTTCCCTGACCTTCAGCGTGACCTATCCGGGGGAGATGCGCATCGACAAGACCTTCACGTTTCATCCGACGAAGTATGTCATCGACCTGGAGGTGAAGGCGACCAACCTGTCGGGGCGTCCCCTCAACCAGAACGGGTCCCTCAACTGGACCCAGTATGTGGATCCCAAAGCGGAAACGGACAGCTATACGCACCTGGGACCCATCACCATGGTGGGCAAGAGCGTAGAACTTCAGGAAATCAAGAAGATCGAGACCACCAAGCTTCTGGGACCCAACATCGCCTGGACGGGGTTCGAGAGCAAGTACTTCATCGCCGCCATGGTACCGCAGAACCCGTCCCTGTCCGCCGTGTCGCTCGGCAAGGACGGGCGGGATATGACGACGGTAAGTCTCCGGGGACCCAAGAACATCATTCCCCCCGGCCAGGCGGGCTATTTTCTCTACAGTCTGTTTCTGGGTCCCAAGGACCACGGGCTGCTGAAGGCCCAGGGGGTGGGGCTCGAGGATGCGGTGGATTTCGGTTCCTGGCTCAAATGGCTGGCCATGCCCATGCTCTGGGTCCTGAACTTCATCTATAAATACCTCCCCAATTACGGGATTGCCATCATCGTGCTCACGCTCATCATCAAGATCATCTTCTGGCCGCTGGGGAACATCAGTTACCGGTCCATGAAGGAGATGCAGAAGCTGCAGCCCAAGATGAAGGAAATCCAGGAGAAGTTCAAGAACGACCGGCAGCGCCTCAGCCAGGAGACCATGGCCCTGTATAAGGCCCACAAGATCAACCCCATGAGCGGCTGCCTGCCCATGCTTATCCAGATCCCCGTCTTTTTCGGGCTTTACAAGGCGCTGATGTATGCCATCGAACTGAGACATTCGCCGCTCATCTGGTGGATCCAGGATCTGTCGGCGAAGGATCCCTATTACATTACCCCGGTCATCATGGGGGCGACCATGTGGCTGCAGCAGAAGATGACCCCCTCCACGGGCGACGCCATGCAGCAGAAAATCATGCTGTGGATGCCCGTGATCTTCACGTTTCTGTTCCTGAATTTCCCTTCAGGCTTGGTCATCTACTGGCTCTTCAACAACATCTTCAGCATCGGCCAGCAGTACTACATCAACAAGAAGGTCGCGTGACGAGAGGTGTCCATATGGAAACACTCGAAATTGAAGCAAAAACCATCGACGAAGCGATCGAAAAGGCCTGCCGGGAATTCGGCGTCCCCCGGGAAAAGCTGAACATCGAGATCATCTCCGAGGGTGTATCGGGATTCCTCGGGTTCGGGCAGAAAAAGGCGAAAATCAGGGCGGGCCTCCTGTCCATCGACCAGGCCCTGGAGGATGTTCTCTTGGAGGAGGGGCCGGAAACGCCGGCGGTCCGCAGGGAAAAACCCCGGGAGAAACCGCGTGTCCGGGAGCCGGAGACCTCCGCCCCGACGATGAAAGCGGTGGAGGTGGAGAAACCGTCGGCCCGGCCGGCACCACCACCCGTGGAAAAGCCGTCGGCCCGGCCGGAGCCCCCTGCCTTGGAAAACCGGGAAGCGTTGCCGGTGAAGGCCCCGATTGAATTCAATCCCGAGTTCGCAGAGAAGGCAAGGGAACTCCTCGTGGGAATCCTCGTTCGGATGGACCTGGAGTATCCCGTGGTCGTCGAAGAGACGGAGGACACGATCCGGCTCAACATCCAGGGCGAGTGCAGTGGCCTGCTCATCGGAAAGCACGGACAGAACCTGGATGCCATCCAGTACATCGTCAACAAGGCCCTCCACAAGGGGAGTAACGGAGGGAAGCCCGTCATCATCGATATCGAGGCCTACCGGAAGCGGCGGGAGGAGTCCCTGGTAACCCTGGCGGCGAAACTGGGCGAAAAGGTCAAGAAGACCCGGAAGGCCGTCACGGTCAGCAACATGAACGCCCACGACCGGCGGATCATTCATCTTGCCCTGCAGAACGATGCAGCCCTGGTAACGAAAAGCCGGGGCGAGGGGGAATACCGCAAGATTGTCATCATGCCGTCCCGGAAGGGCCGTCCCGTCCGGAACGAGGGCTGACACACGGACGGGGCCGCCGTGTCTGAAACCGACACCATTGTCGCCATCGCCACCCCGCCCGGGATGGGTGCGATCGGGATCGTACGGCTCAGCGGACCGGAAAGCCTGCCCGTGGCGAAACGGCTTTTCCAACCGTCGAACCCCCGCGCGGAGTGGACCAGCCATCGGATGCTTCACGGCCGCGTGTTTGCCGGTACGGGAGATTTCCTCGACGAGGTCATGCTCTGCTGGATGCAGGGCCCGCATTCCTCCTCCGGCGAAGACGTCGTTGAAATTTACTGCCATGGGGGACCCGTCATCCTCCGGTCCGTTCTGTCGGAAGCGGTAGGTGCCGGGGCCCGACCGGCGGAGCCGGGTGAGTTCACGAAGCGGGCTTTTCTGAACGGCCGCATGGACCTGGCCCAGGCGGAGGCCGTGGCGGACATGATCGCCGCCCGGACCGAAGCGGCCCGGAAAGTCGCCGCATCCCAGCTGAAGGGGGAATTGTCCCGGCGGATAGAATCCCTCCGAAACGGACTGACGGAGGTCCTTGTCCACCTGGAGGCGGAGATTGATTTCAGCGACGAAGACCTGACACCGGTTCCGCCGGAAGCGCTGGCGGAGCGGGTGATGTTCCTCCGGGACGGGATCGGAGACCTGCTGGATACCTGGAACGAGGGCCGGCTGTACCGGAGCGGAGCCTCCGTGGTCATCGCCGGGCGATCCAACGTCGGGAAGTCGAGCCTCCTCAACCGGCTCCTGGGGATGGAGCGGGCCATCGTGACCCCCGCACCGGGAACGACCCGGGACTTCATCGAGGAATGGATCTCCCTGGAGGGGATTCCCGTGAAACTGGCCGATACGGCCGGGATTCGGGACACGGAAGACCCGGCCGAACAGGAAGGTATCCGGCGTGTCTGGGAAAGGATCTCCGCCGCCGACCGGGTGATCGTGCTCCTGGACGGAAGCGAGGCCCTGACCGAGGAGGACCGCCGGATCGCCGGAGAGGTGGGCAGTCGGAAGGGATTTCCCGTGATCAACAAGGCGGACCTGACACCCTTGATCGAGGCGCAAGCAGTCCGAGCGCTCTTCGACGGCCAGGCCCCCTTGTGGATTTCGGCGAAAAGGGGTGACGGCATTTCGGATCTGACGGAATCCCTTCACCGTTTCCTCCTGCGGGACGGTGGCGCCGGGTGTCTGGAGGGGCTCCTGTCGAACGCCCGCCACAAGACCGCCCTGGAGGGCGCCCAGTACTTTCTCTCCCAGGCCGTATCGGGCCTCGCGGCGGGATGCTCACCCGAAGTTGCCGCCTGCGATATCAAGGACGCCCTGGACCGGTTGGGGGACATCGTGGGAAGGACAACGGTGGAGCAGGTCCTGGAGCGGATTTTCTCCACGTTCTGCATTGGAAAGTAGACTCTCCCCCCCCATGGCGGTGGGTGAGGGAATGTTCAGAAAAAGGGTAGAAAAGGAGAGCCGGATATGACCCTGGACCGGACACAGAATCACGAGGAGGACCACGTTCACCTGGAGCTGGACCAGGTAATTGAATTTATCAGCGGCTCCTATTCGCTGACCGGGGAAGGCCGGATGCCCTTCAACGGACGGGAAGTTCTCTACGCTGTCGGGGTCGCCATGTTGGACCGGTCTTGCTGCGGGAGCGGAGGGTGCCGATTCCTGAAGGTTCCCGGATACCTTCTCCGCTGGCAGTACCGGACCGGAGAGGACGGGCGGCCGGTCAGCCGTGTCGAGCCGGTACGGGACGAGGCCGAGCGGATGGAGATCCGGCGGCTTCTGGAGCGGCAATTTCCTTATTCCCAGGTGAATTTTTCTTCCTGAAAGCCGCCGCTCATCCCGGCGGCGAATTTGCCGTCCGGCATCACGGGATACCGGATGTGACGGATATTTCCCGGCGGGACATACAATCCTGTCTCCCTTGAAAGAAACGGCAAGGGTGTGTTAGGGTCCATGACCACGATGAGAGAGGAAAGATCATTGGAGTCCCTTCAAGAAACGGCGCGCAACCTGCGCATCCGAATCCTGCGCATGCTCCATGAGGCGAAATCGGGGCACACGGGAGGTTCCCTTTCCGCGGCGGACATCATCACCGCCCTGTACTTCCATGTCATGAGGCACCGTCCGGACAATCCGGAATGGCCGGGCCGGGATCGTTTCGTCCTTTCCAAGGGGCACGCGGCGCCGGCGCTTTATACCGCCCTGGCCATGGCGGGTTATTTCGACGAGGGCCTTTTGGCCACCCTCCGGAAGGTCCACAGCTGCCTCCAGGGGCATCCGAACGCCCGCTGCACGCCGGGTGTGGATGCCACCTCAGGCTCCCTGGGTCAGGGGCTCTCGGTGGCCAACGGCATCGCTTTGGGGCTGCGCCTCGACGGAAACGAGGCTTCCGTGTACGCGCTCCTGGGGGACGGCGAGGTGCAGGAGGGGCAGGTCTGGGAGGCAGCCATGACGGCGGCGCACCGGCGCCTCGGAAAGGTGCTGGCGATTGTCGACAACAACGGGTTGCAGATCGACGGGTTCGTGAAGGACGTGAAAGGGGTCGAGCCGCTGGCCGACAAGTGGCGCTCTTTCGGGTGGGATGTCCGGGTCGTGGATGGGCACGATTTCAGCTCCCTGATCCCGGCTCTTGAATCGGTGAAAGGAAAGCCCCTCGTGGACACCCCGACCATGCTGATCGCGCGGACGGTGAAGGGCAAGGGGGTCTCCATCTTTGAGAATCAGGTAAAATATCACGGCGTGGCACCCTCGGACGACGAGCTGGCGCGGGCGCTGCAGGAACTGGGGGCGGCATGACGGAAACCCTGGGCATACGGGAGGCATACGGCGAGGCCCTGGTGGAGCTGGGACGGGAAAACCGGGACATCGTCGTCCTGGACGCGGACCTTTCCGCCTCCACCATGACGAAACTCTTCGCCCGGGAATTCCCGGAGCGTTTCTTCGACATGGGCGTGGCCGAACAGGACATGATGGGAACGGCCGCAGGGCTTGCCCTGGCGGGGAAGACCGCCTTCGCCAGCACCTTTGCCGTCTTTGCCACCGGGCGTGCCTGGGAACAGATCCGGCAGGCCATCGCGTACCCGCAGATCAATGTCAAGATCGTGGCCAGCCATGGCGGCGTCTCCGTGGGAGAAGACGGGGCGAGCCACCAGATGACGGAAGATCTCGCCCTCATGCGGGCCATGCCGAACATGCGGGTCATCGTTCCCGCCGACGCTCACGAGACAAAGGCAATCCTCCGGCTGGTCGCCGAAACCCCGGGGCCGTTCTACGTACGGACCTCCCGGATGAAATTCCCCGTGATCTACAAACCCGGTGTGTCGTTCCGGCTCGGCCGGGGGGACATCCTCCGTCCCGGCTCGGACGTGTCGATTATCGCCTGCGGCTACATGGTCCATCCCGCACTGCAAGCGGCGGATTCGCTCCGGGCGAAGGGAATCACCGCCCGGGTCGTGAACATGCCGACGCTCAAGCCCATCGACGAGGAACTGATCCTGGCCTGCGCCCGGGAGACGAAGGGCATTGTCACTGTCGAGGAGCACTCGATCATCGGCGGCCTGGGAAGCGCCGTCTGCGAGGTTCTCTGCGAGAGCAGGCCGGCGCCGGTCCGGCGCGTCGGGGTGAGGGACCAGTTCTGCTCGTCCGGCAGGGCGGACGATCTGTTCGAAGAGTATGGACTGACGGCCGGGAACATCGTCCGGACCGCGGAGGATCTGCTCCGAATCTCGCCCTGATTCCCGGAATCTGTCCCTGCTGTCCGGGAATCCAAGAATCCCCTTGATTCTCCCTTTCCGTTATGGGAAATTCCCATCCTGTCCAAGGGGGAATACCATGATCGACACCCGCATTCATCTGTCCGTTCGCCAACGTGTTTTCAGGATCCTTCCCGTTTTTATCCCGGCCTTTTTCATCTGTCTTGCCCTGTCGGGATGTGCCACCAAGGTCCGGGTGAACATGCTGCAGCCCGCGGCGTACCACCAGGCATCGCTGACCAAGGCGGTGGCAGTCGTTCCGTTCGGCGGTCCCGACGGCGCCGGCTTCGCAGCCGAGATCGAAGGGGTCCTGGCCAGCATCAACATCGACGACCGGCCCTATTTCTCCCTGGTGGACCGCCAGTCCCTCAGCCGGATCATCAGCGAGCAGAAATTTTCCCAGAGCGGACTGGTGGACCCGAGCACCGCCGCCAAACTGGGCCGCATGGTAGGGGCGCAGGGGATCTATACAGGGACGGTGACGGCATCGGATGTGAAAGAACAGCGATACCGGGAGCAGCGCCGGGAGTGCATCGAGCGGGAGGCGAAAAAGAAGGACGCGGGCTTTTTCGACGTGCCCAAATGCCTGAAGTACCGCAACTACTCCGTAAACTGCCTGAAGCGGGACGTGACGTTCGCCGTCACGCCCAAGCTGATCGACGTATCGACGGGTCGCGTCCTGTATTCCCGGAACCTGGGCGGCTCGACCAGCTCATCCGGCTGCTCCGACGGGACGCAGCCCAAGGGCGGGGACGAACTTCTGGAGCAGGTGAAGGACACGGCGAGGGCCCAGTTCCGCAGGGACGTGGCTCCCTTCTACGTGACCGTGGAGATCGCGCTCATGGACATGACCGACGGGATCGCCACCGCGGAGCCCAAGGACTCCCTGAAGAGGGGGATCGATTACGCCGGCCGGGGCCGGCTGGACGCGGCCTGCGAGATCTGGGGAGCGGCGAGGATCCAGGCCCCTGCATCGCCGGCCCTTCTGTACAACCTGGGTGTCTGCGCGGAGAGCCGCGGCGACGCCGACGCCGCCCTGTCCCTGTACCGCCAGGCCGACAAGCTGCTCGGCAAGCCCGATGACGACATTACGGCCGCCCTGAACCGGGTTTCGGCAGTGATCAAAAACCGCATGAAGCTGCAACAGCAGCTCCAACCGAAGGGTTGAGCCGGCCCGTTTGAGAGAGGAGGAAGCACATATGCGCAGTGTTCGTTGGTGGATGATCGGTTTCTGGATTTTGCTGGTGTTTCCGGGGATGCATACCGATGCGGCCGCCCAGCAGAAATGTGTCACTGCCGACGGGGAAGCGGTCGTCTTGAACAACGACCAGCCCTCGGCCCGGCTGGAGGCGATCGCCCGCGCCAAATGGGCCGCCATTGAGAAGACCGTCGGGGTTGACGTCAAGGCGTCGAGTTTCGTGTCCAACTTCACCCTGGTGGAAGACGTCATGAAGACGAAGGTCGGCGGCTCCGTCAAGAGCTTCAAGGTTCTCGGGCAGAACCGCCAGGGGGAGACCCTGACGGTCACGATCAACGCGTGCATTGAACCGGCCAAGGCCCAGGAGGCCATCTCCTCCGAGTTGGCCCTGAACAGCGGCATCGCCCTGTTTATCCCGGCCAGGAAGCCCTCCGCCAGGGGTGGGGACGAGTTCGAAGAGACGAATATTCTCTCTGAAAAGCTCATCGGCAAGCTGACGGAGCAGAACTTCAAGGTTATCGATGCGGCGCCGTCCAACCCCTCGGACGCAGTGGCCATCGAGCGGATGGCCAGGAGCGGCAGCACCATGGCCGTCCGAAGCATGCTCTACAAGTATCTGTCCAATGTTGTCGTCGTCGGAAAGATCGATTACACGATCTCGACGAAGAAGGGAGAAGACATCGGCTACGGCCTGTCCATGCCCTTCAACAACGTGACGGTGCGCCTGACATATCGGATGCTGGCGAAGAACAACCGGACGGGGAACATGGAGATCCTGACGGCAGACGCAGTCTCCGGGAGAGGGCTGGCGAACAACGTCGAAGACGCCGCCGCCCGCGGCATGGAAGACCTGGTAGAGAGACTGTCTCCGAAAGTGCTTGATACGGCGCATAAATTCATCCGGGGAAACGTCCGAAAAGTCCGCGTGAAAGTCAACGGCGTCAAGGATCTGGACACAAACATCGAGGTCAAGGGAGCCCTTCAGAACACCGTATGGGTGACCGGCGTCGATGAAAATGAGATGGGCGAGTTCACCGTCAGCTACCCGGAGAATCCCCTCTACCTGGCCAACAGCCTTCGGCAGAAGGGGGACTTCGCCCTTGTGAACTTCACGCCCTATTCGCTGACCTTTAACTATCGCCGATGAAAGGGAGACGGATGTACGGCAGACTGGGAAACGTGCTGTTCCTGGCCGTTATTCTGGCCGGCTGCGTTGCCAGTGGGGCGGCGGTCCAGATCGATTCCGCCTCGTTCCTGCCCGACCGGGTATCCCGGGAGACTGTGCCGGACTGCTGCAGAGCCCTGTACGACACGGCCTCGACGCGGGTGGCCATCGCCCCCTTCTCGAACAACACCCCCTTCGACTATGCCAAAGAGGTTCAGGTTCACGTGGAGGGGACATCGGATCGCCAGGTCCGGGGGGCTGCCGCCGGCAGGGCGACGCGGAGCACGGCCGGGGTTGTCTGGGGAACCGACGATCGCCGCCGGTTCCAGCAGGATACCCGGATGACCCAGCAGGAGATGAACTCGAAACTGAGCGAATCCCTGGAGGACTCCGTCCTGGATCAGATCCGGGGAATCCCGGGAGTCCGCGTCTATACGCGGAAGGAGCTGGCCAAGGTCTTCGACGAGATGAAACTCCAGCAGTCGGGCATGGTGGACCAGTCCACGGCGGTGCAGCTTGGAAAACTGGCCGGGGCCAAGTACATTGTCACCGGCTCTTTCAACAACATCGCCCTCGCGTATCGGAGCACCCAGTCCATCCAGAGGGGAGGCCGCGACGTGGGCCGGCGGGCGGCGGACCAGCGCAAGGGAGACGACGCCCTCTGGGCGGCCCTGGCAGGGCATGCCGTGGCGGCGGTTGCAGAGGCCGCGGAAGGCTGGAGCGTGGAGGCGGAGGTCCTGGTCCGGGTCCTGGACGTGGAGAGCGGGGAGGTGATTTTCTCCAAGAGATTCTCCGGGAAGGAAAGCCTGGGAAAGATGCCGTATCCCGGTTTTGCCGAGGTTGTCGGCGGGGTCAAGAAGGCGGGAACGAAGAACATGGAGGACCTGCGGCCGGCACTTTCCAGGAATTTTTCCGCCCGCGGTTACGTCATCCAGACGAAAACCAGCCCCGACGGAAGCCGGCGCATCGCCCTCGTCAGCCTGGGAAGCAAGGCGGGTGTAAAGGAAAACCTTCAGTTGTCCGTCTACGCGTTCTCGGAGGTGGAAGACCCCGTCAGCGGCCAGAAGACCTGCGACCAGTCCCGGCTGCCGGTCGTCCTGCGGATTACCGACCAGATTCAGCATGACAAGGCCTGGGCGGCCATTGAGGGGGACCCGCAGGGCATACAGCGGGTGAAGGCGGGACAGTTCGTTGAGACACGGTGATCATCGGGGCGAACCGGCCCGTTATCCCTTCCGGATGAAGTGGGGCATGCTTTCCGGGATCTGCAGGATCAGCTCGAAGAAACCCGAGTAAACGCCATCGCGATACCATGGGGACTGGAAGATCAATCTTCGGGTCCCTTTCTTTTCCACGGTGTACACGTTCTGTTCCCGCTGCTCCATGATCGTCAGGAGCTTTGTCCGCGCCGGCTCGGGGTGGCAGTCCAGGACGTTCGAGCCTACCAGCGCCTTCCCTCCCTGCGATTCGAATGAGCGGTCCGCCCGGCTGTTCATGTAGAGGATCGTTCCCTTCTCGTCGCAGACCGTCAGGGAAAAGGGCAATCCCATCAGCCATGGTCCCAGGTTGTTCAGGAATTCTTCCGGCACTGCACAGACCTCTCTCCCTGCCAGGGTAACGGGTTCTCCGGGTGGTTCACCCCGTATTGTCATCGAAGCCGGGTTATCGTCGAACAATCCCGCGCGCTTCCGCCGACCATCCCGAATCGGCCCTGTCTTTCCCGGTGTTCAACGGCTCACAACTCGGACGTACAGTGGGGACAGCGGACCGCCTTGACGGGGATCTCGGTGAAGCACTTCGGGCACTCCTTGGTGGTTGCTTCCGCCGGGGCTTCCCGCTTCAGCCGGTTCATGCCCCGGATGACAAGAAACACCGAGAAGGCGACGATGAGGAAGCTGATAATGGTGTTGATGAAAAGACCATAGTTGAGCGTCACCGCACCGGCCTTCTTTGCCTCTGCCAGCGCCGCGTAGGGGCCTGCCGCGGCGCCTTCCTTCAGGACCACGTAAAGGTTCGAGAAGTCCACGTTGCCCAGGAGCATCCCGATGGGGGGCATGATGACGTCGTCTACCAGGGATTTCACGATCGTCCCGAAGGCGGCGCCGATGATGATGCCCACCGCCATGTCCACCACGTTTCCACGCATTGCAAACTCTTTGAATTCCTTCAACATGATTGCCTCCTATGGCATGGATGGGTGCCGGACGGCTATGCTCCCTCTTTCCGGCGCTTCAACAGGTCCGCCCCTGCTCCCCAGGCTTTTCCTGCTTGAGAGCCAATGGTCCAGTAGCGGTTGTCCGGCATCGTCAGGAGCAGCGGGTTCATCTTGCGGATGTCCGGTTTCCCGTCTGTCAGGCAGGCATCCTCGACCCAGGCGGAGACGATCTCCCCGATGAACCAGTCGTTGGTCGGCAGGTCCATGGTCTGGACCAGCCTGCACTCCAGGCAGAGCGGGCAGGCTTCGATCAAGGGAGCGGTCTTCAGGGGTCCGAAGAAGCACTTGAAAATGCCCGATTTGTCGGCCTTGCTCCCCGACACGAGGCCGCAGTAATCCGTTTCCTCCATCATGTCGGCAGACGGGAAATTCACGCTGAAGGTTCCGGTTTCATGGATTCCTTTTGACGAGTGGTGTCCCCGGCCGACGCCGATGCCGATCCAGGGGGGATCCGCATTCACCCGGGACACCCAGCCGAGCGGCATGAAATTGATCTTTCCCTCCACCATCGTCCCCAGCAGGGTGACAGGATTCGGGTACACGTAGACATTGGTGCCGATGGAGACTTTTCCCATGACATGTCCCTCCCTGGGATTTCCGCGCTTTGGATTCCGGATTGGCCGGTGGTATTGCAATTATCCGGGAAATCCGTTAGAAGTCAAGAAATACCATGCCCTTACCGGGTGATCCCCGCTGATGGAGAACCTTTGTCCGATCTTGTCCTTCGAACCGTCAACCTGACCAAGCGCTACGGGAGCCGCCTGGCCGTGAACGGCCTGAGCATCGAGGTCCGCCGGGGTGACGTATTCGGATTCCTGGGGCCCAACGGGGCCGGCAAGAGCACGGCCATCCGGATGATCCTCCGCCTTGTCTTTCCGACGGAGGGAGACGTGGAGCTGTTCGGCCGCTCGCTTCGCCGGGACGGCCACAGGGTCCTTGAGCGGGTGGGCGCCATTGTCGAGAAGCCGGCCTTCTACGGCCACCTTTCGGCCTACCGGAACCTCGAGATCTTAGGAGGGCTGAGGCGGCGCGCACCCCGGGCCCGCATCCTCGAGGGGCTGGAGAGGGTAGGCTTGCTGGACCGGGCGGATGACCGGGTGAAGACCTTCTCACACGGCATGAACCAGCGCCTGGGGCTGGCCCTGGCCCTGCTATCCGAGCCCGAGCTGATCATCCTGGACGAGCCCACGACGGGGCTGGATCCGCAGGGCGTGAAGGACGTCCGTGACCTGATCCGGGAACTGGCCCGGGAGCGGGGGATGACGGTCTTTCTTTCCTCCCATCTCCTCCACGAGGTGGAGATAACGGCCACGCGCATGGCCGTCATCCACCAGGGGCTTCTCCGGGTCGAAGGTGCCGTGCGGGAGCTGCTGGGGGAGGGGGAGGCGGTGGTGACGGTGAGCACGGACCGGCCGGAGGAGGCCGCCCGCTGGATCGAGGCCCGGGGCGGCTATCCGTTGCCGGAGCGGCGGGGCGAAGGATTCACCCTGAAGATGGATCTTCGGCGGGTCCCGGAGCTGAACCGCGAGCTGGTCCAGGCGGGCTTCCAGGTCCAGGCCCTCATTCCTGAGCGCTCCCTGGAGACGTACTTCCTGAGCCTGGTGGGGGACTGAACCGTGGGACGGCTGATCTGGTTCGAGGCGGTCAAGACATTCACGAAACTCCGGACCTACATCGGGTTCCTGGCCTTTGGCATCCTTGTACCCCTGGTCGTCGCCGGCCTCCGCATGGGCGGCCAGAGGGCCTTCGAACGGAACCTCCTGGCCCCCCTGGAGCAGGACTTCATCATTGGCGGAAACGTCCTCAACGGCTGGTTCTTCGGATTCTTCTTCCTGGGCGCCTTATGGGTCCATGTACCTATCGTCCTGACCCTGGTTGCGGGAGACCAGATCGCCGGAGAGGGGAACGCCGGCACCTTCCGGTTCCTCCTGACCCGTGCCGTGTCGCGAACCCGGATCATCACCGCGAAGTTCCTGGTCACCCTCCTGTATACGGCGCTGATGGTCCTGTTCATCGGCGTCCTGACCCTGGGGCTTTCCCTGGCCGTCTTTGGCGGAGGGGACCTCCTGGTGGTGAAACGGGGGATCACGGTCCTTCCGGAGGCGGTCCTTCCTTTTCATTTCCTTCTGGCCTGGGGGCTCGCCATCCTGAGCATGTTCGTCGTGTCCGCCCTGTGTTTCCTCTTTTCCGCCTTCACGGACAATTCCATCGGCCCCATCGTGGCCACCATGGCGGTCATCATCATCAGCCTCATCATCATCACGCTTCCCTTCGATCTGTTCCAGGCCATCCGGCCCTGGCTCTTCGTGAACTACTTCGACACCTGGCAGAAGGTCTTCGCCGATCCCGTTCCCTGGGACGAGATCGTGAGGAACATCTGGATCCTCCTGGGCTTCACGGCACTCTTTTTCTTTGCGACCCTCGCCTGGTTCAACCGCAAGGACATCCTGTCATGAGAAACCGCCGATCCGCTCTGATCCGCTTTGCCGGTGCGATCCTGCTGGCGGCCCTTCTGGGGACGGGAGCGGCAATGCCGCTGCCCGCCGGTGCCGCAGGGCCGGATCCGGCCCTGACCCTGACGGAGGTGCTCCGTCCCTACGAAGGCATGCGGGATTATTCGGTGCGGATCCAGGCGAAGGTCCGGATCCCCGATTTCCGGGTCCCCGACTTTTCCGGCACGGTGTACTTCAAGCGTCCCGACCGCTTCCATCTGGAGACGAAGAACTTCGCCCCCCTGCCCCGGGAGGCCGCTCTCTTCGACCCGGCCCGCTTCCGGCCGGAGAAAAACCGCATCACCTGGCTGGGGGGGGAAGCGGTGGAAGGTACTCCGGCAGATATCTTCCGCGTGGAGCCCCTGGCGGAGAAGGGGAAGGTTCGATCGTACCGGGTCTGGATCGGCGGGAGCCCGAAACGGATCCTTCAGGTGGAGAGCCTCTCCGTCCAGGGGGGGAAAGCCCGGGCCCGGATCCGCTATGTCCATGTCCGGCAGAGCGGTGAAGGACTCTGGCTGCCGCAGCGGGTGGATGTCCACCTGACCTTCCCGGAGCGGGGCGTCCGCACGCCGGACAACCCCTTGTACAGTCAGGACAGCCCCGTCTCCCGGGGCATGGCCCGCCTGGAGAACATGCCCGCCGAAGGATCCGTGGCGATCACCTACTCCGGCTGGACCTGGAACACGGGCCTGGACGATGCGCTGTTCCGAAAAAAGTGACCATATCCAGGCGGCCGGGTTGAAGCGGGGGGCGAGGGCTCCCCGGGTCCGGTCCCGGAAACAATCTGGTATTCCATCACGGCAAGGACAAGGAGGATCGCATGAAGAGAGTGTGGCTGGTCGTTGCGGCATGGTTGGTTTTCTGCACGGGCGCGGCCCTGGCGGCAGATCAGATGATCATCACGTTTCAGGACGGCAGGACGCAGAGCATCGACACCGGCACCATCCTCCGGATCGAATTCCAGTCGGCCGGAACGTCTGCGTCAACCCCTCCCGCGGCGACGGGCTGCTGGACAGGCCGATTCCGGGGCACCGACATCAGCGGCTATGCCATGGACATCAACCTGAGAGAAATGGACGGCCGGGTGGAGGGAGGATACGCCTACTATCACCGGGCCCAGCAAAAAAAGGTAACAGCGGTGATCTCGGATGCCGTTGTGACGGGTCGCGTTCTCCGGGGAACCTGGAGGCAGGTGACGGGCATCCCCGCGGAGGGGCGCTTTGAATGGACGTGGCTGCCGGGGGGAGAATGCCAGGCCTTCGAGGGCAGCTTCGACGGGACCCGTTACTGGCGGCGGATGACGCGCCAGTAGGCGAGTCAGGGAGCGGAGCGGGAGCCTCCGGGAACAGAACGCGGGACAAGGCGGGACCATCCGGTATTCATGCCGGACCGGATGGTCCCGCTGCATTCCTTCGCCGGCACGAAAAAGAGAAATGGCAACCGGACATTCGCACGGCCATTCCCACTTCGGAGACCTGTCCTCCCGGACGTCTTCCCGCCTGTTTCTCTCTCTTTGCATCACGCTGGCGTTCGTGGTCGTCGAGGCGCTGGCGGGACTCTGGGCGAACAGCCTGACGCTCCTGTCGGACGCCGGGCACAACCTGACGGACGCCGTTGCCCTCGGACTGAGCTGGTACGCCATCCGATTGAGCACCCGGCCCGCCCACGCAGGCAAGACCTCAGGCTAACCACCGGGCGGGAATCCTCTTTGCCCTGTCCAACTCCACCACCCTGGCCGTCATCGCACTTGGCATTTTCTATGAAGCCTGGCACCGCTTCCTGTCGCCGCCGCCTGTACAGGCGGGCATCCTGATCGCGGTCGGGGCGGCGGCCTTCCTGGTCAATGCCGGGACAGCCCGGCTGGTCAGGGAGGGCAGCGAGTACGACCTGAATCTGAAGTGTGCATTTCTTCACCTGATGGGCGATGTTTTTCGACACTCGGGGCGGTGCTGGCGCGCGTCGCCATCTTCTTTACGGGGCTGAACGGACTGGACCCCCTGGCGAGCGTACTGATCGGCGCGCTGATCCTGTGGAGTGCCTGGAGCATTCTCCGCGACGTCCTGGACATCCTCCTGGAGGCCACCCCCCGGGACATCGACATGGATGAAATGGTCGCCGACCTGCTTACGGTCTCCGGCGTACGCGGCGTCCATGACCTGCACGTCTGGAGCATCACGCAGGGCATGCGGGCCCTTTCGGCGCACATCGTGACGGACGACATCTCCGTCCGCGACGGGGTGGCCATCCAGCGGGCGATCCGGGAGACGGCCGGCCGCAGGTACGGCATCGCCCACGTGACGCTGTAGCTGGAGTGCGAAGGGTGTGAGCCCGCCCGGCTCTACTGCGACGTGAACGGGCTGAATCATGACTGCAGTGAGATGGGCGGGGAAACTGGAAAAATACCGGGAACCGTGCCTTGATGAAGGCAACGTGGTGATGGCCTCCGGGCGGATTCAGCGGATGCGGACGGGGTGTGTGACGGCGGACGGCGGACGGCCGGGGCCGTAGACGCAGCGGTCGTATATGGAGCGGACGACGTCCTCCCCCAGGGACTTCAATTCATTGGCATGGAAGCCCACGGGATTGCGCTTCCGGTAGTCCCTGACGGGGTAGTCTTCCAGGACCCTCCGGCGGTTCAGCACCAGGATCTCCCTTCCTCCCTGCCGGCGGACCTCCAGCAGGTATCGGTTCCGGGAGCAGTACTTCAGGAACCGGCGGACCTTTTCCAGGAGCCGGCGATGATCCAGCAGGTCCGGATCGAGATGAGGCAGGACGTGCGCCCTGACCCGCTCGTGGATGTCCCGGACGATCTCCTCCAGCGCCGCCATGAATCGCTCCTTCTCCACGGTGACCGTCTCGGCGGCGCCGTCCTGGATCTCCGCCAGGCGCTTCAGGTAGTAGGCCGCGATCTGGCTGAAGGTGATCGTGTGGAGATGCTGGAGGGTGTCGAAGAGGAGGCTGTTGAATTCCTCCTTCGGCTTCACGGCGAAGAAGGGCCGGCCCACCCGGATGAACACGTCCTTGGAGCCCCGGACAAGGCGGTCCACCTTCACGTTGATCGGCAGGATATAAACCTTTTCCCGGGCGTTCTCGAAGGCGCCCTCCACCACCTGGAAGGCGGCGCTCCGGATCTTCTTGAGTCCCCCGAACCCCCAGGTCGTTCCCTCCGGGAAAATCAGCGTGGACAATCCCCCGGCGGCGGCCTCCCGGAATTTCCCGACCTGCTCGTCGATGGCCTGGTGCAGGGCCTGCCGCTTCATGTCGGGGTGTTCGATGAAGGGCCGCTCGATGGACGTGAGCTGCATCGTCCGGAAGACCGCCAGGGGCAGTCCCGTCCGGTCCAGGAGCAGGAGGATGGAACGCAGAAATCGGTTCCCCTGGGCGAAGTTCGTGGAGAGGTAGTGTCCGCCGAGGAAATCGTTCTTGGCCATGATCAGGAAGTCGGGCTTGGGATGCAGGGCGTAGTACACCCGGGAGAGGGAAGGGATCTCGTAGTAGCTGTCGTGGGTAACGGTGATCAGGGCCGGGGTCGGGATCTCCCGGAGGTTTTCCTTCCCTTTCAGGTGCGGCCTCTGTCGCATGATCCGGGAGGCCAGGAAAAATGCGAAGATGACGAAATTGTAGAAAATGCCCCTGTGTCTGCTGGACATGGTTTCTATTGCCGGGAGCCTCATGCACTTCCGGTATCGGCGGTCCGGTCCGGCGTCAGCCCTCCTCCATTCCCTCGATGAAGGCCAGGACGTTCTGCCCCAGCACGCCGTGGTTGTATCCGCCCTCGAGGATTCCGAAACAGCCGCCCCCGTGCTCCCGGGCTGCCCGGCGGACCATCTTTCCCATCTTCCGGTAGTCTTCCGTAGCCAGCAGCCCGCCCCAGTCTTCGAGATGGTTGTCGAAACCGGCGGAGACGCCGATGAGGTCCACTTTCTCGGCGAAGAGCTTCTGCTCGACTTCCCGGAGATACTTTGTCCGCTCCGCCGCGGACGGGTTGTGGATCGTCACGTAGCCGCGGGCGCCCAGGATGTTCACCGTCCCGTCGCCGAAGTGGAGATCGAAGTCCAAAATGTGGGCCTTTTCGATGAGCCCCTCGCGCTTGAGCTTCTCCATGGCGATGGCCATGTTGTTGAAGTAACAGAAGCCCCAGGCGCTCCCGGCGGACGCATGGTGACCCGGCGGCCGGATGAGGGCGAAGCAGGGTTCCGTGAGGCCCGTCATGGCCGCCTGGACGGCTCCGCCGGCGGCCAGAGCGGCAATGTCGTAGAGGCGCTCGCGGCGCACTTCCTCTATGTGGGACGGGGTGTGAACGGCGGCGATGTCCTCCGGGGACGCCGGGACGGCTTCGACAAGCTCCGCTTTGCCCCGGATCGCCTTCAGGACGGCCTCCACGCGGCCCGTGGCGGCCGCGGGATCTGCAACATAGGACTGATGGAAATCCTTGTGAAAGATAACCTTCATGACGATGCCTCCCCGGGGTCAGGCACAGGAGGAACGTTTCCTGCGCCGAGCTGTCGCCGCCCGTCTTCTCTTCAGACCGGCCCGGCGGGGTTCAACGGTCTTTGGATCCCTCCCACAGACGGTCCATTTCCTCCATGGTCGCCGAGGCCAGTGGTTTTCCCCGGCGGCCCAGCTCCCGTTCGATGAACCGGAAGCGGCTCCGGAACTTCCCGACGGTTGCCTCCAGCGCCTCTTCCGCTTCGACGGAGGCGTGGCGGGCCAGATTCACCACCGAGAACAGGAGGTCGCCGATCTCTTCGGTCACCCGGTCCGGGGAGCCGTCGGCAAGAGCCTCCTCCAGTTCCTTCGTTTCCTCACGGACCTTGTCAAGCACGCCGGCGGTATCGGTCCAGTCGAAGCCGACCCGGGCGGCCCGCTGTCCCGCCTCCTGGGCCTTCCGGAGCGCCGGCATGGAGCGGGGGATTCCGTCGAGGATCCCTCCGGGTTCGCCATTGGCAGACTTCTCGCCCTTCTTGATTTCATCCCAGTTGGCCTTCACCTCCGCGGCATCTTGGACGGTGACGTCCCCGAAGACATGGGGGTGGCGCCGGATCATCTTTTCCCGGATCTCCGCCGTCACATCCGCCAGCCGGAAAGAGCCGTCCTCTTCGGCGAGAACGACCAGGAAGAGGATCTGGAACAGCAGGTCGCCAAGCTCCTCCCGGAGCGCCGCCGGCTCTTCCCCGGCCAGGGCGTCCAGGACTTCGTAGGCCTCGTTCAGGAGATAATGGCCGAGGTCCTTCTTTCCCTGGGCCCTGTCCCAGGGACATCCATCGGGGGATCGCAGGGTCCGGATCAGGTCAAGGAGCGCCTCGATGCCGTTCCGGTCGGGCGTCGAATACGCGCCGACCCCTTGTCCGCCTGGATCGGTCATGGAATGGATTTCCCCCAAAACGGCCGGGTTGGCTTGTATTTCTGCAGTTCCCGGCTCCGGGGGAACCCTACCATATCCGCCCCGGGCTGACAATGATGGTTTCCGGCCGCCGGCGTCCGCGGGGCATGCCGGCGAACGCTCCCGAAGGGCCGCCGCGGGCGGATGAAGCCGGGGAACAGCGGGAGCGGGGGCGGTTTCCCTTGACAGTCCCCGGACCTGTCTGTTAACCATGGTTCCCATCGGGGCGACGGACGGCCCGGCGCCGTTCTTCACCTTCCCGCCCCTTCCGGAACTGGAACCTGACCCATAAACCTGTGCGCCAGCGGCCTTTCCCGGAGGCTCTTCGATGGACATGAAGCGGGACTACTACGAGGATATCCGGCTCTTCGGAAGCGGCGTGATCCTCTTCTGGTCCCTCCTTCTTCTGGCCTTCCTCTACACCCTGCCCCTGTATCTGCCGGGATACCGCTTCTATCTCCTGAACCTGATCATGGTCCACGTGATCCTGGCCGTGGGGCTGAACATCCTCGCCGGCTACACGGGGCAGATCTCCCTGGGGCACGCGGGCTTCTTCGCCATCGGCGCCTACGCGACGACCCTGCTCATGACCAGGCTGGAAGTCCCCTTCTTTCCCGCACTCCTGGCAGCGGCCTTCATCGCCGCCGCCTTCGGCTTCCTGGTGGGGCTCCCGGCGCTGCGCCTGGAAGGACCCTACCTGTCCATTGCCACGCTCGGATTCGGCCTCACCATCACGCACATCATCGGGCACGCGGAGGTCTTTGGCGGACGGACGGGACTCCAGGCGCCGCCCCTGGATCTCGGAATTCCGCAGCTCGGCTGGGGCTTCGTCCTGGAGACCGATCTGGGGAAGTACTACCTGATCCTGACGATTACCGTCCTGATGGTGATCGGTGCCGTCAACCTCATGAAAACCAGGGTGGGCCGCTCCTTCGTAGCCATCCGGGACAGCGACATCGCCGCCGAGGTCATGGGGGTCAACCTGATGATCTACAAGACCCTCTCGTTCGCCGTCAGCGCCTTCTACGCCGGTATTGCGGGGGGACTTTTCGGGTTCATCCTGGGATTCTTCAATCCCGAGCCCTTCAACCTCATTCTTTCCATCGTGTTCCTCGTGATGGTCGTTGTGGGCGGCCTGGGATCGACCTTCGGGTCCATCGTGGGGGCGGCGCTCATCACCTGGCTGCAGTACGATCTCCTGAAGAACATCCGGGAAATGCCGCTGGCGGGCCCGTTCCTGCTGGATCTGTCGGAGCGCTGGTTCACCGTCGTCGGCCTGGAAAATTTCAACAGCATCATCCTCGGTCTCGTCATGATCGCCATTGTCCTGTTCGAGCCCCTGGGGATGTTCGGGGTGTGGCTCCGCGTCAAGAAATACTGGAGAACATGGCCGTTCTGAGGTGCCTATGATCGGACAGCTGATCGTCGAGGGGCTCGCCATCGGGGCCTGCTATGGCCTCTTCGCCGTCGCCGTGGTGATCATCTACAAGACCTCGGAGGTGATCAACTTCGGACAGGGCGAAATGGCCATGTTCGCCACGTTCGTGGCGTACCACATGCTCACGTACTACGGCGCTCCGTTCTGGGCGGCCTTTCTCCTGACCCTGGGGTTCGCGGCCCTTCTGGGGGCGGCCGTGGAGTTCCTGTTTCTCCGCCCGGCGAAGAATCCGAGCATCCTGGGGCTGATCGTCATCACCCTCGGGGCCGAGATGCTGCTCATGGGGCTCGCCAGCTGGAAGTGGGGGGCCGAGCAGAAGTCCTTCTCGCTGCCGTGGTCCTATATGTCGATTCACGAGCCCGTTCCGGGCATCATCATCAGTGACTGGGCAATCGCCGTCTTCCTGACAGCCGGGACGATCGCGGGCCTCCTGTACGTCTTCTTCCGCTTCACGAAGCTCGGCATCGCCATGCGGGCGACCCAGCAGAACCAGAATGCCGCCAAGATCATGGGCATCCGGACCGAGCGGGTCTTCGCCTTTTCCTGGGGGCTCAGTTCCATCATCGGGACCATCGCGGCGATGTTCTTCGCGGCCCGTGCCACCCTGGACCCGGCCTTCATGATGGAGCCCTTCCTCCGTGCATTTGCCGCCGCGGTCCTGGGGGGGCTGACCAGCATTCCCGGCGTGCTCCTGGGGGGAGAGATCCTCGGGCTGATCGAGAACCTCTTCGGGTACATGTGGCCCCAGTGGAAGCCCATCGTCGCCTTTGTCATCATCGTGCTTGTCCTGTGCATCCGCCCCAGCGGGCTCTTTGCCCGGCATTTCGTGAAGAAGGTATGAGATGAGGTCGGATCGTAAGGGAATGCGGCGACCCGGCGGACCACAGGGCAGGCCGGCGGTCCTCGGGGGCCTGCTGATTCTGGTGATGGTGCTCTGGGGGACCGCCGCCGCTCCGGAAGATGCATCGAACGGCGAGATCGGCGCCGTAGAGCAGGCGGCCCGGGCGTACCTGGATGCGGAGGTCCGGCGGGACTTTGATGCCGTGTGGGCGTCCCTGGCGCCTTCTTCGGTGTACCGCGAAACCCATAATTACCGGTCGTATCGGGAGGAGGCCGTCCGGTCCCCGGTCCGCATCGAGCGCTTCAGGATTCTCCGGGTGGCCGGCGTCCGGTCGAATCACGACCCGGCCCGGTTTCCGAGGGTCGAGCGGTTTGCCGAAGTGGAGGTGGATCTGGTGCTTTTTGATACCGATACGGAGACCCGGACGGACGTGAATTACCGCTTCACGTTCATCCGGGAGGGAGGGAGGTGGTACAAGGGGTAGTCGTCCGGGACGGTCCCGCATGACGTCTTCAGGCTCGGCCTCGAGGGAGTGCCGCAGGGGCGACAGGGTTCTTCGAACTCTTCATGGAAAAGGAGGGTATCATGGGTTCGAAACGTTTCTGGATGGTTCTTGGGATGGCGGCCTGCGCGGTGCTCCTCATGTCGGCACCCGGCCTGGCGGCCAAGCCGGGCTTCGACGACAAGGAGATCCGCATCGCCCAGTGGGGTCCCCAGACGGGACCCGCGGCCCCCTGGGGCAACGTGGCCCGGGGGAGCCGGCTGCTGTTCAATCTGGTCAATGAAGAGGGGGGGATTCACGGCCGGAAGATCAAGTACTTCATCCGCGACGACCAGTACAACCCGGCCCAGACCGTCGCCGTGGTCAAGGACGTGGTGGAGCGGGAGGGAATCTTCGCCTTCGTCGGAGGCACCTCCGGGGCGAGCGGACTGGCGGTCAAGGATTACCTGGCGGCGAACAAGGTCGTCTGGGTCTCGCCGGCCACGAGCATCAAGGAATACGTGATGCCGGTAAATCCTTACATCTTCGCCCTGATGCCCCTCTACGACGACGAGGCGAGCATCCTGACCAAATACGTGGTGGAGAAGCTGAAGATCCGGAAGATCGGCGTCCTCTACCAGAACGATCCCTACGGGAAGAACGGCCTCAACGGCGTGAAGCAGCGCCTGGCCCACCTGAAGATCGCCGCCGTGGCGGAGGTTCCCGTCGAGGCGGGCGAGAAGGACCTGGCGTCCCAGATCATGAGGTTCAAGAATGCCGGGGCCGAGGCGGTCTATCTCCAGGTAAACCCGACCTCGGCGGTCATCGCCCTCAAGACGGCCGCTGCCGTCGGCTTCAAGCCCCAGTGGGTGGCATCCTCCACCCTGTCGGACTATGCGCTGATGCACAAGATTTCCGGCGGCCTGTGGGAGGGAGTCATCACCGGCGCCTTCACCGAGCCCGTCGATTCGGCCCAGCCCCTGATGACGAAGTATCGCGAGGCGGCCCGGAGACTGGATCCGAAGGAGCGATGGGCCCTTTTCTATCTCGGGGGGATCGTCTTTGCCGAGCCTCTCGTGGATGCCCTGAAGCGGACCGGAAAGAACCTCAGCACGGAGGCGTTCCTCAGGGCTCTCAATTCGACAAAGAATTTCAAGGGAGTCGGCCCGACGATCACCTGGACGAAGACCCAGCACCAGGGGAGCGATTCCATCCAGATCTGGCAGTGCGGCTCCAAGGGCGCCCTGAAGGTCTTGCAGGGATGGACCGCCAACGATCTGGCCCGGTGGAAAAAGAAATGATCCCGATGCCGGGGAAGGCTGCGGCCTTCCCCGCATTCACAGTCCGGCCGGCGGAGCTGCCGGCGGCGGGAGCATGAGCATGGACCACTTCCGCGTGGAAAACCTGTCCATCTCCTTCGGGGGCCTGAAGGCGGTTCACGACGTGAGCTTCCAGGTCGAGAAGAATCGGATCTTTTCGATCATCGGGCCCAACGGCTCGGGGAAGACCACCATCTTCAACCTGATCAGCGGCATCTATCGGCCCGACGGGGGAGGGGTGTTCCTGGAGGGCGAGAGCCTGACGGGGCTGTCGCCCGACCGCGTCGCCCGCCGGGGCGTAGCCCGGACTTTCCAGAACATTGAGCTCTTCTCCAACGCGAGCGTGATGGACAACCTCCTCCTGGGAAGGCACATCCACATGAAGACGGGGGTTTTCTCCGGGGCCTTTCTCTGGGGACGGCGGTCCCCGGCGGCCCGGGAGGAGATCCGCAACCGGGAGGTGGTCGAGCGGATCATCGATTTCCTGGACCTGCAGTCCGTTCGGAACCTGCCGGTGGCAAGCCTTCCCTACGGCAAGCGGAAACTCGTCGAACTGGGCAGGGCCCTGGCCCTCGAACCGCGGCTGCTTCTGCTGGACGAGCCCTCGGCGGGCATGAACACGGAAGAGAAGGAGGACCTGAACCTCTGGATCCGGGACATCCGTGAGGACTATGGGGTGACGATCCTCCTGATCGAGCACGACATGAACATGATCATGGGGATCTCCGACCGGATCCTGGCGGTCAATCAGGGACAGTCCATCATCGAGGGGACCCCGCAGGAGGTGCAGAGCCACCCGGAGGTGATCCGGGCGTATCTGGGGGAGGCCGATGCTTAGACTCTCCAACGTCGAGACCTGGTATGATCTGATCCGGGCGCTTCACGGGATCTCCTTCGAGGTCCCGGAGGGGCAGATCGTGGCGCTCCTGGGATCCAACGGCGCGGGAAAATCGACGACCCTCAAGACGATCATGCGTCTTCTGTACGATCAGCGAAAAGAGCAGCCCGAGAAGGGGACCGTCGAATTCCGGGGGGTGCGCATCGACCGGAAGAATCCCGACCAGATCGTCCGGATGGGGATCAGCTATGTTCCCGAGGGACGGGAGGTCTTCCCGGAGCTGACGGTGCGGGAAAACATCCTCATGGGGGCCTACACGAGGCGGGACGGTCCGGCGGTTCGGGAGGACATGGAGCGGATCCTGCAGCATTTCCCGGTGCTCCGTGAGCGGCGGGAACAGCAGGCGGGATACCTGAGTGGCGGAGAGCAGCAGATGCTGGCCATCGGGCGGGCCCTCATGAGCCGGCCGAAGCTTCTTATGCTGGACGAGCCGTCCCTGGGGCTGTCGCCGCTCCTGACAAGAGAGATCTTTCAAATCATCCGGGACGTCAACTTGCGGGAGGGAGTGACGATCCTGCTGGTGGAGCAGAACGTCCACATGGCCCTGAAGGTATCACAGTTCGCCTACCTGATGGAAAACGGGCGCATCGTCCGGGCGGACCGGCCCGAGATCCTCCGGGAGGATGAGGACGTCAAGGAGTTCTATCTCGGCGTAAACCGGGAGGCGTCGGTAAAGGGCTTCAAACGTTACCGGCGGAAGGTGAGGTTCCGATGACCGGGAAGGCGGAAGGCGTCGTCAATACCCTTCCCAAGGCCCTGGCTTCCATCGCCGCGAAGCAGCCGGAGCGGACGGCGATGCGCCGCAAGGACCTGGGGATCTGGCGCGACATTTCCTGGGCCGGGTATCTTCGGCAGGTGAAGCGGACGGCCCTGGGGCTCTGCTCCCTCGGCGTCGGCCGGGGAGACCGGGTGGCAATCATCGGCGAGAACCGGCCGGAGTGGCTGTACAGCGCCCTGGGGACTCTTGCCGCGGGCGGGACCTTTGTGGGGATCTATACGACCAATCCCGTCGCCGAGTGCGAGTACGTGGTGGCCCACTCGGAGTCCGTCGTCTACATCTGCGAAGACGAGGAACAGCTCGACAAGGCCCTGGCCTTCCGTGATCGGACTCCTCAGCTCAGGAAGCTCGTGGTGTGGAATATGGAGGGGCTCCGGCATTTCCATGATCCCATGCTGATGAGCTTCGACGACCTGCTCCGGGAGGGGGAGCGCCTGGACGCGGAGCAGCCGGACCTCTACGACCGGCTTGCCGGGGAAGGGAGCGGCGGGGACGTCGCGGGGATTATCTATACGTCCGGCACGACGGGACCCCCGAAAGGGGCCATGCTCTCCCATGAAGGATATCTGTGGGTCGGGAAGAAAGCCGGCGAGATCTGCCGTGCCGGGAAGGACGACGAGACCATTTCCTTTCTCCCGCTCAATCATGTCTACGAGCAGATCTTCGACCTGATGGTTCATCTGACCGTGGGGCACACGGTCAATTTCACGGAGAACACCGATACGGTCATGGCGGACATGCAGGAGGTGTCGCCGACCCTCTTCCACGCGGTGCCCCGCATCTGGGAAAAATACTACTCGGGCATCGTTCTGAAGATGGCCGATGCGACGCCCCTGAAGCGGGCCGCCTACGAGGCCGCCGTCCGGATCGGCTCGCGGTACAACGAGGAGCGCCTGGCGGGAAGGAGCCCGTCCTTCCCGATGCGGCTGGCCTATGGAGCAGCCTATTTCGCTGTGTTTCGGAAGCTGAAGGAGCGGCTGGGGTTTGACCGCGTCCGGCTCGGTTTTTCCGGAGCCGCCCCCATCTCGCACAACATCCTCAAGTATTTCCAAGGGATCGGCATCCCCATCCGGGAAGGATACGGCATGACGGAGACCACGGGGATCACCCACATGTCCGACGAGCGACACTTCAAGCTGGGCACGGTGGGAAGGGCTCTCCCGGAAACGGAGGTGAGGCTCTCGGAGGACGGCGAGATCCTGGTGCGCCACCCTGGCATCTTCCTGGGCTACTGGCGGGACGACGACAACACGCGGGAGGCCCTGCGGGACGGGTGGCTCCACACGGGGGATGTTGGGACCATCGACGACGAAGGCTATCTCCGGATCACCGACCGCAAGAAGGACCTGATCATCACAGCGGGGGGAAAGAACATCGCCCCGCAGTACATCGAGAACCTCCTGAAGTTTTCCCCCTACATCAACGATGCCGTGGTCATCGGCGACCGGCGCAACTACATCACCGCCCTGATCGTCATCGACGAGGACAACGTGGTCAAGTATGCCCAGGATCAGAAGGTTCAATATACAACCTTTGCATCCCTGACCAGGACGGAAGAAGTCGTCGCCCTGGTCCAGCGGGAGATTGACCAGGTGAACGCCCAGGTCGCCCGCGTCGAAAACATCCGGAAGTTCAGAATCCTGGACAAGAAGCTCTATACCGAGGACGGAGAGGTGACGCCCACCATGAAGGTCAAGCGGAAGGCCATCAACGCGCAATTCGCCGAGCTCATTGAGTCCATGTACTCAGAATGAAATCCCATTTTGTCCTTGCAGGATTCACTCGGGAAGGACCGGCATGCTTGCGGGAGCATCATGCATAAGTAATTGTAATCACTAAACGAAAAAATCTGTTGCCGGTTCGAATTAATGGGTTGAAATTTCATGGCAAATCGGATACAGGGACACCGTTGTTCTTCCGCTGTCCGTAACGGTAATTCGATGGATCTCTCCGGAGAACCGCATCCATCCGTTGATTATTCAGTGGAATCCAAACCTTGGACAAGAGGTGACGTTGCCGTCCGGGTTTTGGAGGATCGGGACCACCGGGGAAAGTCTTTTTCGGTAGCACCGCCTGTAATGCGTCTATTTTTTTCACCACGTGAGAGGAGGGTAACATGGCAGAAGAGAAGAAAAAATTGACAAGGGCCGAGAGACTCGAGGCCGAAAGGGAAAAGAATCTGCAGCATTGGCTCGCGCAGGATGAGATCCTGTACAAGCACCGGGAGGAGGCCTACGACATCGGCGGTGCCGATCAGGTCGCGAGGCTCGCGAAGCAGAACAAGAAGCCCATGCGCGATCTCATCAAGCTGCTGATCGATCCCGGAACGGACTTCTTCGAGCTGGGGCTCGACGCCGGTTACGACATCGGCAAGAAGCGCCTCTACGGCGGGGAGATCTACGAGTCGGAAAAGCGCAGCCACATTCCCGGCGGCGGTGTCGTTACGGGCATCGGCACGGTCATGGGGAAGGACTGCATGATCTTCGCCAACGAAAACCGCTACGCCGCGGGCACCTATTTCCCCATCACCCTGAAGAAGCACATGCGGGCCCAGGCGATCGCCGAGCAGTGCGAGCTGCCCTGCGTCTACCTGACCGATTCGGGCGGCATCAACCTGCCCCTCCAGGTGGGCTGCTTCGCCGACGATGGCCACTTCGGAAGCATGTTCTACAACATGTGCCGCATGTCCGCCAAGGGGATCCGGCAGTACACCCTCTCCACCGGCGGCAACACGGCGGGTGGCGCCTACATCGTCTACCTGGCCAGCGAATCCATCATGATCGAGAAGATGGCCTATGCCTTCCTGGCGGGTCCCCCCATGGTCAAGTCGGCCATCGGCGAGACCGTTTCCATGGAAGACCTGGGTGGTGCCTATGTTCACACCCAGCATTCCGGCGGCTGCGATCACTTTGTCCGGACTCAGGAAGAAGGAGTCGCGAAGCTCCGGGCCATGATGGAGTTCGAACCGACCTCGAAGCTCTACATCGACCGGCGGGAAACCCGGGAGCCGAAGTTCGATTTTAAGGAGATGATGCGCGGCACGCCGACGGACACGTACCAGTACATCAACATCAAAGAGACGATCAAGTGCCTGGCCGACGACAGCTACTTCTATGAGTACAAGCCAACCTACGGCCCCGGCCGCGGCGATTCCATCATCGCCGGCAAGATGTGGATGAAGGGGATCCCGGTCGGTGTCATCGCCTCCAACGCCAGCGGCGTCATTTACATCGATGCGGCCCGGAAGGCGACGGAGTGGATGATCCGCTGCGGCAACTCGAAGCTCCCCGTTCTCTTCCTCCAGGGCTCTCCCGGCTACATGGTAGGCAAGGCCGAGGAGTGGGGCGGCATCGGCAAGTACGGCTCCGACATGGTCCGGGCCTGCACGTGCCTCGACACCCCGAAGGTCACCTACGTCATCGGTCCCGACCACGGCGCCGCCAACTACGGCATGTGCGGCCGGGCCTTCAAGCCCCGCTTCGCCTTCACGAACATGCGAGGCCGCACAACCGTCATGTCCGGCGAGACGGCGGGCTTCATCGTCGAGACGGTTCGTCGCAAGAACATCGTCGACAAGGGCGGAACGGTGAACGAGGAAGAAATGGCCGCCTTCCGCAAGATGATGCGCGACCGGTACGATGCAGAAGGCCATCCCTTCTACACGGGATCGCTCCTCTTCCACGACGGCGTGATCGCCTTCAGCGAGGCTCGGGACAAGATCACCCGCGCCTTCGAGGTCTCGCTGCGCGTTCCCGTCAAGAAGTCCGACTGGGGCGACTTGAAGGTGTAATCCCGATCCGGGAAGAAGGGAGGAGGAAAACATGTCGGACGTACTGCTGAAAGAAAGAACCGAAGATGGCATCCTGATTCTCACGCTGAATCGGCCCGATGCCATGAACTGCTTCAACTTCGATCTGCTGGCGGTGCTGGCGGACACAATCCGCGAAGCCAACTTCGATCTGGATCTGCGCTGCATCATCATCACCGGCTCCAAGGCCGGCGATGATCCCAAAAAGTGGTCCTTTTCCACGGGGGCCGACCTGAAAGAGCGACGGACCCTGACCCAGGACCAGGTACGACGGTTCATCTTTACGATTCGCAACACCTTCACGGCAGTGGAGCAAGTCCGAATCCCCGTCATCGCGGCCATCAACGGCTTTGCCTTTGGCGGCGGCACCGAGCTGGCGCTGGCGTGTGACATCCGCATCGCATCGTCCAATGTCCTGATGGGGCTGACGGAAACCTCATTGGCCATCATTCCGGGAGCCGGTGGTACACAGCGGCTCCCCCGGATCGTGGGCATGGCGAAGGCAAAAGAACTGATCTTCACGGCCCGGCGGTTTGGTGCCCAGGCAGCCCTTGACATCGGGCTGGTGAGCAAGGTCGTGGAGCCCGACAAACTGATGGAAGCAGCCCTGGAACTGGCCAGGGAAATCGCCAAGAACGGCCCCATCGGGGTCGCCCAGGCGAAGTTCGCCATCAACTACGGCATGGAAGCCAGCCTGGGTGTAGCCCTGCCGCTGGAATCCAAGGCCTACGAAGTGACCATTCCCACGAAGGACCGGCTGGAAGCGCTGGCGGCCTTCGCGGAGAAGCGGAAACCCGTTTTCAAGGGCGAGTAATCCGCGGCCGGCGCCGTTCCGTTCCTCCGCTGCCGCCAAGGGGGGAACGGCGGCGGCCGATTGGAACCCGCAAACCATCAACATTTCAATCTGAGGAGGAGGGTAGTTTTTTATGGCGACAGAGTACGATTATTGGAAGATATTCCCCCGGATGCCCAAGAAGGTATCCATCGGGGACATCACGATCCGTGACGGATTCCAGCACGAGGAGAAGTTCATCTCCACGAAGGCGAAGATCTTCTACGGACAGGAAATGATCCTGGCGGGCTGCCGGGAGTTGGAAGTGACCAACATGGCCGCCGGGACGACGCCCCAGTTCGTCGATGGCGCGGAGGTCATGAAGGCCATGCGGAGCGACGAGTTCCGGAAGCGGGCCTCCCGGGTCGGCATTGACTTGGACAAGGACGTCTGCCTCACGGCCGTCACCATCCGCGAGCCTTCGGTGGACCTGGCCATCAAGTGGAGAAAAGAAGGGTACGGTCCCGACCGGATCCTCATGATGGTCTCCACGGACCCGGAGCATCATTTCGCGAATTCAGGGACGACCTTGACCCATTACTGGCGCGAGGCGGAGCGCTGCATCCAGAAGGCCCGGGATGCCGGGATGAAGATGGTCGGCACCGTCAGCACCATCTGGGGGAGCCCCATCAGCGGCGCCACGGAGTTGAAGGACGCCGTGGAGTTCACGAAGCGCTGGTTCCAGATCGGTGCCCATGACATCGAGCACGCCGACCACGACGGCTCCGCTAACGCGGCCGACGTGTACCGGTATTTCTCCATGGTCCTGGACGCAATGCCCAACCCGGAGGCCCATCTGTGCCACCTGCACGAAACGAAACGCATTGCCTCTTCGTCCGTCCTGGCGGCCCTGCAGGCGGGGATCACACGCTTCGAGGCAACCCTGGGCGGTCTGGGCGGCCAGCCGGCCAATTTCCTTGACGACTGCCCGATCCGGGGCACAGGCGAGTATTATTACGACGACCCGCGCTTCGTTGGTTTGGTCACCATGGAGGATCTCCTGGTCCAGATCGATGAGCTGGGGATCGAGCACGGCTACGACGTAGACCGCGTTCTGTGGCTGGGCCGGAAGATGGAGAAGACGGCGGGCCGGCGGCTCCGCTCCGAAGCCATCTACAATGGCCGGACACAGAAGGCGGGTCATATGAAGTTCGCCCGTCCGGGCCTCAAGAAACTGATTGATAAACTGGGCGAGAAGCCGGGACAGCGGGTACCCACGGACTGGACAGCTGAGGCCGTTCTGCCGGAGAAGTGGGGACCGGCGGACCCGATCTGGAAGAAATAACCATCAACATTGCACTGGGAGAGGGGGGGCCTGGCGTTCCCCCTCTCACCATAACGAAGTGGTCGCTATCAAATACGTTGAGGAGGTAATCCCATGGCAGTAGAAGTTGTGGCCCCGATGCCGGGGACCATTGCGGAGATTCTGGTGAGCGTCGGTGATGAAGTGAAGGCGGATGAAGAGTTGATCATCCTGGAGGCCATGAAGATGGAAAACCCCATCGTCGCCCCGGCCGATGGAAAGGTCACCGAGATCAAGGTGGAGGAAAAGGACAAGGTCGACACCAATCAGGTTCTGGTCGTTCTGGGGTAGCCGATATCCCTGGATTCAAGATAGAGATCCCCCGGTCCGGATATGGGCACGGGGGATTTCTATTTACGGGCCGCTCAAAAGCGCCCGTCTGCTTCGTTTCCCTCATCCTGTGATGCTCGACGTACGTCAGAGTACGCCTCGCGGCCCAGGATATCGGGCGTCTTGCATCCGGACGTTTTTGCGCGGCCCTTGCCTTTACTATGAATATTATCAGACTGCATCCAACCGTTTTTTCAATAGACTGGGATGCTGGTTTGTTTACGGCGGCCTGAATAGCGCACTCTGCTTCGTTGTACTCATCCCGGACCATTCGGCGGAACGGCGGTCATTTCTTTTCCCCGCCGGGAATCTTCATCTGAAACTTCCCGTGGCAGTCGAGGCAGTAAACCTTGGACGGACCGTGGGCCTTGTGGCAGACGGTGCAGGCGATCTCCCCCAGGTGGGACTTGTGGGGGTTCCGGTCCTTGAAGTCCTTGGGCTCCGTCTTCCGGGCCAGTTTCTCCATCGGACCGTGGCAGGCCAGGCAGCGGGCGTTTTCCACCGTGTCGTCCGGTTTGGGCAGCGCCTTGCCGTGGCAGCTGGCACAGGCCACCCCCTTGTCGGCATGGAGCTTCGCCGTGTATTCCTCCTTGGCCAGGGTGCTGTAAATCTCCTTGAGCAGGTCCATGTCCTCCCGGGTCGGGGCTCCCCAGCTTCCCTTCACGCCGACGAGTCCGAAGCTCTTGCCGGGCGTCCAGGCGTGGCAGGTCAGGCAGTCGAGGCTGCCCTTCGGGGGGATGTGACCGGTGTGGATCTTGACGGAGAAGGGACGCTTCTTCGCCTCGCCGCTCATGTCGGGGGCGTGGCACGCAAGGCAGGACGCCAGGTCTTTTCCCGTTACGGGGGGGTGGGTCTTTCCGACGACGGCCTTCAGGTCCGCATGGCAGGAACTGCAGGAGACCCCGGTTTTTTTTGCCGCCCCGTCGGCGTTTCCCCCGGGCAGGACGAGAAGGACCGCCAGGACTGCCGGCAACAGGAACAGCAGGAAATATCTCTTCTTCATGGATGGCCTTCCCTGAAAATGGGGGAGCCCGCGTGAAATCCCTTCGCGGGCTCCCCTGCTGGAGGTATGGCAGGTGTTTTTTCTAAGCCTTTGCAGCATTCCTTCCCGCCACGCGGCCGAACACCACGCAGTCAGGGATGGCGTTACTGCCGAGGCGGTTCGAGCCATGGACGCCGCCTGCAACTTCACCGGCGGCATACAGTTTCGGGATTACGGCTCCCATGACATCGACGACCTGGGCCTTCGGATTGATCCGGAGTCCACCCATGCAGTGATGCACGGCGGGCCATTGGGCGACGGAATAGAAAGGACCTTTCTTCATCGGGGTCATCGCCTTGGTGATCGGCTTGTTGAACTCGGGGTCCTTGCCTTCGGCCAGATAGCGGTTGTGCTTCTCGATCGTGTCAACGAGCGCATCTGCGGGAAGGCCGGTCTTCCTGGCCAGCTCGGCAATGGTATCGGCAACGACCAGCCGGCCTTTCTTCAAGCCCGCCTCAACCTCCTCCCGGGTTCCGCCGAACTTCTCGACCATTTCATCGCTGAAAATTGTGTAAGTGGGTTTCCCCTGGGGGCCGAGGGCGATCTGGGCAAAGCTAACATGGTCGCGCCGCGCGAGCTCGCTGATGAAGCGCTTGCCCTGCTTGGTGACGTAGACAATGCCGTTGCCGGGTCCGTTGAAGGGATAGAGGGCCGGGGTGTCGAGGATGCCCGTGTCCGGTGCGGCATAGGGATACAGCTGGATGAAGTTCATCTGCAGCGTGTCCGCACCGACACACTGGGCGTAGCGGATCATCTCGCCCGTGGCGCCCGGGTGGTTTGTGCAGTTCCAGTCTCCGCCGGCCAGGTAGGGATAGTGGTCCGCGCGCATTTTCATGTCGCGGCTGAACCCGCCGGAGGCGAGGATCAGGCCCTTGTTGATCTTGATGTTGATGACTCTCCGGCCCCGCTTCACCTCCACACCCAGGACGGGGCTCTTGGGATCGGCATCCTTCCGCCAGATCCATTTCACCTCGGAGCCGAGACGAATCTGGGCGCCGTTCTTTTCGGCGATCCTCTTGAGGGCGTCCACGTACACCTTTCCAATACCGGCCGCATGGGTCCGGTAGGCCGAGTGGCCGCCGGCCCGGACCACCGTCGGACGGATCTTGGCGCCGCCCTCGTCGATCATCCAGTTCAGGGCGTCCGTCGCACCGTCCGCCATGACCTTGACCAGTTCCGGGATGCTGAAGAAGTCGCCTCCCTTGAGGGTGTCCTTGACGTGGAGGTCAACGCTGTCATCGCCCAGATTGAGCTTCTGGCGATAGTGGAACTTGTCATCCCAGGAGGCGTAGACGCCCCCGTTGATGATGGAGTTGCCGCCGTAGGTGGGCATTTTCTCCAGAACAAGGACTTTCGCCCCGTCGGCCGTCGCCTGCGCGGCAGCGGAGCAACCGGCGAACCCGGAACCCACGACGACCACATCCCATGTTTCGTCCCACTTGGTGGGCAGTTTCCGGACCATGGCCTCGGCCGATCCCGGTGCCGCAAGGTTCAGGGCCATCCCGCTGCCGGCGGCAAGGGCACCCATGGCCAGAGCCCCCTTCAGGACCGAGCGGCGGCTCATCTCTTTCAGAGAGTTCATTTCCGTGCGTACCTCGTCCATTTCGTGTTCTTCCTTCATGAGAAACCTCCTGATCATAATCGTTTTTTCACCGGACGGACGGAGCGGCTTCAGTTCGCCGCTGCACCGCCACTCCTGATGGTTTTTCTTGACGACCCCGTCATGGGGCACTTTGAGGCAGGTATATCATGCTGGGGATGAAGTAATAAGGTTACATATAAGGTAATAAACGGGTATATGTATATAGCCAATAAATTGAAGAATGATTGGGGAATCCTAAGGGTAAAGAAAGGGAGTGGTTGGTAATATCTTGAATTAATAAATGGTTACGGACTCGCTGTCTGAAAATGGAAGAATGATTTCCACCCGCTATCCTTGCCTCAGGGTGGACGGGTGGACCGAACCGCCCGGAGACATCGGCAGGGATGGTTCGGGTATTTATATGTACCCGAAATATTGGATGGCGATGGCATTCATCCCGATGAAGACGGCCTTGGCGTTTCCTGCGCCGCATTCCTCCCGGCAATGCGGCCAAAAACAAGGCATTCCGTGATGGCGTTGCTTCCCAGGCGGCTTGCGCCGTGGACGCCGCCTGAAATTTCACCGGCTGCATAGAAACGTGCGATCGGGAGGCGGGTTTCGATGTGAATCACCCGCGCCATCCGGTCGATCTGGATGCCTCCCATGCAGTGGTGAACCTTGGAGACGAGCCGGATTACATAATATGGCGGCTGGCTGATGGGGGCGATATCCTTCTGGATCGGTTTCCCGAACTCGTCATCTCGTCCTTTTGCCACGAAGCGATTGTATGCATCGAGGGTGTCCCGAAGCGCCTGCAGCGGGATGCCATGGGCCGTTGCGATCATCTCCAGGGTGTCGTATTTTTTTACAACCCCGCGCTTCAGGCACTGGTTCAGCGTTGTGGCGTGCATGACCCCGAGACGGTCGACGATGGCGATCGCCTCGCGGCCGCTGCTCAGCATGGCGTCGACGAGCAGTTTGCGGTCCGCAAGTTCGTTGACGAACCGCCTTCCCGTTTCGATGTTGATCAGAATGCCATAGGGGAACCCTGCCAGGAGGGAAAACATGGATCCGACGCCGAAACCTTCCTCGTCGCGCGAAGCCCAGGGGCCGAGCTGGATCATGGACAGCTGGACGGGAGTGGCCCCGGCCTTCAGGGCCAGGATCAGGCTCTCAGCGGTGGCTCCCGGATGATTCGTGCTCTCAATGTCTTCTGTCAGCATCGGACTCTGGATCATTCGGAATGCCTTGTCCCGGCTGAAGCCGCCTGTGGCGAGAATGAGTCCCCGGCGAGCCCTGATCCGTTTCAAGCGGCCGCTTTCCCTGTCGGGGAAGATGTATCCCTCCATGACCTCGACCCCTTCGATCCCGCCGTCGCCGTCGCTGACAAGCCCGGCAAGAAACGTTTTCAGGCGGATCGGGATGTTCCTCTCCCGGCATCGGATCA
Organism: uncultured Syntrophaceae bacterium; assembly: GCA_964578535.1. GTDB lineage: Bacteria > Desulfobacterota > Syntrophia > Syntrophales > PHBD01 > PHBD01. The sequence continues at coordinate 118,900 of CAZODI010000002.1, forward strand.
GCATGGGCTTGATCAGGCCGGCGCCCGATGTGGTCATGGTGTTGTAGGTTCGGGGTACGGAATGTCCGCCGAGGTGGTTCAGGTTCTTCTTGTACTCCACACCCAGGTCCTCAATGGTCCATCGGAGCGCCTCGACGGAGCCTTCCGCGACGGTGCGCGCCAGGTCGGCATAATTGAAATTAAGCCCTGCGCGAAGCATGTCCGCCAGCATCAGTTCCGGTGAATCCTCGATTCCCTCCGCTTTCTGGAGCGGCGAGCCGGCGGCGGCAACCAGTCCCCCGCTGATTGCGGAATTTCCACCGGGTACCCGCATCTTTTCCAGGACTACGATGGAGGAACATGTGTTGCTTGCCTCCAGTGCGGCAGAGAGACCGGCGAAACCCGATCCGATGACGACGATGTCGTGTTCTTCATCCCACATGGTTTTCCCCTGTTCCCATGAAACCGCCTGCTTCTGCAAACGAGGCGGCGAATCGCATTCTCCGGTGCTTCCCAGCATGCCTTATATAAGCCCTGAACGGAATGTTCAAAGATTCCGATTTGCCAGGAAGGCATGGAGATTCACTTTCTCCCCCTTGAGCTTCAGCTTTCTCCGGATATTCTTGCGATGGGTCTGGATGGTGTCGAAGGAGAGATTCATGCTCTCGCAGATCTCCTTGGTCGACCGGCCGGCCTGAATGAAACGGCAGACCTCGATCTCCGTGCGGCTCAACTTCAGGAGATCGGCATCCAGCTCCTTCTTGAAGCCCGTGGTCAACGACAGGAGCTGCTCCCGGAACAGCTCGATATAGCTTCTTCTGACCGTGGTTTCCGCCGCCCTCTCAATTTTATCGAGGGCCGGCAGCAGGGTCATCCGGATTTTCGACGCTACCCGGTTCTCGAGTTCCTTCTGCTCATTTTCGATGCTCTTCATGACGTTTTTCAACGTCAGATTCATTTCCTCCGTTTGCTTTTTTTCTTCGTTCAGCCTGTTTTCGAGGGTTGTGCGATGGGAGTTGTCGTGCACGATGATGGGCCAGCACCTTGTTTCGTTGATGTCGATCCGGGTAGCCGTCATGGTGGCCGGAAACACTCTCCCGTCCACGTAGATGCCCGTCAGCTCCGTGCTCTGCCTCTGCCCTTCGATCAGATTGCTGAAGAGGTCTGCGAGCTGCCGTGCCCCCGCATCGTCGGTCAACGAGCGGATGTCGATTCCAATCAGGTTCTGTTCGAGCAGCCCGAAAATTTCACTGGCTCTGTGATTGGCCCGGATGATTTCAAAGTCTTCATCGACGACCAGGATTCCTTCACCTGCAGCCATGGTGACGGCGGACAGAATCTTCTCCGTTGCCGCCTGGGCAAGGGCCCTGTCCGCCGCCAGCCGCTCGAGGGAAATCCTCTGGTCCACCACGCGCGTGATATCGTGCATGATCACCAGGGCCTGTCCCGGATGTCCCGCATCCGGTTCCATGGGGAGGATCCGCATGCAGAAGAAGAAGTGCGAACCCGGTTTGTTGAGGACGATTTCATGGACCTGGCCGGCAGGATAGATCTCGAAGATTTCCCGGGAGGAAGCCGTAGTCCGTTCCAGCAGTTGTGCGAGGGGGCGCCCGATGATTTTCCGCTCCGCGAAGAACGCCGCGGCTTCAGGGTTGGACTCGATCACGATTCCCTCCGGATTCGTGATCAGCACGCAATCGGTTGTGCTCCTGAAAATGGTTTCATATTTCTGCTTGTCTATGATCAGGGAACGATAAGCCTGCTGGAGACTCTGTGTGGTTTCCGTCCTGTCGGACCGCTCCCAGTCCCTGACAAGTGCCGTTTCGATGCAGTCTGTCGCCCGGCGCCAACCCAGGAGAGCCGACACTTTTGTCTTTTCCGGCAGCTCCGTGTGAAGGATGCCGTCTTCAGCGGCGCATGCCGCCAGCTTGATGGATCCAAGGATGTACTCCGGGCACACCCCCCGGCTTCGGTGCTCCCGGATCCGTTCCATCAGCGCCCGCACCGGAACGGGCATCTCTTCATCGGGATGCAGGAGCACGGAGAAGGCGGGTTTTTCCCGCTCCAGCTTCAGTATGGAGGAGATCCCGTCCATGACTGCATCCAGTTCTTCCCGGCTGGAGGGGAGATAAAGCACATAACCCCGCTGACGCATGAGATGCATCCATTGCCGGAAAACGGTGTCCCTGCGTTCATCAAGTTGGGCGAGTGCCTTGTTTTTCATGCCGGTCCCTTGAGCGAATGTTTCAATCTTCCCGTTCGCGGGACAGATCCTTATTTTATTGGTGTTGTGCCGGCAGCCGGCGGCGTGAACGGATTGTCTGGAAGGGAATCCTCGATTCGGCTGAGATGCCGGCCGTCGGCACGGGAACGGCTACGGAGAGCCGGATTCGAAGAATGCCGCCATGCAGAAGGTAATAAAAAAGAGCTGCTGAATCAAAGTGAAGAAGTTTGTCCTTGTGGCCGAGCAGGCGTTTTCGAGGGAGGCATTTCCCCCATTCCGAGCCATGACGCGTAGGCGTGCTGCGTCTCCTTGCGAAAGCCCTGTATGATTCCCATGCTTGAGCAGTACTGGAGGGCACCCTGTCCGGTGATCGGGTGATGTCCGCGACCGGAGGAAGCATCCCGCAGTCCTCCGGCCGGCGGACCTGTTCTTCCCGCCTTTATTTAATCGGCCATTCTCCCCGCTCTTTCAGGACTTCCCGGTAGACCTCGAGTGCCTCGTTGACGGCGGGCATGCCGGCGTAGGTAGCCACCTGGAAGAAGATCTCCGCCAGCTTCCTGGGGTCGCAGCCCACGTTCAGGGCTGCGTTGACGTGCAATTTCAACTCGCCCGTGGCCCGGAGGGCCGCCAGCATGGCGCAGGCCGCCATCTGCCTCTCCGGCAGGGTCAGCACCGTCCTGGAGTACAGGTTTCCCGTGATGAACCGGGAAAAGTCGTTGGCCAGATCCTTGTCGTACTGGCGCCACATCAGGTACGGGGGATCCATCTTGATCCCCTTGCCGAACAGCTTGGTCGCCGTCTCCTGGGTCTTCTTGTTGACGTCGTCGCTCACGCTTCCTCTCCTTTCTCCTTGGTTACATTTCCACCGGGTGCGGTAGCCCGGTTTTATAGCCTGGTGCTTTCTTCTTCCCGGGAGGGATTGCAGTCCGGTTTCCTCCCGGTCCTGCCGGGAGCACGCATCACGGTTGCGGTTATCTCGACTTTACCTGGAAGGTGTCCCGGTCCCGGTCCTGGAGGTAGACGTGCGAATACTGCTGGACGGGAATCTTCCCGAAGAAATCTTCTCCCTCCTGGCGGCAGACGGGACAGGCATGATGCGGGATGATGACGGCATAGATCCGCTTTCCCGTATCGGCCTGGGAGTCGATCAGGACAAGACCACCGCAGTCGTCGCAGATACGGACCGTTTCCTCCTGGTGCTCGGAGATGCCGTCCGTATCGTAATAGATGCCCTTCCGCCGCCGGGTGTACCGGCCATCCCCGATCATTTTCTTCTTCAGGGAATGCCGGTTTTTCCAGATCTGGCGAATCTCCATCACGTCTCGTTCGATTTTCCGCGTCAGTTCATCCGACTGGCGGAGGGACTCCGCATGGTAGTCCGGTTCCCGGACGGAGTCGTAATCGAGACCGGCCATGGCCAGGATGATGCCCGTATTCACATAGGGCAGGGCCTTCTCGATGGAGTACCCGCCCTCCAGGACGGCGATGTCGGGAGACAGCCGGTCGTTCAGAAGAGCGTATCCACGGGCGCTGAAACGCATGTTCGTGATCGGATCGCTGTAGTGATTGTCCTGACCGGCGGAGTTGATGACCAGTTCGGGCTTGAAATCGTCCAGGATCGGCAGGATTGCGTTCTCCAGGGTATACAGAAATCCCTCGTCCGATGTCCGGGGCGGCAGGGGGATGTTGATCGTATATCCGAGGGCGTTCGGTCCTCCCATATCCTCGGGGAAGCCCGTACCCGGGTACAGCGTCCGGCCGTCCTGGTGGATGGAGATGCAGAGGGTATCCGGGTCGTTCCAGTAAATGTCCTGGGTCCCGTCGCCGTGGTGACAATCGGTGTCGACAATGGCGATTTTCCGAATGCCGTAATGCTTCCGGATGTATTCCACCATGACGGCCTCGATGTTGATGTTGCAGAATCCCCGTGCGCCGTGCACGACCAGCATGGAGTGATGGCCCGGCGGGCGGACGAGAGCGAAGGCGTTGTCCACCTCTTTCCGCAGGACTTTGTCGGCCGCGGTGATGGCTCCGCCGGCGGAAATCAGGTGAGATTCGGTGATGACGGAGCGGGCGTCGGGTACGCAAATGTGGGCCCGGTTGATGTCCTCGACGGTGGCCAGGCCCGGTTTGAACTCGATGATGTTTTCGAAATCGAGGAGACCCTCTTCGAAGACCTGGTCCTGCGTATAGAGGAGCCGTTCTTCGCGCTCCGGGTGGGTGGGGGAAATGGCCCAGTCGAAGGCGGGGAAAAAGATGAGCCCCGTTTTTCTCGGTTTCTTCGTCATGACTTCCCCCCTGCAGCGAGGCCGGCAATCAATCCCGGCTTGACCTGCACCTTGACGCGGATGTTCTTCCCGGTCGTGTAGAACTGCTTGACCATGTTGAATTCCATGTCTTCGATCACTTCGATCTCCAGGTCCTCTTCCCGCGCTCCCATGGCCGTTACCTTTTCACGCAGGCGGTCCTTCCCGATCCGGACAGCGTCCATCCTGCTGAAATTGGCCGGAATGCTTTCCTGGTAACCGTCTTCGGCGATTGTCAGGATCCGCTGCTCCGTATCGGCAAGGAGTGTCATCTCGGCGGTGGTGCGGGCCAATGCGGCACCGATGGCGTTGGCCACTTCGGCATGCTCGGGGATCTCGACGGGGCAGCCCAGGAGTTCCGAGAGACGCGGAGCGATCGGTTCGGCGGGGCCTCCGACCACGAACAGGGTCTCGGGGATCAGTTTCTTGCCTTCCAGCATCTCATGGATCGTATACACGGGCTTGTTGTTGACTTCATCGATCATGGATGTGACGGCGGCCGCGACCATCCGGCAGGTTTCCTCGTGGACGGCCCGTGCCGCTTCCTCGCTACCAATGCCCAGTTGCCTTCCCACGTCCTCCATGGCTTTCCGGGCCAGCGATGGATCTCCGATGGCGGTCAGGCCGAGGACGATCATGGCATCCGTCGGCGTAGGACAGGGGCCTCCGCAGGCATAGGCCGGTCCTTCCCGAACGGGCCCGATCTGGAGCTTTCTATCCGTGACGACGACCCGGCTGTCCCCACCCACCCCGATGGACTTTGTCTTCAGTCCTCGAATGAGGCTCTTGTGGCCTTCGATGGTAACGCCGAAAGGCTCCAGCAGAGGCACGCCGTCGGCGAAAAGGGCGATGTCGGTCGTCGTCCCGCCCACGTCCAGGGCGACGGCGTCCCGACGGCAGCGGGCCATGCTGAGGATGCCCATGATGCTGGCCGCCGGGCCGGAGAGGATGGTCTGAACGGGGAACTCGCGCGAATGCTCGATGTCGAAGGTTCCTCCGTCCGCCTTGAGGATATAGATGGGAACAGCGATTCCCTGGTCTCGAACGAAGCCCTGGATCTGGGAAATGAAGGAGTTGTATCGTCTCCAGATTGACTCGTTGAGATAGGTCGTGGCGATCCGGCGGGGGAAATTCAGATGGCCGGACAGGCGGTGTCCTAAGGATACGTGCTCGAAGGCTCCATCAAGAAGATCCCGGACGGCACCCTCCTGTTTCGGATTCCGGGTGCAGAACTTGCCGACCACGCCAATGTGCTTGATCCCTGTTTCCAGAAAACGCTTCGAAGCCCTGGAGACCTCGTCCGGGTCGATGGCCGCCATTTCCACACCCCGGTGGTTCGAATAGCCGCGGATGTGGATACTTTCCTGGTGTACGGGCAGCAAGGACGGCGGCAGCCCGGGACCGCTGATGAGGATCATCCCGACCGGGTCCGTTTTTTTCTGGACGATGGCGTTCGTTGAGATGGTCGTGCTCAGAACAACACGTTCGAGTTTCTCCGGCTGTTCTTCTTTCAGCAGATCCGTGGTAACCGCAAGGAGGGAATTCAGCAGGTTTTTCTCGTCGGTTGGAACTTTTGTCTTGCGCTTGACGGTTAGATTTTCGATCAGGACTGCATCGGTATGCGTCCCCCCAACATCGATGCCCAAGATCATTGGTTCCCCCCTCGGGGAGTGAGCCCCGCGTTTCAGTTTCGGCTGTATATACCGATAAAATTGACTTGACAAGGCAAAAAAAAAGCGTATCGTTCGTGCCCAATGACCTGTGATGTCAATGATCACAGAAAGATCGAAAGTCTCATGAAAGGAGGTGAATAGGTAGATGAAGAGGGTCTTCGCTATCGTTCTTTCCCTGCTATTCTGCGTGTCGTTATCCTTCGCAGTGGTTGGCTGCAAGAAGGCAGAAGAGCCGAAACCCGCAGAGGTGAAGCAGGCAGCCCCGGCTCCGGCCCCGGCTCCGGCCCCGGCTCCGGCCCCTGGTGCGGCTCCCGCAGCCCCCGGCGCGGCTCCCGCAGCCCCCGGCGCAGCCCCGGCAGCCCCGGCAGCCCCGGCAGCTCCGGCAAAGTAGTTACCTCAAGACAAGATTGTATAACGAACCGGGTATCCGCCCTGTGGATACCCGGTTTTGTTTATCGAATCCGGAGATGCACAACCATTCCTTCATTTTGCCGTATACACGTCTTTTCTTCCTTGTTTCCTTTCTTTATGGTAATGATACAAGCCTGTTGATGTCGGAGGAGTGGGTCTGGATTGTGGATATGTGCCAAAGAAGGAAGGAGGGAGTGTCATGTCCAACAGAGCGACGGATTTACTGACGGGACTGCTGATCGGAGGTCTGATTGGCGCCGCGCTGGGGATTCTCTATGCCCCGAAGAGCGGCAGGGAGACAAGGGAGGACATCGGCCGGAAATCGGAAGAATGGATGGCCAAGGCGAAGGAAGAGTATGAGGCGGCCGTTGAGCGGAGCAAGAAGATATATGATGCCACGGTAAACCGCCTGAAATCCATCGAGGAAGCCGCCAAGGAAAAGGCCGGCGAGATGGAGGAGAAGGCTTCGGAACTGGCGGCCCAGGGAAAGGCGAGCCTCCAGGAGAATACCGGACGGCTGAAAAGAGCCATCGATGCCGGTGTCGAGGCCTTCAAGGAAGAAAAGGGAAAAACCGCCTGATTGGATCGAGCATCCGGAGCTTTGTGAACCATGCTTGAAATCAGCCTGGTCATCATTTGCAGTGCGTTTCTCCTGCTGGTCCTCTTCTCGCTTCCCTTCCTGCTGCAGCTCTGGAAGGTGGTGAAAAGAGCCACCGAGACCCTGGAAATCCTTAACCGGAGACTGCCGGGGATCCTGCAGAACCTCGAAGAGACATCCGCGAGCATCAACCGCTCCACCCTCTTGGTCAGTGCGCAGGTGGAAGCGGTGTCCCTTCATATCCAGAGATTTCAGGGAATTCTGGGTGTCCTGAGCGAAGTGGAATCGATCCTTCGCGGCCGTTTGAAGCACCCGCTTGTCCGGTCGCTGTCGACAATGGCAGGGGTTGCCAGAGGGTTGCGCGTTTTCTGGAGGGTGTTTCGCGAGCCGGACAAAGGCCGATCCCCCCGGGAATCCGCGTAGCCTATAGGAGGAGACGCTAACAAGGCGTCCGACTTCCCGTTTCCGTTTCTATTATGGCGAAAGTAATCTACGCTCCGGGAGCAGGCCGAATCAGGTCCCGTGCGGCAAAGAGCGGGGGTCCCACGGGCCGTTCTCCGGAGGAAATCGTCCGGGAGTTGAAAAAAGATGTCGGGACGAGGGACGAAGGGTACCGTGAGCGATCCCTGGCCATCCACGGGCTGACCTGTGCAAAGTGTGGCCGCTCCTTCGATGCGGCGAACCGTCACCTGCTGACGGTTCATCATCGGGACGGGAATCACCATAACAATCCACCCGACGGGAGCAATTGGGAAAATCTCTGCGTCTATTGCCATGAGGACACTCACAGCCGCGGGCTCCTCGGTGACTACCTGGAGGGAAATTCCGGCGGAACCGACGTGGACCTGGTATACAGGGATGAAGAACAACCAGCTTCCGGGTCCTTCGGCCTCCTCGGAGATCGTCTGAAGCAGGCCCTCCAGAAAACGAAAAAGTAAATAGGCGAAACTCGCTTTCCCTTCGCAACCGATCAACATTCCTTAACAATCATTGATCATATTTCCTTGCTTCAAGAACCGTCTTGTAGTATGTGCATCATCGTTCGGATTGCTTCAAAGCGTCCGGGCTTCCGCGTTTCTCGAAGGTGGGCGAGTTGTCCGGTACGAGCGAATAAAATCAAGAAAGGGAGGTAGGCTTCAGTGGACGTGATTGCACAAGGAAGCGGAAAGATCTTCACGGATCCGGATGCGGACAAGGCGCGGGCATTTTTCCGTACCAAAAACCGCAAACTGGAAAGCAAGGTTATGACCGTGAAGGACGCGGTCGAGAAATTTACCAAGGACGGCGATTATCTTGTTCTCGGCGGTTTTGGAGCGAACAGGATCCCCGCAGCGGTGGCGCATGAGCTTCTTCGGCAGGGACGGAAAAACATGGGATTTGCCGGGCATACATCCACCCACGATTTCCAGATTCTGTGTGCCGGTGAGGTGTTCAACAAGCTGGACGTGGCCTATATCGTAGGCCTCGAAGCCCGTGGTCTCTCTCCCAACGCCAGGAAGTACATGGAGAGCGGCAAGGTGGATGTGAGCGAGTGGACGAACTATTCCCTTTCCGTCCGGTTCAAGGCGGCCGCGGCGGGTGTCTCCTTTTATCCGGCCCGGAACGTCATGGGCACGGACACCTTCAAGTTCAGCGGCGGGAAAATCATCGCCTGTCCCTATACGGGGACCAAGTACATTGCCCAGCCGGCCATTTATCCGGACGTCGCGGCCATTCATGTTCATGAGGCCGACATCTACGGGAACTGCCGCGTCCGGGGCATCACCGTGTCGGACTTCGACGTGGCCAGGGCGGCCAAGCGGCTCATCATCACCTGCGAGCGCCTGATCCCGAATGACGAAATCCGCCGGGATCCGAGCTACACGGTGATTCCCTACTGGTGTGTCGACGCGGTCTGCGAGGTTCCGTTCGGCAGTTACCCCGGGAACATGTACGGCGAATACTTCTCCGACGAAGAGCATCTGCGGGAGTGGATGAAGGTCGAACAGGATCCGGAGGAATTCAAGAAGTTCCTCGACAAGAACATCTACAGTTGCAAGGATCACTTCGACTACATCGACCGGAACGGTGGTATCCGGAAGATGCAGATGCTGCGCCAGAAAGAATTCATGTTCATCGGCGCAAGGGCTTAGGGAAAGGAGGAGACAGAGCAAATGGCTGACTACAATACCATGGAATTGATGATCTGCACCGCCGCCCGGGAGCTGGAAGACGGTGCTTCGGTCGGCGTCGGTACGGGTGCCCCCTGTGCGGCGGCGATGCTGTCCCAGAAGACGGGATCCCCCAACCTGACCATTCTGTTCGAGGCAGGCGGAGCGGCTCCCCTGATTCCCGAGATGCCCATCTCCGTGGGCGATTCCCGGACAACCTGGAAGGCCCTCATGGCGAGCGGCATGTGCGAGATCATGGAAGCGGCCTGCCGTGGAATGCTGGACTACACATTCCTGGGCGGCGCCCAGATCGACATGTACGGAAACCTCAACTCCACCCGCATCGGGCCGGACCACCAGAAGCCGAAGGTCCGCTTCCCCGGGAGCGGCGGCGCCAACGATTTTGCCTCTTTCTGCTGGCGGATGATGGTCATGACCCCGCAGGACCCCAAGCGGTTTGCCGAGAAGTGCTCCTTCATCACCACCCCCGGGTGGCTGGAAGGCGGCGATTCCCGCGCGAAGTCGGGTCTCCCCCTGGGAGCCGGTCCCTACAAGATCATTACGAACATGGCGGTCATGGATTTCGAGCCCGAGTCCAAGCGGATGCGCATCATTGCGGTCAATCCCGGCTATTCCGAGAAGGACGTGCAGGACAACTGCGGGTTTGAGCTTCTGAAGGCAGCCAAGATCGTCGACAATCCGCCCCCGACGGCGGAAGAGCTCCACATCCTCCGGGATGTCATCGATCCCTACCGCTACGTCATCGGCAGGTAAGGAATAAAGGATTTCATCAGGCAGGAAGAGAACAGGAAAAGGCCGTGGCGGCGCAGACCGTCACGGCCTTTTTGCATGATGGAACCGGAACGGATCGATCCTTCTTCGGTCCGGACCGGAAAGAATCCGGGTGGATCCTGGTGTGGGCAACCCTCCAATGGTGGTTCGGACAGGGGGTTCCCTATCGTATGAGAATCCTGCTTCCGTCGGCCCGGGTGACGGTTTTATCCCCAACGGAGGTGCCGCAGACGGCGCAGGTATAGTCGTATTTCTCGCCCTCCGTCAGGACCAGGAGGAGCCTCTTCCTGACGGGTACGGCCCTGCGGCAGACGGGGCAGAAGAGCCGCGTCGCGTCAAAATCCCGAAACTGCTCGCCGGCCATGGGTCTCGCGTTTCCTCCGGATGTTCACTCTTCGTCCGGTATGCACCGGGCATTTTCCAGCCAGGCCGAGGCCTCGCTGTCGCTTGGAGCACGATAATCCCCCCGGGGGGACAGGGACCCGCCGGACCCTACCTTGGGGCTGTTGGGAATGCAGGATCGCTTGAACTGGCTGGTCTTGAAGAAGCGCTCCAGGTAGACCGTCAGCCACTTCCGGATCTCCCCGATGGAATAGCTTCGCTGCTTCTCCGGCGGCACATCGGGCCAGAGCCCCCGGTTTTTGTCCCGCCACGTGCAGTAGGCCATAAAGGCCACCTTCGACGGCAGGTAGCCGTAACGGGTGGTGTAGAAATTGTTGAAGTCCTGCAGTTCGTACGGGCCGACAAAATCCTCGGTTTTCTGTGCGGGGCCCCCGTTTTCCTCGCCCGGGACAAGCTCCGGGCTGATTTCCGTATTCAGGATGTCCAGCAGGATGTGGTTCGTTTCCTCGGCGAACTGTCCGGATTGGGCCACCCAGCGGATCAGATACTGGATCAGCGTCTTGGGTACGCTGGCATTCACGTTGTAGTGGGACATGTGATCGCCAACGCCGTAGGTACACCAGCCGAGGGCAAGTTCGCTCAAATCTCCCGTCCCCACGACAATGGCCGCCCGCATGTTGGCAAGGCGGAAGAGGTGGGATGTCCGTTCACCCGCCTGGATGTTCTCGAAGGTCACGTCGTAAACTTTTTCCCCCTCTGTGTAGGGGTGACCGATGTCCCGCAGCATCTGGAGGCAACTGGGGCGGATGTCGATCTCGTTGGCCTCGACCCCGAGGGATTCCATCAGCTTGAGGGCGTTCCGGTGCGTTCTGCCGGTGGTGGCGAAGCCGGGCATCGTGTACGCCTTGATGTTCGTCCGCGGCAGGTCCAGAAGGTCCATTGTCCGGGCGGCCACGATGAGGGCATGGGTGGAATCGAGCCCGCCGGAAATCCCGATGACGACGTTCCGGATGCCCGAGGCCTTCAGGCGCTTGGCCAGTCCCTGGACCTGAATGTTGTATGCCTCGTAGCATCTCTGGTCCCGCTTGCCCGGGTCCGCAGGAATATATGGATAGCGGGCGTAGTCGCGCTCCAGGAGGATTCTCCCGTCCGGCGCTTCCAGGCGGAAGGGAATGGTTCGGAACTGCTCGATTCGATCCCGGTTGGCCCTGGCGTTCTGGCCGAATGTCGTCATGCGCATCCGGTCCTGGACCAGGCGGTCCGTGTCCAGGTCGGCGAAGATGATCTGGGGATTCCTCGCAAACCGCTCCGATTCCGCAAGCAGGTTCCCGTTTTCGTGAATCATGGCATGACCGTCCCAGGCCAGATCCGTCGTAGACTCCCCCGGGCCCGCCGCAGCGTAGAGATAGGCTGCGATGCAGCGGGCGGACTGGTTGGCGGCCAGGCTCTGGCGGTACTCGGCCTTGCCGATGGTGATGTTCGAGGCGGAGAGATTGCAGATGATCGTAGCGCCTGCCATGGCCGCGTAGCTGGAGGGAGGAACGGGAACCCAGACGTCCTCGCAGAGTTCCATGAAGAGTTGAACGTTCGGTGCGTTCACGGCCCGGAACAGGAGATCGGCCCCGAAGGGAATCCCCTCCTGCCCGCAGAGATCCACGGTCTGCGAAAAGGCGGTTTCTGCGGGGGCGAACTGCCGGGCTTCGTAAAACTCCCGGTAGTTCGGAAGGTAGGACTTGACGGCGACGCCCAGGATCCGGCCCCGCTGGAGCACGATCCCGCAATTGAACAGGCGGCAGTCCACCCGGAGAGGCATACCGACGACGAGAACGGGATTGAGGGTTGCCGTCTCGTCCAGCACTTTCCGAAGGCCGGCCAGGGAGCTCTCGAGGAGGGCGTCCTGGTGGAAGAGGTCCTCATTGGAGTATGCCGTCAAGCCCAGCTCGGGAAAAAGGGCCAGGACGGCCTGTCCCTCATGGGCCCGGCGGGCCATTTCGATGGTTTTTTCCGCGTTGAACGACGGATCGGCGACCCGGACTTCCGGGATGCAGACCGCCGTGCGGAGAAACCCGTGCCGGTACAGGTTGAAGAATGGATTGGGCGTTTCCATGGCTCCCTTCCGGTCAGCGCCCGGATGTCCTGTCCTCAGGAGTCCTTCTCCAGGTATGCATAGGCGCTGTGGTTGTGAATGCTCTCGAAATTTTCCGCTTCCACACTGTACCAGGGGAAGTTGTCGTTCCTGTTGAGCTGCGTGGCTACGTTGCGGACCACGTCCTCCACGAACATAGGGTTTTCGTAGGCCTTCTCGGTCACGAATTTCTCATCCGGACGTTTCAGGAGGGAGTAAACCTCGCCGCTTCCCGCTTCCTCCACGATCCGGATCAGGTCTTCGATCCAGAAAAACTTCCGAAACCGCACCTTGACCGTTACCATGCTCCTCTGGTTGTGGGCGCCCCGGTTGCTGATCTCCTTCGAACAGGGACAGACGGTGTTCACGGGCACCACGACGGAGACCAGAAAATCCGAGCGGCCGCCGCTGTTCTGCCCGCAAAACGTGCAGTTGTATTCCATCAGGCTCTTCGCCCCGGTCACGGGAGCCTCTTTCTCGATGAAGTAGGGAAAGGAAATCTCCATGTGGGCCGATTCCGCCCGCAGTTTCTCCCGCACCTTCTCCAGGATGATGTGCAGCGTCCGGATGTTGACCTGCCCGCGGAACTCGTTGAGGATTTCCACGAAGCGGCTCATGTGGGTCCCCTTGAAGTGGTGCGGGAGGTTGACGTACATGCTGATGGTGGCGTTCACGGGCTGGGTGCCCTGGGCTTTGTCGAGGACGATGACGGGATACTTGATGCCCTTGACCCCCACCTTCCGGATGTCGATCTTCCGGTGATCATGCTGGCTTTGTACGTCAATCATGAGTGTCGCCGGTCTGTCCCTCTCTCATAGACGGCCCGGGCGTCTTCCGATTCCCAGACGGCCACCCGGGAAACCCGGACCCGGTCCGAATCGATCCTGCCCGCGAGGCAATCGTGAATCCATCTTGCCAGGTTCTCCGACGAGGGGTTGATCCCTGCAAAAAAATCCATTTCATTGAGATGCCTGTGGTCCAGCGTCTCCAGCGTCTCGTCCGTCCAGCGCTTGAGCAGCCGGAAGTCGATGAGCAGGCCTTCGCCGTCCAGCGATTCTCCCGCCACGGTTACGTCCACACGGAAGTTGTGTCCGTGGAGGGATTCACACTTGCCCCCGATGTCCCGCAGTGTGTGCGCGGCGGAGAACGAACGGGTGATGGTCACTTCATACATGATCGGTCCTTCCCGGAACGGCATCCCTCCGTGATCCCGGGGCGCGGCCGTTTCGTGAACGCGCGGTTCCGGAGGGATGTTCGGGATCATTACCGTAGATGGAATTTCCTTGTAAAGGAAAAGTTTGGTGATATCTGCAACATCGGTGCACAAACCGCCATTCGTCCAGACGATTGCCCATGCTTCCGGAGGGGGATGGTTTCGCCGAATGGAGGAAGATCCGGTGAATTTCCCCGGTGACCCGGAAAAAAGGCGGGTAATTTCCCCTGATCCGGGATCGCTTCATCGGAGGGGGAAGGGCATGCCGGGGAGAGAACACCGCATTTCTTGAGCGTTGCGCCGACATGATGATGGTCCATTCTCTTGGTATGCCGATTGCATACTCATTTGCGGTCTTCAAAATGGACAATACAAGAGAGCAGCGATGAAAAGGAGGTGGTAGGGGGGAGTTAATCCGCAGTCATTCCATTCGGCATCAAGCATGAAACAAACAAATTCAAGAAAAGGAGAAATGATATGCTGAAAGCGTTCCGCAAGAAGAATCAGAAAGGTTTCACCCTGATCGAGCTCATGATCGTCATCGCGATCATCGGCATCCTGGCAGCCATCGCCATCCCGCAGTTCACCGCCTACAGGACCAGGGGTTATGAGGCGTCGGCCAAGGCGGATGCGAAGAATGCCTACACGGCCGCCCAGGCCCTGTTCTCCGACTCGCCGGCCGCCACCGCTGACATCGCGGCCCTGCAGTCCTACGGCTTCAAGTCCACGAACCTCGTCACCACCACAGTCGTTGCCGGGACCCAGTCCGGCCTGAGCCTCACGTCCGTTCATGCCAGCGGCGGCAGGACCTACTCGGTCGGCGCAGACGGCGCGATTACACCCTGACGTAACATCCGCGTTCTCGGAAAAGGGGTAGGGCATATGTCTTACCCCTTTTTTTATCCTGCTCCCGGACTTCCCCGTCATGCGGCCATCGACCCGGAAATCGCTACCACTCCTTCTCTGCCTCATCCTGACCCTGGCCTTGGTGGCCGTCTACGGGCAGGTGCAGACCTTCAAACTCATCCGCTACGACGACACGGTCTATGTGGCCGAAAATCAACGGGTTCTGGACGGATTATCCTGGGAAGGCGTCCATTGGGCCTTCCGGAACGACGAAGCCGGTTTCTGGCACCCCCTGACCTGGCTGTCCCTGATGACGGATGCCCAGCTCTACGGGCTCTGGGCCGGGGGATACCACCGGACGAACGCCCTCCTCCACCTGGGAAGCACCCTGCTCCTGTTTCTGTTTCTGTTCAAGGCTACCGGCGCCCCGGGGCGGAGCGCCGTCGTGGCGGCGCTGTTCGGCCTTCATCCCCTCAACGTGGAGCCGGTGGCCTGGGTGGCGCAGCGCAAGGACGTCCTCTCCATGTTCTTCGCCATGGCCACCCTGCTGGCCTACGCTTTTTATGCGAAGCGGCCCCGTGCGTTTCTCTATCTCCCGGTTCTGGCGATCTATTCCCTGGGGCTGATGGCCAAGCCGATGATCGTGACCCTGCCGTGCGTGATGCTCCTCCTGGACGTCTGGCCCCTCCGGCGCCTGCGGCTGTTCCGGCCGGCCGATTCCCTGGCCGCCACGGAGACCGGATTCCCGGAAGTCCGTCTGTCCCGGGCGCTCCTGGAAAAGCTGCCGCTCCTCGTTCTCGCGGCGGCCGCCTCGGTCCTCGTCATTTTCACGGAGCAGAAGATCGGGGCCCTGTCCTCCCTGGATGCCGTTCCCATGACAGCCCGGATCGCCAATGCCGTGGTCTCCTATGCCGTCTACCTGGGAAAGATGGTCTGGCCCGTGAACCTCGCCTTTTTCTATCCCCATCCGGTGACGATCTCCGCGGGTCCGCTCCTTCTTTCCCTGGCCGTCCTGGCCGCGGTCAGCGTTTTGGTCGCTCTCAAAGGCCGACGTTTCCCCTATCTCCCGGTGGGGTGGCTGTGGTATCTGGGGGCACTGGTGCCGATGATCGGGCTGATCCAGGTGGGGCCCCATGCCCTGGCGGACCGCTACACCTATCTGCCGATGATCGGCCTGTACCTGGCGATCGTCTGGAGCGTCGCGGACGCAGCGGCGGCATGGAACGTCCGGAAGTCCTTCCTGCTCGGGACGTCCCTGATCCTGATCGCCGCCCTGGCCGCCGGTTCCTGGGTGCAGCTTGGGCACTGGCGGAACAGCTTCACCCTGTTCGGGCATGCCCTGAAGGTGACGAAGGGAAACTACATTGCCGAGAACAATCTCGGTCTGGCCTGGTATCACGAGGGAAACATGGATGAGGCGCTGTCCCATTTCCGGGCGTCCCTGGCGATGAACCCGGAGTATTCCCTCGTATACAGCAACCTGGGGAGTGCGCTGTTCCACAAAGGCGAGTACCGGGAGGCCGAGAAGTACTTCCGGGAGGCAATTCGCCGCTTTCCTTCCGACGGCGGATATCACAGCAACCTGGCCAGTACGCTCTACCGAATGGGCTCCTACGAGGATGCCGCCTATGAGTACCGCGCGGCCCTTCGCCTGGGGCACGAAAAGGCGGAAACCTACAGCGGCCTCGGGATGGCCCTCCTGGAGCTGGGGCGGCGGGATGAGGCGGGACGGGCATTCGGCGATGCCATCCGGATCGATCCCCGCCACGAGCAGGTGCGCGAGCAGTGGAATCGGCTGAGGGAGAAATGAGGGCTTCTTCCCCGTTCCCGCACGGGAGGGCCCTGGTCTTCCTCGCCCTGGCGGCGCTGGTCCTGCTGTCCTTTCACGGCGTGGTCCGGAACGGGTTCATCCACTATGACGACCATGTCTATGTCACGGACAACCCGCACGTCATGAGAGGGCTGTCGGGTGAGGGGGTCCGCTGGGCGTTTACGGCGACCGACGCGGGATTCTGGCACCCCCTGACCTGGCTTTCCCTCATGGCGGACGCCCAGTTGTTCCGTTTTCATCCCGCCGGGTACCACGGGACGAACCTTCTGCTGCATCTCCTCACAACGCTCCTCCTGTTTTCCGTTCTTTCCGATCTGACCGGAAGGATCGGGCCGAGTGCCTTTGCGGCGGCCCTCTTTGGCGTGCATCCCATCCAGGTGGAGCCGGTGGCCTGGGTGGCGGCCCGCAAGGACGTGCTGAGTGCTTTCTTCTGGGTTGCTACCCTGGGGATTTACGGCTGGTACGCCCTCCGGCCCGGCCTGACGCGCTACGGAGCCCTGGCGGCGTTCTTTTTCCTGGGATTGATGGCCAAACCCATGGTGGTCACCCTGCCCCTGGTTCTCCTCCTCCTCGATCTCTGGCCGCTGAAGCGCCTGGAAGCCGGAGGGGGGAAACAAAACGTCGCACCGGAAGCGGGACGGCGCTTTCGCCCCGTTTCCTGGAAGGCGGCGCTGCTGGAGAAGGTGCCCCTGCTGGCGATGGCCGCGGGCGTCGTCGCCGTCACCTTCTTCGCCGAGGCCAGGACGGGTGCCCTGAAGCCCCTGGAGGCGTTTCCCCTTTCCGACCGCCTCGGAAACGCCCTTGTTTCGTATGCGCGGTACCTGGGCCATGTGCTCTGGCCGTCCGACCTGTCCATCCATTATGCCCATCCCGGGAGCTGGCCGCTGTGGGTGACCGCCGGATCCGCCGTCCTCCTGGCGGCCGTCACGCTGGCCGTTCTGAAGGCTTTCCGCAATCGTCCCTATCTCACGACGGGCTGGTTCTGGTTCCTGATCGTCCTGCTTCCCGTCATCGGGATCGTGCAGATCGGTTCCCATGCCATGGCGGACCGCTATGCCTACATCCCGTCCATCGGGTTGTTCCTGATGGTGGCCTGGGGTGGAGCGAACTTGATCCGATCCCGGTTCCCCAAACGATCCGGAATTCTCTTCGTTGCCGCCGCAGTCCTTCTGCTGGCGATCCTGTCCATGGTCAGCCGATGCCAGGTGGATGTCTGGCGGGACGCCGTCTCCGTCTTCCGTCATGCCGCCCGGGTGGAGCCGCACAACGCCCTGGTGCAGAACAACCTGGGGGCCGCCCTGACCCGGGCCGGCAAAGGCGGTGAGGCCGTCGGACCCCTGCGGGAGGCACTGAAGATAAGGCCGGATTATGCGGAAGCGGCCTTCAACCTGGGAGTCGCGCTGACAGAGAAAGGGGATCGGAATGAGGCGGTCTTGTGGTATGACAGAGCCCTGAAGATCCATCCGCGTTTTGCGGAGGCATACAACAACAAGGGGATCCTGGCTGCACAAAGCGGGCGTTTGGGCGAAGCGGCCGGGTTCTTCCGGAAGGCGCTGGAAATTCGGCCGGATTACCGGGATGCCCGGTTGAACCTGGAGCGTGTGACGGCGGAGGCGGGCGGCGACCGGACCGTTCGGTGAGGGGGAGTGGATTCTGACGTGAACGAGACACCGGATATTCGTGGCGGCCTGGGGGATGCCTTCACCTGGCGTCACGCCCTGCTCGTCTTCCTGGTCCTGACCGTCGCCCTGCTTGCCGATGTTCTATTCACGGGCGACGACATCGTTCTCTCGGCAAAATACCTGGACCTGTATTCCGGGGAAATGTCGGGGCTGGAATACCAACTGCGGGAACTGGCCCGGGGAAACCTGCCGCTCTGGAATCCCCATGTGTTCTCGGGGACGCCGAACCTGTCCACGCCGCTTTATCCCTCCATTCTGCTCGGCCTGGTGCTCCCGCTGGCCAAGGCCGTCAACGTGCAGATCGCGCTGCATGTCTTCCTGATCGGCTTCTCGATGTATCTCTGGGCGGCCTATCGGGGGCTTCATCCCCTGGCATCCCTGGCAAGCGGCATCCTGCTCATGTTTTCCGGTTCTTTCTATCTTCACCTCTTTGCCGGGCACATGGGCAATCTCTTCGCCATGGCGTGGGTTCCCCTTCTTTTCCTGGCGGTGGACGCCATTCTGGATCGTCCGGCTCCCGCCGCGGTGGCGGGCGGAGCGGTTGTTACGGCCATGCAGATCCTCACGTGCCAGTACCAGTATGTCTACTATACGGCCCTGGCTGCATCCCTGTACGTTGCCCTCCATATCCGTTTCGCCCCCGAGGGCAAGAGGTGGAAGGCCCTGGCCGCCCTGTGCGGAATCCCGGCGGGAGCGGTCGCCCTGAGCGCGTTTCATCTCTTTCCCAGCCTGGCGGCAGGCGCGGAGAGCGTCCGTTCGGCGGGGATGTCTTTCGAATTCGCAGCGATGTTCAGCCTGCCCCCGGAAAACCTGCTGACGCTGGCGGTCCCGTTTTTTTTCGGCGACATCACCACGCTGCCGTACTGGGGCCGCTGCTACCTCTGGGAGATGTGTCTCTTCACCGGCGCCGCCGGGCTGGTGCTGGCGGTATACGGGGCCGTCTGCGGCGGGAAGGATCAAAAACGGCATGCCCTGCCGCTGGTGCTGATCATGGCCGTCCTGGCCCTCGGGGCGCACACCCCCCTGTTTTCTCTCCTGTACGGGTGGCTGCCCGGGTTCAGCTCCTTTCGAGGGACCTCGAAATTCGCATTCCAGGCGGTGGTCTTCCTGGCCCTCCTGTCCGGAATCGGCCTGGACGCCCTGATCCGCCGCCGGGCATTCCCCCGGGCCGGGATCCTTCTGGTGTGCCTGGCGGGCCTTGGCCTCCTGGCCTCCTCTCTCTGGCTGTTCCATGCCTCTTCGAACGGAACGGCGGAAGGGCTCTGGACGCGTCTGGTCCTGGGAGTCGCCGGAACGGGGGAGTCCTATCTGCCGGCGGCGCTGTACCGGGACCCGGCATTTGTGGCGCAGGCGGCGGGCTTCGCCGCCCGGAGCGTCCTGGCGGCGGCGATGGTCCTGCTGGTTACGGCCCTCCTGCTCCGGCTCGCCCGGACGAATGTCCGGGCCGTCCATCTTCTCCTGGTCCTGGTCGTGCTGGAGGGATTCGTCTTTGCCTGGATCAGCCGCCCCGTGTTTCACTACCGGGAGACGCGCATCCCGCAGTTCCGGGAATTCTATGCATCCAGGACCGGGGATTACCGGGTGCTCAACCGGGTCCTCCCCAACTCGGCCATGTCGACGGGGAGCCGTGACATCTGGGGGTACGGGCCGATGGTCCTGAAGCGGTATGCCGAGTTCATGGCCGTCACGCAGGGGGTGAACCCCGACCGGGCCTCGACCTACCTGCCCCTGCACACGTACCATCCGCTCTGGGATCTCCTGGGGGTCCGCTTCATCCTGCTTCCAGCCGGAGACGGAATGGCCGTCCGGGAGATGGACGCCGGCCTCCCGAGGGTCCGGCTGCTGACGGACTGGAAGGCGGCGAAGACGCGAAACGAGGCGCTGGCCCTCCTGGCGGAGCCGTCTTTCGATCCCCGGAGGACCGTGATCCTGGAGGAGACCCCCGGTTTTCCGGCGGGTTCGCCCCCGCCTGCCGGGGATAGTTCCATCCGGGATGACGGAGGCAGCCGCAGGGTGGTCACGGCCCGAACGGACCGGCCGGCAATCCTGCTCATCGCGGAAAATTACAGCGCCGGCTGGCGGATCGAGCCGCTGGGAAAACAGACAACGGCATCATACAGGATCATACCGGCCGACCACACGCTGATGGCGGTTTCCCTGCCTCCGGGCGAGCATGCCTTTGCACTCCGGTACCGGCCGCGAACGTTTCTTGCGGGGGCGTGGATTTCCGTGACGGCGTGGACGGTCCTGGCCGTATGGAGCGCATGGAAGGGAGTCCTCCGCCGCCGCAGGACCCGGACGGGAAGAGAGACATGAGGATTCGGCTTCGGAATGGCGATGGATTCCGGGGTGCGTGGATGCTTGGCAGGGGAGTCGAGGCCGCCCTGGCGGTGTCGCTGTTCCTCCTGGTCCTGATCGTCTTCGGCCAGACGGGCGGTTTCGGGTTTATCCATTTCGACGACAACATTTACGTTACCGCAAATGCCCATGTCCGCTCCGGCCTGACGGGTCCCTCCGTCGCCTGGGCCTTCTCGACCCTCGATGCGGGATTCTGGCACCCCCTGACCTGGCTTTCCCTGATGCTGGATGTTCATCTGTATGGAGACTGGGCGGGCGGATACCACTGGACGAACGTCCTGTTCCATGGACTGTCCACGGTGATTCTGTTCCTGGCGTTGTGCCGCATGACCGGCGCCCCGTGGCGGAGCGCTTTCGTGGCGGGCCTGTTCGCCGTGCACCCGCTCCACGTCGAGTCCGTGGCCTGGGTGGCCGAGCGGAAGGACGTCCTCTGCGGCTTTTTCTGGATGACCGCCCTGGCGGTCTATGCCTGGTACGCGCTCCGTCCCGGTCCCTGGCGGTACGGACTCCTTCTGGTCGTATTCCTTCTCGGGCTGATGGCCAAGCCGATGATCGTGACGCTGCCGTTCGTCCTCCTGCTCCTCGATGCCTGGCCGCTCCGCCGCGATGAGGCCACCCTGGGGATCGTGGGCAGAAGGGCATTCAGCAGGGCCTCCTGGACAGGACTGGTTCTGGAAAAGGTCCCGCTCTTGGCAATCTCCGCCGGATTTTCCATCCTGGCCTACCGGGCCGAATTTCAGGCGGGGGCTCTCGGCCCCGACGCCGTCTATCCCCTGGCGGACCGGATCGCCAATGCCCTGGTCTCCTATACCGCCTATCTCCGGCACCTCTTCTGGCCGGCGGGCCTGGCCCCCTTCTACCCGCATCCGGGCCAATGGCCGGCCGGGCAGGTCCTCCTCTCAGGGATTGTCCTGGCGGCGGTCAGCATCGTTGTCTTTGCCATGGCGAGGCGCCGTCCCTGGCTGGGCGTCGGCTGGCTCTGGTACTTGGGAACCCTGGTGCCCGTGAGCGGGATCGTCCAGATCGGGAGCATCGCCATGGCGGACCGGTTCATGTACATTCCCCTGATCGGCCCGGCCATCATGCTGGCCTGGGGGGCTTCGGGCGGGTCCGGACGGCCCGGCGCAGGCCGGAGGATCGCCGTTCCGGCCGGGATTCTCATCCTGGCCGCCTGTACCCTGCTTTCCTGGCACCAGGCCTCCCACTGGAAAAGCACGGAGACGCTCTTCCGGCACACCCTGGAGGTGACCGAGCGAAACTACAAGGCCCACCACGCCCTGGGGCTGGCCCTTCACGAGCGGGGCCTCTCCATCGATGCAATCCGCCATCTGGAGGCCTCCCTGGCACTGCGGGAAGATGCCCGGGCCAGAAACGACCTCGGTGTTGCACTGATGGGGGCGGGGCGTCTCAAGGATGCGGAGGTGCAGTTTCGGAAGGTGGTTGTCCTTCGGCCCGCTGTGGCGAAATACTGGAACAACTTAGGTGCCGCCGTGGCCTCGCAGGGCCGCCCGTCCGAGGCGGTTCCCCTGTTCCAGGAGGCATTGCGGCTTCAGCCGGATTACCGGGAAGCCCGGCGAAACCTGGAGCAGGCCCTGGTCGTGCCGCCGGGAGTCTCCCCCTCGATCCGCCGGTAATCACCCTTATTGCTTCTGCACGGAAATGAAGAGACAGGGAAGTATTCCGCTCCTTCAGGAAGCGGTTCCAGACGCGCTCTACCTCTGTTCAAGGCAGTCGAGGACCGTCCGGAGGACCTCCTCCACCGTGATGACCTGCATGCACCGGCCGTCAAGGCAGGGTGAAAAGCGGTGGTTGAAGGCGTTCACGCAGGGGCTGCAGGCGAGCTTCGCGTAGATCGTATGGGGCCGCCCTCCGATGGCGCCGAAGAGACGGGGTGTTTCCGGTCCGAAGAGGACCACGTTGTCGATGTCCGTCATGGATGCGAAATGGCCGGGACCGCTGTCGTTGGTCACCAGGACGTCGGCGAGCGTATACAGGACCAGGAGTTCCCGTAGCGTCGTCTTTCCGGCCAGCGATACGGCCCGGCTCGATCCGATCCGGGAGCACAGATTCTCCGCCGCCGCCGCCTCCGAAGGGGCACCGGTTATGATCAGCCTCGCATCCGGTCTTGCCTCCAGGATTTTCCACCCGAGGTCGAAAAAGTTTTCCAGGGACCATTTCCGCAGGGGAAGAAGATCGCCGGCGTTGGGATTCAGGAGAACGAGAGGGCCTTTCTCCGCCGTTTGCGGCATTTCCGAGAGGCGCTTCTTCAGGCGTTCGGTCTCCTCCCCGGTCGGCTGGAAACGGGGAGCCGTGACCGCCAATTCCCCTTCCGGAACCTTGGACAGCGGGACTTCTCCCGGCTCCCTCGCCAGCGCGTCCACCAGGAGAAGATAGGCCTTTGCCGTGTGAAGGTAGGGATTGTACTGCACCCGGTGGGTCATCAGGTCACCCCGGTAGGGGGCCTCACTGGTGAAGCGGTGGAGGCCCACCCGCCGTTCCGCTCCTGTCAGGTATGAAATGATGGCCGAGGCGCGGGCAAAGAACTCGAGATCTACCGTCGCGTCGATCCCCAGCCTCCGGATCCGGATCAGGGCGGCCAGGATATCCCGCGTGAAGGTCGGGAAGTCCCTGTTCCGGATGATCAGCACGTTCTCCTCCGGCAGGAGGTCCAGGATAAACAGGATCTCCCGGTTCTCCTCGAAGACCATGAAATACGTGTTTTCCCGGCCGACCTGATCGATGGCCCGCCGGATGGCGCTGTAGGCCAGGACCGTCGCCCCCTGTTCGATGAGCTTGATGAAGAGGATTTTCCTGACGGGCGGAGGAGAGGCGGCGCGTTGCTTGAATGCGTCCGTCAGGCGCCGCAGCGCTGTGAGGAAAAAACAGATTCCCTTTCCCGTCCAAACGTCAATAATCCGTATCGTTTCCGCTTTCAAAGGGTCACTCCTGCACCGCGCCGGGGATGAGGCAACGTTGACAGCCCGAGGGCGGCTTGCGCCTTTCATAAGGGAATCCTTGAGGAAAAGCAATCGCGAACATTTTCGCTTGACAGCACCGGATCAATCGGGTAGACGGTTCACGAACTGACCATCGGTCAGTAAATGACCGTTATTCACACGAAATACCTGCGGTCATTCATCTCCGGGGAAACAGCGTGGGGCTCGAAGAGCGGAGAAGGCGGGAGAAGGAAAACCGGAGGGCGGCCATCCTCAAGGCAGCCCGGAAGCTCTTTTTTGAAAAAGGTTTCAAGCCGGTAACGGTTGAGAGCATCGCCCACAAGGCCGAGCTCAGCAAAGGTTCCATCTACCTCTACTTCAACAGCAAGGAGGAGATTTACACACAGATCCTCCTGAGCGACATCGACAAGTTCCACAAGGGAATCGCCAATCTGTTCCGCACCGGAGTAACGGCGTCCGATCTTCTCGTCGAACTGGCCCGAATTTACATCAATTTTTTCCTGGGCGACAAGGAGCTGTTCCGGATTCTCATGACCTTCATGCTTCACACGGAGCACATGAACCTTCCGGAAGAGCTGAACCGCCACATCGTCAAAACCACCAACAAGACTGTCAGCATCATTGAGAAAATCTTCCAGTACGGGGTGGAACGGGGGGAGTTCCCGTCAACGATGAACCTCCGCCTGAACCGCGACGTCATATGGGGTCTTCTCAATGGAATCATCTCCCTGCATATCTTCACGGGGCAGGAGGCTCGCAGAGAGGAGCGCATCCGAACCACCGTCGAAGAGGGGATCCGCGAAGTCATTCGCGGTCTGTCCGCCCGGGAGGCAACGACGGAAAGTCCGGTGATGACGGCTGCAGGCGGAAGAGCGGACCGGTAGAATCGGCGTTTCACCCCTGAAACAAGCATGGGGCGGAAACGTCGTCAGTCATTGGTAAACGTAACGGACATTTGGGAAGGAGGTTGTTATGAGCAAGCTGGTAAACGGGAGAGATCAGCAGTTTGTCCTTTTTGAACAGCTCGGGATTGAAAAGCTGTTCGCCACCGAGAAGTTTTCTGCTTTCTCCAAGGAAGACATCCTGATGATGCTCAATGAGGCGGAGAAACTCTGCGCCAACGTCATCGAGCCCACTTACAAGGAAGGGGATAACGAGGGCTGCACCTTCAAGGACGGCAAGGTCTTCGTTCCGAAATGCTTTCACGATGCATACAAGAAATACTGCGAAGGCGGATGGCTCGCCATGATTCGCGACCCCGAGGTCGGCGGGCAGGGAGTGCCTCACGTGATTGGCAACGCCTGCTCCGAGCTCATCTCGGCGTCCAACTTCGCCTTCTGGATGTATCCCGGCCTGACCAACGGCGCCGCCGCCCTGATCCAGACCTTCGGGACGGAGGAGCAGAAGAACAAGTACATGTTCAAGATGTATGAAGGCAAGTGGGGCGGCACCATGTGTCTCACCGAGCCCGGCGCAGGCAGCGACGTCGGCGCCCTGAAGACGAGCGCCAAGCGCCTTCCCGACGGCAAGTACCTCATCACCGGGACGAAGTGCTTCATCTCCTGCGGCGATCACGACCTGACCGATAACATCGTCCATCCCGTCCTGGCGCGCATCGAAGGGGATCCCCCAGGGACGGCGGGCATCTCCATCTTCATCGTGCCCAAGTACCGGGTGAACGACGACGGCTCCCTGGGTGAATTCAACGACGTCAAAACGGGAAACATCGAGCACAAGATGGGCATCAAGGGCAGTGCCACCTGTACGCTGAACTTCGGTGAGGACGGAAAGTGCATCGGCGAGCTCCTCGGCAAGGAGCGCGAGGGAATGCGGGTCATGTTCCAGATGATGAACGAGGCCCGGATGGAAGTTGGCATGCAGTCCCTGGGGCACGCCACGGCGGCCTTCGAGCAGGCCCTGGCCTACACCCGCGAGCGCATCCAGATGACCCCCGTCTGGGAGATGAAGAATCCCGACGCCAAGGCCGTTCCCATCATCAAGCACCCCGACATCCGCCGGGACCTGATGTGGATGAAATCCTACGTGGAAGGGCTCCGGGCCCTGAACCTCTACGCATCCTTCTGCCTGGACATGTCCCATGTGACGCAGGGTGCTGAGTCCAAGAAGTGGTTCGGCATGCTGGAGCTCCTGACCCCGATCTGCAAGGCCTTCTCCTCCGACATCGCGCTGATGGTCTGCTCCAAGGCCGTCGATGCCTTCGGCGGATACGGCTACTGCAGTGAATACCCCGTGGAGCAGTACATGCGGGACGTCAAGATCGCCGCCATCTACGAGGGAACCAACGGCATCCAGGCCCTCGACCTGGTGGGACGCAAGCTGGGCGCCAACAAGGGCGCGAACGTGATGAACCTGGCCGGCGAGATCATGGCGACCATCGGCAAGGCAAAGGCTTCCAAGGAGCTGGGCAAATACGCCGGCAAGCTGGAAATAGCGGGGAACGCCCTGATCGACCTGACCATGGCCTTCGCCGGCTACGGCAAGAGCTCGAGCTTCCTGCTGCCCGTCCTGAACGCCTCCACCTACCTGGAAATCTTCGGGGACGTGGTCCTGGGCTGGCTGCTCACCCAGGGTGCGTTGATCGCGGAAGAGAAACTGACCGCTCTGTACGAGGCGAACGGCGCCGACACCGTTGGGAAGCAGCGCGCGCTGGTGCACACGAATCCCGATGTGGCCTTCTACCAGGGAAAGATCATGTCGGCGAAGTTCTTCGCCGTGGAGATGCTCTCGACGGTCAAGGCACGCTGCGATCTCATCAAGGAAGGGGAGAAGGTTCCCATCGAGATCGCCGACGAGTGCTTCTCGGCATAACGTTCCGCTCTACCGATTTTCACAAGGAGGAAAGACATGTCATATCAGATCAAGAAAGCCGCTGTTCTGGGAGCCGGGGTCATGGGGGCCACCATTGCCGCCCACCTGACCAACGCGGGGATCGAGTGCTGTCTGCTCGACATCGTCCCCTTCGAGCTCACCGAAGCCGATAAGAAGGCCGGGCTGACCGAGAAGAGTCCCGCCTGGCGGAACCGCTTTGCCGCAGGCGGGCTGGCCGGCGTCACGAAATCCAAGCCGGCGAGTTTCTACTCCAAGAAAAACGCCTCCATGATCAAGATCGGCAACTTCGAGGACAACCTGAAGTGGCTGGCCGACGTGGACTGGGTCATCGAAGTCGTCGTCGAGAACCTGAAGATCAAGCAGGACCTGTTCGCCAAGGTCGAAAAAATCGTGAAGCCCGGCTGCATCGTCACGACGAACACCTCGGGCCTTCCCATCAAGGACATCACCGCCAACTTCGGCAAAAAGCTGAAGGAGCACTTCCTGGGCACCCACTTCTTCAATCCGCCCCGGTACATGAAGCTTCTCGAGGTCATTCCCGGCAAGGAGACGAAGAAGGAAGTCGTCGAGTTCATGATCAAATTCTGCGAGGAAGTCCTCGGGAAGGGCGTCGTGGTCTGCAAGGATGTCCCGAACTTCATCGGCAACCGCATCGGCGTCTTCGACATCTCCAACGCCGTCGCGCTGATGGTCCAGAAGGGCCTGAAGGTGGAGGAAGTGGACGCTGTCATCGGCAAGGCCGTCGGCCGTCCCGGCACCGCCGTCTTCGGTACCCTGGATCTGGTCGGCCTCGACACGGGTTACCACGTCATGAAGAACCTCCATGCCGCCGTGCCCGACGATGAGTCCCGGGACCTCTTCATCCCGCCGGGATTCATGGACAAGATGATGGAGAAGAAGTGGCTCGGCAACAAGACCAAGCAGGGCTTCTACAAGAAGACCAAGGACGAGAAGGGCAAGAAGGTCAAGCTGGTGCTGGACTACAATTCCCTCGAGTACGTGGCGCCCACGAAGCCCAAGTACGAGTCCGTCAGTGCTGCCAAGAAGGCTTCCGACCTCGGCATTGCCGAATCGATGAAGATCGTCTTCAACGGGAAGGACAAGGCCTCGGACCTGATCCGGGAATACCTCTGCAACAACTTCATCTATGCGGTGAACCGGATTCCCGAGATCGCCGACCGGGTCGTGGAGATCGACAATGCCATGAAGTGGGGCTACAACCACGCCCTCGGACCCTTCGAGACGTGGGATGCCGTGGGTGTCCGCAGTGCCGTGGACGCCATGAAGAAGATGGGCAAGAAGGTGCCCAAGAAGATCGAAGACATGCTCAAAGCGGGCTGCGAGTCCTTCTACACCAAGAAGGCGGACGGCCTGTACTACTATGATTTCGCCAAGAAGGGCTACGTCAAGCTGGAGGAGAACCCGAGAATCATCCTCCTGCCCAGCCTGAAGGAGCAGAAGAAGGTCGTGGCAGAGAACGCTTCCGCCAGCCTCATCGACATCGGCGACGGCGTTGCGTGCCTCGAGCTCCACACGAAGATGAACGCCGTGGACGACGGCGTGATCGAGATGATCAACACGAGCTGCGACATCGTCGAGAAGGACTTCCTCGGCATGGTCGTCGGCAACCACGATCCTCGGGCCTTCTCGGCCGGTGCGAACATCTTCAAGGTCCTCCTGGCCATCCAGCAGGGTGACTGGGATGTCCTGGAAGCGCTGGTCGCGAATTTCCAGAACGCCAACATGAGGATGAAGTATCTTTCCAAACCCGTTGTGACTGCCCCGGCCGGACTGGCCCTGGGCGGCGGCTGCGAGATCGCCATGCACGGCGCCCGCTGCCAGCCCTGCGGCGAGACCTACATGGGCCTCGTGGAAGTCGGTGTCGGCGTGATCCCCGCGGGCGGCGGATGCAAGGAAATCCTGGTCCGCGTTACCGAGGGTCTTCCCGACGGCGTCGTCGAAGCGGGCCTCAACCTGCAGTTCCACATGGCCAAGGCCTTCGAGAACATCGGAACCGCCAAGGTCGCCACCAGCGCCATGGAGGCCATGGAGCTGGGATACATCCGCAAGACCGAGGGCATCAGCCTCAACCGCGATCAGCAGCTCTGGGATGCCAAGCAGGTCGTTCTCGGCCTGTCCATGTTCTACAAACCGCCGCGGCCGGCTCTTATTCCCGTGATGGGTGAGAACTTCCGCGGGATGGCCAACGGCGTCCTGTACAACATGCGCCACGGCAACTATGCATCGGACTACGACGTCCACGTCGGCCGGAAGGTGGCCTACATCCTCTCCGGCGGCGACTGCGCAGAAGGGACGTACGTTACGGAGCAGGAAATCCTGGATCTCGAAAAGGAAGCCTTCCTCTCCCTCTGCGGCGAGAAAAGGACCCAGGACCGGATCATGCACATGCTCACCACGGGCAAGCCGCTCCGGAACTAGTAGCAATTTCAACAATGACGCGGGCTCCTTCGCCCGCGCATCCTAAGGAGGAATATCATGACTGATGCTGTGATTGTCGAAGCGGTCAGAAGTCCTGGTGGACGTTATAAGAGGGGCGGCCTTGCCGCAACGAGAGGAGACGAGATCGGTTTCCAGGTGATCAAAGGCCTCATGGCGCGGGTGCCCGCGGTGAAGCCGGAAGATGTGGACGACCTGATCGTCGGCTGCGCCTTCCCGGAGGCCGAGCAGGGCATGAACTACGGCCGGGTGCTCGCTATCGGTGCCGGTCTGCCGATCAGCGTGTCCGGCATGACGATCAACCGTTTCTGCTCCTCGGGCGTGCAGTCCATCGCTGACGCCACGGCGAAGATCCGGGCCGGCTGGTCCGATATCATCATCGCCGGCGGCTGCGAGACCATGTCCCACATCCCCATGGGCGGCAGCATTTTCCGCCCGAACCCCGAGTGGAATTTCGACGGCGGCCAGCCCAATGTGTACGTTTCCATGGGCATCACCGCGGAGAACGTGGCGGTCAGCTACAATGTCTCCCGGGAAGACATGGACAAGATGGGCGTGGAGAGCAACCGCCGGGCTTATGAGGCCATCAAGGCCGGCAAGTTCAAGGAAGAGATTATTCCCATCGAGGCCTTCAAGTACAAGAGGGACAAGAACGGGAAGCGGATCCGCGAGAAGGTCGTCTTCGACACCGACGACGGCGTGCGCTGGCCCGTGAGGCTGGAGGACATGGCCAAGCTGAAGTCGCCCTTTAAGGCGGGCGGCGTCATCACGGCGGCCAACGCCTCCCAGATGACCGACGGCGCGGCATTCTCCCTGCTCATGTCGGCCGAGAAGGCCAAGGAGCTGGGTCTGAAGCCCCTGGCACGGCTGGCCTACTTTGCCGTGGCGGGATGCAAGGCGGAGGAGATGGGCATGGGCCCGGCCTACGCGATTCCCAAGGTCCTGAAAATGGCCGGCCTGACCGCGAAGGACATCGACGTCTTCGAGGTCAACGAGGCCTTCGCCTCCCAGGCGATCGCCTGCTGCCGTCTCCTCGGGATCGAAGACCGCTACTGGGCCGGGGACATCAACCCCAACGGCGGTGCCATCGCCCTGGGGCATCCCCTGGGAGCGACGGGCGGCAAACTGACGGCCCAGCTGCTCCACGAGATGAAGCGCCGGAAGGCGAAGAAGGGCATCGTCTCCATGTGCATCGGCGGCGGCATGGGTGCGGCGGCGATCTACGAGATGCTGTAACCGTCAACCATTGTGTTTCCAACGGCGCGTCCCGGCCGGGAAGGACGGGACGCGACCGGTGGCCTGATAAGAAAAGCCGCGGCTGTGTGCCGCGGCTTTTCTGTTTTGTCCCGGCGGCCCCTGTGCTATATCGCTCGTGTCGTCAGGAGCTGCACGCCGGCGGCGATTCACGGACGTCCTGGAGGAATCGAATCATGAGAGTCGGGTTTGTTCAGACCAAGCCGGTTTTCGGCCACGTGGACGGAAACGTCGAGCGGGCCGTGAAGATGATCCGCCGCTGCGACGCGGACCTGATCGTCCTTCCAGAGCTGTTCAACACGGGATACCTCTTCACGTCAAAGGATGAGGTCCGGGAGCTGTCCGAGACGGTTCCGAAGGGAAAGACGACGGAGGCCCTGCGGGCGGTCGCCGCGGAGCGGAACGTCCACATCGTGGCGGGACTGATCGAGCGGCAACGAAGGAAATTGTACAACGCGGCCGTCCTGGTGTCTCCAGATGGCCGGGTGGAGACCTACCGGAAGATTCACCTCTTCCACGAGGAGAAGCTCTGGTTCGACCCGGGCGACCGGCCATTCACGGTTTACGACATCGGCTCCTGCCGGGTCGGGATCATGATCTGCTTCGACTGGTTCTTCCCCGAGTCCATGCGCATCCTGGCCCTGAAGGGGGCCGACGTGGTGGCTCACTGCGCCAACCTCGTCATGCCCTTCTGCCAGGACGCCATGATCACCCGCTGCCTGGAAAACCGGCTCTACGCCGTGACGGCGAACCGTGTCGGATCGGAGAAGCGGGGCGGGAAGTTCTGCCTCTACACGGGCCGCAGCCAGATCACGGGCCCCCAGGCCAATCTCCTCTATCGGGCCGGGGCCGGCGAGGAAGAGATCGGGACCGCTTCCATCGACGTGGCCGCCGTCCGGGACAAGCGCCTGAACGCCCACAACGTGCTCCTGGACGACCGGCGCATCGCGTTCTACGGCGACTTGACGTCCTGAGGCGTCCGTGTCGGGGATGCCTGAATCTTCACGTCCACGGCGCAACATCCCCGGCCCTCCCCGTAAACCAGGACCGGATTCATGTCGAGGTTCCGGATCTCCGGATGATCCGCCAGGAGGCGGGAGACCGCGGCGATCAGCTTCTTGAGGGCATCCAGATCCGCCGGCGGCTCCCCCCGGAATCCTTTCAGCAGGGCCGCCCCCCGGGTCTCCCCGATCAGGAGCCCCGCCTCCTCTTCCGTCAGCGGCGCCACCCGCAGGGCCACGTCCCGCAGGACCTCCGTCAGGATTCCGCCGAGGCCGAAGAGGACCAGCGGGCCGAATTCCCGGTCCTGCCTGCCACCCACGATGACCTCCCGGCCCGGAGATGCCATTTTCTGCACCAGCCAGGGACCGGCCATTCCTTCCAGGGCCTCTTCCAGGGCCCGCTCATCCTCTAAGTTCAGCCGCACGCCCCCGGTCTCGGTCTTGTGGAGCACCGCCGGGTCGGCCGTTTTCAGGGCGACGGGGTAGCCCATGCCCCGCGCCGCCTCCAGGATCTCCCGGTGATTCCCGGCGACGGTGAACGGCGGGTGGGGAATTCCGCAGGATGCGAGGAGCGGGAAGGCCTCTTCCGGAGGCAGGAAGCGATCCGGGCCTTCCGCCGGGGAGAAGGGAATTCTGAAGAAAACGGTTTCCCGGGGCTGGCGGTCGATCTCCTGCCGGCGCAGGTGATAGCGGCGGGAGACCGCCAGGGCCGAGAGGGCCTGCCGGGCGTCCGAGAAGAGCGGAAGGCTGCAGGTCTGCTTCAGGGTAAAATGGAATTTCCGGCTGGCGATCACGTAGATGACCACGGGCTTGTTGTAGCGCTCCTGCAGCTCCAGGGCGGAGCGGATGAGCGCCTGCGTCTCGGGGATGTGCGCGCTGTGCAGGTAGGTCTGGCCGAAGACCACGCCGTCCACGCCGGGCTCCTGGAGCGCCTTTTCGAGCACCTGGGTGTAGAAGCGGGTATCGAAGACGTCTCCCAGGTCCAGGGGGTTCGTCATCCGGATGACCCCCGCCCGGGTTTCCCGGCGGATCGTGTCGTACACCGCGTCGGAGTATTGGGCCAGGCGGAATCCGGCGCGGTGGACCGCGTCCGCCAGGACCACGCCCTGGCCGCCGGAGCGGCAGAGGACGCCGATGCGGTCGCCCGTCATGGGAGGCAGGAGAAAAGCCTTGAATACCTCCATCATCTCGCCCAGGGTCTCCACCCGGTGAATTCCCGCCTGCCGGAAGGCGGCCTCGGCGACCTCGTCGTCCCCCGCCAGCGCGGTTGTGTGGAATTTGGCAATCTCGCGGCTGGCCGGCGTCCGGTTGGCCTTGAGGACGACGATGGGCTTCCGGGCGGACCAGGCGATCTCCAGCAGGCGGCGGCCGTCGGAGACGTGCTCCAGGTAGAGGCCGATCATGCGGGTCTCCGGATCGTCCAGGAAGAAGGAGAGGTAATCGCACTCGTTCAGGTCCAGCTTGTTGCCGATGCTGAGGACCTTGTTCAGGCCGATGTTCTCCAGTGTCAGCAGGCGGATGCTGTCCATCACGACGCCGCCGCTCTGGGCGATGACGGACGCAGGCCCTTTCTGGACGGCATCTGGCTCCACGGGGAAGAAGGGCAGGAGGAGGCCGTTGTCCAGGTTGACCGTACCGATGCAGTTGGGGCCCATCAGGCGCATCCCGTAGCGGCGCAGAACTTCCCGGATCCGGTCTTCCAGGTCGCTCTTCTCCTCGTCGTATTCGCTGAAGCCGGCGGCCTGGACGACGGCGAAGGAGACGCCCTTCCGTCCGCAGTCCTCCAGGACCTGGAGAACCGAGCGCGCCGGGATCAGGAGCACCGCCAGGTCCGGGGAGCCGTCGATCTCATCGATGCTCCCGTGGATCGGCCGGCCGAGGTACGATCCTCCTTCCTTGCCGACCAGGTCCATCCGCCCGGGGAAGCGGAAGGTCTCGAGGTTCAGCGCCGTGAACTTGGCCAGGTTGCTGGGTGAGTCGGAGACTCCGTAGATCAGGACTCGCTCCGGGTAGAACAGCCGCGACAGTGGATGCATCGTCTCCTCCCTCGTTTTTTTTCTTGAAAAAAGAACCTCCTTGGATTACATACAACGCCCTCACGGGCGGTTAACTCAGTGGGAGAGTGCTACCTTCACACGGTAGAAGTCACTGGTTCAAATCCAGTACCGCCTACCAT
>CAZODI010000003.1:0-118128 GCA_964578535.1 uncultured Syntrophaceae bacterium
GTTGGCGGCCCGGGGCGTGAAGGTGTCCCACAATCCGGAGAGCAACCTGAAGCTCGCCTCCGGAATGGCTCCCGTCCCGAAGATGCTCCGCCGCGGGATCGCCGTAGGACTGGGCACCGACGGCTGCGCCAGCAACAATGACCTGGACCTGTTCGGCGAGATCGCCACGGCGGCGAAGATCCACAAGCTCATGGAAATGGACCCGACGGCCATGGACGCCTGGACGGTTCTCCGCATGGCCACGATCGAGGGGGCGAGGGTCCTCGGGCTGGAGGAGGAGATCGGGTCCGTCGAACCGGGAAAGCAGGCCGACCTGATTCTCCTGGACCTGGACAAGCCCCATTTCACGCCCCTGTATAATCTGTGCTCCCATCTGGCCTATGCCGCCCGGGGCTCCGACGTCACAACCTCCGTGATCGCAGGAAAAGTCATCATGAAGGACCGGCGCCTCCTGACGATCGACCTGCCCGCCGCCATGGAAGAGGTGCGGCGGATCGGCGCCCGGATCCTGGCGGACCGCGCGAGGATCTCATGAACGGCAGTCCCGGAGAAAAGAAGCCGTACCGGACCGCCCGGCTTGCCTGGTCCGTTTTCCTGGGCCTGCTGGTTCTCACCGGGCCCTCCCCTCTTTACGCTGTCCCGATCGAAGCAACCCTCTACCCGGAATCCGCCCGGATCACCGAGGCGATCACGGCGAGGCTTCAGCCTGCGGACGCCGGGCGGCTTTCGGCCGTCTTTTCCCTTCCAGGAGCGGCGGATCCGGCGACGCTGACAATCGGCTGCCTGCCGGCAGCCTCCTGCCGGGTTGAGGACTATCGGGTGAAGCGGGTTGAGACGCCGCTTGGCTTGAAGGAAGCGGAGATCGAAAAGAGGGCGGCAAAGGCGAGAGACGAGGCCGCCCGGACTCGTGCGGCGATTCTCGCCGCAGAGACCCAGATCCAGTTCTGGCAGCTCCAGACCAAGGCCAAAACCAAGACCCTTGCCGACGCCCGGAACATGGCCGCCGCCATCGGTCAAAACATCCGCAAGGCTGGCCAGGAGAAGATCGCCCTCGAAGAAAGCCTCGGCAAGCTGGAGCAGCGTCTCCGGGATATCGAGGCGGAGCGGGCGGCCCTTCCGGAGCGACGCAAAGCGACATGGCAGGTCACGACAACCCTCTCCGGAACAGCGGCCCGCGAACAGACGCTGGAGATCGCCTATCGGACGGGCGGATGCGGCTGGAGTCCGGTTTACCGGATCGAGGCAAGACCAGGAGAGCAAAAGATCCTGCTGTCCTTCGATGCCGAAATCCGTCAGGCCTCCGGACAGGACTGGAAAGACGTCCAGGTCATGCTGGCATATTCGGATCCGCAGAAAGACACGGCAGCGGCTGCGGCGGTGGCCGCAGCTCCATCGCTGAAACCGGACGCCCCTCCCCCGAAAAAAGGAAAAAAAGCACGCAAAAGCGCGGCGGATGCGAAAATCAGCAAACCGGTTTCGGAAAAAGAAGCATCGCCCGTGACAGCGGCCCCGATCACTGCGTCATGCACCATCGGAGCCTGCGGCCCCTGGAGCCTGGGAAAAACGGACATTCCCGCGGGTACGGCCGTGACGAGAAACGTACTCCGGGAAACAGGCAACGGATCGTTTCTTTACCGGATGGAATCCATCGCATCAGAACCGGTATTGCAGTCTGAGGGATACAAGACCTGGACGGTTCGCATGCCGGCGGGTCCCGCCCTGTTCATGATCGACGGCGCTGTCACGGGGCACGGGCGCTTCCTTGAACAGGAAGATCGTTCCCATACGTTCGGTCGGGATCCCCGGGTTGCCCTCCGTGCAGGCAGCGGAAGTGGGCGAATCGAGGTGAATAACGGCCGTCCCGAGCCGATCCTTCTTCTCTGGCGGGACGGTGGCCCGGCTGAGACGAGGGTCACGATCCCGGCGGGTGCGTCTGTCGCCCTGCCGCCCTCCCCCGCTACTCATGGCACACAGGAGCAGGCTCCGCTGTCCTCGTTTTCACCGGCCCCACAGGAGGAACGAAAATGAGCACGCCCTGCCCCTTCTGCCGAAAAGACATCGAGCTCGGCGACCGGATCGGCCGGCGGGAGACATGCCCGCTCTGCGGCCGGGACCTCCATGTCTGTCTCTGCTGCCGGTTTTACGCCCCCGGGTCCTACAACGACTGCCGGGAGCCGCAGGCCGAACGGGTCGTCGTCAAGGATCGGAGCAATTTCTGCGACTTTTTCTCATTCGGCGATATTTCGAGGACTGCAGACCCGCAGACCGGAAAAGCCGCCGCCAGGGACCGTCTGGAATCCCTCTTCAAAAAGTAGAGACCCGGGATGATCATGAAAAAGAAATCCGTTCTGGCTGCCATGAGCGGTGGCGTCGATTCTTCCGTGGCGGCCTTCCTGCTTTGCGAGGCCGGTTACCGCGTTGCCGGCGTGACCATGCATCTGGGGCTCCAGGCCGATGAGAGGCTCGGTCGATCCTGGATCCCCGAGGCCGCCCTCGATGCCCGCCGGGTCTGCGACCAGTTGGGGATTCCCCACCGGGTCGTCGACCTGTCCCTGGAGATGGGCGAGAAGGTCATCGGCCGGTTTGTCGACGAGTATCGCAGCGGCCGGACACCCAATCCCTGCATCGACTGCAACCGGCATCTCAAATTCGGCCGTCTCCTCGAGACGGCCCGCTCGGGCGGGTTCGATCTTCTGGCGACGGGCCACTACGCGAAGATTGAGCAGACTGGAGAACGCCTCCGCCTTGTGAAACCGCGGGACCGCAAGAAAGACCAGACGTACTTTCTATACGTGATCCGCAAGGAGGACCTGCCGTCGATCCTGTTTCCCCTGGCGGACCGGACGAAAGAAGAGGTCCGGGCGCTGGCCCGGAAGGCGGGCCTTCCTGTCGCAGAAAGGGAGGAGAGCCAGGACATCTGTTTCGTACCCCGGACAGGATACCGGCAGTTCATCCGGGACCTGGCAGGCCCGCAGCAGCCGGGTCCGATCCTGGACACACAGGGCCGGGTACGGGGACGTCACGACGGCATCGTCTCCTTCACGATCGGGCAGCGGAGCGGCCTGGGCATCAGCGCCCCGGCCCCGCTCTACGTCGTGTCGGTGGATCCGGAAGCCAACCGGGTTATCGTCGGGGGAAAAAACGAGTTGCTGTCCTCCAGCCTCACGGCATGTGACATCAATCTCCTGGCCGATTCCTGGCCGGAGACGGCGGAAGCGAAAATCCGCTACCGCAAGAAGGCCTCGGCCTGTCGGATTATGCCGGAAAAGGGAGAACTGCGGATTGTATTTGAAGAGCCTCAGGAGTCCATTACGCCGGGACAGGCGGTGGTCCTTTATCGGGGAGATGAAGTCCTCGGAGGCGGTGCGATCCGGTAGGTGTTGAAGGATTTGAAATAGCGAATCGTCAAAATACCGGCGAACCGTTCCGCCGGCTTTCCCACGTCCGGGGTCCCGCGTCCGGGGAAGAATCTTGAAATCAATGGAGTCTTGGGAAAAAGAGGCGTGAAGTCCGGCGCCTTTTTGATTTTCCAGGAATCACTCCGTGCCGGGTCGGCAATCGAAAGGAATTGGAAATGATAAACTACAGACTTTACCTTGTAACAGACCCACGCTGGCTCGCGGGCCGGGACCTGGTGTCCTGTGTCGAGGAGGCCGTCCTGGGGGGTGTCACGGTCGTCCAGCTTCGCGAGAAGGATGCGGACTCCCGCTCCTTCTTCGAGCTTGCCGGCCGGATGAAGGCGCTCACCGACCGGCATGGAATCCCCCTGATCATCAACGACCGCCTCGACATCGCCCAGGCGGTGGACGCCGCCGGCGTCCACCTCGGCTTGGACGACCTTCCCGTACCGACGGTGCGGAAGATCCTGGGGCCGGGAAAGATTGTCGGGGCCTCGGCAGCCACCGTCGAGGAGGCCCTGCGCTTCGAGAAGGAAGGGGCCGACTACCTCGGCGTGGGCGCCGTGTTCGATACGGCCACAAAGCTGGGCAATGAATCCGTGAGCTTCGACGATCTCCGGAATATCAAGCGGGCCGTGAACATTCCAGTTGTAGCCATCGGCGGCATCAAGGCACAGAACGCGGGAGCGGTCATGAGAACGGGCGTGGACGGGGTGGCCGTCATCTCATCGATCCTCGCCATGCCCGATGTCAGGGAAGCGGCCGCCCGGATGGCCGCGGCGGTCAGGGGATCCGGGAAATGAGCGGCACCCCCCATCGCTGGAGGGTCCTGTGGGCCTCCTTCATCACCTATCTCCTGGACAGCTACGACCTGATCGTCCTGGCAATTGCAATGCCCGTTCTGCTCAAGGTCCTGGACATGTCGCTTCCCGAGGGCGGGCTCCTGGGCTCAGCCACCATGCTTGGCGCCATGGCCGGCGGTGTCCTATTCGGCCTGATCGCCGAGAACCGCGGCCGGCGCTTCGCCCTCATCCTTGCCCTTCTCTGGCTGGGCCTGGGGATGGGGGCAGTCTACGTGGTCTCCACCTGGGAACAGTGGATGGTCCTTCGTCTCGTGACCGGGATTGCCATCGGCGGGATCTGGGGCCCCTGCGCCGCCCTCATTGCCGCACACTGGTCGCCGGAATACCGGGGCCGCGCCGCGTCGTTCGTCTACAGCAGCTTTGCCATCGGCGCCGTCCTGGCCTCCCTGGTCGGGCGGATGGTCCTGCACACGGACTGGCATATCCTGTTCCTCATGGGAACGGTGTCCATCCCCATCGCGCTCCTTGTTTACCGCCTTGTGCCGCCCGATCCGAGTCAGCCGGCAACGCCGGACAGCGGGTGCCGTCCCGGAGTCGGAGTCGGCGCCATCTTCCGGGACGGGATGGCCCGGACCACCTTCCTGGCCACGCTGGTCAGCATGGTCAACCTGGCCGGATACTGGGGGGCGGCGTATTGGATCCCGACGTTTCTGACGAAGGATCGGGGGCTCAGCCTCACGACCATGGCCTGGTTTTCCTTTGTCATGTACCTGGGGATGTTTCTCGGATTCCAGTTTTTCGGGGCCCTGTCCGACCGGATCGGGCGGCGGAAAGCCATGATCGCTGCCTTCCTGACGGTTGCTTTTGCCGTTGCCCTGTATATTGTGGTCGACAATCCCGTATTCCTCTTCTGGTGGGGAATTGTCGTCGGCTTCGGACTCTGCGGGGTCGGAGGCGTATTGGGGGCGTATTTTGCGGAGCTCTTCCCGGAGCGGATCCGCGCCTATGCGGGCGGATTCTGCTGGAACATGGGGCGCATCGGCGCCGTCTTAGCTCCCTATACCATCGGCTACATCGGGAAGAACTATGGCCTCGCGACGGGGCTGGCAGTCACCTGCGTCGTCTACATCCTCGGGGCGGTACTGCTCCTGTTCCTGCCCGAAACCCTGCCTTCCGGACATGAGATGGAAACATGAGCGATATCGACATCCAAGCCTTCCTCGGCAAAAGGACGCTGATCGTCGGGGACATCAACAGCGGCAAGACATTCCGGACCGGGGAAATCCTGGAGGCGTTCTGCAGGGCCGGTCTCGGAGTACGCATCATCATCCTGGACCTGGCGCCTGAGATCCCGGAGGAGATGGCCGTCGCGAAGGGGCTGAAGGGCGCCGGCGGCAGGCTGTCCCCTCCCCCGGAATGCCATGTCCTGGTTTTCGATGCGTCGCCCATGCCGCCCCGTCTCAGCTCCCGAACGGAGGCGGAGGCCCTGGAGAAGGCCCGGCGGAACCGCCTGGTCATCGACGGGCTGCTGCACCGGGTATCCGAAACCGGGCGGGACATTCTCTTCGTCAACGACATCAGCCTCTACCTGCAGGCGGGAAACACGGAGGACCTGATTCCGTTCCTGGACGGTTTTATGACGGTTATCGCCAACGGCTACCTGGGCGAGCGCCTCGGCGGCGGCTTCCTTACGGAGAGGGAACAAGGACAAATGAGGAATCTGATGGCCGGATTCGAGGCCCGGGGCCGGGTCATCCTGCTTGAGAAGAAATAAGCAGGAATGAATCGATCTTTTGTCGTTCGCCCGGGCCGGCTGTGCAGGATCAGGCCGATTCGCCTCCACCCGCGCCTCCGGAGCCGGATCGTCGCCGCCGCGAACGGTCCCTGTCCCTGTCCCTTTCCCTCGGCGGCCTGCGTCGCTTCGGGCGGTCGCTCCGCTGTCGCGAGGAATCATCCCGCTTCATGGCCGGCGCCGGTTCGAAGGTCTCTTCATCCGACGGCGACACGACCGGTGCCTGCAGCGTCCGCTGGTAATAGTCGT
Organism: uncultured Syntrophaceae bacterium; assembly: GCA_964578535.1. Taxonomy (GTDB): domain Bacteria; phylum Desulfobacterota; class Syntrophia; order Syntrophales; family PHBD01; genus PHBD01. Next base: position 6,243 of record CAZODI010000003.1, read on the forward strand.
CCAGGAGCATGGCGATAACGGGGATTTCCGCTTCCGCTTCGGCCAGGCTCCGTCCCAGGGAAATGAACCGCTGCATCCGCTCGATCTGCACCCGGTCCCTCCCCCGCAAGTCCGCTTCCAGGGCCGCGGTGATACGCTGGGACACGACCGTCACCACGTCCTCCTCCGAGGGCAGTGTCCGCTCCTCCATGTTGATGTTGTACGTCTTGGCGATGGACTTGAGCTTGAACTGCTCCATGCCCGCGACGATGGAGATGGCCGTTCCGGCCGCCCCGACACGGCCTGTCCTCCCCGCCCGGTGGATGTAAAGCTCCGGGTCCTCCGGCGGCTCGTACTGGATGACATGGGAGAGATCCTGGATGTCGATGCCCCGGGCGGCGACATCGGTCGCCACGAGAAACCTCAGGATCCGCTTTTTCACCCGGGCCATCACCTTCTCCCGCGCCGCCTGGGAGAGGTCGGAGCTGAGTTCGTCGGCATCATAGCCGAATCGCTGCAAAACGACCGTCACAAAATGAACCGTCGCCTTGGTATTACAGAAAACGATCGCCGAGGTGGGGTTTTCCATCTCGATGATCCGGACCAGGGACCGCTCCCGCTGCATCCCCGGGACGAGGTAGCATACGTGGTCCGTCCCGGTGACGTGGACGCGGTCCCGGCTGAGGCTCAGAAACTCCGGCTCCTGGAGGAACTGGCCTGCGAGGCGCAGGACGTCGGAGGAAAAGGTGGCCGAAAACATGTAGCCGCTGACCGGCTTCTTGGGCATGAACTGCTGGATTCGCCGCATGTCCGGGTAAAAGCCCATGGAGAGCATGCGGTCGGCTTCGTCGAAGACGAGGATCTGCAACTCCTTGAGGGACAGGGTTCCCTGGATCAGGTGATCCAGGATGCGGCCCGGAGTCCCGATGACAAACTGGGCGCCGGCCTTGAACGCCTCGAGCTGGGGTCCGTAGGAAACCCCGCCATAAACGACGGCGGTCCGGATGCCCGTGTCGCCGCCGAGCGTTTCCGCTTCCCGGGCGACCTGGCCGGCCAGTTCACGGGTGGGAACCAGGACCAGGGCCTGGCAGGCCTTCTTTTCCGGGTTGATCCGTTCCAGAATCGGCAGGACAAAGGCAGCCGTCTTTCCGCTCCCGGTCTGGGACTGGACCATCAGATTCCGCTTTGCCAGGACGTACGGAATCGCCCGGGCCTGGACCGGCAGGAGGCTCGTCCATCCGGCCCTCGCACAGGCTCCCTTCAACCGTTCCGGGAGATCCTCCAGATTCATCTCCGGCAGGGCATGCTCCGGCTCGATAATAGGTTCGTCCTGGCTCATCGGTATTCCTCGGCTTTCCGTCCCCGGATCCGCCGGGACGCCGGCCGTTGTATCGATATCTTTTTCTTCTTCCTGCATGTTTTCTTTCTCCTGTATTTTCCAGATTCTTGATGGTCTACTGCTGCCAATGCCGGCCGGGTGTTCTCAGGGCCGGTTCATCCTGTCGAGGACGCGAAAGAGGGCGTGGGTCCCCTCGTTTTCCAGCCCCTCCGCCATGGCGGCCAGGTAGAACTGGTTCACCAGGGCAAGCCCTGGGAGGGCGATTTTCATCCGTCCGGCCTCGGCCAGGGCGATTCTCATATCCTTCACGAAATGGCGGATCGCAAAACCCGGGGCCGTGTCGCCTTTCACGATTCGCGGACCCAGCTGGTTGAAGGCCCACGAGGCGGCGGCCCCCTTCCCCACCACACCGATCACTTGTTCCAGGTCAAGGCCGGCCCGCTGTGCGTAGAGGAGTGCCTCCACGACGCCGATCATCGTCGAGGCGACAAGGATCTGGTTGCTCATCTTCGTGTGCTGTCCCATGCCGGGGCCGCCCATCAGGGCGATGTTTCTCCCCATCCGCTCAAAGACGGGAAGGACCCGCCGAAAGGCCTCTTCGTCACCCCCGGCCATGATCGCCAGGGTTCCCTCCCTTGCCCCGACGTCTCCCCCGGAAACCGGCGCATCCAGGGAAAAAACGGATTTCTCCTTGGCCTCCCCGTAGATGCGAACCGCCAGGGACGGCTCGGAGGTGGTCATGTCGACCATCACGGATCCGGGTTCGATTCGGGACAGCACGCCCCGTTTGCCCAGGACGACTTCCTCTACGTCCGCAGGCTTCCCGACCATGGTGAAGACAATTTCGCTCCGTGCGGCCACGTCTCCCGGGCTGTCGCACCAGACGGCTCCTTCCCGGCACAGGTCCTCCGTCCTTTCACGGCTTCGGTTGAAGACGGAAACGGGATAGCCGCCCTTCAAGACGTGCATGGCCATGGAACGGCCCATGACGCCGGTTCCGATCCAACCTATTCTTTCCACGGGAATCCTCCGAGCATGCCGGTCCGGAATGCTCCACCGGTCCGGAATTTGGAACTATCGGTCAAAATGTCCAATATGTCAAGAAGTTTAGCCCGCCAAGACTCCATCTCTCCCCCTCCCGCCTGGAATAGCGATGCTTTCGGCCTGCCAATCACGGGAGCAAGATTCTTCATCTCCGGCGTTCTGATGCCGGTGCCGCTTTTGTTCGGATCGATCCTGTCAGACAATACCGGGGATGAAACGGATCAGAAAGATCGTATGTGTCAGTATTTATGATTATTCGTAATATTATGTATGTTTATGTCTTGATTCAATCCCCCATATCCGTTATGAATACCGCTCCGTCCGGAGGATGTCCGTCCATGCCAAATGAATTCATGAACACGAAGGAAGTCGCCGGGTACCTGGATATCCATGAAAAGCAGGTCTACGCCCTCATCAAGGCGCGACGGATCCCGGCGACCCGCGTGACGGGCAAATGGCTGTTCCCCAAGGCACTGATCGACGAGTGGATCCGGACTCAGGCTGCTGAAGCACTCCAGGAGGCCCGCCGGAAAAGCACCCGGATCGAAGGAGCTCTTCTCGCGGCGGGCAGCAACGATCCCGTTCTCGACATGCTTCTGGCAAGCCTGAAGGCCGCAAATCCCGATTTTTATATATTCACAGCCAGCACCGGGAGTGCCGATGGCCTGACAGCCCTCGGAAAAGGCTACACCGACATAGCCTGGACGCATCTCGTCGATCCGGAAAGCGGAGATTACAACACCCCTTCCACCGTTGCCCATTACCTTCCGGGAAGAGGTTTTGTGGTTGTCCATCTCTTCAACCGGGAGATCGGCCTGGTGGCGGCAAAAGGAAATCCTCTCGGGATCGTTGGTTTCGGGGATCTTGTCAGAATCCGTGCGCGGATCGTGAATCGCCAGCCGGGTGCGGGAACAAGAATCCTTCTGGACCATTATCTGCGAAAGGCCGGGGCATCGCCGGATTCTCTGCCCGGTTACGACCGGGAGGTTTTTACCCACATGGACGTGGGCCTCACGGTTCTTGCCGGCGATGCGGATGCGGGAATCGCCTCCGCCGCCGTATCGCGTCTCCTGGGACTGGAAATGATTCCACTGGCCACGGAGAGTTTCGACATGGTTCTCCGCCGGGACACCTTCTTCAACAAGGGCATTCAAGCCTTCCTCGAAGCCCTGCAGAGTCCGTCCTTCCAGAAGAGCGTAGAAAGACTGGGGGGGTACGATTTCCAGCGTGCAGGCCGGGTTCTGCACACCATTGATCCGGAAAGGAGCTGAATCATGAAAAAGGCCGTTTTCCCGTTCATCCTCTTCATTGTATTTCTCATCAGTGGACCGTGCCTGGCCGGGGAGGGCTTCCTTCTCCTGTCCAGCACGATCGGTCCCATCGACTCCGGGATCGTCTCCCTCCTGGAAGACCGTTTCGAACAGGATACGGGCATCCGGGTCCGCCATGTGGGAGCCGGAACCGGTGCCGCCCTGAACATTGCGAAGAAAGGCAATGTGGACCTCGTCATGGTCCATGCCAAATCCCTCGAGGAAAAATTCATCAAGGAGGGCTACGGCACAAAACGGATCCCATTCATGTACAACGACTTCGTCATCGTCGGGCCGGCTGCGGATCCGGCGAAGGTCAAGGGGATGAAAACCGCCGCGGAGGCCCTGAAGGCGATCTCCACCAAGGGGGCACTCTTCGTCAGCCGGGGCGACAAGTCCGGGACCCACGTGGCGGAAATGGAGCTCTGGGGGAAGGCGGGAATCAAGCCGGCCGGCGCCTGGTATAAAATCTATGAGAAGGGCGCCGAGGGGAATGTTCCCACCCTTCGCTACACGGACCAGCAGAAGGGGTACACGGTCATTGACCGGGCAACCTACCTGGGCCTGAAAAAAGACATCAAGCTGGTCGTCCTGGTGGAAGGCGACGAGGCCATGCTGAACTTCATCTCCCTGATTCCGGTCAATCCGCAGAAGTTCCCGCAGGTCAACGCCAAGGACGCGGCGACGTTCATCTCCTGGCTGACCTCGCCGCAGAAAGGCCAGCTCATCGTGCGGGACTTCGGCAGGGACAAGTTCGGCAGCCCTTTGTTCTTCCCCAACTCCGATGAATGGAACCGGAAGAAGTGATCATAAAACCCAAGGAGGTTAAAGCAATGATGAGACGATCGTACCTGCGGATGGTCTTGCTGGCTGTTGTCCTTGCGCTGGTCCTGGCTGCCGGAATGGCGGACAGCTCCTTCGCGGCAGCGGCCAAGCAGAAAAACGTGATCCTGGCAACGACGACGAGCACCCAGGACTCGGGCCTGCTGGACGTCCTGATCCCCATCTTCGAGAAGCAGACAGGATACTTCGTGAAGACCATCGCGGTGGGCTCCGGCCAGGCCATGGCCATGGGGGCGAAGGGCGAGGCGGACGTGCTCCTGGTCCACTCCCCCGCGGCGGAGAAGGCCTTCATGGCCCAGGGGAACGGCACCGCCCGGACCCTGGTCATGCACAACGACTTCATCATCGTCGGTCCCCCGGCCGATCCGGCAACGATCAAAATGACCAAGGGAGCGACGGCCGCTTTCAAGAAAATCGCCCTTTCGAAAGCGCTTTTCATGTCCCGAGGCGACAACTCGGGAACGCATGCGAAGGAAAAGGCCATCTGGAAAGCCGCGGGTGTCGCTTATGAGAAGGAGAAATGGTACCAGCAGACGGGCCTCGGCATGGGCCAGACCCTGAACGTTGCGGCGGAGAAAAAGGCCTATACCCTGGCGGACCGTGGAACCTACCTGGCCCTGAAGAAGAACCTGGGACTGGACATCCTGAACCAGGGAGACGCCATTCTCCTGAATATCTACTCCGTGATCCCCGTCAACCCGGCCAAGTTCAAGAAAATCAATACAGAGGGCGGCAAGGCCTTTGCCGACTTCATGGTGGCCCCGGCGACCCAGAAGATCATCGGAACGTTCGGTGTGGATAAATTCGGATCGCCCCTGTTCTTCCCGGATGCCGGCAAGAAAGAGGAAGCCCTGGGTAAGTAGTTCCTTCAACTTTAACGGTCGGTCCCCCTGCCCGTTTTTTACTCCGGACAGGGCAGATGCCGGGCCGGGCCCGTCGCGGCGATGTACGACGACTCGTCGCGGCGGGCCTTTCAATGTATCGCAATTCTCCGGTGGTGCACCTTGGACCTGATTCTGGAAGGCATCCGGCAGGCGTTTCTCCTCCTCTTCACCCTGGATCGGGAGGTCCTGGGGATCACCTGGCTGTCGCTCCAGGTCTCCGGGGCAGCCACGGGGATCAGCCTGATTTTCGGCATGTCCGTGGGAACCGCCGTCGCCCTGACGGAGTTTCCCGGCAAGCGCTTCGTCATCAGCCTCATCAACACAGGCATGGGGCTTCCTCCGGTCGTCGTAGGCCTGTTTGTCTCGATTTTCCTCTGGCGGAACGGCCCCTTCGGCTTCCTGGAGATCCTCTACACGCCGGCGGCCATCGTTATCGCCCAGGCGATCATCGCCACGCCCATCGTCATGGGGATCACCCTGGCGGCCATCCAGCACCTCCCCAGGAACCTGCGCCTCCAGATCCTGGCCCTCGGGGCCACCCGCCTCCAGATGGTCTGGATGCTCATGAAGGAAGCGAAGCTCCCCCTCCTGGCGGCGGTCATGGCGGGATTCGGCGGCGTCATCTCCGAGGTCGGGGCCTCCATCATGGTCGGCGGCAACATCAAGGGCTACACGCGCGTCCTGACGACGGCCACGGTCATGGAGACGGGCAAGGGCAACTTCGACATCGCCATCGCCCTGGGGATCATCCTCCTGCTCCTGGCGTTCGCCATCAACTCCATCCTCACAGGCATTCAGCAGAGGCAGAGGCCGCGATGAACCCTGCCGAAGCCATTCTCGAAATCCACGACCTGGAAGTCCGGCGCGGAGGGGTCCGCGTTCTGGAGCTCACCGGCCTCGACGTCCGGAGCGGGGAGTTCCTCTCCCTCATCGGTCCCAACGGGGCCGGGAAATCGACCCTTCTTCTGTTGCTGGCCTGCCTGCTGCCCCGGCATCGGGGCACCCTCTCCTTCCGGGGGGTGCGGATCGCGGAGGGAAACGGCCTGCTGGAGTACCGGCGGCGGATCTCCATGGTATTCCAGGAGCCGCTTCTCTTCGACGGAACGGTTGAAGCCAACGTGGCAGCGGGGCTGAAACTCCGTGGAACCGACCGCGAGATCATCCGCCGGACCGTCGCCGAATGCATGGAGCAATTCGGCATCGGGCACCTGAAGGGCCGCCATGCCCGGAAGCTCTCCGGCGGGGAGGCCCAACGGACGAGCCTGGCCCGGGCCTTTGCCATCGGGCCGGAAATCATTTTTCTCGACGAGCCCTTCTCCTCCCTCGATCCGCCCACACGGGAAGGGCTGATGGACGACCTCCAGCGGATCCTCCGGGAGACGAAAACCACCGCCGTGATGGCCACCCACGACCGGGTCGAGGCGCTGCGCCTGTCCGACCGCATTGCGGTCATGAAAGACGGCGAGATCGCACAGATCGGCGCACCGGAAGAAATCATGAACCATCCCCGGGATGAGTTCGTCGCCTCATTTGTCGGGGTGGAGACGGTCCTGGCGGGGGAGATTGTCGGGACCGGGACCGGCACGGTCTTCGTGCAGGTTCCGGGCGGAAGAATCGAAGCGGTCGGGACCGGCCGGGCGGGGGACTCCGTCTTGTGCTGCATCCGGCCGGAACAGGTCACCCTGACGACCGATTCCTCATGCCGGGACGGGGCGAGCGCCCGGAACGTCTTTCCCGGGAAGATCGTGAAAGTCGTTTCCATGGGCCTGTTTTACAAAGTAGCCATGGACTGCGGTTTTCCCATCACGGCCTACGTGACGGCCTCCTCGGTGGAAAACCTCTCCCTCGCGGAAGGCAATTTCGTCTGCTCCTCCTTCAAGGCCACCTCGGTCCACCTCATCCGGAAGTAGGCGGGACCATCCACGCCCCGGGTCCCCACTTCTCCGGCAGAACCGCCTTCTGCGGCCACTCCGCCGGCACAAGACATCCCGGTTCCTCCCCTTCCCTTTCGATCAGCTTCTTGAGGCCGGGACGGCGGAACTGGGGGTTCCCGCCCTTCTCCGTCCGGCCGTTGCAGATCGCCTCGGAGCGGAGCCGCCGGCCGACAGTCTTCTCCATCCTGCTGCCAAGCCATAGAATGCGGTCCACGTCGTAGCCGTGCTCGATCCCCAGTTCGTCGATCTGAACGAGGAGGTCCTCCAGGGTCACGAGGCCCACGTAGCGGTGATCCTTGTAATAGTATTCCCCGGTTCCCCGGACGGGGCAGTCGTCGAGGAAATTGGCCGGCTGCCCGCCCAGGCCGCCCAGTGTGCCCTCAAACCGCGCGATGCCGGCATGGAGGGCCGCCAGGATCGAGGAGGAGGCAACCCGCTTCGTCTCGTGGAGATGGCAGAGGTGGGCCTCCGGGTCGGGCATGGCGTCCATGACCATGGAGAAGTACCGGTAGACTTCCGCCGCCGATGCCGAGCCGTCGTGGTCCGCGTGCTCGATGTCGTTGGCCCCGATGGCGAACCAGCGTTTTGTGAACTCCACGGCGTCCTCCAGCTTCGTGGCGCCGCTGATGGGGCTGCCCCAGATGGTGCTCACGACGCCGCACATCCGGATGCCCGCGTCGCGGCATTTCCGGATGCAGCGTTCCGCCTCCCGCCAATACTGGGACAGGGTCGTTCCGGAGTTGGCGAAGTGGTGCTCCGGGTCCGTGGAGACCATCATCAGGACCCGGTCGGGGCCGATGCCACGCTTCTTCAGCTCGATGGCGCGGTCCACCGCGTTCTCGCGAATCGTCACGGCGCTGAAGACCAGCTGGTCATAGTCGATCCCCTGCCGGGCGCAGCGTTTTTTGAACCGGTCGCTCCGGAAATGGGCGAGGACCTCCTCGGCGTCCCGGAACTGGGGAATCGCCGCCGGATTGCCCAGGTTGGTCACTTCCAGCTCCCGGCAGCCCGCCATGATGCTCTCCTCCCCGTAAAAGATCTTGGCGGCCGTGGAGAGGAACTTCTCCTCGTGCTGGAACCCGTCCCGGATCGTGATGTCCCCGATCATCACCTTCCGGGGCATCCGGGGGAAGATCTTCCAGTAGTCGTATTCAGTCATGAGTCATTTCCTCCCTGTAACCGTGAAAAACGAAGAGGCTTGAATCCGTCCCGGATTGCGCCCGGGATGCCTATCCCCGATATCCGCGGGGGCGCGGCCGGGGGTTTCCAGAGGAGCAATTCAGACTTTTTTTCCATTCTTCCAGCCTTCCTGACCGTCGACGAGAGATCGCGGAAAAAAAGTCCGCGGCGGCGGAAGCCCCCGTGACAGCCCCCGCGCCCCGGTCGAACGGACATTAGCCGGGCGCGGCCTCTCAATGCATCGCAACGGCGAAGGACGCAGCGCAACAAAGCATCCGGGCTTTTCCCGAGGTTGTCTCCTCAGAATTTAAAGTTGCCGAAATTGGATTCCTTAATCGGCTGAAGCAGCGACACTTCGAAGCCCAACGCCAGGGCGTCCCGGCACTGCCCGAGGGGCAGCGTCCCGTCGTTGAAGAGGCGCGATTCCATATAGAACGGGTGCGCCTCCCGGTTGTACTTGTCGATCATCATCTGCCGGAACCTCGCCGCCGCCGCCTCATCCATCTCCTCGCCCCGCTTCTTCCGGTTGACCCGCTCCAGGCTCGTCAGGATGAAGCCCGCCGTGTCCCCAGACATGACCGAGGTCCTCGCCCGCATCGTGGCGAAGATGAAGAGCGGGTCGAAGGTGCGCCCGGACATGCCGAAGTTCGCAGCCCCGTGGTCCGGCCCGATGATCCACTGGATCCGCGGCACCTCCGCGCAGGCGCAGGCCCGGACCATCCCGGATCCGTACTTCCCGATGCCGGCGTACTCCTCCGCGGTGCCCACCATGTAACCGGGGGAGTTCTGGATGTAGAGGAGGGGGATCTTCATGGTGCAGCAGCGGATGACCCACTCGATGGCCTTGCGGGCGGAGTCCACGAAGATGACGCCGTTGTTGTTGCTGGCGATGACGCCCACGGGAATCCCCTTGAGGAAGATCTTGCCGCAGACGATGTTGTCGCCGCGCCCGATGTTGTACGGGCGCTTGTATTCGCTGAAGTAACTGTCGTCGGCGATGGCGGCGATGACCTCCCGGGCGTTGATCCCCTTGGAGGTCTCCTTCGGCAGGACCCGGTAGAGATGATCCGGCGGGACCTTCGGGTCGGCAGGCTTGCGCCGGTCGGCGTACAGGGTCTGCTTCGGATCGAAGGCCAGGAGCTCCCGGAGCTTCTCGATGCCCTCGTCCTGGGACTTCACGAAGTGGTCCGCCCCGCCGGAGATATGGGTGTGGACACGGGCTCCTCCCAGGTCCTCCATGGAGACGGTCTCGCCGATGGCCGACTTCACCATGGGGGGACCGCCGAGGAAGGAGTAGGACATGCCGTCGATCATGATGGATTCGCAGGCCAGGTAGACGATGTAGGCCCCGCCGGCGGTGTTCCCGCCGGTGCTCAGGGTGTACTGCTTCAGGCCCTTCGCCGACATGCGGCACATGTTGTAGAAGAAGTGGCCGAACTGGTTCCGGCCGGGGAAGATCCGGTCCTGCAGGGGGAGGTAGGCCCCGGCGGAGTCGGCAATGTAGACGAAGTTGAGCCCGCAGCGCTCGGCGATCTCCTGGGCACGGAGGTGCTTCTTGCAGCTGATGGGATAGTAGGCCCCGGCGGTCACCCGGCTGTCGTTGGCCAGGATCATGACCCAGTTGCCGTGGATCTTGCCGATCCCCGTCACCAGGCCTGCGGACGGGACGTCCTCGACGCCCTCGTAGCCGATCCCGAATCCGGCACCCCGGGAGAGCTCGAAGAACTCCGTCCCCGGATCGATCAACTGCCGGATCAACTGGCGGGGCGGTTTCTTCCCCTGCTTAGCGAGTCGCTGGTTCTGGGCGTCGCCGCCGGGGTTGTATGCCTTCTCCCACAAAGCATGAATCCGCTTCTCTTCCTCCAGCCAGTGCAGCCGGTTCTCCTCGTGCTCCATCTCCTTCTTCTGCGCCCGGGACAGCCTCTTCTCCGGTTGGTCGGCCATCGCTCCTCTCCTTTCCGTCATGGTGCGCGAATCCGCGGGCGAGTTCTCCCGCCCGCCGCCTCCGCTCACAGGGGTCTCTTGCCGCAGAACAGCTTCATCACGAAGGAAACCACCGTTTCCCCCCGCTGGTTCCGGATCCGGTTCTGGATGGTCAGGATGCCCTTCTCGTTCCCCTTGTGGGTGATCCCGACAACCTCCACTTCGCAGTGGATGGTATCGCCGATCCGCGTGGGCGCCGTGAACCGCACGTCTTCCATCCCGTAAAAGGCAATGAAGGATTTGGGCAGATAGCTGGAATAGGGTCCCAGCCGGAACGGAAGGGCCATGCCGATCGAAAGCGTCAGCATGCCGTGGGCGATCCGTCCCTGGAAGGGCGTCCCCGCGGCGTATTCCACGTCCGTGTGAAGGGGATGCCAGTCTCCGGTCAGTCCGGCAAAGGTCACGATGTCCGCCTCCGTGACGGTCCTGGCCGGCGATACCATCTTCTCGCCCAGGACGTAGTCATCCAGGTACTCGTATTCCTTCGGCATGGTCTTCCTCCGCAGGATGGCTGAGCCCGCGCCCGCCCGTCCGAACGGCCTGCCCGGATCACGAGGCGCGGAAATGGGAATGGATGAACGATTGTATAATCCGCGGGCGAACGCCTGTCTGTCGGGAAACCATGACAGTCTGTGAAGGGGAAACGGGAAAAATGCGGAGGAGGATTATTCCAGGGGGGTCAGACCCTGCTGGATGGCAAACTTGATGAGGGCGGGAATGTCGCGGATCCCGAGTTTCCGCATCAGGCGGCTGCGGTAGGTCTCGATGGTTTTCGCGGAGAGAAAGAGCTGTTCGGCGATCTCGGCGCTCGTCCGGCCTTCCGCGACGAGTTGCAGGACCTCCCGCTCCCGGTTGCTGAGGACGGACAGGGGATCCCGGAACCCCTCGTCCCTCAGGCAGGCCCCCACGACCTGGTCGGAGACCTTGGCGCTCAGGTACCGGTGCCCGGCGCGGACGGCGTGTACGGCCCGGATCAGCTCCCGTCCCGCGGATTCCTTGAACAGGTAGCCCCTCGCCCCCGCCCGGAGGGCGCGCAGAATCGACTCCGACGACGACTGCATGGAAAGGATGATGACCCTCGTCTCCGGGAATTCCCGGCAGATCTGTTCCGTCGCCTCGATGCCGTTCAGATCCGCCATGACGACGTCCATGATCACGACGTCGGGCCGGAGCTTCCGGACCGCCCGGACCGCGTCCCGGCCGTTCCCGGCCTCGCCGACGATCCGGATGCCGCCATCGGCCTCCAGCAGATACTTCAGGCCGTCGCGGACAATCGTGTGGTCGTCGGCCAGCAAGACGCGGACCATCACAGCGGCACCTCCACGGTCACCCGGGTCCCCTTCTCGGGCTCGGAATCGAGGATGAAACGGCCGCCGATGGCCTCGGCGCGCTCGGACATGGTCATGATGCCCCAGCCGCCCTGTTCTTCCATCCTTCTCGCCTTGGAGGGATCGAACCCGACCCCGTCGTCGGTGATGACGATCCGGAGCTGGGTCCCGCGGGTCTCGATCCGGATCCTGGCGCAGGTCGCCTGGGCGTGCTTGCCGATGTTCGTGAGGACCTCCTGGACGATCCGGAACAGGTTGTTCTCCACGTCCGGGTTCGGGCGAGGGCGGATCTCCGCCCCCTCCACGACGACCTCCACGCCGGTCCGCATGGAGAAGCGCTCCGCGTACCAGCCGATGGCGGCGACGAGCCCCAGGATGTCCATGTCGGGAGGCCGGAGGTCGCTCATGAGGCTGCGGGTGAACTCGGTTATCTCCTCGACCAGGACCATCGAGTCTTCCAGCCGGGCGTGGAGCAGCTTCATCTCTTCCTCGGGAAGCTTCGATTTCACAATGCTCAGGTTGATCCCGACGACGGTCAGGTTCTGCCCCACTTGGTCGTGCAGCTCCCGGGCGATCCGCTTCCTCTCCGACTCCTCCGCCTCGGAGAGTTTCGCCGAGAGAATCCGGAGCTGCCGGCTTTTCTGCCTCAGGATCTCCTCGGCCCGCTTGCGCTCGGTGATGTCGCGGCCGATGCCGAACCGCCCCACGGGCTGTCCCGCCGGGTCGTACTGGGTCGTGACCAGGAATTCGACGGGGATGCGCTCTCCGTTCCGGTGAACGAGGTCCGCGTCGTAGGGAAGCGTGTAATCACCCCGGATCCCTTTCCGGAAGCGCTGAATCGTCGTCTTGATGTGCTCGGGGGCGACCAGGAACGTAAAGGGCTGGCCGATCAGGTCACGAACGGAATACCCTGTCACACGCTCGAACTGGGGATTTACGTAAGTATAGATCCCTCTCTCGTCGACGATGAAGATCAGGTCGCCCGTCGATTCGATCAGGGTCCGGTACTTTTCCTCGCTCTCCCGCCGCGCCGCCTCCGCCTTGCCGCGCTCCACCTCCGCCTGTTCCAGCCGGGCGACCCTGCGCCGCAGGAGGGCGATCTCCTCGATCATCTGTTGTCTTGTTTTTTCCCCGGTGTCCGCGCTGTATTCAAAAGGCTGCTTGTTCATCATTTGGTTATGACCGTGCCGACCGGTTTTCCGGCCAGCGCCTTCGTAAGGTTCCCTTTCTCCAGTCCGTTGATCACCTGGATCCTGTCCACGACCTCGCTGTTCCGGAGGATCTCCAGGCATGGCCGCTCGATGATCAGGTCGTCCAGATTCCGCTCCAGAAGCTCGGCGACACCGATCTTCGAGATGAATTCCGCCTCGGGGTTCTTCTTCGGGTCGTCCGTGTAGAGCCCCCGCTCGTCTTTGACGAAGATGCAGCTCCGGGCGCCGATCAGGTCCGCCAGGATCAGCGTGCCCACGTCGGTCCGGTGGATGGGGATCCGCTGCTTCGACGACGGCAGGGCGAAGTAGTCATAGGGCGGCATGCCGTGCATGACGGGGATGCAGTCCTGGGCGAAGTAGGTCGAGAGCTTGATGACCTCGTCATGGCCGATCTTGATGCCGCCCCAGGGCGACAGGAGCGTGGAGACCAGGAGCGCGTTCTGCTCCGAGATGGAGCTTCCGAACTTTGCGATGATCCCCGTGGGCATGCCCAGCTCCAGGCCGATCGTATAGATGTGCCGGCTCCGGGTGCCTCCGCCCGTGGTGATGAGCATCTTGTGCTTCTTCTTGCAGGCGACGATTTCCCGGACCAGGTCCGGCAGGGCCTTGATCCCGCGGTCGCAGATCGACTGGCCGCCGATCTTGACGACATTCACATCCGGGAAGAGCCTCTTCTGCGGGGCGACCTTCAGGCTGTCCAGGAAGGCCTTCCCCACGAGGCTCTCCCCCATGAGGCGGCTCTTGACGTGGAGCCGGCGTCCGTCTTTCTCCCGATAAAGGGCCATGGATTCCGCCTTTCCCTCAGTCCTTCAACTCGATCGCGTCGTCCTTGTCCTTGCCCGCCTCCAGGAGAACCAGGTCAGCCCCCACGGCTTTCGCGATGTCCTCCAGCTCCTTCTTCCGGAGGTGCTCGCTGTAAAACTTCATGTCCACACCGGCGATGGCGACGAGCTTGAAACGGGGTTTCTTCTCCTTTTCACCGACCTTCCTTCTCTCCCTGTAGAAAATCTTTCCCGCCATGGCTGCACCTCCTTGTTTTCATGACTTGTTTCTCTTCTCTCCCATGGTCACCCACTCGCCGGGACCCGCCGGCAGGACCGGCAGGACGGCGTCGGATCCCCACAACCGGGGCCGAAGCCAGCCCTTTGTATGGACCTTGTCTTCCGGTCGGGGAAACAGGGCGTCCCGGTCCAGCGATACCACACGCATCCCCTTCCCTTCCAGTGCCGATACGGTAACGGGATCCGGCAGGGACCGGAGCGACGCATATTCGATGAAGCGGCCGCTCCAGCCCGAGGCGGTCAGGCCGACAGCCGCCGCGGCGCCGATGATTCCGTCATTCGTTCCTCCATGACCCGAAAGATGCGCCTTGCCGGCAGCCTGGAGGGCCTCGGCCTGCGTCACCAGCCGCCGGGTACACGCGCGCCCGATCTCCATGAGCTCCCGCAGGGCCGTATCGCCTTCCCGGACCACGCAGAGTCCCGGGTCGCTGCCCGGCGAGGACAGCTCACCGATGTGCTCCGCTGCCTGCGTCACCAGGCCGTCTATCATGGACGGCTCGGGCAGGTCCAGGACCATGCAGGCGGAGCTGTTGTGAGACGTGTAGGGAATGCGCGGGTCCACCAGGAGCTGCTGGCGGACGACACCCCATACCACCGCAGTCTCCGGAACGCGGGTGTCGAAGCGGCGGGCCACCTTGCCTGTCCCGAACTCCGCCTCCAGGTTGTCCGTGTCGTCGAATCCGATGTAAATTCTCATGGAATCATCCTCAAAAAATGGGCCGGCCCCCGTTCAGCCGCTCGTAGATCCGCATGTACCCGGCGATCATGCTTCCCAGGTCGTATCGCTCCCGGGCCTCCCGCATGATCCGCCGGATCTGGGGCTCCCGGATCTCCAGGGGCTTCCGGTGGAAGGCCAGGCTCTTTTCCAGGGCGTACCAGAGGCCTCCCGTGTCGTAGTCCCGGAAGAGAAATCCGTTGCCCACGTCCAGTGGGGAGCCCTCGACCTTGAGCCTCAGTTCCCGGATCTTGTCGTGGTATCCTCCCGTGTCCCGGTTCGTGGCGGTACATCCGAAGAGATTGCCCACCTGGTCGATCTGGCCGCAGGGCTCGTAGAGGGAGGCGCCGAAGACGTCGCTGGCGGCGGCGAATCCGAGCATGGACAGCTCTTCGCTGAAAGGCTGGTACGTGATGCGCCCTCCCGAGCTCCAGGCAATCCGCCCCAGGACGTCTGCATGGGTCCGGTCGCCTCCGACGGAGTCGGCGACGACGGCGATCTGCGCGTCCTTGTGGACCCCGGTGAAATGGCTCGCCACGGCCTCCAGGATCTCCACGCCCTTCTGCACGGTATCGAGCCGGGAGGGCCAGTAGAAAAGGACGGCATCCGGGTCCACGTTCAGGCCCGTCCGGCGCTGGAACTCCACCCGGTTGTCCCGCTTCGCCTCCAGGACGTCGTCCTCGGGACCGTACTTCCGGGGCAGGAAATGGCAGTTCTCCGGATACATGTTCGACGCCGGGGCGTTGATGATCGCCCGGGCGGCGTCGAAGTAGTATTTTTCCTTTACCTCGCGGCGGACGCTCGGGGGAACGATGGGCCGGTCCAGGAAGTAATCGTTCACGACCTCCCGGAGGAAACGCTCCCCGACGAAATTGATGACCGTTGCGTTCTTGATCGCCGTGGCCTGGCAGTCGATGCAGCGTCGGCCGAAGGCCTCGCTGTAATACAGCCTGGGATGGAGGTTCTCGAGGTTCACCCCCCCCAGCAGGTCCACAGGCAGGTCCGCCGTGAAGACGTTGTGGACGGTGTGCAGGATCGGCAGGCCCGTAGATGCTGCATAGGCCGCGATGGCACCCCCGGCCATCCAGTCGTGGCTGTGGATGATCAGCCGCCCCTTGTGCTTGGACCGCACGTCCTTGATCAGGCTGTTGACGACCTCCCGCTGGAACTCCGCTGCCGTGCGGAGGACGTCTCCCGCGTAGGCGCCGGGATTGTTCTCGAAGATCGAGGAGCTGACCAGGTGGATCCGCCCGGCGTCGATCTTGTAGCGGATCTCCCGCCACTCCTTTTCATCCAGTTGGGACTCCCGCTGGAAGCGCTTCTTGAGGTTCAGGGTGGCCAGGTGGACATCGATGCCCCTCTCCGTCAGCCCTTCGCACAGGGCGGACACCACCTCCCCCAGTCCGCCGCTCTTTCCAGAGACATATTTGGCCAGGGGGCCCATCTCGTCAGGCAGGCGTCCCGTTTCCGGGGAGATCATGAGAATCGCCGTGGTCTCCCGTTTCCGGAGAACCTCGAACCGGACCATGGCGACCTGGAGATCGTCGATCTTCCGGGTCAGGATCTGCGTCGGCCGGGCGATGGAGCCGCCGTAGGGGTTGAAGTAAGCGTGAACCGCATGGTCCTCCCCGATCCGCTCATGGATGAAATAGACGTGATCCGAGGTGGTGAGCTGGCGCCATTTCGTGAGCAGCTCCCCCCCCGCGCGCCGCGCCCGCGGCTCCATTCCCTGGATGTCCTGGAACAGCTCATGCTGGGTGGGGTTCCCGAGCCACCCGAAGGTGTCCCGGCCCGCGTCAGCCCAGGAGGAGGTGGAGAGGTCGTGTATGTCGACAGTGGGGCAGTCGGCCTCCCGGAACCGGGCGGCCATGTCCGTCGGGGTCGAAGGGATGACGTTCTCGTATTTTTCCAGGGCCGCCGGCAGGCCTTGCCAGAACTCGAAGATGCCCTTGTCGGCCCAGATGTGCTCCCCGATGTGCTCGAAGTCATAGCCCAAAATTACGGCCTCCCCGTCGATCTTCGCGATGTAGGAGGCGTAGACCTCCGGCGGGATGGGCTGGTGCGGGAACCGGAAGGCCACGTCGTCGCTCAGCTCCCGGTTGCGGGGGAGGACGATGAGGGGCGAGCCGGCGGCCCGGAAGACGGCGTTGGGGGAGATCGGGACCTCGCTCCCGGTGAACATGTCGTTCCGCTTTTCGCAGAGGATGGAGACATATCCCATGTCCGCCACGACGTCGGCGATGCGGTTGTTGTACATAAGCTCCGTGTTCCGGAAGGACGTGGGAAAGACGCCGAAGAGCTTCCGGATCAGGTCCCGGTGCAGCGAAACCTGGTCCCGGAATTCCTGCTTCCGCGGATCGTCGAAGAGGCTGGTCAGGGAGTGGTAGTAGGTCTCGCTGAGAAACTCCACCCGCTCCCCGTCTCTCCCCGCGTCGTAGAGGGCCTGCAGTGCATGGACCACCTCCGGCCGGAATTCCTGCGCCTGCTCCAGGAACGTGCCGGACATGCTCAGGGTGATCTTGAAGCGCGGGTGCCGGTTCACCAGCTCGGTGAACATCGCTGCGGCGGGAAGATAGCACTTCTCCGCCACCTTTTCGAAAATCGCCTGATTCTGCTCGTCCCAGAGGAACTTGTCCCGTTCCGGGTGAAGCCTCAGCGGCTGGTGCAGCTGAAAATAGAATATGGCCAGCGGCATTTCTGAACCCCGTCGTGTGTCCGAATCCCCTTGTCAGCCGGAAATGATTCTGATAGCTGCCTTATACCACACCGGAACCCGTTTTCCAAAGGCATCCGCCCGGATAGGCCGGGGTCGTACAAAGAGACAGGCGCGGAATGGATTCCCAGGTCCCCAAGAAGCCCACTGTACACCGGAAAGGCCCGCTCCGCCCGGACCTTCGCTACCCCTCCGCCCTGCCCATCGTCCAGCGGCGCCGCGACATCGTGGCCACCATGCGCGACAATCCCGTCGTCGTCATCACCGGGGAGACCGGCTCGGGCAAAAGCACCCAGATCCCCAAGATGTGTCTCGAGGCCGGACGCGGGCGCCGAGGCCTCGTCGGCTGCACCCAGCCGCGCCGCGTCGCGGCGGTGACGGTGGCCCAGCGGATCGCCGAGGAGCTGGGGGAGGAGCCCGGGGGGACCGTGGCCTACAAGATCCGTTTCGAGGAGCGCTCCGGTCCCGCCACCCGCATCAAGATGATGACCGACGGCATCCTCCTCATGGAGGCCCAGGCGGACCCGCGCCTCTCCCGGTACGACACGATCATCGTCGACGAGGCCCACGAGCGCAGCCTCAACATCGATTTCGTCCTGGGGATCCTGAAGAACCTGCTTCTCCGCCGCCGCGACCTCAAGGTGATCATCACCTCCGCCACCATCGACGCCGAAAAGTTCTCCCGCTTCTACGGCGACGCCCCCGTCATCGAGGTCTCGGGACGCCTCTTCCCCGTGGAGGTCCGCTGGCGCCCCGTCGACAAAGCCCTGGAGGAGGAGGGGGACCTGACCTACATCGACGCCGCCGTCCGGAACGTGGAAGAGCTGCTCGCGGAAGACCCCCGGGGGGACATCCTTGTCTTCATGCCCCGGGAGCAGGACATTCGCGAGACCTGCGATCTCCTGGAATCCCGGGCCGGCGACAGCATCCTCGTTCTCCCGCTCTTCGCCCGTCTCTCCTGGGGGGAGCAGAAGCGGATTTTTCAGTCCACAGCACAGCGGAAGATCGTCGTCGCCACAAACATCGCCGAGACCTCCATCACGATCCCGGGGATCCGCTATGTCGTGGACACCGGCCTGGCCCGTCTCCTCCAGTACAACCCGAGAACCCGTACGACAAGCCTGCCCGTCAAGAAGGTCTCCCGCAGCAGCGCCGACCAGCGGAAGGGACGCTGCGGCCGCGTCGAGGGCGGGATCTGCATTCGCCTGTACGACGAGGGGTCCTACGGGGAGCGCCCCCTCTTCACCCCGCCGGAGATCTCCCGGGCCAACCTGGCAGAGGTCATCCTGCGGATGCTTTCTCTCAACCTGGGCAAGATCCAGTCCTTCCCCTTCGTCGACCCGCCCCAGCCCCGAAGCATCAAGGACGGCATCGACATGCTGCAGGAGCTGGGCGCCATCGCGGCGAAGAAGAAAGACGAGCGGGAGGGGGACGACCGGCCGTACACCCTGACCGACCTGGGACGCCGCATGGCCCGCCTGCCCATGGACCCGCGGATCTCCCGGATGATCCTGGAGGCGGAGGGCCACGGATGCGTCGAGGAGGTCGCCGTCATCGCCTCCGCCCTGTCCATCCCGGACCCCCGGGAGCGGCCACTGGAGAAGGAAGACGAGGCGGACCGCATGCACGCGCCCTTCCGGGACCCGTCGTCCGATTTTCTCACGATGCTCAACATCTGGAACGCCTACCACCGCCATTTGGAGAGCCTCAAGACCCAGAACCGGATGCGGAAGTTCTGCAAGGCCCATTTCCTCTCCTATCGCCGGATGCGGGAGTGGCGGGACGTGTACGACCAGATCCGGGGAATCCTGGCCGGGGGGGGATCCTGGAAGAGACGCCCCGACCCCGGGAAATCCCCTCCCCTTTCATCGGAGGAGCGTTTCGCCGCCGTCCACAAGTCGATCCTGAGCGGCTACCTCTCGAACATCGCCGTGAAGAAGGAAAAGAACATCTACACCGCCACCCGGGGGCGGGAGGTGATGCTCTTCCCCGGCTCGGGACTCTTCGGACGCGGGGGACCATGGATCGTGGCGGCGGAGATGGTGGAGACGTCCCGCCTTTTCGCCCGGACGGTCGCCTCCATCGAGAGCGCCTGGCTGGAAGTGCTGGGGGGCGACCTCTGCCGCTCCTCCTATGCCGATCCGCGCTGGCTGAAGGACCGCGGCGAGGTCGTGGCGACCCAGCAGGTCCAGCTCTTCGGTCTCGTGATCGTCCCCGCCCGGACGGTCTCCTACGGCCCCGTCGATCCGGCCGAGGCGACGCGCATCTTCGTCCGGGAGGCCCTGGTGGAGGGAAATGTCCGCCACCCGCTGCCCTTCCTGGTTCATAACCGGGAGCTGGTGGAGGAGGCTGCCGGGGTGGAGCACAAACTCCGGCGCCGGGAATACCTGGCCGATGAAAACGACCTGGCGCAGTTTTACGAGGAGCGCCTGCCGGGCGTATACAGCTGGCCGCTCCTGAAGAAGCGGATCCGGGACCGCGGCGGCGACGCCTTCCTCCGCATGTCCGAGGCGGACGTCTTCCTGCGCCGGCCGGAACACGAAGAGCTGGAGGCCTTTCCGGACCAGGCGAAAATAGGCCGTCTCCGCTTCCCCCTGGACTACCGGTTCGATCCCGCCGGTCGGGACGACGGCGTGACCCTGAAGATCCCCGTGCAGGCCCTGCCGGCCCTCTCGCCGGGCCGTATGGAATGGACCGTCCCGGGTCTGCTCCGGGAGAAGGTGGCGGCCCTGCTCCGGGGTCTCCCGAAGGAATACCGGCGCCGCCTCCAACCCATGCCGCAGGCCGTTTCCATCATCCTTGAGAACCTGGAAGAGTCCGACACGCCCCTCCTGACGGTCCTGAGCCGGATCATCCACGAACGGTTCGGGGTGCACGTCCCCGTAACCGCCTGGTCCCCGGACTCCGTCAGCGATCACCTGAAGCTCCGCTACCTCGTGGTCGATGAAAAGGGCCGGACTGTTGCGGAGACCCGGGATATCCATACTCTCCAGGCGCATGCGGCGGCGGACGCCGAGTGCTCCGCCTTCGACCGGGTGCGCCGGGAATGGGAGCGTACGGGACTGGTTTCCTGGGACGCGGGAGCCCTGCCGGAGGAGCTGGCCGTGGAAAACGTGGGGCTTCTCTTCCCCGCTCTCGTTGCGGAGAACGAGGGCGTCTCCCTCCGGCTCCTCAGGAACCGGGCGGAGGCCCGGGAACGGCATCTCCGGGGCGTTGAGGCCCTGTATGCGCTGCGCTTCCCCGAGGAGCTGAAACACCTGAAGAAGGCCCTGGTCCTGACGGGAGAGATGAAACTGCAGGCGGAGGCCCTGGGGGGCTTCCGGGAGGTGGAGCGGCTGCTCGCGGAGAAGGTCCGGCACGATCTCTTCGCCGTTCCCGTCCGCTCCCGGGAGGCCTTCCTGGACCACGGGGACGCGGTTCGCCCCCGCATCCTGCCCTGGGGCCAGGAGGTTCTCCGGACGGTGCAGCCGATCCTCCGGGCCGCCCATGAAACCTGGAAAACGCTGCGGACGCTGGAGCACGGCCACCGCTTCAACGCCCCGGCCCGGAAATACCTCCAGGCCATGGAGGAAGAGTTCCGCCGGCTGCTTCCCCCGGATTTCCTGATCCGCCATGACGGGGAGCGCCTCCGGCATATCCTGCGCTATCTGAAGGCCCTGGCAATCCGAGCGGAGCGAGGCCTCCTGCATCTTGAGAAGGCCCTGGCGCGCTCCCGGGAGATCGAGGCGATCATGGCCCGTCACCAGGCCCTGCAGGAAAGCCTGCCCGTCGACTCCTCGCCGGAAAAAAAGGCTGCCCTGGAGGATCTGTACTGGATGATCGAGGAATACAAGGTGTCCCTCTTCGCCCAGGAGCTCAAGACCCCCTACCCGGTTTCCCCCAAGCGCCTGGATGAAAAATTCCGCGAGTTCGAGCGGATGGTATAATCAATCCGCGGCCGTCGCCGGAAATCCCTGTTTGACTTAACGATTCCCGAAACGCTATATACCTGCGAACAAAAGATTCTTTTCCGAGTCGTCCACGGTTACTCCCATTTAAGACCC
This sequence comes from uncultured Syntrophaceae bacterium, assembly GCA_964578535.1. Lineage (GTDB taxonomy): Bacteria > Desulfobacterota > Syntrophia > Syntrophales > PHBD01 > PHBD01. Next base: position 27,809 of record CAZODI010000003.1, read on the forward strand.
ACCAGCAGGAAAGGAGGAATCCCATGGCAGATCAAGAAGAAAAGCCCCGGTCGTTAACCAGGCGCAATTTTCTGAAAACAACGGGGGCGGCCGCCGCGGCCGGAATCGCCCTCGGCGGCGTCTCCCTGCAGACCCGCGACGCCTCTGCCGCAGGGGACGCACTGCCCGCGAAATGGGATGACGAGACCGACGTCATCATCGTCGGCAGCGGCTTCGCCGGCCTTTCCGCCGCCATCGAGGCCAGGAACGGCGGAGCGGATGTCCTGGTGATCGAAAAGATGCCCGTCCACGGGGGGAATTCGATCATCAACGGCGGGGATTTCGCCGCTGCGGGGAACAAACTGCAGAAGGAGCAGGGCGTCCAGGACTCGTCCGATCTCATGTACAAGGACATGATGAAGGCGGGATCCTACCTGAACCACCCGAAACTGGCCAGGATGGTGGCGGAGCATTCGAACGAGGCGCTCGAATGGTGCGAAGAGTATGTGGGTGCCCGGTTCGCGCGCCTGAATTTCCACGGCGGCCACTCGGTCAAGCGGGCCGTTCAGACGGTCAACGCCTCCGGGTCGGAACTGGTCAGCAAACTGCTGACGAAGGCACGGGCCCTGGGCATGAAGATGCAGACCCGCACCAGGATGGTCCGGCTCCTCTCCGACAAAAACGGCCGGATCGTCGGCATGGAGGTCATGAAGAATTACCGGTTCCCCGACGAGAAATCGGGCCGGCCGGCATTCATCAGAGCACGGAAGGCCGTCGTCCTGGCCTCCGGCGGCTTTTCCCAGGATGTGACCTTGCGGCAGGTGCACGATCCCCGGCTGACGGACCGGTTCGACTCCACCAACCACCCGGGCGCCACGGGCGAGGCCCTGCTGGCGGCCTGCCGGGCCGGGGCCATGGACGTCCAGATGGACTGGATCCAGCTCGGTCCCTGGACCAGCCCGGACGAGAAGGGATTCGGGCACGTGCCCCTGTTCTGCGAGCGCCTCGTCGGTTACGGGCCCATGGTCGATCCCAAGACGGGAAAGCGGTTCTTCAAAGAGACAGGCAACCGGAAGGAGCGGGCCGATGCAATCATCCTCATCGGCCACCCGGTCGTCATCCTCGGCGATTCCTACGCCGTCCCCAAGCAGGTCTTCCCCAACGCCCTGGCCAAGGGACTGGAATCGGGAGCCATCAAAAAATTCGACACCCTGGAGGCGCTTGCCGGGGCCTACGGCATGCCCGTTGCCGACTTCCAGGCACAGGTCACCCGCTGGAACACCTTTGTCGAGAAGAAGAAGGACGATGACCTGGACTGCATGATCTTCCCCGATGCCAGGCCTACCGTCACCCCACCCTTCTATGCCGCCCGGCTCTGGCCCCGGGTTCACCACACCATGGGCGGGCTCGTGATCGACACGGATGCCCGGGTCATCGGCTTCGACATGAAACCGGTCAAGGGACTTTTCGCGGCCGGGGAAGTGACCGGCGGCGTGCACGGGGCCGTTCGTCTCGGCAGCGTGGCCATGGCGGACTGTGTCGTTTTCGGGCGCATCGCCGGCCGGAACGCAGCGAAAGACAAAGCCTGAATTCCTGCAACAGGCTGGCTAATTGTTTCGTAAGTTTAAGGAGGTAAGAGATGTTGTTAAAGGATAAACGCAAGAATGCAATGTGGGTTGTCCTCTCCGGCTGTTGCCTGCTGGTGCTGATGCTGGCCGTCGGCGCCGTTTCGGCGGCACCCAAGCAGGTGTCCGGGGCGAAGGGAGGGGACTGCGCGGCCTGCCATGGAAAGGACAAGGTCCTGACCGACAGCCATCCCGCCACCCGGGACATGCAATGGAAGGACTGCCAGGCCTGCCACACGGAGGGCAAGATGTCGCTGGTGGGCAAAATGCCCGGCAGCCATCGCCACCAGCTCTCCGGGGTGAATTGTGCGGCCTGCCACGGAAAGGGGACTCCCGAGCCCCTGGCCATGGAAACGTGCGTCTCCTGCCACGGGGCCACGGCCAAACTGGCGGAAAAAACGGCGAAGGTAAAGCCCTCGAATCCCCACACCTCGCCCCATTACGGGACCGAACTGGACTGCAACCTCTGCCACAAGCAGCACGCCAAGAACGAGAACTACTGCGCCCAGTGCCACAAGTTCGACTTCAAGGTGCCCTGAAGCAGCGAAACGCCTGCCCCGCCTGACGGCAGGCAACGCCGCACAAAGAAAAGGCCGCCACTCCCGGAGGAGAAGCGGCCTTTCTCGTTTCTGACGTATCCTCTGTTCTTCAGCCTGTTAGAAAATCTGCGGCAGGATGAACAGCGACAGGGACATGACGATGAACATCCAGAGCCAGCCGATGAAGGTGTAGGGGAGGATGTCCTTGAACTTGAGACGGAAGGCGCCCAGGATGGGCAGCGCCCAGAAGGGCTGGATCATGTTCACCCAGAGGCTGCCGGCCGTGTAGGCGTTCAGTACGTCTCCATAAGCGACACCGAGGTTCTTGGCGGCGGGCAGGATGTAGGGGGCCTCGATGACAAACTTGGAGCCCGCCGAGGGAACGAAGAAGTCCACGATGCCCGTGTAGATGAAGACGATCCAGGTGAAGGTCGTCGGCGTCGAGATGTCGATGAAGAACCTTGTGATGACCTCGGCAAGGCCGGAGAAGCTGATCATGCCGAAGATGCCCGCGTAGAGAGGGAACTGGATGATGACACCGTACACCGTGGCCGTTCCGCGCTGAACGGACTCGATGAAGCTTTTGGAGTTGCCGTGGAGGATAAAACCAACCATCAGCAGAAGGAAATTCAGCGTGTTGAGGTCCAGGGCGGCGATTCCCTTCACCCCGAACAGCTTGGCGCACGCGAACACGCCGGCGGCTCCGATCAGGATCGGCAGGACGAAGGAGCGGTCCAGGCGTTCCGCCGGGGGAAGGCTCTTCTTGTCCACCGGGGGATCGGGCGGAGGCACGAAGATCGCTGCCGTGGCGTCGTCGACCTCCACGGCGTTCTCTTTCTTCGGCGCGATGGCCATCAGGATGATCGGGATGGTGACGAGGAGCACCAGGTTCGTCACGAGCAGCTTGATGTTGAACGTCGACTGGCTGAGCGGAATGACACCGGCAACCTTTTCCATGAAGTTGCCCGGCGTGGCCATCAGGAGCTGGGCCGCCTGGGAGGGGCCGTTCGACATCAGGGCCGTGACATAGGAGATCGCGGCGATGAAGGGATAGTGGATCCCGAGGCCTCTCTTCTTGACAGCGATTGCCCGCCCCATGATGATCGCGGCCATCAGGCCGATGCCCCAGTGGAACCACATGAGAACGCACATGAAGATGGAATAGAACAGAATTGTCTGGGTCTTGGTCTTGGGGATGTCCACCATTCTCAGGAGGCCGGCCTTGATGTACTTGGAATCGCCGACGATGAAGCCCGTGATCATCAGGAGGCACATCTGCATGGCGAAGGTGAGGAGGATCCAGAACCCCTTCATCCAGTCGCCGACGAGCTGGCCGGGACCGTGGGTCGTGAGGCCCCAGCCCGCGAAGAAGACGATCACCGTCAGGATCAGGGCGAAGACCAGGGCGTCGGGAACCCACCGGAAGGCCCACTGCGCGAATCCCTCGGTGAACCGGGATAGAAATGTCTCTTCGTTGTTGTTGTTTGGTTTTTTACTCATGCGCTCTTTCTCCTTTCATTGAGTCTTGACGAAACATTGCCCCGCCAAGAGGAGAGCAACGGACATGCCATCCCGCAACGAAAGGACAAACCGGTTCATGACCCCCGTTAATACTGCGAATACCCGGAGAGTTGTTCGTTATGATGCAGGGATTGCCCCGGAGGATGCGCGGAAGGGATGTGCGATAAATTGCGCAGGTGCGCAAATCTTTGCGCGATCAGATGCCGTATTCCTGGATCTTGTAGAGAAGCGACCGCCGGCTGATTCCCAGTTCCCGGGCCGTCCGGACCCGGTTTTCCCGGTTGCGCTCGAGGGCCTGGAGAATTGCCTGCCGCTCGAATTCCTTGACCATTTCCTTCAGCGGACGCTGGGTCGCCGTGACCTCGGACAGTTCCTCCGCGATATCTGCATCCGCCTCTACGGTTCTGCGCTCGCCTCCGAGGACATGCCTCGGCAGGTCCTCGGAGAGGATCATGCCGCCGGTGCTCATGATGACGGCACTCTCCACGGCGTTGGCCAACTCCCGCACGTTTCCGGGCCATGCATAGTTGATCATGACGCGGTAGGCATCCTCGTCAAATCCATCGATATCGCGGTTGTTTTCGGATGCGAAGCGCTGCAGGAAATGGTCCGCCAGGAGGCGGACATCCTCAGGACGCTCACGGAGCGGCGGAACATGCAGACTCACTACGTTGACCCGGTAGTACAGATCCTGCCGGAACGTGCCGGCCCGGACCATTCCCTCCAGGTCCCGATTGGTGGCGACGATGACGCGGACATCCGTCCGGATGGTCTCGTTGGAGCCGATCCGCTCGAATTCCCGCTCCTGCAGGACGCGCAGCAGTTTCACCTGCAGATTCGGGCTGATATCTGCGATTTCATCCAGAAAGATCGTGCCGCCGCCGGCCTGTTCGAAACGTCCCCGGCGGCGTGCGATGGCGCCGGTGAAAGCCCCTTTTTCATGACCGAAAAATTCGCTCTCCAGGAGCCCTTCGGGGATGGCCCCGCAGTTGATCTTGACGAACGGCCCGCTCCGGCGCTTGCTGTTGTAATGGATCGCCGAGGCAATCAGTTCTTTTCCGGAGCCGCTTTCCCCGGTGATCAGCACGCTGGCGTTGCTTTCGGCGATTCGGGTGACCGTCAGGCAGAGCTCCTTCATCCGGGCATTGTCCGTCAGGATGCGGTCCAGGCGGTAGCTCTGGAGGAGCTCTCGATGCAGCAGATTGATATCGTTGCGCATCTGCCGCATCTGGAGCGCCCGCTCGATCAGGAGCAGGACCTCGTCGATGTCGAAGGGCTTGATGACGTAATCGAAGGCCCCCAGCTTCATCGCCTGCACGGCCGTCTCCACAGCCGCGTAGGCCGTCATCAGGATCACCGCGGCGCCGCTGCGCAATTTGCCGATCTCTTCCAGCGCCTGCAGGCCGTCCATCTCGGGCATGCGGATGTCCATGATGACGATGTCCGGGGAAGTCTTGCGGAACGCATCGAGCCCCGTCAGGCCGTTGTCCGCACAGGTGACGTCGAATCCCTCCTTTCCCAGGACCACGGTCAGGAGTTTGCGCACGCTTTCATCGTCATCGACCACCAGGATCCGGCTCATGCTTCCTGCATCTCCACAATATCAGAGGGAATTTCGGGGAGCTGAATCGTCACGGTCGTCCCCTTCCCCGGTTCGCTCTTCATCACAATCGTGCCGCTGTGTTCATTGATGATGCGATTGACTACTGCAAGACCCAGGCCGGTCCCTGCCGGTTTCGTCGAATAAAAAGGATCGAAGATCTTCTCGATATGCTCCGGTGGAATCCCGCATCCGTCATCGGCAACGGAAACGGTCACTTTCCCGGGTGTCTCCACCCCGGTCCGGATGATGATCCTGCCTCCCGACGTCATCGCCTGGCCGGAGTTGATCAGGAGGTTCAGCAGGACCTGCTTGAGCTGCTCCGCGTCGGCCCGGATCATGGGAAGGTCCTGGGCCAGCCTCAGATCGATCTCGACGCTCTGTTTCGCGGCGCGGTTCCGGACCAGGCGCATGATTTCCCCTCCGATCAGGTCGTTCAACTGCACGGGCTCGAAATGAGGGGGGGCCGGCTTGGCGAACCTCAGGAGCTCGCCGATGGTCCGGTTCAGGCCGTCCACCTGGCGGATGATGAGGGGAGCGTACTCCTTGACCTCCTCCGGATCTCCGCTTTTCTGCAGGTACTGCACGAACCCCCGGATGGACGTCAACGGGTTCCGGATGTCGTGGGCGATGCCCGCGATCAGCTCTCCCAGGGCCGCCAGGCGGTCGGCCCTCAATACCTGCTTCTGCAGCTGCATGGTTTCGCTGATGTCCTTGAAGATCGCCACGGCGCCGATCACCCTGCCGCTGCCGTCCCTCAGGAGGCTGGTGCTGCTGCTCACATGAACGGTCCTGTCCTGGAGGGGGACATCAAGGTCCACGCTCACGTATTCGTTGCCGTTCCGGAGCGTGTTCAGGAGATAGCTCGTGAAGCCGGCATTCCGGTCGAGGAGCGATTCGTAGGGGCGGCCGACGACCTCTTCCGGGTTGATGCCCATGATCTGCTGCCCGGCGGGATTGATGGACGTGACGATGCCGTTGACATCCACCGTGATGACCCCTTCAGCGATACTCCAGAGGATATTCTCGTTCAGCGAACGGGCGTCGATGAGGGCCCTGGCCATCTCATTCACGGCGTCACTGATCTCGCCCATCTCGCCTTTCAGGGACCGGACGGGCTTCCTCAGGTCCAGTTTCATCCGGTTCAGGCCGAACTTGATGATGCCCACGTCCCGGGTGAGCCTCTGGGCCATCAGAAAGCTCAGGGCCAGGCTCAGGACCAGGCCGAAGGACATCACGACGATCACCGCCCGGTCCATGGCCAGGGCCTGCTCCTCGACGGCCGCGGTGAACTCGTTGGCCCAGATGTAGCCCTTCACCTGCCCATTCCGGATGATGGGCCACATGGCGTTCATAATGTGGCCGCGCGCCATCGGCCCGGTTTCGACCGAGGGCAGTCCCTTTGCCATCACCTGCCACCCCGGGTGGTCAGCCGGCAGGATTTCGCCCACCTTGTTTCCGTATTCCCGGCTGGGACCATAGGTGATGGCGGCGTTGATCTCTTTCCCGTAATATCCGACGCCGACGCCCGGATTCGCCTCGGCGATCCGGTCGGTGAAATCCCGCAGGCGTTCGTTCAGAAAACGGACCTGTGCCATCCGGTCGTTTGGATCGCCGCGATATCCTTTCAGGATTGCGTCGAACCCCTCCCCCAGGTAGCTATCGAGGATTTTCGTGAGGCCGAAGAGCTTCGCCGTTTTCTCCTCCAGCAGGGCCTCGCGGCCCTTTCGCTCCAGGACGTAGCCCGTCGAGATGATGGGAATGCTGATGGCGACCGCCAGGACGAGGAACAGCCTTCCCCTCAGGGTCTGCGGCAGCAATCCGGCGGGAAATCTGAATTTCAGCATAGGACGCCCTGGCTCCTTGACAGACAAGAACATTTCCGGATGTGGTCCTATCGGAAAGGCGGCCGGCGTGTCAATCTTCTTGAAGGACCTGAAGAACAGACTGCAGATGGGCCGTACGGGGAATCGGGGCAACGGGGGATGAATCGCCTGCCATGGGGAAGGAGCGTGGAGTCTTTCTCTCCCTTCTAAACCCGGATGTCGATGAAGAGTCCTTTCTGCGGCCGGCTCCCCAGTACCTGAACGTAACCGCTCCGTGCGTCCCGAACGCGGGAATACCAGTTCCCCCCGTAATCGTCGAAGACATCGATGGAAAGAGAACCCGGGGGGCCCGGCACCTCCCGGGCCAGGTCCTGCCGGGCGGCGTTTCGCAGGATCGGAAGGTTCCGGTGCCGGGCATCCGGAGACGGGTCCGCCGTCGTCGCGGGTCGGTGCACATCCTGCCCGCGCTGCCTGTCCGGGAGTGGAACCGACTGCCGGTCCACTCCCTCGAGATGGGTGATGATCGACGTCCCGTTGATTGCTATGGATCCGCCTCCGGTTAACGCAGCCGCAGCCGGTGAGGATTCCACGCGCAATGGCGGAAGAGGTCACCGGCCGGGCCGATGCAAGAGACCAAGGAGCGGAAGCTCCGTCAATGCTTGAAAATCATCGAGTGCGCCATGTGCCGGTCGAAGTTGTTCTGGTAAAGCGCCGCCAGTTTCGAAGAGCGGAGCACCAGCATGTTCTCGGCGTTCTTTTCCTCCGCTTCTTTCGTGAAGTTAAAGGATCCGGTGATCACCGTCTCCCTGTCGATAAGCATCACGTTGTTGTTGGCCACGGTGTGATCGCTGTCGATATAGACCAGGATGCCCGCTTTTTCCAGCACGAAGGCCGTCGTATCCTTTTCTCTCTTCTGGCTCCGGTCCAGGAGTGCCGTGACCTTGACCCCCCGCTCCCGCGCATCCGCCAGGGCTTTGGCGATCTCATAGGACGGGAAGGAATGGGCGTGCAGGATGACTTCGGACCTGGCCTTGTCGATCTCCTTGATGACCGCCGCGGAGAGGCCGCCCCGGGGCGAGAAGAAAACATCGGCGGAGGAGATGGCTTTCACCGTCTCGGCGGGTGCCGCCGATGCGGCCAGCAGGAAGCAGAAAGCCACGAGTGGCAGGATCCATCTTGATTTCATCCTAAGACACCCCCTCACTTGAAGTTCACGGTGACCTCGGCGGGTCCCTTCGGGTCCAGGCCGACGTAGCGTGCCCGGACGGTCGTTCCGGGCGCCGTCGGCGTCAGCTTCGTAATCGTGCCGAGCGACAGGAGGTCGCCCTTCTTCAGCGCGATGCCGTCCTTTTTCAGGGAATCCCGGAGCCAGAGAACCACGTTCATCGGGTGATCCAGCAGGCTGCTGCCGGGGGCCTCGACGAGCATCTTCCCGCTCCGGTCATAGATCTGGCATTTGAAGGTCTTCAGCCGCTCCATCCACTCGGGGGTCGCCTGCACGGGAATGGGCTCCCCGACGACCCCGAAGCGCGCGGCCACATTGACGGCGGCGAGCAGCGGGCCGTTGATCTTGACGTCCTTCGCATAAACGAGATCGGGAAGCTCGATGAAGGGAATCGCCGCGTCGATCGCCTTCAGGGCCTCCATGGGGGTGGCCGCCGTGTTGATGAATTCGCTCCCCACCCGCAGGATCAGGTCGCCCTCGTAGAGGGGCCTCGCCCCGAAGGCGGCCTCGACGGTCGCACCCGACTTCAGGATCATTTTCTCCATCAATGTGCCGCGCAGCGGGGCGGAGACGCCGAAGACCTTCTGGACATTCGGGTTCGTCAGCCCCGCCTTGTACCCGATCACCTTTCCGAAGGCCGGTGCGAGGGCTGCGTTGTATTCCGCCTGGATTCTCATGGCCTGGTCCAGTGTCGGGGAGGGATCGGGCGCCGGCGCGGGGATTTTCTTCAGGTAGTAATTCGCGAGTTTCACCCCCTCGCCTGCCGCAAACGCACCCTGGCAAAGGGCCATGACAAGAAGCACACCAAGAAAGGCAACGCATGACAATCTGATTCTTTTCATCACAATCCCTCCTGATTCTGATTTTTCGAGGCTTCCTTTGGAATGCCCTTTCCGGATGCCCCGGCCCGTCTTCCCGGCAGCGAGGCCGTGACCGCTTCCGCAACCGCTTCCGCCACCTTCCGGTTCCCGCCGGCCGTGCAATGGCAGTGATCCCAGAAGTCTTCCGCCTTGAAAGGTCCCGTAGCGACAACGGCAATTCTCTCCTCCCCGGCAATCCGCCTCAATTCCGTTTCCAGCCGGGCGACGAGATTCTTGAAACGCGGACCGAACGTCCTGTCCTTCCCGAAATGAGCGGGGTCGGGCGAAGTGGGCAGATCAACCAGGATGACACCGATGCCGCGTCCCTTGCAGAGCAGGATCATGGACCGGATGTTCTCCCCGTACACGAAGAACCGGTCCTCATTGGCGGAGAAATCCATGTTCTGGAACTGCTCGATGGTGATGTGTCCCGAGAAATCGCGAAACGGAACGGCGACTTCCTCGCGGAAGGCCACCGTCCCCACTACCTTCAGGAAATGGCTGTATCGGGCTGCGGTCCAGAACGCGGAGGGGCGCACACGATGATACGGATTGGGAAAGACATGCGTGTAATCGCACCCCATGCCGGGGACGCTGTAGGGCAGGTAGTCGTTGTAAGCGCTCTTGATGACCACGATATCGGGGTTGTAGTGGATCAGGCGAAACGCGAGGTAGGAAAGATTGAACGCCGAATTGTGAGAGCCGATTCCGGCGTTGATCACATTGACGCTCCTGTATCCGGAGCCGGGATTCATCCATTTTTTAAGGATCATCTCCAGGTAGTGCGGAAAAGTCTCGTCCGGCTTGACTCCGGTCCCTTCGACGGTGCTGTCCCCCAGGCAGACGATCCGGAGTTCGCCCGGGGGTTTGGGAAGCTGGAATTCCCCGCCCTTGGTGCCCCTTGAATTGACCCGTCCCGCGTATGCCGGATGGCGGGGATTGAATTCATGATGCCAGAAGGTGTTCGGAAGCATCTGGATCTGATCGACTCCCGAACGGCAAAGGGCCTGTACGTTTGCTTTGGTTACGGGCGAAACGGAAATCCGCCAGATCAGGAACCCCCCGATTTCCAATATGGCCAGCGACAAAAGGAAGGCCAGCAGGGAAGAGAGAAACCGCTTTCTTCGACCTTTTCCGCCCTCGCCGCTTCCGCCCGTCGAGTTCTTCATGCGTTTACAATCACTCCCGTTTGCTTACCGGAAAACGCTCCCGATATCTCAACCTTTCGGAATCAGGTCCGGATGATACGCCTCTCCGGAGGCTCCGTCCGGACTATCCGCGGCCTCGGCTCGGGCCTTCAGTGCCAGGTTCATCTCTTCGAAGCCCTTTCGCGTGTCCCGGTCAAGTCGGCTCGAGAGAAACGGGACCAGGAGCCCGCTGAACGATTCACTCTGTCGGAAAACAACCTTCCCGTCGGCAACCGGCCGGATCTCGAAGCGATGGGTGCCGTCGAAAAAGCCGGGCAGCAGAAGCCGGCCGCGCCACCTGAGCTCCCGTCCGGGTTCCGCCATGAGCACACGGGGACGGAAGGTCATGCCCCCGGCGCCGCCGGTCTGCATGAGCACCTCCAGTCTCTCACCTTTCCGGGGAACGCCGCGGATGGAACGGATGAACGGATTCCATTCCGGATAGGCAGCGAAATCCATGAGGACTTCCCAGACCCGATCCGGCGAGGTGTTGATTTTTGTTTCCGACTGCAGTTGATGGCTGAACATGCAATTTTGACAGGGTCTCCCTGTTATGAGCCGGGCTGTTCCGCCCCGGAGCAGGTGAATTCGGTTTCTTCCGCTCCGGTTGCTTCCGTCTGGAGCACGTACATCGGAAACACGCCGAAATTCTTCGCCAACGGCATCTGTCCCACGTACTCGCAGGCGCAGTCTTCCAGGCGCAGTGCCGTGACAAGGGCGGCGACGGCCTGGCTGACGTAGATCTTCCCCGGCGGAGTGATGGGCTCGATCCGGGCGGCGCTGTTGACGTGCGTGCCGTAGCAGGTCCGGCGGCCCGTCACGGGATCCCGTCCAACGTAGACCGGACCGGCGTGCAGGGCGACACGCAGATTGACACCGGCGGGCAGGCCGAGGGCGGCCCAGTCCGTCCTCCGAACGCGATCCAGCAGGGTCCGGCTGTACCGGATTGCGTCAACGGCGTTCCGGAAGACAATGAACAGCCCATCTCCCCAGGTGTTTTTCGCGGCGGTCCGTATGCCGATCTCCTTTTCGATTCTCCCGACGGAATCCAGGAAATGGGCGACAAAATTGGGCATCTGCCGCTCCTCGAGCTTGCTGAAGTGAACGACGTCGGCGAACAGCATGATCATGGTCTGCGTGGTCAGCCCGGCGGGAAGCCTCGTGGAGACTCGGGCACGCCGCGATTCGCGACGGACCTCGATGCCGCCCCCGCGCATTTTCCCGAGATCGATGACCTTCACCGAGTGGCCAAGCTGCTTCCACTCTTTCATCGTCCGGTCCACGCTTCCCGCCGCCGAACTGGACCGGCCGTCCCAGAGCACCAGCGGCAGGAGCTCGCAGCGAAGCTGTTTCGCCCGGATCATGGCCAGGCCGAGGAGCAGCCGATTCGCATAGCGGAACACGACGCTCCCCTCATCAAGGCGCTGGTTGCTCGTCACGATGACGCGCCTTGCCCTCTCCAGGACCCGGTCGTACCGGTCTTTCCAGTCCATGTCGTCCCGGATCGCCACGCTGTCGGAGAAGAATTCATCGCGGCCGTACGGCAGCACCACGTGTGTTTCGCCGCCCGCGGCCAGAACCGCCTCGTGGAACAGGATGGGAGCGCCGCAGGCGGCGGACGAAAAACCCGCCGCCACGCGCAGGCCGGAGACGCACTGCCGGATCTCCTCTTCCACGGTCTCCACGAGGGACGGCGGGAAGCGGGGTTCTTTCCGGTCTGCAAAGTCGATCATGTGCCCGGCGAAGACGACGACCTTCGGCAGCGGCATGACCCGATCCAGCGGAGCCTGGTCTTTGCAGAGCAGCGCCAGGATGCTCCCGGCGATGTGCCTCACCTCGGCCGTATCGCCGATGCGTCCCTGGCCCAGCTCCGCCAGTTCGCCGAAGATCTCGAATCCCCTGTCGAACGCTCCCTGGAGAATCGAGGCGATACCGTCGATCGCCCGCGGCCAGAAGGTGTCCGTCCGTTCATCCCCGGCACGCGTCAGGGTCTCCCGGATGCCGGCCCCGATCCGGGTCGCCAGTTCGACGGCCCGGTCCGACCGGCCGAGCTCCAGGGCCAGCCAGGCTGCATGAATGCCGCTCCACATGCCCTGATTGGACCGGTAGGCTTCCTCGTAGAGCTCGAAGGAGCGCTCCAGGAATTGCAACCGGGCCTCCTTGTCCGTGGCGCGTTCGGCCAGATCGCGCAAAGCCCGGGCCATGGGCGCCAGGGTCCCCTGGTCCCGGTGTCCCTCCCGCGTGAGCTGCCGCAGGATGCCCAGGGCTTCCGCGGGTCCGCCGGTTCGAATCAGGGCCAGCGCCTGGAGCTGGCGCAGGAGGACGTCGTCCGGGAAATCGGCCAGGGCGCGCCGGACGGAATCATAGGCAAGAATCGGCTCCCCCTGCTTGAGGAGCGTCTCTACCCGGTAACGCTCTTCCTGGAGGCTCGATTCCGGCGTCCGGGGAGCCTCGATCCGGACCCCGGCCTTGAGAAGCTCATCCAGGTTCTCCCTTGCCGCGGTGCGAACCAGGAGCTTCTGCTCGTCGTTGAGCGATTCATAGGGCAGGTCGTTGTACCGAACCTTCCAGAGCTCATCGGGATATTTCCGCAGCAGGTCCCTGTGGACCTGTCCTGCGAGCATCTCCAGGAGCTCCTGGTAACGGGTGGGATTTTCGAACTCGACAGGCATATTTTTCATCCCTTGGGGTATGGGTGGTTTTCCTGCATGGGCGCCGGGAGCAACTGCACTCCGGGCTTTTGAAGCCGGACGGCGTCACCATGTTTCCCAGTGTATCTTTTCCCTCTTGAACTTCTCTTTCGCCTTCTCGCCGCCGGGGGCGGGAACGCCGATGGCGATGACGTTCAGGGGAATGACCTCCGGCGGGATGCCGAGGGTCTTCCGCACATGCCCCATCCTGTCGTCATACGGATAGGCGGCCGTCCAGACGCCTCCGAGCCCGAGCGCCTCGACGGCCAGCAGGATGTTCCCGCCGGCCAGCGATGCATCGATGATCGCAAATTCCTTAATCTTATCGTATGCTTTGGCGGTTTCCGTGCAGACGATGATGGCCGCACCCGCGCGGGTCAGCATCTTGGCATAGGGAAGTCCCGCCGCCAGGCCGTCCAGCGTTTTTCGATCGGTCACCACCACAAACGACCACGGCTGCATGTTGACCGCCGTGGGCGCCGCCATGCCCGCCTTGAGAATCATCTCCAGATTGCCTTTGCCCACCTCCGCTCCGGTAAACGTCCTGACGCTCTTCCTGGAATGAATGACAGAAAGGGTGTCTTTCATCTTCGCAGCCTCCCCGGCGTAAGCTGAGCCTGCCACCAGCAGGCATATCATGGCACCGATGCAGATTTTCTTCATGGTCCGTTCCCCTTCACAAATCATACTGTTCGAAGTTCCACCGTTCGAGTTTCTCGAAGGCCTCTTCCGCCGCCTTGAGGATCACCCTGAGAGAAACGGGCTTCGTGAAGAAATCGTCGAAACCGGCGGCCCGGCATTCCAGGAGGCCGAAGAAGTTGCTGTATCCCGTCAGGGCGTTGATGATCCCGATCTGGTTGTTCACGCGGATCATCTTGCAGAGCTCCAGCCCGCTCATCCCCGGCAGCTTGAGATCCAGGAACATGACCATGATGCTCTGGGTCTTGAGGATTTCCAGGGCGTCTTCCGCATCGAAGGCCATCCAGACTTCATAGCCCGCCGATTCCAGGGCCTCTTTCAAGAGATTCAGAATCTCCTCCTCGTCGTCCACGAGCAGGATCTTCTTCTTTTTCGATTCCTCCATTCGCTCTCTCCGCGTCCGTTGAAGCGTCATCGTGGGATTCGTGAATGTCGACGATCCTGGCGAATCCGGCATAGTCCTTTGTCCTGTATTTTCGGATCGCCATCAACCTGCCGGTGATTTTATGCATCCTCTGGACCTGCTCGAAGATGGTCTTGAGCTTGCCGCGCTGTGGCTCGTTATCCGGGGCGTTCATCAGGAGGAGTTCGGAAAGCCCGGAGATGACCTGCATGGGCTGGTTCATCTCGTGGCACACGGCGCCCGCCATTTCCAGGACGCCCTGGAGTTTTTCCCGGTACTGCCTTTCTTCCTCCGCCTGTCGCCGGTCCGACAGGTCACGGCATACGAAGGCGAGAGCGAAAGGCACTCCATCCCTGTCTCGCAGGACGTCACCATTCAACTCAAAGGGGACCTTCTCCCCGCTTTTCATGATCAATTGATATTCCCTGGGGCCGAGCCTCCTCTCCAGCATGAGATCCGCATTCCGCTTGAGCCTTTCCCGGTCTTCGGGAGTCACGAAAACCAGCATATTCCGGCCTTCAATGTCGCCCCTGGAATAACCGCTGATCTTCAGGGTGTTGTCGTTCACAAAGAGGATGTTGCCGTCGAGGTCGGTGCGGACAATGACATCGGGGACGGAGTCGACCAGTTTCGTGTACACTTCCTGGCTTTCCCTCAGTTCCTCCTCGGCTTTCCGGCGTTCGGCGACCTCCCGCTCGAGCGTCCGGTTGACACTCTGGTACTCGATTGTCTGGCTTTCCAGCTCCTCGTTGATCCTGTTGACCTGCTCCCGCTCCCTCTCGACCTGCCGCGCCAGGAAAAAGTTCCGCCGGGCCTGGTATTCCAGGGAATAGCAGGCGATCATCCCGATGATGTTGGCACTGATGAAGAAGAAGTTGTTGCTGACCAGCACGACCATGGGCGTCTGGACGATCCAGACTGCCGCGATCTCGTACAGCGCCACCACCACCCAGCCGGTCAACGTTGCCATGAGAAAGGGAATTCGTACAAAGGCGTAAACCCACATGAAAAGAAGCAGGAGGCCCGCGTAATAGGAATAACCGACCGGTGGCGGGGCAATCACGATCATCGAGATGATTCCGGCACCGGCCAGGATGGCCACGGCCGTGATCAGTTGATTTCCATAACGTTCGAAGGATCTTGTAAACGACAGCAGGAAGGCTGCGATAATCAGGGGATCGATGACGGCAAAGCGGATCAGCCATGTCATGCCCTTGTTTTCCGGCATGAGCAGATAATCAAGGACACCGAAAGCGGAATAAAAGAGAGCCCCCACGATTATGGCGGCCCGGTTGTGGGGGAGAGATGCCCGGAAGTGGTCAGATTGAAACAGGGTCTCGATGCTGGACGAGTCGCCGGCAAATTTCAGGGTCAGCGGATGCAGTTTCATGATGCCCTGACGGTCCGAACTTGATTTCATGACTCTCCAGCCGCACGGGAGCTCCCGGCACGTCCGTCTGCCCTGTTTGTTGGAAGCGGACAGGCCGGAATCGATCCTTCCTGCCCATGAATGCCCGTTCTCCGTTTCCGGTCCATTCGGTGGCGGACGGCGCCGCGCCGGCTCCGACCACCGGCAATGTCGCACAACGCGATGGAAAGGTCCAGTTGATTGACGTTTGCCGGAAGAGCCCGGGATGGACTCCGTTACCGGATGGGGACACCCTTCACCCCAGCCGGTCGAAGAGCCTGAACGCGGCATCCATGGCCAGCTCTCCGCCGATGCCGTGCAGGCCTGTGTCGGCGCTGCAATGGTAAAGGTCCCGAACGTACGGGTCGACGATCGGCGGACGGTCTTCGCCGACTTGGCCGATGATCTGGCCGATGCCGATCACGGAGCCCTCTTCGCTGCCGAAGTGGTCGATGTCCTTCGGAGTCGTCGATACGGTCCAGAGGATGTGCCGCCGGATATCGGGAAACACGACCTCCAGCGAGTTCATGATCGCCTGTTCCCATTTTTTCCAGACGGCAACGTCGGAGTTGTACGGCAGTTTCGCCGAGGCGCCTGCGATGATCAGCTGTTTCCCCTCCGGGGCGGCCTCCGGATCCATGTTCGACAAGATGGGGATCATCAGGCAGGGGGCCATGTCCGGCAGACCTCCCGTATCCTCAATGTTTCTTTCAAACTCGCTGAGATCGCTCCGGCCAATATAGAAGATCATGGAATCGTTTGATATCTTTTCGTTCAGGGCGATCTGGAGGATGGAGGTGCTGTAGGAATACTTGTAGCGGTTCACACGGTCCGCATATTCAGCCGGATATGCACCCCTTCCGACCAGCCGATTCACCGTGTCTTTGACGGTCGCGTTGCTGATCACGATATCCGCCCTGATTTTTTCGCCGTCCTCCAGAACGACCCCCGCCGCCCTGCCGTCCTCTACGAGGATATGCCGAACCCCCGTTCCCGTCCGGACCCTTCCACCGCGCTCCCGGATGATCCGGCAATAGGCCTCGGGAATGGCCCCGGTGCCGCCGATGGGATAGCCGACGGCCTTGTTTCTCCAGATTTCGTTCTGGCACCGGGCATATTCGCCGATGGGCGTTTCGTCATCCCGCGTC
Source organism: uncultured Syntrophaceae bacterium (assembly GCA_964578535.1). GTDB lineage: Bacteria > Desulfobacterota > Syntrophia > Syntrophales > PHBD01 > PHBD01. The sequence goes on from CAZODI010000003.1 coordinate 44,519, forward strand.
ACAAAGTATATGGACGCAAAGAACCCGATCAACCCTCTCGCCAGGTCCGAATCCACGTATCGGCTCACATAGTCCGCGATGCTGACGTCGTTCAGCCTGTCGCAGTCCGCATCGGACAGTTGGGAGATATCGAAGAAAAACTTCATGAACCGGCCGGATTCTTCCTTCGTGAAGCCCATTTTTTCCGCATCGAAGGGGAACCGGACCCGCTGCCCCTTGAAATTGACGACGGGCGAAGGCTTCACCGCGTAGCGCCACTTCACATAATCGGGGCAGCCGCAGATATCGAGAGCCCTTCCGAAGGGCCCCCGGTCGCAGTTCGCCAGCATGTGGCAGCCCACGTCCAGCTTGAATCCCTCGTTATGATAAGAGGCGAATCGGCCTCCGATCAACCTCGACTTCTCGATCAGCGTTACGTTGTATTTTCCGGTATTCGCCAGCAAAGCCCCAACGGAACTGCCCCCTACCCCGCTTCCGACAATGACCACATTTTTCGCCGTCACATGTCACCTCCGCAGAATTCCCGCTGTCGCTTCCAATCGATTGGGTTGATGCATTGCCGGTTTGGTCCGGGATTCCTTGAAACCGCTGTCAGTCCCCTGCAGCGCCCTTGAAGAACGGCTGGATCAGCTTGAAGAACCCGCCGGAAAAGACCATGAGGGCCTGATTGCGGTTCTCCAGGTTCACCGCCGCCTCCAGCGACGGCGCGTCGATGTTCTGGTCGAGGACCCGTTTCGTCAGCTTCAGCGCCCCGCCATCCTTGGTGAGCATGGGGCGGGCATAGGAAAGGGCCGCCTCGATCAGGCTCTCCGCGGGCACGACCCGATTGATCAGACCGATCCGCTCGGCCTCGTCGGCCTTCACCGTCCGGCCGGTGAGAAGGATTTCCGACGACCGGGCAACCCCGATCAGCCTGGGCAGGAAATAGGACGAGCCCAGTTCTCCTCCCGTCAGCCCGAGGTTGGCGAAGGAGGCTATGAACGAGGCCTCCGGCGTTGCCACACGGACATCGCTGGCCATGGCCATGGAAAAGCCCCCTCCCGCCGCAACGCCGTTTATGGCGGCGATGACCGGCTGGGGGATACGCCGCAGGCCCAGGGTCAGGGCTGCGAAGCGCTCCTGGACCTTATCCAGGAACTGCGCCGGATCGGAGAACGTCCTGGTGTCCCCGTGGATCATCGAGTCGTCCAGATTCGCCCCGGAGCAGAATCCCCGGCCCGCTCCTGTAACGACCAGGACCCGGGTGGCGTCGTCCTTCGACAGGACCGCGAACAGCTCGTTGAATTCATCCAGCATCAGGCCGCTGATCGCATTGAGATGCTTCGGCCGGTTGAGAGTAACGAGGCCGACACCGGGCTCGATCTCTTCAAACAGGATGGTCCGGTATGCATTCATGGCTTCTCCTCAGGGCATCCATTGGGGGATATCCGGCCGATCCGTTGCGAATCCTCCCAGACTGCACCGGCATAGCGGCCCTGGTCTTGGATCCGACCGGGAAATCTTGAGCCGCCCCAGGCCTTTCGCCCCTGCAGATCGACGCGGGCATCCGTTTAAACAAATGCGACATCAAAAATGAGAAACCCCACCTCCTTCAGGAAGCGGGGATTCTCATCCGCCCGACCCACGGCTGTACGGAAACGATTCTTCAGGGCTCGGCCCTTGCGTTTGGATCATTTGACCATTCCTGCACGGAAGGGACCGGAAACCGATTCTTCACTCCATTCGGAAATGCCCTTGAAGCAAGCTGCTTTTTGCTCCCATCCCCTTTCAGGGTGTCACGGCGATGGTGCACCCGCCGCCGTCGATCCACTCCCGGGCGCTCTGGTAGGTCTTGCCCGTCTTTGCCCGGTAGCAGGCGTTGCTGCACATGTCGACGACCTGCGCCAGCGTCGCGTCAACGAGGGCGTCCGTCGCATCGCCCGGCTTTCGCTGAAGGAGGGATCCCCGCGTATCGGGGGATTTCAGGATGCCGGCGATTTCCGTGCAGCTTTTCGTCGTGGCTGTCGCAGTGGCCTGGCATTGGGCGATGATGTCGTAGACGGCCAGGCATGCCTGTGCCCTCAGGTCCTGCGGAGCGGATTCGGCGTACACGAGCACGGGACAAAGAATCAGAAGAACAGCGATTTGTCCTGCAAAGCAGACCTTTTTCAAGATGTCCTTCATCGGTTCTCCTCCCTTTCAGGAATTGGGTACTCCCGGGTATCCCATCGCGGGTCCCGCTCCGTCACCGTCCTGGCGATAAGCGGCGGGAGGTCCCGCGTTCGCAAACCCCCTACCTGCAGACCGCCCGGCTCAACGAGTCATACACCGTACCAGGCCCAAACTCATAGGCTGCCGGATTGTCAGACGTCGCCCGCTTCAGGACATTCCCCGATTTGTCGTATATCGCATACTGCATGATCTTATAGCTTCGATTCCCGCAGTCGATTTCGTAGAGGATCACATCGCGATACATCTTGTCTTTGATCTCGGGGAAGGTTCCGCCCATGGACGCAATCGCCTCTTTTGAAAACACCAGGTTCACCCACACCCGGACCCTGCCGTCCTTCAGTCGGTGGATGGAGTCCCGGGCATAGTAATAATCGCCCCCCGCGTATTTTCCCAGGAATACGACGTCTTCCGCACCGGCGCCGCCTGGAGCGAAGCTCGCCGCCACAAGCCCGGCCACGATCATCCACATGAAAAGACGGATTTTCGTTTTCATAGCACCCTTCATCCCCGGCCTCCCTTGCATCTTCCCCAGGGACGGACCCGTCTCGGCGGAAATGCTTCCGTTCGATGGATCCGACCGGAACGGGCAATGCTCCCGATCAGGCCTTTTCCCTGAGCCTCCGGATCTGCATGTCTTTATCCTTCCACAACTGCTGCACCCATTGGTGCATCACATCGCGAAAAGCCGGATCATCCTCGTAATCACCATGCATCAGATGTTGTGGTATTTCTATTGTTTTCATTCGCACCGTGATCCGCTTGACCTTTCCGCAAAGAAACTCCCAGAAGGTCGGAATCCCGTCCGGATAAACAATGGTGATGTCCAGGAGCGAGTTGAATTTCTCACCCAGCACGTTCATGGCAAGGGCGAGTCCGCCGGATTTGGGGCGCAGGAGCAACCGGTACTCGCTCTTCTGCCGGGCATGCTTTTCTTTCGTGAAGCGCGTTCCTTCCAGAAAATTCATCACGCTGGTGGGAATCTCGGCAAATTTCTCGCAGGCCTTGCGCGTTGCCTCAAAATCCTTTCCTTTCTGTTCGGGATGCTTTTCCAGGTATTCGGAGCTGTGGCGGTAGAGGAAGGGATAATCCAGAGCCCACCAGGCAAATCCCATCAGGGGAACCCGGATCAGCTCTCTCTTGATGAAGAATTTCAGCAGGGGGATGCGGCGATTCAGCAGGTGCTGCATGACCAGGATATCAACCCAGGACTGATGATTGCTGACCACCAGGTACCATCCGTTGTAATTCAGCCCTTCGCCCCCCCTGGACATCCCAGGTTGTTTTTTGCGTGAGGCGCATCCAACCGCTGTTGCCGGCTATCCAGTTCTCCCCGATCCAGTGAAGAATCCTGTTCAGCACCCGGCGCAATGACGGGATGGGCAAAAGGAATTTCGGAACGCTGAATACGAACAGAATGGACACCCATACCAGAACATTGACACACAGAAGAAATCCCGCGATGACTCCCAGAACGGTGGACGGCAGAAAATTCAGCATGGATTAGACCCTTTTCTCTGGACGTTTTTTTGAATCATGCAATCATTTGCTTATGGAATTTGTTCGTGAGGACAAAAGGCTGATATGAACGGTACAGCCACCGCCGCCTTTTTACGTGAACCTACATGATTCGTAAAGAAGAAACAGGAGTTAATCCACGGATGCGGAGACGATCATGGGGCAAACGATATGCTTAATCCCCATGACAAGCCGCTGAATGTGTTCGATTTGACGTAGGATATTCCAAGTCCCACCTGGTCGGGCATCCATCGGCCCTTCAGGTCGCCCACCGTGAGACGGGCGCCCAGCGTGTAGATGACATTGCTGTTCAGGCCCTCTCGAATATCTCCGCCCAGAATGCCGGCCGAGACAAAATATCCCGTGTGCAGGGGAAAATCGGCAAGCCTCAAAGGAAGCCGGACGTCCAGGTCGGCGCTGTTTTCCCAGTACGTCGAGCTGCCCGATATCCTGATGTAATCGGAAGATGTCGCCACATCCCTGGTCCTGAACCAGGTATAGCGGGAAGTCAGGGTAAGCATCCCGTTCTCCATAAGGCTTTTCTTGTATTGAATATCCACGGACGGGACGAATGACAGGGTGTCGACATACCAGTCAACAAGATGCTTGTCATATCTGAGTTGCAACTCGATGCCCGCCGGCGTGGCCGCATGGAATGAACTGGCTGTCTGCGAATAGATCAGACCGAAGGTGGGACCGATGCTGAACGAGTCCGTCAAAAGGATCCTGGCACCCGCTTCGAATCCGACGGCATAGGAAGTGTACCTGTCTTCGTTTCCGGCCAGCAGGGGGCTGTCGGTAAAATTGTATCTGGCCGTGGAATAGCCAATGCAGCCGCCCAGAACCGGAGCCCACTTCAGCCCCGTACCGGCGATCGGCCTCGGTTCGCCGACGGTGCCGCGACCTCCGAATTTCGTGATGCTCAGGGTTGAATCGTTGGCGTCAAAGTTGAAGAATCCACCCGAGAGCCCGTCTTCTCCGTCCAGGATGGCAACGGTCTCCACCCGGGTGCCCACCATCCTGCTGAAGTTGTCCAACTGCGCCTGAACCGCCGGGTCCGCTGCCCGTACCGGCAGGACGAGAAACAAAAGGGCTGCCGGAACAAGATGAAGGATCATCACCAATATTTTGGGAATCTTCATATTCTTCCAAAGATCAATAACGACTGGGCGAAGGCAAGGTGGAGGAGCACTCCGCAGTCGTCTGCGGGACGCAGCTTTTTTACGGATACCGGATTGTGAGAAAAGAAGGCAGGACCGTCTCCGGCCCTGCCTCCTGGTGGATTTTTCTTTATTTTACCCGGAATGCACCGGCCGGGATTTCTTCTTCCGGCGCATGGACGTAACCCTTGATTTCCATGCATTCACGGATTCGCTGGTTGATCATGTCCATGTCGCCGGCCTTGCCCATGTCCCGGCTGTAGGTCACGGCGGCCTCTTCGCATTCGAATTTGTCGGCCTTTGTCGCACGCATGTCCTTGCCGGCGTTGTACCAGTACATGTTTTTCGATGCACAGCCGGACAGGATCAGGAGCAGCATCATGAGAGCAATCAATTTCTTCATATCTCGAGCACCTCCTTCATGGTTGTTTTTTTTCCCTGCTTCAACCCTCATTGACAGCCGTCGGCCGGCACGCCGGGATGCAGCTCGTTCTTGAAATTGCCCCATCCCATGACGGCCGCCGACGCCGCATTGGTGCACTGATCCTGATCGACACCAGGATCCAGGTTCAAATAGCCGTTGGAATATTTCACCTGGCAGGTCATCGTCTGTGCGGCGTTGGTGCAGGTCGTGGTCATCCGGACCGTATCCCCTTCTTTCAGATACAGGTAGATCGGCGGCCCACCTGTGTACGCCGTCTCGGCATTGTTGTTAATACTGACGCGGGTCTTGAAGTCGTTCCCGGCATAAATGGTGAATTTCGACGTCCCCGCCTCCTTCGGCGTACAGGCCGACGGGTTCGGCCGTCCAAAACCGAGCTGGCGGATGGTGCCGGTGCTCCAGACGATGCCGCTGTTCTTGCTGTCCTTGCCTCTGCAGGCCGGAATGCTGTCGTCATCCACTTTGATCCCGACTTTCGGATCAAACGTAGCCTTGCAGGAGACTTGTGTCAGGCTGTCGCACTCGTTGTTGATGGTCAACTTGTAGCCGGCATCCAGATAGAGTTCGATCTCTTTCGTGTCCTCATGGAAGGCAAAGGTCTTCTTCGCCGAATCCGGAGAGTTGATAACAACGGATCCCGACGTCTTGCTGGGCAGTAACGTGAATTTCTTCCCCACCTGTCCCTCCGGTTTGCAGACCGACGGGTCGGGCGGGCCGAGCTGGAGGGCTCCCTTGGCGTAAACGAATCCGCTCAGGGGGTCCGTACAGTCGGGATTGTCCATCGAGGGAATCAGTTTCCCCGTTGTGGCGTCATAGGTGGTTTTGCAGGTGATCATCTGCTTCGGATCACTGGGAAGGAGCGAGGTGATTGTAACCCGATCCCCGTTCTTCAGGGCCGTCAGGATGGGTTGCTTTCCAAAAATGTCGACGGCCTTTCCGTCGTTCACAACAAGCTTGCCCTTCACGCTCTTGTCCGGGTTGATGGAGAATGAATATGCACTCCCGTTGGTGCTCTGGGGGCGCGGTCCGATGGTGATGAGGAAGGATTGCCCCTTCTGGCTGGTGCAGCTCGTCAGGCTGTCGTCGTCATGGTATTGCCAGGTGTAGGCCTTGGGGATGCGATCGTGGATGGCGCTGACGTACACTTTGTACTTGTCCGGCCATCCCTGGCATGACGGGACCGTCTTCTTGCCCAGGGGATCGCAGACGCGCTGCGCCAGGGCATGCTGGTCATAGGACCCGTTCTGGAGCTTGTAGGGATTGAACGGGGAACAGCCGCTGGAGTTGATCGTGATGTTCGTGCCGTCAGGGCGCTTCAGGGTATAGCTGTCATCGCACATGGGAAGCGGAATTTTCGCTTTCTGTTCGGCCGTGCACTGGTTGCCGCAGCCGCAGATCTTGTCGGCCTGTGACGCGCACTTTGCCGCCAGGGTGTAATAGTCCTGCTCGTAAAGGTACCCCGGGTTGTCGTACCGATACTGCATATAGGGGCCAAGGCAGACACCGTTGAGGGTCGGCCAGGGGCATCCCGGCAGTTGCCCGACGGAACGGATCTGGCATTTATCAGGGTCTGTTGCAGGATCGCAGTTCTCCTTCTTCGATCCTCCCAGGAGCCCGCAAGCCTGGTCGCTCGACTCGATCATGATCGGAAAGTTGTAGCCGTCGACATAACTGACGTCGTACCAGGTGACACCCAACGGTGTCTTGTCCGGCACGATATTGGAATCGAAATTGAACTCCGCCAGGGAGCCCGGCTCGGCGCCGACGGTGCACACCATGTTGTTGCATGTTTTCCCATCCTCGCAGCAGTTCCCTTCCCGGCACTGTCCGGTCGCGGTATCGCATCCGGCGCGAACGATGAAACGGCCGTTGAAATGCTGGGCCACGCACATGCTTCTTTTGTCATTGGGATTCAACTGCCAGTTCGACCATCCCCCGGGAGGCGCCATGCCGCTCGATCCATCTGCATCCCAGTATCCGATCCAGACGGCCTCATTACTGCTGTTAAGAAATGATATCAAGTAGTTGCCTGCATCCGCACAGGGGTTGTCATCATCCTTGGCAGCGACCGGCTTCGCGGCCTTTGTTGCGGGCGCGGAGATGTCGAGGCACTCCTTCAGGTGCTCCTCGTACAGGTCCTGGTTTCCGGGCTTGCCCATGTTCCTCGTGAATGCCGCCGCCTTCTGCTGGCAGTCGTAAAGGATCTTGCGCGAGGCCATGCTGTCGCTGTCTGCGATGGCAGACACCGGCAACAGCGCCAGGTAAAGCAGGATCAGCATGATCGGTACAAGCGGGGACTTTCTTCTTGGCATGTTGCTTCCTCCTTTCTTCCTTCAATCCGTGTCATGTTTCATTTGCGTTTGAAATCGATCAGGAATTTCGCCCGCCCGAATATGAGAAGGTCGTCTTTCCCGTTGCCTGTCGCCGGGCGGCGGCCGGACAGGCAGCGGCTGCGACCGTGGAACTGGGGTTGGTGCTGCAACCGGATCATGACCCCGCCGTTTCAGGACGGGGAGATCATCCGGGCGATGGAAGAATGTCCGCCGCGTTGTCCGCCTATTTCGGGACGAGCCGGAAGGGCGGCGGCGGGGTGAATTCTCCCGGCTTTACCGAGACCTTTGCGGAATAGGGCTCGCAGCCCTCCGCCTCGATGGCCAGGGTGTAATCCCCGGCAGGAAGACCGAAGAAGACAAAGCCGTTCCTGCACAGGTAGTCTTTTGATGAAAGAAACGCCTTCAGGACTTCCCGTTCGCTCATGCCGTTCGAAGGCGTGAGGGTTCGCCGGATCGCCGGGCCTTCCAGCGTAACGGAGCGGACCTTGTTCTTCCCGGACAGCTCCAGGAAGTATCCCCAGTAACTGTCGCCGGCCCCGGCCGCCGCCGTGATGATTCCGGCTACCATCCCCTGGGGAACCAGGGTGTAGCGGACATCGGTGATCTTGCCTGCGGCTATGGAAACGGGAAGGTTGGCCGGTTCGGATTGGAAGCCCAGCGCGCAGAGCGTCGCTTCGTATTCACCGGGAGGGATCGCCCCGGTTTCCTGCCTCGGTGTCAGGGGGTTCAGCCTGAATTGCGTTTCCTGCTCGTCCGCCTTCGCGGGCAGGAGCACCAGCGCCATCTGCGGGGGAGGTTTTGTATCCGGCGGACGGAAATCATGCCGGACATCGACATATCCGCGGGAGGAAACCAGGGTCTTTTTGACATTGGCTTCCGTTGCCTCCGCAATGTCCTCGTACTGCCGGAAGACGTCCGGGCTGTTGAGGATGCTGATGTGGTCCTCGTTGAATCCCAGCACTTTCCGGGCGTCCGCCTGGGCCCGCGGGTCGAGCATGCTCTCCAGTGTCACGGTGTTGTCGTTGTTCCCGCGAAAGAGGCTCCCTCCTCCCTTGTGGCCGAAGAAGAGGTAGTATCGCATTGTTTCGGGAAGCTTCTTGGAGAAGACACGGCGGATGAAATCGCTGTCCGGCTCCATGTCTTTCCAGCTGGGAATGACGGCGGGAGAATGCTCCACGCCGGTTTTCGCCCGGCTTTCCCCGTTCCAGGGTGTCGATATTGAGAGAAAGAGCCTTACGCTCCGGTTGTGCAGGTCCTTCTCGATCAGGGCCGACCGGGAAACAAGGCCGCCCATGCTGTGCGCCACGACGAACAGCTGGTCGAAATGGTATTTTCCGTGGAGATCGTACAGCTTCTTTCTCAGGAAGAAGGAAAGCGTTTCCAGCCTCGCCCCGGACGGATAGGAAAAGATCCACGGCTGATAGCGAGAGCGGTCCAGAGCCTTTAGGAAAGACTTCCAGTCCTGCGGGGAGCCCGCCGCGCCATGAACGAAAAGCACCGGGATCTTCCTGGAACTGTACGGTTCGAGAAAATAGATGCTGCAGCCGCTGTATTGAAACGATTCCAGAGGCTCCCAGAATCCCTTCTCCCCCTGCTCGGCGGAAAAGGACGGATCGTTCAGGTCGGCGATGGCGCCTGCCGATGTGAAATGCTTCTTCTTCCCGCCGGAATAAACCGTCATGGGGCCGGCCAGCGGAGGGGCGGGCCGTCCGTCATCTTTTGAAATCCCGAAGTCGAGTCCCCAGGCGACCCCTCCCGGCTGGGGCGTGAGGGTGGCGCCCTTTTCATAGTGTCCCGCGCGCTCACCCGGATCACAGACGGCATTGCCGTTGGCGTCCTCGAAGGCGAAGAGGCGGTAGCGCCCCTGCCTGACGAGGAGCTCGTAAGGCCCGGGCTCCGACAGCACGGCGTAATCCCCGACGGAAAGGCGGCCGTCGTCCGTACTGTAGGCGATTACGTAGATGGGATTTTCAAGGGGGGATCCGCTGACGATTTCACCGAAAAGGAGGGAAGAGTCTTTCGAAAACTGGACGTCTTCCCTCACCTTCAGCAACGCGCAGCCGCTGAAAAGAAGGACAGTCAGAAGAATCACCAGCGCAGATCGTAATCGGTGCATGAGAAGATCCTGTCAACGTCGCTCGCAGTAACCGGATGAAAAACCACTTCTATGGAAGCCGGATCCTTCAAAGCAAAGCAGCCATTGCACAATGAATGCCAAGAAGGCCCATGAATGGATCGGCTTTTTTGAATCGGATGGCGTGAAGGTGAAACCGAAGGGAGCAGAAGGATGCCAGGCACAGACCCGTTCCCAACATCCCATTTTCACATACGAAACAGAAAGAAGACCGCCGGGGGGGAAGATCCGGGCGATCGCGGCACGGCCGGGGATTGTCTCAGGAATCGCGCAGAATCGGCTGACCGCGAGTCAATAATATGACTTTCCGGGTACCGGCATATTGACGGTTTCCGATATCATGAAGCCCGTGGATCGCCCCGGCTTGTGCGTGTTTCACAGAAGGATGAGACAGGATTATCCGGCATGATCAGTTCATAGAACGGCAGATGCCGAATCGGCTCAAAGCCCGATTTGACCGCCAGGCCGTACGAGCCCTGATTGCCCCGCCGGCAGGACCAGACCGGCTCCAGATTCCTTTCAAGGCAGTATTCGATCAGCCTGGCGGTGACAGCGCAGGCATAACCTCTCTGCCTGAACGCAGGCCTGGTTTCCAGCCCCAGTTCCAGGATCCCGTCATGTCGGAAAGACGAAAAAGCCGTCGCTGCCGCCTGCCCATCGACCATGAGCGAAAACCCGACGCCCCGCGATGCAAAATCGGACGCATTGTTCCAGAATTTTTTCGGGACCACCGTGCCGTCGATCCGGTTGAAAAGATCCGCATCGACCTCACGAATCCTGTCATTCGCAAGGTCGATGCCTCTCATGAAATCCCTGAATCTGTCCGGGTTGAACTTGAAATTGACGCGCTCGTGCTTGACGACGGCAACCCCGGGATTGTCCCTTCCTTGGTCGTCGTCGCAGGGGATCAACCGGTCTCCAAGCATGCGGTCAATTCCCGCCTCGAGATCCGATGGAAACACTTGCATCCACTCCGCCGCTTTTCTCATGCCGCGGAACCCCAGCAGATGGTCTTTCAACTCCGAATGCAGGAAATCGTCACGGACATTCCCATACAGCAGGGACATTCCGTAGGGATGGACGATGTAAAACGCCCCGGGTGCAATGATATCATCCACGTAAATGCTTCCCGCCACGTGCTTTTCGGCCACCGATCTCGCAAAAAAGCAGTTGACGGAGACCTCTCTCAAGCCCCGGACAGCCAGCTTGTAGGCATCCAACGGCAGTTGCTTCATTCCGGTATCATCCTCGCATCCCGGTTCCTGTTTTACCGCTCGCCCCCGATCGCCCCCGGCCAGATGTAGTAGAACCCCGTCGTCAGGTTCAGGATCTCCGGCAGTTCGACGTTGACCAGGGACGGTTTCCGGTCTCCCGAGGCGGCCGCCGCCACGTTGTACAGGTTGTCGTCGGGATACTCGTCGCGGCGGTACACCACGACCCGGGCGTCATCCGGCAGGCCGGCCAGCTTTTTCGTTTCCTTCACGGCGTCGCTCAGGTAGCCGATGCGGTCGATCATGCCCAGCTTCAACGCCTCCTCTGCCAGGAAGATCCGGGCCGTGGACATCTCCGCCAGCGCTGGTGCATCCAGCTTGCGATGCTTCCTTACCAGGGAAAGAAAGCGATCGCCGAGGCGGTCGACCGTCGCCTGGAGGAGTTTCTGCTCTTCCGCCGTACTCTCCCGGAACGGCGAGCCCATGTCCTTGTTCTTTCCGTGTTTCTGCACATCCACGCCCAGGCCGATCTTTCCCATCAGGCCCATGGCCTTGGGCTGGATGAAGATCACGCCCACCGAGCCCGTCAGGGTGGTCGGATGCGCCATGATCAGGTCGGCCGGCAGGGACATGTAGTATCCCCCGGAGGTGGCCATATCCATCATGGCCGAGACGACCTTCGCTCCCGTCCGCTGCCTGTACGCCGTGATCTCGTGATACAGGATGTCGCTGGCCGTGATGGTGCCGCCCGGCGTGTTGACCTTGAAGAGGACCGCCTTGATGCGCTTGTCCTTCTCGGCCTTCCTCAACTGGGAGACCACCTCCTGGACCATGCTGGGACCGGTGGTGAGGAGCCCCTCCCTGGGGCTGTCGGAGATCACGCCCCTGACGGGAATCATGAGAATCCTGTCGGCACCGGTACCTTCAAGGGTGAACTCTTTCAGGGGGTCTTTCGCATCCGGGAAAAGCTTGACCTGGGGGCCTGCACAGGCGGTGATCAGAAACATGGCCAGCAGGCATGCAATGAGAGAAAATCGTTTCATTCCATCCTCCTTTCAGGTGATCTTGCGCAGGCAGCGGAATCCGGCCGGAGACCGTCGACTGCCCGTGCTGTTGTTTCGGCCTGCTCTGCGGATCGGGAACGCCGTTGCACTCGTGTCTGCAGGCCCTGACGTCGGTAGGTTGGTTTCATAAAGCATACTATCGAAGCGTCTGTCACCATCATTGTCGCTTTGCATCCGTTCCGCGGCATCTCCCCCTGCGGTTCCAGGCCCCCGTGTCGGTGCCGTCCCGGCTTCGGGAATAAAAGGGAGGTTGCCGGCATACCCGCGCGCCGACCGGGGAAACCGGGACCGCAGGATGAATCCGGACCGGCGGCCGGTCCGATCCGGACCACCAATCATTCTTCCCGGTATCACGGCTTTTATTCCCTTCATGGCCAACACGCACCGCTGCCGTCCATCGGTCGTGGATGAAATCCGGCCGGTTCAGAGAAATTTGCCCGGACGCCACCCAATGGAACGGAGCCGGGGATGAACCCGTAAGCCGCCGTGATCATAAAAGAATAAACCGAAGCTCTCGGGCAGCGCCGTGCAGGGTCGATGGCAGATTCGTTGCTTGCATCCTGACCGGGCAAATTTTGATATCGAAAAAAGGAGCCGCAACATGGATTACAACGTGTTTCATCCCGAGCATCAGCAATTCCGTCAGCAGGTCCGGCGTTTCCTGGCGGACCGGGTGACACCGCATGCGGACGAGTGGGCGAGGGAGCGCCGGGTTCCGCGGGGGATCTGGCAGGAGATGGGCCGGCTGGGCTTCCTGGGCTTCTGTTACGACCCGGTGTACGGAGGATCCGGAGCGGACGAGATGTACCGCGTCGTGCTGAACGAGGAGATGGCCCGCTCGGGCGCCGGCGGCTTCTGTCTCGCCGTGACCGGCCACAACGACATGTCCACAACATACATCAATCTCCTGGGGACCCACGAACAGAAACAGAAGTGGCTGGCTCCGTGCATCGCGGGGGAGAAGGTCTGCGCCATCGCCGTCACCGAGCCCGGCGCAGGCTCCGACGTGGCGGGGCTCACGACGCGGGCGGAGCGGGTCGGCGACCGATATGTGATCAACGGCCAGAAGACCTTTATCACCAACGGCCATTACGGGGATGTCCTCGTCACGGCGGTCAAAACGGACATGAAGGCAACTCCGCCCCACAAGGGAATCTCGCTGTTCGTCGTCGAGAAGGAAACGCCCGGGGTCACATCGCGCAAGCTCGAAAAGATCGGGGCGCACGCCTCCGACACGGCGGAGATCTTCTTCGACCAGGTGGAAGTGCCTGTGGAAAACCTTCTTGGCGCCGAGGGGCAAGGGTTCTACGCGATCATGGCGAATTTCCAGATGGAGCGGCTGGCCATCGGGGTCCTGTGCGTGGCGACGGCCCAGCACATCCTGGAGAAGGTCCTGGAGCACGCCCGTCAGAGGGTGGCCTTCGGGAAGCCCATCGCGAAATTCCAGGTGGTCCGGCACAAGCTGGTGGACATGGCGACGGCGATCGAGTTGAACCGGGCCCTGGCGTACCAATGCGCCTCCCAGTATGCGAGGGGGGCCGATGTGACAAAGGAGATCTCCATGCTGAAGGCCTCCGCGGCGGAAATGGTCAACCGCGTCGCCTACGATGCGACCCAGCTCTACGGCGGATACGGCTTCATGGCCGAATACGAGGTGGCGCGCCTGTACGCGGACCTGCGGCCGGTCAGCATTGCCGGGGGAACCACCGAGATCATGAAGGACATCATCGGCCGCCTCATGGGCCTGTGAGGGGACGGGAAAGGAGACTCCGCCTTCTTCTGACCCGCGGCCTTCCCTTCCATCATGCGGCGGTCGCTGACGGCCGCCGGCTGCCTTCCTTTCCTCTTCCATGCCCCGGACGCCGCGGACTCATCGCCATGTTCCGCGGCGCCCCGCCGATCCGATCAAAATCCATGCTCATTTCTCATTCCTTATGGTAAGAAGATTTTCAAACAATACAAACGAGGAGGGAGGCAGCCATGGACGTTCGGGACATGAAAGGCAATCCGGGAATGTGGGAACAGTTGTCGTGGGCGGATCTGAGCAGCAAGGAAAAAGAGCTCTGGACCCTCCTCGGCTGGGATGCGGACAAATGGGACAGCAATGAAGCGCCGCCAAGCACCGATAAATTCTGGAAAGACTTGAATTATCAAGAAAGAACAGCCGCGGAGGGCCTCGGCTTCACGGAAAAGATCTGGAATGGCTTTGAGGATGAATAACACGGACACGGATCGTATGCCGAGTTGTCCAATTCTTTCGAACCAATTGCAGTAGCCGGTCACCGAGGCCTGTTGCATTGGGTCCGGACCTCCGGCAAAACAGGGAACGGAATGACGCACCCGGATGAACGGATTGAGCAGCCAGTTCGCGTGTTGAGGCTTCGGCCTCATCACGTCCTGTGCATGCGATATCTCCCTCCCGAGCTTCTGGTACGGGGAGGCGAATTTGAAGAGGTCAGCAGGGACGTCAGGGAGACGTTGATTTTGAGCGAAACAGCCATGATCGAGGTGTCCCGCGGCTTGGATGATCTCTGCAGGTCATGTCCGGACTGCGGAGAAAGCGGCTGCGTCAGTTCCTTCGGCGATGAGGAAAAGGTAAGCCGCTGGGATTTCAGGGTGATGGGTGACCTCGGCCTGAACTATGGTGACAGTATGACGGCGGGAGAGTTCAGGACGCTCATCCGCCAGAAAGCGCCGCTCGACTTCTGCAAAAACCGGTGTCCGTGGAAATCGATCTGTACGGTATTCGGTGGGGGAGCATGACGGCGAAACAGATCTCCGCTTTACGGGAACACGATCAGGTCAATCCGGATTGCGGGGGGTAAGGAGGCTATTCTATGCGGGAGTTTCTTACCCGAGAGTCTTATGCAACCCAAGCGTCTTCATCCTGTGGTTCAGGGTCGTACGCTTGATCCCCAGCCGTTCGGCGGCACCCCCCGGCCCTCCGATCTTTCCGCCTGTGATTTCAAGAACATGACGGATGTATCTCCTCTGCATCTCGTCAAAGGTGGGCAGATCGTCATAGATGTTCCCTTTTGATGACTTCCGGCCGAGCGGAATGTCCAGTGACAGTGGGCCACCCGTCCAAAGAATCACTGCACGCTCGATCACGTTTTTAAGCTCTCTTACATTCCCGGGCCAGTCATAAGCAGTCAGCTTCCGCCGATCGTCCGCACTCAAGTCGATACGGTGATGGGAGTATTTGGCGGCATATTTATTGAGAAAATACCTGGCCAGGAGCAGGATGTCCTCCTTCCGCTGCCGCAGGGGCGGGATGGTCATCGTCATGACGTTCAGGCGGTAATAGAGATCTTCCCGGAATCGACCGGATGAGATTTCCTCCGTCAGGGTTCTGTTTGTGGCGGCGATCAGCCTGAAATCCGATTGAATTGCCTTTGTGCCGCCAACGCGGAACAATTTCCCGTCCTGCAAAACCCTCAGGAGCTTGACCTGCACGGAAGGCGGAATTTCCCCTATTTCATCAAGAAACAGAGTTCCGCGGTGAGCGAGTTCCATGCGCCCGATTTTCTGGCTGTCCGCTCCCGTAAACGCCCCTTTTTCATGTCCGAACAGCTCGCTTTCCATCAGGCTTTCCGGAATGGACGTCAGTTCAATGATGACAAACGGCTGATCATGCCGAAGGCTTTTCTTGTGAAGCCGGTGTGCCAGGAGCTCCTTGCCAACGCCGGTCTCGCCAAGAATCAGTGTTGTCGTGCCTGAAACAGCGATGCGATCCGCCTGTTCCAGGAGCCGAAGCATCATCGGACTTTCTGCAAGAATATCCTGTGAATCGGTATGAGATAGTTGATCGAGGCGGGTGCTGATTTTCTGTTCCAGCCATTGACGCTGTCGATAATGATTTTCGACATAGGTTGTCAACCGCAGGAACATCTGGGTAATCTGAGAGCGCTCAAAGTGATCGAAACAATGCCTGTCCAGGGAATTGCTCAGATAGAGCACGGCTTGAACACGACCGCCGATTTCCAGGGGAACGCAAAGGATTTCTTTGGGACTGCCGGACAGGAATTCGGAATTCTCCATGCGAACGATCTGGGGCATATTCTCCCGATACGCCTTGAAGACCAGGGAAAGGCTCTGCCGGAAATCCTCGTTGATCACGTCTTTCGGGGAAAGATTGTAAGGCCCCCGAAGCACGGGATCGTTCTTCGAAGACGAAGATCCAAACCAGAATACTCCTCCCCGCTCCGCTCCGAAAAACCGGTTCGACGCGACAACCGCCCTGTGCAGAATCTCGTCCAGATCGGCTCCGGGCTCCAGTCCCTGGATCATCTCCATGTATGATTCCAGAATTCTGTCGTGCTGTTCGATGGAGATGGCCATATCGCTTTTAATGACCAGGAGGTGTCTCAAATCGTCCGGATAATGAACATCGCCATAACCTGAAAACCCTTTCCAGGCCTTCTGTGCCAGCACGCGCGCCTTCTCCTTTTCCCCTTTCCGTATCTTCAGGCGGGCCATTTCGATTCTGGTTTTTGCCAGTTGAATCGGATCACCCGATTGTTTCAAATAGGCTTCGCTGTTTTCGAGATCCCTTTCGATGGCATCGTCATTTTCCCCTCCTTTGCTTGCATCCTTGGCCCTGATCCTCAGTGCGACTCCGCGCAAATGAAGGTTCGGTCCGTGCATGATGCTGTCCAGTTCGTTCCGATAATCAAGTGGTGCGATCAACTCCAATCCCTGCTTCTTCAGATCGTAAATCATCTCGATCCACATGGGCGAGGCATACTGATGAATCAGGCCGGCCGGTGCGCCTTCCTGCGCCACCTCTTCAATCTTTTCCTTTGCTTCTTGGATTCGGCCCTCCAGGTAATCGTGGTAGGCGATGCCCCCTTTTGCAAAATACTTTGCCAGGGCATTGCCACGAACCGTCGCCTCCTGAAGAGCGCCGGACAAATGAAAAAAGGCCTCTCTCCTCTTGTTCATCATCAGGAGAATGATGCCGAGAACGGAACGCAGGGTGACCGCCAGTGATCCAGCGGATCTGTCCAAGGCAAGGCGCCGGTAGTAATCGATCGTCCCGATCGCTTCGTGATACTGGCCCATGAAAGCCGAGCAATAGCCCAGCCACATGGGCCCCGAAGGATTGATGGCCGAACGGGACCACTCTTCCGTTTCGTAAACGCTTGCGGCTGATTCAAAGTATCTTTTTGCTTCCGGGAATATCCCCTGTAGAAAATAATACAGGCCGATAAATTCCGAAGCTCTCGACAGGATATCTTCATCCCCCAGATTTTCGACTTCATCCTTGCCGGCTGTAAAGTATTCCATCGCCAACAATCTTTGTTCGGCAAAATAGAACAGCCTGCCGAGATGCAGATTGATCAGGGCCTTTGACCGACGGTCCCCGGAACGGTCTGCTACGGAATTTGCACTCTGCAGAATCTTCATGGCGTCGTTGAAGCCCTGTCCAAGATTGAAGCAGAGGTTTGAAAACTCAAGGCTGGCGGCGATCAATGCTTTGTCGCTCTCTGCATCTTGCGGGTGCGACAGGAGCCATGCCAGGGTCTTTTTATAAGGCGCCAGAAGGCTCTTACCGGCACCGTCCGACCCTTCTTTCCGGGTACTGCGAAATTTCCGTTGATTCACCCGGGATGGTCCCTTCGCTTTGTCCTGCTTGTCCTGTCTCGCTCCACCCATGTGTCACCTCCTGCCGGTCGGTCTTTTTTCATCATACCGCATTCCTGTCAAGGGCCGAGTGACGATATAGTGCCATATCGTGACCATATATTGCCTTACGATATGCCTTCCGTTTTGTATTTATCAATCATATCAATCATATACTATGGCATCTGTTTCGGTACAATCGTTGCTGTGATCCCTGTCGACTACATACGAAGGAGTCAGCCTATGAGGAATGTCTACATCATTGGAACCGGAATGAACAAATTCGGGCACTATCCCGAGGGAGCCGTTCGTTCCATGGCGGAGGAGGTTGTCGGTATGGCCCTCAAGGACGCCGGACTGGGGAAAAAGGATATTCAGGCCGGATTTTTCTCCAACACGTTCTGGGGCATGTTCGACAATCAGCATTCCATCCGGGGACAGGTGGTGTTCCGATCCATGGGCATCGACAAGATCCCTGTCACCAACGTCGAGAACGCCTGTGCCGGGGCGTCTACAGCTCTCCACCTGGCCTGCACGGGAATCCTGGCGGACATGTATGACGTGGCGATTGCCGTTGGATCGGAGAAAATCACCAACCCCGACAAGCTCAAGTCCCTGTCCGCGTATGCCTTTTGTATGGACGTGGGAAACTTTGAGCAACACATCAAGATGATTACGGATATCGGGAAGTCATTTCGGGTCGAGATCCCGGAAGACAAGTCCGGTTCCGGGAAAAGCAGAAGTATTTTCATGGATGCCTATGCAACCGGGGCACGCTGGCACATGGACCGGTTTGGCACGACCCAGCGACAGTTTGCCGTCGTCGCGTCCAAGAACCATTTCCACAGCTCTCTCAACCCGCTGGCCCAATACCAGATCCCCATGACTGTCGATGAGGTCATGGCCGATGTCCCCGTTGCCTATCCCCTGACCCGGTCCATGTGTGCACCGGTCGGCGATGGAGCGGCCGCAGCCATCGTCTGCTCCGAACGGTTCCTGAAGAAGCTGGCGGGCGCCCGCCCCGTGAAAATTCGTGCTTCGGTTCTCGGTCAGGGGTCGAACCGCGACCTGGACGGCGAAGACATCGGCGAACGATTGTCCAAACAGGCATATGCACTTGCCGGCCTGGGACCCGATGACATCGATGTGGCGGAGCTCCATGACGCCACAGCCTATGGAGAGCTTCACCAGACCGAAGCGATGGGATTCTGCCCGATAGGAAAGGGCGGGCCTTATGCAGAATCCGGGGAAACAACCCTGGGCGGGAAGAAACCCATCAATCCCAGCGGAGGCCTGGAATCACGCGGTCATCCCATTGGAGCATCGGGACTGGCCCAGATCCATGAACTGGTTATCCAACTGCGGGGGGATGCCGGAAAACGGCAGGTCGAAGGGGCCCGTCTGGCACTGGCCGAAAACGGCGGCGGGAACATTGGGGTCGAAGAGGCCGCCATGTGCATCCATATCCTCGAAAAAACCTGAAGACAATCGAAACGGTCCGAAAGACAGGAACGCACGGTTCCGTCTCTTGTGTCACCGCATTCGGACGAACGCCGAAACCGGCATCATCGCAAAGCCAACCATAGGAGGTCATTGCCATGATCGATACCATGCAAACGTCTCAGTATCTTGCAATCAACACGTTGAGAAAACACCGGGACCGGATCTTTACCGACCGGGAGGGGTTGAAGCTTCATTACAGTGACATTGAAAAGGCCTCGAATCGCGTGGCCAACGGTATCCGTGCCTGCGGGTACGGCCCGGGTGACCGCATCGCCGTGGTCATGCCCAACAGCGTGCATTATGCCGTGGCGGATTTCGGGATCTACAAATCAGGCGCAGCGCTTGTGCCCATGAACATGATGATCAGCCCGGACGACATCGCTTTCGTTCTCAAGGACGCGGGGGTCAGGCTGATATTCGTCGATGCGTCGCTTGCAGATAAGATTCGATCCATGCAGGGCAGTCTTCCGCAGCTGAAAGATATCATCGTTGTGGACGGTCCTGCAGGGGATGGAATGATCGGCTGGGAGGACTTCAAGGCGAAATACCCCGATACCGCCGTGAGCCCGACTGCCGGTGAGGAAGACGATGCGCTGATTATCTACACGGGCGGAACAACGGGCAAATCGAAAGGCGTCGTACACAACCAGAAAAGCCTTTTCTTCGACATCCTGGCCCATGTCGTCGAACTGCCCTTCGTGCCCGACGACAAGGTCCTCATCGTGACGCCTATGTCCCATGCCACCGGCTGGCTCCTGTTCGCCGGCTGTGTCCGGGGCACAAGCTTTGCGATCGAGAAGAGCTTTGACCTGGTGCGCCTCCTGGAAATCATCGAGCAGGAAAAGATCACCATGATGATGATGGTGCCCACGATCATCTACATTTTCCTCGACATCATGAAGGCCAAACCCTCCGATGTCAGCTCGCTGCGTGTTCTCGGATATGGCGCGGCACCGATTTCGGACGCACGCCTGGCCGAGGCGATCAAGGTCTTCGGACCGATTTTCTACCAGAAATACGGCCTGGTCGAATGCCCGAACATGATCACGACCCTTTCCGTTGCAGACCATATCAAGGCCCTCGAAAAACCGGCCATCCTCCAGAGCTGCGGACGGCCGGACGTCATGGTGTCGCTCAAGATCGTCGATGAAACCGGCCGGGAGATGCCGGTCGGGCAGGTCGGAGAGATCGTCGTGAAGTCGCCGTACGTAATGAATTCTTATCTGAACCAGCCGGAACTCACCGCCGAGACCCTGAAGGACGGCTGGCTCCATACGGGCGACATGGGTCGGGTGGATGAGGAAGGCTACGTCTATATCCTGGATCGGAAAAAGGACATGATCATCAGTGGAGGCATGAACGTCTTTCCGGCGGAGGTTGAGGAACTGATTCGCAAGCATCCCAAGGTAAAGGAAGTCTCCGTCATCGGGATCCCCGATGATTATTGGGGCGAATCCGTCACGGCATGCATCGTGCCGGATGGAGAGGCCACCGAGGACGAGATCAAGGCTTTCTGCAAGGGCAAGGTTGCCAAGTATGCCCAGCCCAAGAAGGTCGTTTTCATGGACGCACTTCCGAAGACCATCCTTGGCAAGATCGACAAGAAGGTCCTGCGAGAGCCTTACTGGGAAGGAAAGGCACGCCGGGTATAGGGCAGGAAGAATGTATGAGCGACGGGCGGCCCCCGGGAATCCGAGTGTTCCCGGGGGCTTCTTGATTTCTGTATACAATTTCAAATTGGCAACGGTTGCCGCGGAAAACGAAATCAGGATGTGATATAGGAAGCAACAGCCGATACAGAAAGGGAGCAGGTCATGTTACGACAAAGCAGAATGATTGCACTGATCCTGGTTATGATCGTGGCGAGCCTGGTTCCGGCCGGTCCGGCCTTCGCCGGGCTTTCCTGCAGGGACGTCCACCGCGACAATCCAAACTATCATGACAACATGGACACGCTCGCAGAACGGGCCAAATTGCCCGACAGCTACTGGAATCGTTACCACGAAGACGTCGTTCGTGCTTTGTGCAGCGGAAACGCCAAAGACATCGACGGGCTGGTCGATGCCGGATTCATGAAACCCGGAGAGGCTCAAACTATCGCCAAGTCACTCGGCAAGACCTACCAGCCGAAGAAACGGTCCGAAGCCGGGAAACGTTATGGAGACTCGAGGAAAAATTTCGTGGAGATGGGGGCCTGCAGCGCCTGCGCGGACAACATCGCGCAACACTATACGAAGAAGCCCAATTCTCCATGCGGCAGACTGGCGATGCAGGCCCTGGAAGGAAATCCCGAGGCCATCAAAAAACTGGTGGCCTTTCCGGATTACTGCCAGTGGACGTACTGAACGGCGGACCGCGATCAGAGGCGGGAAAGCATTGTCGACCATGAAATGTCGATTAAATTCTTCTTTCTCCCGTATTCTATAAGCAGCCCAATGCTCAAGTACATATTAATGGGTAATGCCATGTTGACAATGCAAATAGCGAGTCTTTTACTGTAACTGTATTCAATCTGTTCACATAATTTATAAGTAGCGACACTCAACAATAAAACTCCTAAAAGCATACCGGCCGGATTGGGTACTACAAAGCCGCTAAACGATATATTTTCAATCACTACACCAAGTGTCATAAAGCTGATCATCAGGATATCCTGTCTTTTATTCGACGGTTCCTTTATCCTGTCGATATGCTTAACAATCTTTTCAGTTTTTTGATTCTCGATAATCAGGCTCTTTTTCATCATGGAATCCTTTGCAAGTTATTTTCAGTTGAGAATGTTCGCATCGTCCGATAAAGCCAATACAAGAACAACATGAAATGGATCCATGCTGGATGGTTACATTATTGTAACGGTCATGCAGAACTGAGTCTGATCCATTTATCGCTTATCGGAACAGAGGGACCTGAACTTGAATCCGGCGAACGGTCCGGCAGAAAAGTCTTCATAACAACCGAGGTTTCATCGATCCGGCTTGGGAGACCATTCCCGGTATTTCAGACCCAGGAATCCAGACAGGCGGATGGTCAATTTCTTGTCGTTTGTCCTCCAGGTCCGTCAAGAGGCGAACAAGTCCCTCAAACATGCATGGACCATAAACGACTGCTTCAACGCCTTCTTTTTTATATATACCGCAGGTTACATCGTTGGCACAGCGGTTGCAAATTCGGGACGGTATGAAGGATGCCAAGCATGCCATGGGGTGAATTGTTTAACCGTTCATCAGCGGCAGCGGCAGAGGAAAACCTGGCGATTCGGAAAGCGGGCCGGAAATGAAACACCGATACATTCTGGCAGCCATCATCATCACGCTTGGATTGAGCATCCATTTCTTTCGTACGTTTTATGACGAGGCCAGGCAGGAAGCGATCAGGAACGTCAACAACGAGCAACGGATTCAGGCAGGACATGCCGCACGCGGAATCGAAGACTTCTTTACCGGCTGGACGCGCCTCCTTACCTCCATTTCCACAGCGCCCTCCATCATCCATTTCGATGAGCGGGGGAAGCGAAGCTTTGAATTCCTCTACTTGGCAAATCAGGATAAAATCAGGGCGATTACACGCTTGGATGCGAAAGGTAGAATTGTCTATACGTACCCTTTCGATGCCGCCGTGATTGGAAAAGACATCTCCGGGCAGAAGCACGTCCGTGAGGTCATGTCCACCCGCAAGCCCGTCATCAGCGATGTATTCTTCGCCGTGCAGGGGTATAACACCGTTGCCCTGCATGTCCCCGTTTTTCACAACCATGCCTACGACGGCACGATCGCGGTCGCCGTCAGTTTCGAAGCCCTGGCAAAGCGCTACCTGGAGATCATCCGGGTCGGGGACACCGGCTACGCCTGGATGGTCAGCAGGGACGGGACGGAGCTGTACTGCCCGGTGCCAGGGCACACCGGGCATTCTGTATTCGAGAACTGCAGGGATTTTCCCTCCATCCTGGTGATGGCGGAAAAGATGCTCAAGGGCGAGGAGGGTTCGACCACCTACACGTTTGACAAAATCCGTGGCAGTCAAGTGGACAACATTCGGAAACATGCCGTCTACATGCCCATCAAACTCGGGAATACCTTCTGGTCCATCGTTGTTGCCTCATCGGAAGATGAGATCATCGCTTCTCTGGAGGATTTCCGGAACAGGCTTTTCATGGTCATCGGCCTGCTTATGCTTGGCGGGATCCTGTTTTCCTATTACGGCTTCAGGGCCTGGTTCATCGTCGAGGAGGAAAAGAGGCGGCATCGGGCGGAAGAAGCATTGCGGGAGAGCGAAGACAAGTACCGCAGCCTGGCGGAAACGGCGGGCGATTATATTGTCACCATCAATTTCGACGGAATCATCACCTATGCCAATCGGGCAACCATGCAACTGGCCGGGGGAATGGAGATTGTCGGGGTGCCGGTCACGCACCTGATTCCCCCGGATGCCCTTGCTCAGCAATTGGACATGCTCCGGGAGCGAACCGAGGGATATGCCGGAATCCGATCCTATGAATGGACACTCCCGTTTCTCGATCCCCAAAGGCCGCCCGTCTCGCTGGAAATCAAATCCTCCCTGCTGCTCGATCACGGCAAGCCGTCGGGAGTCCTGATCATTGCCAGGGACATCACGGAGCGCAGGCGGGTGGAGGAGGCCCTTAGAAAAAGCGAAGAAAACTATCGCCTGCTGTTTGAAAGCGCCACGGAGGGAATATTGATTGCCCAGGACGGCATGATCAAGGGCGCCAACCAGGCCCTCGCGGATATTTTGAAATACCCGCGAGACCTTTTGTCGGAAAAACCGTTTCCCCTGTTTATTCATCCCGACGATCGCTCCACCGTCCTTGAGCGTCATCAGCAGAGATTACAGGGCGAATCTCCGGAAATTGACTATCCGTTTCGCATTATTACATCCGACGGAACGGAAAAGTGGGTCCAGATTCATCCGACCATTATTTCCTGGGACGGCAAGCCCGCGGTTCTGAGTTTTGTCATGGACATAACCGAACAAAAGCAAGCCGAAGAGAAACTGAGGGAATCCCAGAGACGGCTGGCGGACATCATTGAATTTCTCCCGGATGCGACCCTGGTCATCGACGAGGAAGGCAGGGTGATCGCCTGGAACCGGGCCATCGAAATGATGACCGGCGTCAACAAGGAGGAGATGCTGGGCAAGGGTAATTTTGAGTACTCCATTCCGTTTTACGGGGAAAGGAGGCCCATCCTCATTGACCTTGCGCTGCATCCGGATCCGGAAAAGGAAAAGAAATACCTGACGATCCGAAGAATGGGCGATCTCCTTCTGGGAGACGCATACACCCCGATGCTGCCTCCCGGAAATGTCCATCTGTCCGGAACTGCTTCCGTTCTCAGGGATTCGGAAGGCAAGATCGTCGGGGCCATCGAGTGCATTCGGGATTACACGGATCGCAAGAACATGGAGGAACGCCTGCAGCGGGCGGAAAAAATGGAATCCCTGGGGATCCTGGCCGGCGGGGTGGCTCATGACCTGAACAACGTCCTGGGCGTGCTTGTGGGCTACTCCGAACTGCTTGTGCGGGAGGCCCCGGAGGGAAGCCGGTCGGGCAATTACGCGAAGAGCATCCTGGCGGGGGGACAGAGGGCGGCCGCCATCATCCAGGATCTCTTGACCATGGCCCGGCGCGGTGTGTCCGTCTCGGAGACCGTGAACCTGAACCAGGTCCTGGCCGAGGCATTCAAGACGCCCGAGTTCGAACTCACAAAAGCGCATCATCCGGATATTCTGTTCGAGAGCCGGATGGAGAAGGATCTTTTCAACATCAAGGGGTCGCCGGTCCACCTGAGCAAAACGATCATAAACCTCCTGTCCAACGCAGCGGAGTCGATAAGCGGCAAGGGTGCGGTCACGGTCACAACGGAGAATCGCTACGTCGATGCGGTCCTGCCGGGCTATGAGAACACCCGGGAAGGAGAATATGCCGTCTTGACGGTGACCGATACCGGGTCAGGGATTACCCGGGAAGACATGGGGAGGATCTTCGAGCCGTTCTACACAAAGAAGGTCATGGGCCGGAGCGGAACCGGCCTCGGCCTGGCGGTGGTCTGGGGAACCGTGAAGGACCATGGCGGGTATATCGATGTACAGACGTCGGAGAACCAAGGCACATCGTTTGTCCTCTACTTCCCAGTAACCCGGGAAGCCCTGTCGAAAACGGATCACGCCCCGGTTGAACGGGAGTATCGGGGGAAAGGCGAAAGCATCCTGGTTGTGGACGACGTGAAGGAGCAGCGCTCCCTGGCCGCCACGATTCTGGAAGGCCTCGGCTACCGGGTGGCAGCGGTGTCGAGCGGCGAGGAGGCCGTGGAATATCTCCGTGCAAACCAGGCGGATTTGATCATTCTCGACATGATCATGGATCCCGGCATTGACGGCCTGGAGACGTATCGCCGGATCATCAAAATGCGACCGCGGCAGAAGGCGATCATTGTCAGCGGCTTCGCCAAGACCGAACGGGTCAGCCAGGCCCAGGATCTCGGCGCCGGCGAATATGTCAGGAAACCTTACATCATTGAAAAACTGGGGCTGGCAGTCCGCAGGGAGCTGGACAGGCAGTAGGCACCCGGCATCCCGTTCAGTCTGCCCGCGATGAGCCTTACAGCCCCCTTCCTGGCAACGGCGGCCGTCATTAAAGATAAAAAAGCCATGCGCCGATAGAATCATAATGGCGACGGCAAACTTTTGCGAGATGCCCGGCGGGTACGTTCAGCCACCGGCAGAAGAAAGACATGGACATCAGCAGCTACCGCCATCCCTTTCTCTTCTACGGGTTGTCCACCGCGATCCCCTGGGCTTTCTGGTTTGCCGCTGCCTATGCAAGCCATATCACACCGGCAACCCCGTTTCTCGGAGCCGCTGTCGGCATTCTGGGCGTTGCAGGGCTGCTGGGGCCGACGGTGATCGCATTCTCCATGATATGGCCGCAGAAAGAGATGCGGGAGGATCTCAGGCGCCGGATCATCGGCATCAAAGGAGCCCGGCCCGTTTACCTCTTTCTGGCATGTTTTCTCATGCTCGCCAGCATCCTGTCCGCACAGGCGATTTCCCTGCTTTTCGGCCACAGCACGGACCAGTTTCTTCTTGCCGGCACGTCTTCCTTTTCAGCAGGCATCTTTTCGGGGTGGTTCCTGCTCTTCCTGGCTCCGCTGGTGGAGGAGCTGGCCTGGCATTCCTATGGAACGGACTGCCTGCGACTGCGCATGAACCTGCTGACCGCTTCCCTCCTCTTCGGCCTTTTCTGGGCCCTGTGGCACATGCCGCTCTCGTTCATCAAAGGGTACTATCACAGCAATGTCGCCGAAGCCGGTCTCCTTTACAGCCTGAATTTCATGGTCAGCCTTGTTCCCTATGTCGTGCTCATGAATTGGCTGTATTACAAGACGAACCGAAGCATCCTGGTTGCAATCGTCTTTCACATTACCGCGGGATGCTTCAATGAGATGTTTCAAACGCATCCGGACAGCAAGGTCATCCAGACCGTACTCCTGCTCCTGCTGTCCATTGCGGTGGTGACAAAGGATCGCGATTTCTTTTTGCGTCGGGAGTTTCGGGAGACCGGTACATGAATTGTTCCATCACCTTCAACAGGCATTCCATTGCGGCGGAATGGCCGATCCTGGTGTGGAATGGGAAATGGAAGCCGATCCGGATCAACCGGCCATGACGGAGGGGAACAGGCAATGGCACAGCGCATTTTGATCGTCGATGACCAGGAGCAGAACCTCTACCTGCTTCAAGTGCTTCTGGCGGGAAACGGATACGAAGTGGAAAGCGCCTTCGACGGAGCGGAGGCCCTGAAGAAGGCAAGGCACGCTCCCCCGGACATGATCGTCACGGATATCCTGATGCCCGTGATGGACGGCTACACCCTGTGCCGGGAGTGGAAATCCGACGATCTGCTCAAGCACATACCCCTTGTATTTTACACGGCCACCTACACAAAACCCAAAGACGAGGAATTTGCCTTGAGCCTCGGTGCGGAACGCTTCGTCATCAAGCCCCAGGAACCTCATATCCTGATGAATATATTAAAAGAAGTCCTGAACCAAAAACATTCATTCGAGCAGGCGGGTGCCAGGCCTCTCGGAGAAGAAATGGAGTTTTTCCGACAATACAACGCAATCCTTTTCGAAAAGCTCGAAAAGAAGATGTCGGACCTGGAGGCGGCCAACAGGCAGTTGAGACTGCTGGAAGAAAAGTACCGGCTGAGTTTTGAGAACGTGACGGACGTTATTTACATGATCGACACGGATCTCAAAATCCTGAACATGTCCCCGAGCGTCGAGAAAATACTTGGCTACAAACCGGAGGAGCTGATCGGCCGGCCTGTCTCCGATTTGAAGCACATCTTTCTGCCCGAATCATTCGAAAAGGCGGTTTCCGACACCAGGCTGATCCTGCAGGGGCAGACCATTCCCACGGCGATTTACCGGTTTCTTTCAAAGGATGGAGCCGTAAAGCACGGCGATGTCAGCGGCTCCCCCGTGATGCACGAGGGAAGAATCACCGGCATGATTGCCGTTGCCCGCGACATCACCAAGCGCATTGAGGCCGAGGAGGCCTTGCGGGAGAGCGGGACGATGTTCCGAACCCTTGTCGAGCATGCCTTCGATTCCACGATCATTATCGATCTGGAAGGAACCATCCTGTTCGCAAACAATTCGGCGGCCCGGACGATTGAAGCCCAGGATTCGGACTCCCTTGTGGGCAGGAATGTGATGGACTTCGTCGCACCGGAATCGCGGGAAGACGTGCTGAATGATTTCATAGAGCTCGCGAAAGGCCATGACAGCTACCTCGCGGAGTACTCGCTGATCACGGGAAACGGCAGGAGAATCCGCATGGAAAGCGTCGGCAAGCTCATCGTTTTTGAAGGAAAAGCCGCCGTCCTCGCCTCCATGCGGGACATCACGGATCGAATACGGGCGGCGGAAGAAAAGGAGAAGCTCCGGGATCAGCTGCTCCAGGCCCAGAAGATGGAGTCCATGGGTGCGCTGGCGGGCGGCATCGCCCACGACTTCAACAACATCCTGGGAGCCATCATCGGCTATTCGGAGTTGTACAAGGAGCAGGTCCGGGACCGCCCGAAGGTGTATCGGGGCATGGAGGAAGTGCTCAATGCCGCCGGCCGCGCCAGGGACCTGGTGCAGCAGATCCTGACCTTCAGCCGACAGGCCGTGCCGGAGAAACGGCCGACGGCCATCATTCCGATCGTCAGCGAAGTCGCAAGATTCATCCGGGCATCCCTGCCCTCGACCATCGAAATCAGGCAAAAGCTGAATGCGACATCGGATGTGGTCATGGCCGATGCAACACACATGCATCAGCTGCTGATGAACCTGTGCACGAACGCCGGCCACGCCATGACGGGAAAGGGCGGCATGCTGGAGATCGGGGTGGAGGAAATCGCCATCGGCAGGGAAAAACAGTGGCTTTTCCCCACCCTTGACGGCGGCCGCTACCTGAAGCTGGAGGTTCGGGACACGGGTCACGGCATCAATGCGGAGCACATGGAAAAAATCTTCGATCCCTATTTTACGACCAAGGGAAAGGGAGAGGGCACGGGCCTGGGGCTGGCCGTCGTGCACGGCATCACCAAGGATCATGGCGGGGAAATCAAGGTGTACAGCGAAATCGGCAAGGGGACGCGCTTCAGCGTTTATCTGCCGTTGATGGAAAAGCAGGCCGACACGATCCCGCCCGTTGCCGAGGTTTCCCTGCCACGGGGGAGCGAGAGGGTTCTGTTCATCGATGATGAAGAGCCCCTGGCCAACCTGGGAAAGGAACTGCTGGAGGCACTCGGCTACTTTGTCGTCACCGAAACGGACCCGGTCAAGGCCATCGAGGAATTCGGCAGGAACCGCGATACATTCGATCTGGTGATCACGGACAAGACCATGCCACGCATGACGGGATTCGACGTTGCGAGCGATCTGCACAAGATTCGTGCGGATATTCCCGTGATTCTCTGCTCCGGCTTTCAGGAACAGGAGGACCTGGAAAAGCAATCCGCCTGCGGCATCTCCTGTTTCATCATGAAGCCGTTCCGGATCAAAATCCTGGCCGAGGCGATCCGCAACACCCTGGGCAAGAAAGTGTGATTGAAGGGCGTACGGGAAATGGGCTGCATCCTTTCCCGTTTTCATTCTCCTTCCCGGAATTCAGATTCTGTTGCGGTATCCTGAAGCCGAATCACCGTGGCTTCGATCCGGTCTCCGCTGCCCGAGCCGTTCAGCTTGGAATTGAGTCACGATCACTATTGATTTGACTCATAAAGCGGTTCCCGCTTATGCTTTCCCTGTGTTCCGGACACCGGCCCTA
Organism: uncultured Syntrophaceae bacterium; assembly: GCA_964578535.1. GTDB lineage: Bacteria > Desulfobacterota > Syntrophia > Syntrophales > PHBD01 > PHBD01. Next base: position 74,055 of record CAZODI010000003.1, read on the forward strand.
CCATGCACAGGGAATCCCGATATGACACAGCGAACAAAGCCCTGGTTCACAAGAGAAGGATTCCGCTCGTGGCTGATCGGCATGATCGCAGCCGTGCTGATAATCGGGACGATATTGACCTGGTGGATGGTGCAGCGGGTCGATCGGGAGATGCGCGAAGTCCTGCTGCTGGAAGCGCGCCTCGTGGAGAGATCGCTGAACATAAACAGGATCAAAGCGCTAACCGGCACGGATGCCGATCTTGAAAATCCCGATTACCTCCGACTCAAAGAGCAACTCTCCCTGATCCGAAAAGATCATACGAATTGCAGATTCCTTTACCTGATGGGTCGCCGGGCCGACGGAAACCTCTTCATATTCGTGGATTCCGAACCCACCGATTCAAAAGACTACTCTCCACCCGGGCAGTCATACAGGGAGGCGCCCGAAGGGTATCGCCGTGTCTTCGACACCCGGGAAAAAGCCACCATAGGCCCGGTATCCGACCGCTGGGGCAGATGGATCACGGCCCTTGTTCCCGTCATCGACCCGGTCACGAGCAATCTGGTCGCGGTGATGGGTATGGACATCGACGCCCGCACCTGGAGAACGGATCTGGCTGCCACCGCCGCCCTCCCCGCGAGCTCGATGCTGGCACTCATGATCACCCTCGCTTCACTTATTTTCGCGGTCAGCTCCATGTCGAGACTTCGTAAAAGCGAGATCCTCCACGAGACCATCCTTGAAACCACAGGCACCGCAATTCTGATTATCGAAGAGGATATGACGATATCCTTTGTCAACAAAGAGTTCGAAAAGATGACCGGTTATCCGCAAGAGGAAGTCGTAAACCAGAAAAAGTGGACGGAATTCGTCACGGAGGCCGATCGGGAATGGATGATTCGTCAGCATAACCTGCGAAGAACAGCGGAGGCGAATCTTGTCAGAAGGAATTACGAGTTCCGGCTTGTGAATCGGGAGGGTCGCCTCAAGGATGTCTACCTGGTTGTTTCGATGATCCCGGGAACGAAAAAGACCCTGGCATCCCTGATCGACCTCACCGATGTGAAGCAGGCGCAGGAAGCGCTGAAACAATCCGAGTCGTGGTACCGGACTCTTTTTGAAAACACGGGCACTGCAACGGTCATCCTGGAGGAGGATACAACGATCAGTTTCGCCAATGCAGAGTTTATGGCGATGTCCGGTTATGCCAAGGAGGAAATCGAGGGAAAGAAGAGCTGGACGGACTTCACCTTCCGGGAAGACCTGGACGACATGCTGACAAGACACCGGCAGCGCAGGCAAAACGGCGAACCGCCGCTGAAGCAATACGAATTCCGGTTTGTCGATAAAGGGGGCCGGATCAGGAACATCTTCCTCCACGTGGATATCATTCCAGGCACCAAGAAAAGCATTGCCGCCCTTCTCGACATAACAGACCGCAAGCAGGCGGAGGAATCTTTGAAGGAAGCGCAGAGGCAAATGGCTGATATCATAGATTTTCTCCCGGACGCAACGTTCGTCATCGACAAGGCCGGCAAAGTGATCGCCTGGAACCGCGCCATCGAGGCCCTGACGGGAGTCGGGAAGGAGAGCATACTCGGCAAGGGGAACCGGGAGTACGCCCTGCACTTCTTCAGAGAGAGAAAGCCCACCCTGATCGACCTGGTGCTTCAGCCGAGGGAGGAAGCCGAAAAGAGCGATAATCACCTAAAATGGAAGGGGAATGTGCTCACCGGGGAATTACACATACCCAACCTTGCCGGGAAAGAAGTCTATCTGCTGGGGACGGCGTCCATTCTCTACGACACGAAGGGATCAGTGGTCGGGGCCATTGAAACAATCAGGGACGTTACGGAGCGCGTCCGCATGGAACACCAGTTCCACCAGGCACAAAAGATGGAGGCCATCGGTGCGCTCGCCGGCGGCATCGCCCATGACTTCAACAACATCCTGGGTGCGATCATGGGCTACGCGGAACTGTACAGGGAACAGGTCCGGGACCGCCCGAAGGTACACCACGCCATGGGAGAGGTGTTCAAGGCGGCCGTCCGGGCCAAAGACCTGGTGCAGCAGATCCTGACCTTCAGCCGCCGGACGGTGCAGGAAAAGCGACCGACCGCCGTGATTCCGATCATTCAGGAAGTCGCCGGATTTATCCGGGCGTCGCTGCCCAAAACCATTGAGATCCGGCAGAAGCTGAACGTATCGTCGGATATGATCCTGGCCGACGATACCCAGGTGCACCAGGTGCTGATGAACCTCTGTACGAACGCCGGGCAGGCCATGGCGGACAAGGGAGGGATCCTGGAGATCGGCCTGGAGGAAGTTCTCATCGGCGAGAAAGAACATTGGCGTGTCCCGTCCCTGCCGATCGGCCGTTACTTGAGGCTGGATGTCCGCGATACGGGCCACGGCATCCCGCAGGAGGACCTGGGGAAAATCTTCGATCCTTACTTCACGACAAAGGGGATCGGGGAGGGAACAGGCCTGGGACTGGCTGTTGTGCACGGCATCGTCAAGGATCATGGCGGGGAGATCAAAGTATACAGCGAGATCGGAAAGGGGGCGCTCTTCAGCGTCTACTGGCCGTTGATGGAGAAGCCGGAAGACGTTATCCGGCCCCACGCGGAGCCCGATCTGTCAGGGGGGGATGAGAGACTTCTGCTCATCGATGACGAAGAGCCCCTGGCCTGTCTGGTCAAGGAGTTCCTCGAAGGTCTCGGGTACCGGGTCGTTTCCGAAACAGACCCCCTCAAGGCAGTCGAGGAATTCCGCAGGAACAGCGATGAATTCGATCTGGTGATCACCGACAAGACCATGCCGCACATGACGGGATTCGACGTGGTGCGGGAATTGCGCAAGATCCGGGCGGATATTCCCGTCATCCTGTGTTCCGGTTTCCAAGAAAAAGATGACCAGGGGAAGCAGACCGCTCTTGGGATCCGCTTTTTCATCATGAAGCCCGTCCGAATGCAGGAACTGGCCGAAACCGTTCGCAAAGCCCTGAACAGAATTGGATGATCGGTTCCATGACGGCCATCAACAACACGCTGTTGTCTTGTTAATCCGCAGAAAAGGCCCTTCTCTCCTCTCTCAGATTGTTTTCAGCACCAGTTTTTCCCGCGCGAGGCGCGGCCTTGCCCGGGGCGACTGATCGGGATGACCCACGGGCAGGAGGACCACCGGGTGGATATTCCCGTCCAGGGCCAGTTCCCTCTTAAGTTTTCCGCGATCAAACCTGCCTATCCAGCAGCTTCCCAGCCCCAGGTCCACCGCTTTGAGCACGATGTGCTCCACGGCGATCGCGACGTTCATGGAGAGATAGGCCTTGACCGCCTCCTCGTCCATGACGGGAACGACGGCAGCCGGGTCGTTCATGTCGACATCCACCCCTTCGAAAACACCCTCCCGCAACAGTTCCTCGACCCGTCCGTCCCTGGCTGTCATGGCCGTCAGGTCGGCGCAGCACACGAAGATGACCGCAGCCTTCACAATAAATTTATAGGGCGTGCACCGGCCGATGGCTTCCTTGGCAACGCGTGACTGAGCAACGACAAACCGGGCCGGCTGGACGTTGGACCCTGAAGGGGCAAGCCTGGCCGCTTCGAGAAGCAAGTCGACGGTATCGGCCGGAATGTCCTCCTCCCGGAATCTGCGAATGCTCCGTTGTGACGCGACAACCTCTGTGAATTCCATCATGGCACCTCCAAGCATAGGGTACGCCTCATCTGGTATCGTTCCTTCTTGCATCTGTCAAACGCGGAAGTGAATTCCATCCGATGAATCCAGGTGGTGATTTCCATCCAAATGAGCTATTCACATTCAGCACGACTGCATTTGCCGAAAAGAAATCGGTTGTTCCCCGTGTCAACGCATCCAATGTACCGGTTAAGAAAGAAGAGAGCAAACGCATCGATGTAAAGCCGGTAGAAGTGATGGGAGACCTCGAAGACTTGAATAGTTCCTCCGACAATTCAAACACGCCTGATTTGACGTCTGACACAAAAAAGAGAGCAAATGATAAAAAGGGGAAAAAGTAAGCCGATCCCAACCCCGAAACGAACGACGCATCACCGTTTCTTGGACTACTTTCTATCACTGCGCTTCTTGTCTCGACCGCATACGTCTTCAACGTGAGTATGGCACACCGGAAGACGGACTGCAGGCCATTCCAGCGGCGCTTGACCCCAAAATGGCCTCTGTTCTGATCATTTCAAAGGGAATATGGCTCTAAAAGGGATCAAGGTCCGGGACAGCCGCTCCCGGGCCATTGTCAGGATCGGGAACTTCCTGGTCCGTCGCGGCATCCCCCGGGTGCAGATGACCATGATGGTGGCGGCGACAGGCCTGGCGGGCTTCCTTTTCTCCGCCGGGATGCTCCACCTGGGGGTCCATTCCCTGTGGCTGAGATATCCCCTGGCCGTCCTCTTCGCCTACGGCGTTTTTCTCCTCCTCCTGCGCCTCTGGATTTATTACTGGCATCGAAGATTGTATCACCGAGAACCCTCATCAGGATCAGGCACGGACACGGTCCCCGACGATCTCCCCGTCGATCTGAATCTGCCGCTGGGCATTTCGTCAGCATCTCCGGCGGGCGCGGCTCCGGACGTGAGCGGCTTTGCCGGCGGCGATTCCGGCGGTGGAGGAGCCGAGGTCTCCCTCGGCGAGGGAGAGGCTTCTTCCGGCGGCATCCTCAACAGCCTCTCCGGTGCCGCCGATTTCGATCTGGACTGTGACGAGCTGATCGTCATCATTGTGGTCGCCGCCGCCGTCCTGGCCGCCGTGCTGTCAGCCGTTTACGTCATCGTCATTGCCCCGACATTCCTGGCGGAAATCCTCCTCGACGGTGTTCTCGTTTCCGGCCTGTACCGGCACCTGAAAAAGGTGGAACAGCACTCCTGGCTGGAATCGGCCATCCGCCGCACCTGGATTCCCGTCACGGTCACCGTCTGCATCTTTCTCATCCTGGGATTTGCATTCCACGCTTATGCCCCTGAGGCGAAGTCCATCGGCGAGGTGTGGAAGCATTATCAACAGACAAACACCCTTCATTCAACTGGAACTTGACATTCATGTCCTGTATGAGAAGGACACGGGACTGCAGATAGAAGGCAAACCTCCGCTTCATCCATTCTTCAGCACGCGAACGGGATACGGGCAAAAAGGAGCGGCCGATGGCGGATCTTCATTTCTCCCAGGAATTCACCGAGTCGCTGATGAATGCCGTCAGCGACGGCGTGACGGCCATCGACCGGGATCTGTGCATCATCTACCAGAATGCAATCATCCGGCGTCAATACGGATCCCGTATCGGCGAAAAATGCTTCGCCGCCTACCGCGGCCGCGTCGAGCCGTGCGAAGACTGCCTCATCCTCGACGTGCTGCAGGACGGCAGGCCGCGCAGCGGAGTGCGCGACATCCGGCTGCCGGATGGAAACGTCCTGATTGTTGAATTCAAGTCGCTTCCGCTGTCCGATGCGGACGGGAACATCATCGGCGCGGTGGAGGCGGTCAGGGACGTTACACAGCACGTCCGTCTCGCGGACGAGTTCAGCGCACTGCGGCGGGAGATGGTGCGCAGGGCGCAGTTCGAGAACATCGTCACCCAGTCCGGGAAGATGAAGGACGTTTTCCGGCTGATCGAGCGGGTGGCGGCAACGTCCAGCTCCGTCATGATCTATGGAGAGTCCGGGACCGGAAAGGAGCTGGTCGCGCGGGCGATCTTCGCCAATTCCAACCGCCGGGACAAGCCCTTCGTGTCCCTGAACTGCGGCGCCATTCCCGAGAACCTCCTGGAGTCCGAGCTGTTCGGCCACGTAAAGGGAGCCTTCACGGGCGCGGTCCGGGATCATGTCGGACTGATCGAGACGGCGGACCAGGGAACGCTGTTTCTCGACGAGGTTGCGGAATTGCGCGCTCCCCTGCAGGCAAAGCTCCTGCGGTTCCTGCAGGAGGGGGAAACACGGCGCGTGGGCGAAAACCGGGTCCGGAAGTTCAACGTGCGCATCATTGCGGCGACCAACCGCGACCTGGAGCAGGCGGTCCGCGACGGCGCCTTCCGGGAAGACCTCTTCTTCCGGCTGAACGTGATCCCCGTCATCCTCCCCCCTTTGCGGGAGCGCCCGGAAGATGTTCCCCTCCTTGCCAGCCACTTTCTGCAGCGTCTCTGCGATGAACACGGTCGTCAGGTAAATGGCATCGCACCGCAGGCGCTCAAGGCCCTGCTGGAATATCCGTGGCCGGGAAACGTGCGAGAGCTGGAAAACGCCGTGGAATACGCCATCCACCTGACCGAGGACGGTGAGTCGATCCGGGTTGCCCAGCTCCCGAAGAAGATAGCCGGAGGGCAAGGCGCAGCGGACGAAGTCCTGTTGCCCCTGTCGCTGGAAGGCTATACCAAGCACATGATCCTGTCCCTCCAGGCCGCTCACACCGAGGAGGAAATCGCTGCCACGCTGGGAATCAGCCGCAAGAATCTCTGGGAAAAACGAAAACGGCTGGGCGTCCCCCGCCCCACCCCTTCCCGCTGACCCCAACCTTCCCCGATCCTGTTACCAACCGTAACACCCTGCCCCGAACAATTTGTTACCAATCGTAACGCGCTTCGAATGATGCAGCGCGGCCCCCTTTTGCAGTTCCGTAAATAATTCAAGATTAACAATATGATGCAACGATGGCGGCCTTCTCCCGGAGCCATGCCGGGACATGGCACGGGAAGTGCTCTTTCCGGTCTCAAAGCAAACCGAGAGGAGGTCACGAGAAACATGGAAAAGACAGAGCGCGTCATGAGCGATGCAGAGAAAATTCTGGTCGCCCTGGGGGCGGCAATCGGCGGCGGTTGCGAGAAATGCGCGGAGAATCTGTTCAAGCTCGCCGAAGGACAGGGGATTGCCGCAGAGGAGCTGGCATCGGCATGCCGGATGGGATTCGAGGCCAAATCGGAAGCCATGCGAGCCATGAAGAACCGGCTGGCCGGGATGTTCAAAGCCGACGGGGAACCCGGTGAGGAAGGGCGGAATACGGACCTGCGGAAGTGTGCGGCCATGATTCGCGCCGCCGCGTTTGCCGCGGCAAACGCGGCCCCGGATGCCGCGGATGAAATGAAGCAGGCATTCAAACAGGGAGCGGACAAAGGGGATTTCAGGATGTGCCTGTCCATCGTCAGGACGATCCGCGAAAAGGCGGCGACATTCGCCGACCAGGACGTCCTGGAGAGGATGGAGGGCGCCATGTCCGAGGGACGGAAGACGGACAGGGAGGCAGTCGGCGCGTGCTGTGCAGACGGCCCCGCCTGTACGTGCAATTAAGGAGCGAGCCATGCATCAATCAAACGGAAAAGAAATGAGTGCCTGCTTTCCGGGATCCGGAGAACAGGAAGGTCGAGGGGAATGGTGCCGCCGAACCAGGCTGGGCATCCTGTTCATCATCATCGGGACGCTGTGGCTGATGGCACGGATCGGCTGGATTGACGGCAGCCTGTTTTTCCCGCTGACGATGATCATTGTCGGGCTGTGGATCTGCCTGACTTCCGAAATATCGAGAAGAAAGAAGCGATTACCTTGACAAACAAATAAAGAACGGTCCTTCAACCGTTGAGGAGGCAATATGATTTCGTCCCGCATGCCCTGGTGGAAAGGCACCCGCGGTGAATGGTATGTCGTCGGGCAGGCTGCCCTGTTCCTGCTGGTCGCGTTCGGTCCGAGACACGGATGGGCGCCGCCTGCCTGGCCGCATCCGTATGTGCAGGCCGGGCTCTTCCTGGGCGGCATTCTGCTGCTGGCCGGGTTCTTCCTGGTCGTGAGCGGCGCGCTGAAGCTGGGGAGAAACATCGCGGCCGTGCCATGCCCCAAGGAAGGCGCGACGCTGATCGTCGGCGGACCGTACTCTCTTGTGCGCCACCCCATGTATGGAGGCGCGATCATCATGGCCTTTGGATGGGCCTTCTTCATCCAGGGCTGCCTCACGTTTCTTTACGCCTTGATTCTGTTTGTGTTCCTCGATCTCAAGGCGCGGCGGGAAGAGCGGTGGCTGCAGGATACGTTCTGCGGCTACGAGGAATATCGGAAGCGTGTCAAGAAGCTGATTCCCTATGTGTATTGATATCCACCGATGAAGCGGATGTTCCCCCGGGACGAGTTTTTATGGACCATGCTTTTCATGCTTGACAACCACCCCACTATCATATAAATCAGCAGCGTCTGATTAATCTGATAGTTATCATATCCTGCAATCTGCGGGGGAGGTGGTTTCATGGCCAAGGCCAAGACCAATACGCATGCGGCCTGTTGCGCTTCCGAAGACAGGGAATCGAGCTGTTGCCAGATTGAATCGCTCATCAGCGTCGATGAGCGGGGCCAGATGGTTCTCCCGAAAGACATCCGCGACAGGGCAAACATCAAGGCCGGCGACAAGCTGGCCCTGATCAGCTTCCGGAAGGGCGGCGAGATCTGCTGCCTGACACTGATCAAGGCCGACAATCTGGCCGACCAGGTGAAGGGCTTCCTCGGCCCGGTGATGCGCGATGTCGTCTCCTGATAACCTGCTGTTATTCCTTGTCTGTCAGGAGACGGTTTTATGAAACTTCCTGGAGCCGATTCGTCCAATCCGCCCGTTTTTCTGCCAATGGCGTCGCCGCAGGCCTGCGCCCTGGCGGATGCGGATATCACTCTGCAGGCGCCCCCTTCTCTCAATCAGTCTTTTGTGATCGGTAACGTCGAGGTTCCCGTGGGAAAGATTCCCCAGGTCTCATCGCTTCTGACCCGGCACGATCGTTGGGGCTCGATCAAGGCGCGCTGGGGCGTGGGCAGGATGGACTATGCCATCGATCCGGGCCTGTATGCGCTCGGATCACCCGACCAGGGATCTCCCGTACTCGTCACGGCCAACTACAAGATGAGCTTCGACTGCCTGCGGGAGGCCCTGCCGGGACGGAACCTCTGGATCCTCGTCCTCGACACGGAGGGCATCAACGTCTGGTGCGCCGCCGGCAAGGGCACCTTCGGGACGGGGGAACTGGTCCGCCGCATCAAGGCGAGCGGCCTGGCCGATTGCGTCAGGCACCGCGACCTGATCCTGCCTCAACTGGGCGCTCCGGGCATCTCCGCCCACCTGGTCCGGAAGCTGTCCGGGTTCAAGGTCCACTACGGCCCGATTCTCGCCCGGGACATTCCCGACTATCTCGACGCCGGCATGAAAGCAACGCCCGGGATGCGGCGAAGAACGTTCCCGCTTCTGGAGCGCTCCGTGCTCATTCCCATCGAGCTGCTCGCGGCGATGAAGCCCGCGGCCGCGATCATCCCCGTCCTGCTGTTGATCAGCGCGCTCGGCGGGAACGGGTCTTTCCTGCAGAACATGCTTCACGACGGAATCTTTTCGCTGACGGCTTTCCTGCTGGCGATCCTTTCCGGTGCAATCCTGAGCCCGCTCCTTCTCCCCTTTCTCCCCGGGCGCGCCTTTGCAACGAAGGGATTTTCCATCGGCCTCGCAACGGCGATGATCTTTCTTTATGCATGGGGATTGGACCTGGAGAGTTGGCGGGACATTTTGTTCGGAGGGTCCTGGCTGCTCATGATCCCGGCGGTTTCGGCCTTCCTGGCGATGAACTTCACCGGGGCCTCCACCTACACGTCTCTCTCCGGGGTGAAGCGGGAGATGCGCTGGGCCTTGCCGGTGGAAATCGGCGCCGGCGTTTCCGGCTTTGCCGTTCTGCTGATTTCACGCTGGTTCTGAGGATATCACGATGAGTATGATCTATCTGAAAAACGTGGTGACGCTGGAAGTCGATCGGGAAAAGTGCACGGGCTGCGGCGTTTGCCTGGAGGTTTGCCCGCACGAGGTCCTTGAACTCCGCGAAAAGCGCGTCCACATCCGGAATCGCGATGCCTGCATGGAGTGCGGCGCCTGCAGCCGGAATTGCCCCGCCGGCGCAGTGTTCGTCGAGGCAGGCGTCGGATGCGCCGCCGCCTTGATCAATGGGATGCTCAACCGGTCGGGCTCTTCCTGCTGCTGCAGCATCGATCCGAAGAACGCGTCCTCGGGCAGGTTCAAGGTGGATTGCTGCTGATCGCAGCGGACCTCCGCCGCGATCAGCTTTTTCGTTTGTTCATCCGGGTTCGTCCCCAACCCTCCTCGGCATCATATCCATCCAGACGCGTGTCCGCTCAAAAGAGATGAGCAGGGAGGGAATGGTCCCGCAGAAACCAATCAGGGCTTCAGTTTCGCGTACAGTCCCGACAGTTTTGTCCGGTAAGCCGAGCGAATCGCCTCCTCATCCTCCGCAAGAGGCTTCACCGGGACGAGATTCATGACTTCCGCCGGCGAGAGTCCCGAATCAAAAAGGGTCTTCGCCGCCCCCTTCACCATCTTGTTCAGGGCCCGGGAAGCCTGCTTCGGAGAGAGGCCAAAGGATTCTCCGAGTTCCCGGAGCTCCTGCAACTGGAACCACAGGTAGGTGGGTCCCATGGCCGACAGGACGGCATAGGCCTCCAGGGTCCCCTCCTCCACCTCCGGGCAGTCGCCCAGGGTCTCGAAGGTTTTCCGCAGTCCCTTCTTTTCGTCTTCGTCAAAAACGGATGCGAAGGCGACGGGGTTGAATCCCTTGTTGACGATCGACGGCGCATTGGGGATCATCCGGACGATCCGTGTAAAGCCCCCGAGACCGTTTGACAGCTGGGCGATGGTCAGCTTCGGCGCCAGGGAGATCACGATGGAATCTCTGCCCAGCATGGGCCGGATTTCGCCCAGGATGCCCATGATTGCCGGCGGATGAAGGGCAATGAAGACAAGATCCTCCTTTGCGGGCCGTTTCGGGTCCGCCCCTGCCGTTTCGATCCCGGGGAAACGGGCCTTCAGCGCCCGTAGAATCTCTTCGCCGGCATCGCTGACAATGACCCTCTCCGGCATCCTGTCCTTTCGTTCCAAGCCCTCCAGAATGATCCGAACGATCCGCCCGCCGCCGATGAAACCCATGGACCCATTCTTCTTTTTCATAGTTTTTCTCCTGTTGTCCTTTTTATTCGTTCATCCATAAAAGTCTGATGCATGATTCGACAGTGAATCGACCCTGCTCATTAATAGTCAGTAGCAATGTCCAAATCGTCAACCGGAACCTCCCCTTTCACAAAACCTTCCGGTCGATTTGTCCGATGAAAAATTTATGGTGTTTCGGTTTCTCGAACCCCTGCCTGACGCCTTGGTTTTCCCTGACCCAATGATTGTGGTCGCCGTCGAGAACAGCCACACGTTTTTCACACCCCCATACGCATGCATAGGCGACATAGGTCATGCAGACCCTCTCCTGCGGGGTGTCGGTCTTGCCGATACGGTCTCAATTGCCGACGCACGATAACATGAAACGACATCCCCAGGAATTTACTTTCCGACCGTACCGCTACCCAGCCGCTGCCTCAGCAGAGCCAGGCCATCCCGAATCTCTTTCCCCCCTGAATATTCGAGGACTTCCGTCTCGGAATACTTGATCACAACGGTAGGCGTCCCTGTCGCCTTGAACTTCCGGATGATCTGGTTGAACTGGTCGAGGACCGGCTTCGGGTTGTACGGGCTCAGCGCAATCCCTTGGCTCTTCAGTGCTTTTTCCACTTCCGGCTCGAGCACCACGTTTCGAGAGGCCAGCGAGAAAAGCACGTTCCGGGCCTTCAGTGCCCCCTGGAACCCGCCGCCGGCGTGAACTGCGTAGAGAAAATACTTCACATACAGCGGAGTATTCTTGTAGATCGGCATGTCCACAAAGGCAATCCTGACACCGCCTGTCGCCATGACGGCCTTGAGTCCGGCCTCCAGATCGTTCTCGATACCCCGGCAGGGCGGGCAGAAGTAGTCCGTGAAGACATAAACCTCGTAACGGCCGTTTCCATAAGCGGGAAACGTCCCCGCGTCCTGTCCATAGGCAGGAGTCGCGGATCCGGAAAAGGTCAGGGTCACGAACAGGTAGCCCAGAAGCGCAAAGGCAAGAAGAGGCAGGCGGATCCTCCCCGACGGAGGTACGGGAAATTCTCCGAGGGAATACAGGATCGCATTCATGAAACCCGTCCGGACCCGGGGCGAAACGCCATAGTTGATCGCGAAGGCCACGGCCACGATGCCACCGAAGGCGAGGCAGAAGGGGCAGAAAACGTCCTCCTTGAACTGGAAGGCAATCAGGAATGCCTCCACGCCGAGGCCACCGGCCAGGAGAGCACGGACCAGCGGCGTCTGCCGGATGAGGGAGCAGATGATGACCGCCGCCATGAAGGCGATGCCGATCCATTTGAGATCGATGCCCCAGATATCCCCCTTCAGATAGCTGCAACTTGTATCGCAAACGGTGTAAAAAACCATCAGGGCGATTCCCGCCGCAGCCAGGATCAGTGTGATTGGATTTCTGTATTTCCCGATGAGTTTCACATGAATGAACCCTCCTCGCCACAGCCTGCTTGAATGAGTCAAATCACCCAGATTTCTTTTACTCATGGCTCAGCAACTCCTCGAAACCCTCCACGGCCGTGGCGAAGATCGTCGATGCCCTGGCCTGCCGCGCAACCATGATAGCCTCGGCGATTTCCTCCTTTGAAACGCCTGCCTTCGCGGCCCCCTTCATGAAGACCGTCGTGCACATCGTGCTCTCCACGGCGGCGGCAACGGCAATCATGATGAGATGCTTGTACTTCGGAGGAATAAGGGGCTGCTCCATGATAAACTTCCTGCCCCGGGCCTGTTCGAAGACGAATCCCGGGGTGATCGATCCCAATACGCGCATTGGACGGGGATCTCCTCCGCTCATATCTTCCATCTGCCTGAGAAGTTCTTCCAGGGTCGGCTGATTGCTTTCCATGCTTTATCCTCCTGATTCGTTTATTTATTCGATTGAAGTAAGTACATTTGCAGAATCTCCATTGCGTCTCCCATCTGGTTATCCAGCACGTGGATCCCCTGCTTCTCCAGCCAGTTCTTTGTTGTCTCATCGATCCCACCGCAAAGCAGGGTCTCCGGCCCCAGGGCGAGCAGTCGCGTCTTCCTGGTCACCGCCGTCATATTTCCAAGGGAGATGCGCCAGGAGGAACAAATCGAGCCGGCATCAATCTGGACCAATAGAAGCTCCCGCGCCGTAAAAAAATGGGGAGAAACCCGGTTCTCGTAAAGCGGGATGGCCACCTTCAATGGAAATTCGCCTCCTGAGGTTTCAGCACCCACATTCTGATTTAAGGGAGCAAGGGGTATGCCATAGAACTTACACTCCAAGACGATCGGGTGGCATTTCCGATTCCACAACACATGACGCTTCCATTCGCAAACGTTGAAGGAATCGGTTTACAATACAATCGGTTAAATACATTCTATGAAAGCTCTTTCGTTGAGTTGAAAGATCTTGAGAAGAAACGTGAAGCTGCTCGTGACGGGCGAGTGCGACGAACGTTTCACATCTGAAACTGTTTCGCGCAGAGCGTTAACATGTGAAACGGGCATAGGATTCTTCAGAAGGATAAATATTAGTTGACATCCTCAACCAGTTCTGTCAAAAGCCTCCCGATAAAAGACTTGTTTGCCAACACATCCTTATGTGCCGGAGGCCCCATGATTGCCGATCAATCAAAGAAAATATTCAGCATGATCCAACAGTTGTCCTATCAATGGGGAAGGCGGCGCCGGGATGGAACGTGTTGCGAGAACCTGTCTCTCAATGAATTTCAAGCCCTCCGGACTGCGCTTTTCCACAGGGAATGCACCGTTCAGGAAATCGCCAGAGGTGCGGAAGTGACCAAGAGTGGCGCCACCCGCCTGATCAACAGGCTGGAAGAAAAAGGCCTGGTAAGGCGCGAAGAGGATCCCAAAGACGGGCGCATCTGCTGCGTGATGTTGACGGATCAGGGAGCATCGATGCTGAACCGGATCGAGAATCAACTCCTGACTGATTTTCAATCCGTTCTGGAGACGATGGATCCGGCCATGATGGAAATCCTGATCATCAGCCTGGGCTCCCTTCTCCAGGCATCACAGCAGCATCTCGGCAAACCAAGTACCGCAGATCAAGTGAAGAAAACGTCCAACAGTGATAATTGACGAATGCAACCATTTACCCTCTTCCGGATTCCGGCAAACCGATTCGGTCGATGGGTTTCAACCGTTTGACTGAAACTGGAGATCAGAGCGAGATGCCGGACGTAAACAATATGATGGACGCCTTACGATTTTTCGTTGTCATTTCTTTTGAACTCATTCTCATTTTTGTCGCAGTCTCATTTTTCATCGGTCTGCTGATGGAATACCTCCCGCCGAACCGTATCCGGGATTTTCTTTCCAACCGGCTGGCCTGGATGCAGTATATCCTTGGTGCGTTACTGGGTGCCGCTACCCCCTTCTGCTCCTGCTCCACGGTCCCCATCACAGCCGGACTGCTCCGGAGCGGGGTTCCCTTCGGACCGACGATGGCATTTCTCTTTTCCTCGCCGGTTCTGAATCCAGTTATCATCGCTCTTCTCCTTTCCCTGTTCGGGTATCGGACAACGCTTATTTATTCAGCGGTTACCTTTTTCGGTGCAATGGCAGCAGCTGTAATCCTGTCGAGGCTGGGGATGGAAACGCAGGTCAAACCGCTGGTGAATCTGCAGGAAGGCTGCTGTTCCAAAAATCCGTCACCTGCCCCGTCGCCACAGGTCCAATCGGCATCCCTCTGTTGCATTACGGAAAGGAGCGAACCACCAATCCTGCAGGTCTTTCCTTCGGCACCAATAGCCGGCGGTTGTTGCGCAGCTCCGGGTAAGCAGGGCAACGAATTTCCTTTCGTCGGTGCCGCCAGCCCGAATGGCGAAAGCACAATGAACGCCATGCCTGTTCCATTCACCGAAAGGCTGAAACGGGCCTTCCGTTCGGCAGTCGACACGTTCAAGGGGGTTTTCTGGTACCTGATGCTGGGCGCGGCCATCGGTGCCTTCATCTACGGCTTTTTCCCACAGGATCTGGTCGTTCGCCTCGCCGGTCCGGACAATCCCTGGTCGATCCCCATCGCGGCACTCGCCGGTGTGCCCATGTACATTCGTGCAGAGACCGTCATTCCCATCAGTGCGGCGCTTGTTGGGAAAGGAATGGGAGTCGGCACCGTGCTCGCCCTCATCATCGGAGGCGCCGGGGCAAGCATCCCGGAAATGATCATTCTTGGCTCCATGTTCCGTGCCAAGCTGATTGTCGCCTTCGTGCTGAATGTTTTCCTGGTGGCAATCGCGGGGGGGTATCTCGTGAACGCTCTTATCTATTGATCGCAGATGACCATCGGATAAAACCATTGTGAAAATTGCGGGAGGGGATGTCAGAGGTCATGAGAGGCCCAGTTTCCTTGCCTTTCGCCAGAACGTAGTGCGGCTCATGCCCAATTCCTGCGCGGCTTCCTTCCGGTTGCCCCCGTGCTTCTCCAAAACCTGGCGTATGGCCCGAATTTCCGCTTTTTGAATAGCGTTCTCCGCTGCGACAGAGGTCATCCCTTCCTGGCGGCCGGTCTTCTCCAGGAAGTCGTAAGGCAAGTGCTTCTCTTCCAGCAGGGAGCCCCGGCACAGGACGTAGGCGTGTTCGAGAATGTTCTCCAACTCGCGGATGTTCCCCGGGAACGGATAGTTCAGGAGACGAGCCATGACGACTTCGGACACACCGACGACCTGCCGGCCCTTGAGAGCATTGAGCCGCTCAAGGATGTGCTCCACCAGGAGGGGAATGTCTTCCCTCCGCTCGGCAAGGGCGGGAAGCTCGATCCGGATGATGTTCAGGCGGTAGAAGAGATCCTCACGGAACAGGCTGTCACGGACCATGACGTTTATGTCGCGGTGGGTGGCCGCAATGATCCGTACATCGACCTTGACAGACCCGACACTGCCAAGGGGGATAAAGGTTTTGTCTTCCAGCACCCGCAGCAGCTTGACCTGAAGAGCCGGCGAGGTGTCGCCGATCTCGTCGAGAAAGATTGTTCCCCCGTCGGCCAGGGCGAAACGCCCGGGCTTGTCTTTCCGGGCATCCGTGAAGGCTCCCCGGACGTATCCGAAGAGTTCCGATTCCAGGAGCGTATCGGGAATGGCACCGCAATTGACCTTTATAAACGGCTTGTCTCTGCGGAGACTCTGATCGTGGACTGCCCGCGCCAGGAGGCCTTTCCCGGACCCGCTGGGACCCTGGATCAACAGATTGCTTTCGCTCTCGGCCACGTCGGGCAGGATGTCGAATATCTCCAGCATCCGCGGGTTCTTGCTGATCATGTCCCCCAGACTGTAGCGGTTGCCAACGGCCTTGCGGAGGGTCTCGATCACTGACAGGTCCCGGAAGATCTCCATTGCTCCGACAGCCGCGCCGCTACGATTCCGAATGAGGGCCGTCGTTGCGCTGACGGGTATTTCCCGGCCACCTTTTGTGATGATGACAGCGGGATGGTCGTAGACGGGCTCGCCGGTCTTTAAAGTCCGCTCCAGAGGGCAGTTGGTCTGGCAGGTGCTGGAGCGCAGGATGTCGAAACAATGCTGGTTCACCGCTTCTTGAAAGGTAAAACCCGTAATCTTTTCGGCAGCCCGGTTGAAGAAGGTATTGATCCGTCGATTCATATCCACCGTCAGGACGCCATCGGTCATGTTTTCCAGGATGTCGCAGCAGGGCAGATCCTCGCTTCTGCATAGGCAGGGATCCTTGCTTGTGGATAATGTTTTGCTGGTCATAATCGATCCGGCCGGTTCCTCCTCATGCGGGGATGCAGTCCGGACATCGGGCTCCCTATGTCGGCTCCTTTTTTTCATGGTCTTGATCTTTTTTCCCCAAGGCCGCCAGGGCCTTTTTCCCGCGGGAAGTCGGGATCGCCTTCTGTCCCAGGAATTCCAAATGTTCAACAACCGCCGGCAGGTACTGTCCCGGGAAGCCCACAACTGCTTCTTCCGGACCGATGTCCGTTGCGTCCCGGCAACCATAGCACCCATACCCGAAATTGAAGCGTTTTTCCAGGTAAGGGAGAACCGCCGCATCCACGCAGGTCGCCTGGAGGACCGCCGTTGAGCCGCGGAGGCGCTCTCCTCCGGTGGCATGCAGGCAGGCCAGCCCGATCCACATCAACTTTTCCACCTCGTCCTCGACAATGAGGACGTCCGGTTCGAGGGATGTCCGGTCGAGGGGAAAGAGGTGCAATCCCCCGATCTCGCCGGTTTTCAGACGGGGCATGGCCTCGAACATCCGCTTCTCTACGGAGGGGTCGGAGACGATGCCGAAACCGACCAGCCCCTTGCCCGTTTTCAGGCCCTCCGGAAGGGGACGGAATCCAAAAGCCGCCGCCGCGGCCGGGCAGGAGAGCCCGTCGCCATTCAGGACTACCGACTCCCCGTGCCGGGCCAGCATCAGAGCCTGGCAGAAGCGGTTGATGGGTGGCTGGTCGCGGATTGTTTCGAGGTTTCAATTGCAGTGGTTGCAGTGCTCCATTTCCCCGGCCGAAAAAGGCAGGATCTGGAGCGTCGTGTGGTTGATCCCGTGCTTGTGAACAAGGATTTCCTGTGCCGAGCGGATGACCTCCCCGCTGTCGGCAGCCCCCTCCGCCATCCGGATATGGGCGGAGAGAAGCCGATGATCCGCCCCCGTCTGCCAGATGTGAAGGTCCTTGACCTCTGCGACGCCTGGTAAGGCAAGCAGGTCGTTCCGGACCTCCGTAAAGTTGATGTCCGGCGGCACGGCGTCCAGCAGAGAATTCACGGTCTGCCGGACGATGCCGTAGATCTCTCGAGCGATGAACACACTGATCCCGATCGATAGGAGCGGATCGACGATGTGCCAGCCGAAGAAGAAGATCAGGAGGGCTCCGACGATCACTCCGAGGGAAAACAAGGCGTCCTGCAGGGAATGAAGCCAGGCGCTCTTCAGGTTGACATTTCGCCCGGAGATTTTTTGCAGCAACAGGGTGGCCGCCCCATTCCCGGCAAAAGCGACTACGGCAACCCAGAGCATCTCGCTGCCGGGAATCGGCGTCGGCGCCAGGAGCCGTCCGAGCGCTTCCCAGAGGATGAAGGCGATGGCCACGGATAAAACGATGCTGTTCACGAAGGCGGCGATGAAGCCGATCTTCCGGTAGCCGAAGGTCTTCCGCTCATTCGGAGGGCGCAGGGAGACCTTCTCCGCTCCGTAGCTCAGCCCCATGGCGGCGATGTCGCTGAGGTTGTGGACAGCGTCGGAGATCAGGGCCATGCTCTGAATGAGAAGGCCGAACACCAGTTCGAAAACCACGATCCCGCCGTTGATGAGAATGGCGAAAACGAGGTTTTTCAGTGAAGCCGGTTTTGCATGATCATGGTCGTGTCCCATGTTTACCCCTTCTTGATGCGTGCATCGACTCAGAAGGAATACCCCGCCCGGAATTCGATCCGGTAATCGTTCTGTTTTTCACCGTACTCCGAATCTCTCCCGCCGACGATCCATCCCACCCGGAAGCGCAGATCCAGGTTGGTGATCCCCGTGTACTGCAACTCGGGCGTCAGGGCATAACTCCGGTCGTTCAGATTCATCATCCAGGTCAGGGCGGGTGTAAAATAAAGGATGTCGAGCGGCTCCTTCTGGCTCAAGCGGACATACAGATAGTCCTTCCCGGGACTGAATCTTCCATAACCGCCGTCCGCCATGTTCTGGGCGCTGATCAGAGGGGCGGCGTTTCCCGTCGCCTTGTACGCATTGTACCCCCGGTTGATGAATGCATAGAAGTTCTTCAACTCGTCGGTGCCGTACCCTGTCCCGTTGTGGTAGTATTCCACAATCGTTGTCAGGTCGAAGTTCGTCAGATATCGAAGTCCGATGAGGTAACTGGTCACATCGTCCTGGATCATGCGAGAACTGCCATTGACATCCAGAACATTCTTCTGGCTGTTCCGGATATATGCGGCTTCCCCGTGGATTTCGAAATTCGTTGTGATGTTCCGGGAAAAATCGACCCCCCATCGGGCGGTCTTGCTCGCCCCCGTGAGGAAGATCAGATCGATGTCCGTGTCGAAGAAGAGGAGATACAGGCGGCCGGCGAAGTTCGTCGTATTGCCGTCCCCGAAGCTGTCGTTGATGTGGTCGTACACCGGGAGAATCACCGGCGTGAGGGAGATGGTCTTCAGCGGGCCGTCGAAGCTCTTGATCCAGTCCATCGACGCCACGATATAACCCTCTTGGGCGACTTCCGGATCGTCCGGGTTCTTCGGTCGATCCACAAAGGCAACGGGATTCCAGGCATAGCCCTTGCCCCATTTCAGCGTCTTTTTGCCCACGGTGACCGTCCAGGAAGAGGATGGCTTCAGGGAACCGTAAGCCTCGTAGAAGGCCGACCGCTCCGTGCCGCCGGAATCGCCGTACTGGAAGTCGGTATTGGTCTTGACGTACAGGCGGAAGGACTCCTTCTCGAAGCTTCCCTCGAGCTGCAGCTTCGCATTCAGCTCGGACGTCGTCTCGCCGGGAGAGTCCCTGTAAAAGCGCAGCTTATAGAAGGCCGCGTCCCGGTCGAGGCCATAGAAGACCGGCTTCAGCTCCAGGTATCCGCCGAAATGCCAGGGCTTCTTTTCAATCTCGGAGACATCGAAGGTGTACTGCTCCTCGGCCTTCGCCCCGACAGCCAGGATCACCGAGAAAATGAGAATCAATGTCAAGCATACGTACTTCATTTATCGCAAGGATTCGAGATTGGGCATGAAGGTGAGGGTGAAGACCTCGTCCTTGAACGTCCTCTTCTTCATTTTGGCGAAAATCATGACGGATTTGTATCCCTTATACAGAGGGCTGTCCGTCTCGATGACCGCCGGCCGGACCATTCCACCGCCGAAATCCTTGATGTCCTTGAAATAGATGGTCTTGATCAGCATCCCCGCCTCCGTCAGGCACTCGATCTTGACGGGCAGGGCCTTTCCCTTGCTCACCCACATTTTCAAGCGGTCGTAAGCTACGGTCTTGTTTTTCGCTTTCAGGTGGAGCAGAGTCTGCTCCCCGGAATCCTCCATTTTCTCAACATCGTATTCCGTTGCATAATCCAGTGACAGGATGTCGGCATTGTTGAACACGCCGCCGACCACGGACTGAAGGCTTGTGATCCGGATCGGTTTCCCCACGTTGGGAATATAGAGCCACATGTTCTCACCGAGGCGCAGGGTGCTGCGGCCCTTGTCGCTGGCCGGAGCGAGAAACAGGGCCGCCACCTTGTCCTGGCCCTTCTTGAGGGAAAAGAGGGTGAATTCCTTCTTTCGCCCGTTCGGCTCGATGTTGATCAACTTCCGGTAGGTTTCGTAAGATTCGGGGCTGAGATTCCGGTCCACCTGGCGCAGCAGCTGCGGGCCGTCCAGGGCGAGGGCCGGAGACGCCAGTGAAAGCATCAGGAAAACGATCAGAGCGGGTCTGTACATGGGGCACCTCCTCATTTATACGTGTCGCAGAGCCTCGATGGGCTCCATACGGGACGCCTTGAAAGCCGGTTGGAGACTGGCCAGCACGGCGACAACAATGACGATGACGGAAATGACCAGGAGATCCGACGGTTGAATCGAGGCCGACAGGAGGAGCCCCTTCTGCTGGCCGAAGTCAAAACGGATTCCGATCAGATTGACGACCAGCACGATAGCAACACCAATGAGATTACCAATAAAGGCTCCCAAGACACCCAGGCAAAAACCTTCCATGACGAACATGGAGAGGATCCTGCCCGGCAGGGTGCCGATGGCGGCGATGGTCCCGATTTCCCGGATCCGCTCGTAGACGGCCATGATCATGACGTTCATGATGCTGATGAGAACGATGGCGATGAGCATGATCTTGATGAAGAAAGTCATCACATCGATCATCCGGGCGATGTTGAAGAAGGGCGAGAGCTGCTCCCAGGAGTGGACCTCGAACAGAGGGCGTCCCTCCTTGTTGGACTCTCCGGCAAGCTGCCCCTCCAGATGACGGACAGCGGCGGGAAGACGGCTGAAATCCTTCAACCTCACAGCTATTTCGCTGACCTCCACCTCGGGCATGCGGAGGACCTCGGCGGCGTCCTCGATATGGAGATATCCGTCCCGGCCGCCTGGGCCGGTGGCGCTCTCCAGGATGCCGGATACGACGAATTGCTTGCCGTTGACGGAGCCGTCCACGTTGGTTGCTACAACGACGACAGGGTCCCCCACCTTGACCTTCAATCCCCGGGCCAGAAGCTCAGGAATCATGATCTCGCCCCGGCTCAGCGTCTTCCTGCCCTCGGTGACGCGGGACGTCAGCAGGGGCACGGTTTGGAATTCCCGATCCGGGTAAATGCCGTTCAGGCGGATGTTCGTTGTCTCGGTAAAGTTGCTGAACATCCCGCCGAACTTGAGGCGGGGCGAAAATGCCGCGATCTCCGGCGTCGCGCCGAGAACATCCGAGATCTTCTGATACGCTTTCGGCTTGAAGTTCAGGTTCAGTGGCAGGCTGTCGATGGAGGCAACGTATCCCTTTCGGTGGACCTGGATGTGCCCCAGCATGGAGTCGGTGATCTGGCCGATCATCATGGTCTTGAACGAACCGGTGATGGAGGTGAACACCAGGACGAAGACGACACCGATGGTGATCAGCGAGGCCGTCAGCAGGGTCCTCCGTTTGTACCGCAGGAGATTGCGTACGGCGATTTTGAAGAGATTACTCATGGTTCGCGCCCCCTTTCACCTCTTTCGCGGCGAGGCGCCCGTCCTCCAGCCGGAAAATGACTTCCGCTTCTCCCACGATCTTCGTGTCGTGGGTGGAGAAGATGAACGTGGTTCCCAGGTCGTCCCGCATTTTCTTCATCAATTCGATGACGGCGTAAGCCGTGGCGGAATCAAGGTTAGCCGTCGGCTCGTCCGCCAGGACCAGTTCCGGGTTCGTCACCAGCGCCCTCGCGATGGCCACCCGCTGCTTCTGGCCGCCGGAGATCTGGTCGGGATACTTGTCCGCCTGGTCCGCCATGCCGACCGCCGCGAGAAGCCTTTCGATCCTGCTCTTTCTCTCCGCCGCTGGAACATTCTGGACCATCAGGAGGGGGTATTCGATGTTCTCGTGGACCGTCAGCACCTGGATCAGATTGAAGTCCTGAAAGATGAACCCGAGATGACGCCCCCGGAAGGCCGCGCTCTCCTTGCGGTCCAGCCGGGCGATGTCCGTGTCGGCCACCGTCAGGGTTCCCGCCGACGGCTTGTCGAGGCAGCCGATGAGGTTCAGGAGCGTTGTCTTGCCGCTCCCGGAAGGCCCGACGAAAGAGACAAAAGAGGCCTGCTCGATCTCGAACGTCACGCCCTGAAGAGCATGAACGACCACGTCTCCTGCCTGGTAATCTTTTTGAATCCGATCTGAAACGATCAAAGGCATGGCTCCTCCACCCTTTCTTCTTGTGACAGGCTGCGCCCAACTCCGGCACTGGAACGTGATGCCCGCCTCACTTAAACCTTGATGAATTCACGAAGCTTGTCCTTCCCCGGCAGCCACTTTCCCCGATGGACGATTTCACCGTTCACTTTCAGCACCGGCGTGAAGGGGATGTGTTTCAGAACCGCCATGAGGTCCGTGACATGAACAATCTCGGCCTCCATCCCCTGCTCCGCAACCACCTCCCGGACCCTCTTGTGAAGTTTCCTGCAGAACGGGCATCCCGGCCCGATCACCTCGATCATCATTTTGTGGGGCTCGTTTTCCATCATCATCCCGTTGCATCCCGATCGATCTCCGATCAAAATTCAGGGTAGTCACGGCGTCTCTAAGTGCGATGCATATTTTCCGGCTCTGGCCAACGTTCTTTGAGGCATGGATTCATTTGCTCCGTTCTCTTTGCCTGCTTGAACAGATCCCGCCGGCTTCGCTCGAAAAGCGATCGTCCGCACAGGCAAGACGTTGCAGTTTGAGAGATTCCCCTTTCGATTCTATCACCGGAACCCCCCGGCCTTCAAAAAGCGACTGCCCGATGGCAATCGGAATCCCGAAGTTTCCGCCTTGGAATGCTTCGAGGTAAGCAGCATTGACACCCAGCACGCGCCCGCTCATGTCCAGAAGAGGACCACCGCTTCCGCCGCCGACGGTCCGGGCGTCATAGACCAGAACGTGGGGATATGCCTCCCACAGGAAGCCGCTGGTGGTCGTTGGATTCAGCAGACCGCGTTTGGATAATTCCTCGGCTGTCGCATAACTGCACGGTTCATCGTCGTCTTGGGCATGATCGGATTCATCCAGCTTGGCCAGAACGGCATCGAGGCCCGTTGGAAAACCGACGAGAAGAATGGCCTGGGCCTCCCGGATCGTTTCACTCTCAGGAAACATTGTCAACGGTCGGGTTTCGGGTTTCCAGTTTACCGTTCTAAGCGTGGCAATGTCGTATTTTTCGTCATAGGATACGGCCTCGACCGGCACTCCCTCGCCCTTTTCCTGGAAGAATGCCCGCAGGATGAGAAAGGCCGGCTTCAGGCCCGCCCGGATCAGGGCCTCATCTTTTTTCTCTTCCCACCAGGGCTGCGCCACGTGCCGGTTGCTCAGAAGCAATCCATCCGGTCCTGCGAGAAAAGCTGTTCCGCAATAATTGGTATACACAACCGGTCCCGTTCCCTTGATGTCGACGAGCGGTACACCCTGGGGATCGGCAATCGGCCGGCCGGATTCATTCAAAACCTGCCGGAGGGGATGTCCCCCGGAATCGACAAACGTGTATGCACCCCATACGAACACCACGGCATCCCGGGCCTTCGACAGAGCTATTCCTCGCTTCGTCTGCCTTGATTCCATAACGGCCAGACGCTTTTCCAGACTTTCTATCTTCCGGTTCATCGCCTTCATGGACCCGTCCAGGTTTATGAGGGATGCACATCCAACAAATAAACCGCAGAGCAGGATCGAAAGTCCAAGCAGGCCCAGGCGACTCTCCCGGCCTCTCATTTTGGCCCCCCTTCTCTACCCCCCCGTTTCATTTTTCCACTCCAGAGTGGTGAGCCGCTATCATCCCGCAGTTGGATCCGCTCACCGGTTTTCTCGATGGAAATAGAAGCTGCAACGAGGTAAACCTTGCCCTGCCTGTCCAGCATGCGGGAGCCTTGGATATGTACACCATCCCCCCGCTGGACCCGGAAACCCAATTTTTTTAAATACCACTGCGGTCCGAGCATGACCGTGTATTGTTCGTTTTCTGCCTGCAATGACAGCGAAACAGGACCGCTCCTCTCCTGAGAAGCAATCTCCGTCACGGTCCCTTTGACAGAGAGGACGGTCTGAGGATCGTATCCCGAATCGATCTTCGAACCCCACCACCAACCCTGGGCCTGCAGACACGCTGGAAGGGAAAGCAGAAGAATGGCAAATGCCACGACGGCAAGGACTCCCGATCCGTAACCCGGATGCCGGAAGAATGTCCGGTTTCTTCCACGAGAGGACAATCTGTATTCGGAAACGGATTTTGCGCTGACAGGCATCATGCATTCCCTCTTGAAATGAATTCTTGAAATCACAGGAATGTAGGGAAGGGTCTTTCTCTGGGAGAGCAACCCTTCCCTTGTCAAGACGTTACCTTCTCCGTCCCCAGCCGGCCCAGACGGGCACACCGGAGGCGTCCCTCAGGACAAGGACGGCCTCGCCCTTCTTCACCTCCGCGGCCAGGAACGCCGGCTTTCCGTTGAAGGTCGTCCGCACGCCCTTGATCTCCACTTTGTCTCCAGCGGCAAAGGGCTTGTCGAGGCGCTCGATGTACCAGCCCGGCCCCAGGTGAACGGGAATCGTCTCCTTGTCCGTCTTGACCATCAGGGCGATTCCGTAATCCATCCGCCGCATGGGAACGGTCTTGTCAATGCTCACCACCTCGCCGGCCAGTGTTTCCACGGCTGCAGCATTGTACATCTGATTGTAGGGATTCCCCGGCCCCCAGCCGCCGCTTCCCCGCCAGCCCCGCCAGGGCGCGGCCGAAACGACGGTTGCCGTCACCAGAAACGCCACGACCACGATCAAACCCACCCATCTTTTCCTATTCATACGTCCTCTCCTTTCGTTTTCAAGGCACTCATCCGGCCCTCCGGTGACAGGGCTCAACGCCCCATCATCCCCCTGCCGCGGCCCATTCCGCCCGGACCTCCCCTGCCCATGCCGCGACGGACTCGCTGGACGATCTCCGAATCCATCGCCACAGCTCGCTGCTCCGGTGTCAGGATCCCGAAAGCCTCCCGGAGATACAATTGCTCGTTTTCTCTGATCCGGTCCCACAGGAGACGCACCTCCTGCTGGACGATGCGGATCCGTTCCCAGTCGGGAGATGTCTCCAGCCAGAGTCTCCTCAATTCCCGGCTTCTGTCTTCGAGGGTATTCTGCATGGGCCTGATGTCCCGCAAGTGGGTTTCCCGCAGGACCGTGAGGTCCTCCCTTTGCCTGGGCATCAGATCCAGCCTTGGTATTTCCGTGAGATCCGGTGCCGCGTAGGAACCTGGACCGAACCTGCCCCTGGGGCTGCCATCCCTGCCTTCCGCCGGCGAAAAATCGGCCAGGAAGGCGGCAACCAGAATCATAATGATGAAGATGCCTGTTCTTTTCATGAACTCCCCTCTCGTGGATAATGCAGCAATAACCGGACCAGGGAGAAGAGAACCATATAGCAGGGGAATGAGCCGTATTTATTGGTTTATTCATTCGTGACAGGATTAGCGATCAATCAAATCCGGATACCTTGTATCCACCCAGGGGTGATCCTGCATACAAGGTATCCGGTTCACATCGGGGTCAGTGGAACTCCCCCTGCACCCACCCCCGGATCGCATCCCGGACAGACCGGAAACCCGCCAGGATCTCCTCCTCCGTCCCCTTGAGGAGGGACGGGTCCGGAAAACTCTGGTGACGCTTGCGACCGCCACCCAGGAAAACCGGGCAGGATTCCCTGGCGGAATCGCAGACCGTGACCACATCGTCAAAGGTCATATCCCGGAATTCATCCACGCTCTTGGAACGGTGACCGTGGAGATCGATCCCGGCCTCTGCCATGACCTGGATTGCATAGGGGTTCACTCCCCGGGGCTCCGTCCCGGCGCTGAAGGCCTCGTACCGGTCCCCCTTGAGGGCTCGCAGGAAACCCTCGGCCATCTGGGAGCGGGAGGCGTTGTGGGTACAGATGAACAGGACTTTTTTCTTCATGTTTCTTCTCCTCACATCACGAACGTCGAGATGAACGTGCCCAACTCGTTGAGATTGCGGCAGGGGCGCACCTCGCTGCAGTGGGGCCGGTAGGCCGGGATCGCGCTGTCCCCGTCCCCCCAGAGACTTTCAGGTTCGGGATTGAGCCAGACGACCCGGCGGCACCGCTCCTTGAGGCCCTCCAGGAGATCGGCCCGGGGATCGAGATAATTTGTCCGCCCGTCGCCGAGGATGATCAGCGTCGTTTTCGGGTCCAGGATGTCCAGGTGGTCCTTCGTGAACCGGGCCAGAGCCTGGCCGTAGTCGGAGATCTCCGGGTCGTGGTCCTCCGGTACCCGGTCTCCCGGGTCCCCGTAGACGGCGTTCCGCGGCATTCGGAGCCGGTAGTCGGCCATAACGCGGTCCACGGCCCTCAGTACGTCGTGGTCCTCCATCGTGCCGCTGACATCCGCCACACTGGCGATGAAGACGAAACTCCGGACCCGGCTGAGGCAGTCCTGCAGAGAGTACAGGATGTTCAGCATGAAGGGGACCGCCTGCCAGACGGAATAGGAGACGTCGCAGAGGGCGACGATCTTCTGCTTCCTGGGCTGCCTCCGGCGATACCGAATCTCCAGGGGAACGGCTTCATGCCGAATGGCCAGGCGCAGCGTGTCCTTGACGTCCACCAGACCCTCCCGCTTTCTCCGGTATCGGTTTGCCACCCGGTCTCGGAGTTTCCGGGCCAGCCGCTCGATGGCCTTATGGACCTCCCGGGCCTCTTCCTCGGTCAGGTGGATGAAGGGCACCTCGCCCAAGTCGGCAGTCCGGACGCGGCTACGGCCGGAAGCGGGACCCGCTGGGAGCCTCTCGCACCGTCCCTCCTCGTCCGTCCGCAGGACCGCCGCCAGTCGCTCCTCCAGGAGCTCCTCCAGCATCCGCCGCTCCTCCGCGCCGATCCTCATGCCCCGTTCCCCAGGCGTTCCCCGGGCCGGGTCAAGCGGGGTTTCCGCGCCTTCTCCAGCCGCCGCAGACAGGTCGGCGAGGGAAATCTCGGGAACGTCCAGGTCCATGTCGAGGAGTTTCAGGAGTTCCCGGATCAGGGCCGCACGCCGGTCCGCCGGGAGGTCGGGGAACACGCCGTTATCCTCCCCTCCCGCCTCGTCGGCGGAGACGAGCTCGATCAGGCGTTGGGAGAGGCTGCGTGTCTGTTTCAGGGCGGCCCCCATCTGCAGGACCCGGACGTACAGGTCATAGATCTCCTCGAAGCGGTCCTCGTCTGATCGGCTCTTGACGAAGTTCGCCTTCAGGGCAGCGTGGAACTGTTCCTCGTCCGCCAGGTCGATACAGCGGACGTGGCGGATGGCGCTCAGGACCTCCGAGGTCGACACCCGGAGTCCCGAGGCCCGGCAGAGACGGGCGAAGTGGAGGATCGCGGTGATCATGGTTTCGCCTCCCGTTTCAGCAAGCATCCTCCCTCGGGGACTCCCCCAGGTGGCGCCGGACCGCCTCCATGTCGGGGCGGCACTTGCACAACACATTCAGGGTGTCGAGAACGACCTCCTGCGTGACGTCGTGAATGTCCAGGGCCATCAGGGCCCTCGTCCAGTCGAGGGTTTCCGATACGCAGGGCTTTTTCTTCAGGTCCAGGCTCCGCAGGTCCCGCACGGCGGCCACGATCTTCCCGGCAAAGTCCCGGTCGATGCCGGGGAATTTCACCTCCACGATCGCCCGCTCCCGCTCCATGTCGGGATAGTCGATGTACAGGTGAAGGCAGCGGCGTTTGAGGGTGTCGCTCATCTCCCGGACGTTGTTGGAGGTCAGCACCACAAAGGGGATGTTGCGAGCGGTCCTCGTGCCGAGTTCGGGAATGGAGACCTGGAAGTCGCTCAGGACCTCCAGCAGAAAGGCCTCGAACTCAGGGTCCGACTTGTCCACCTCGTCAACGAGAAGCACCACCGGATCCTCTGACGTGATGGCCTGGAGCAGCGGCCTGGACTGGAGAAACCGCTCGGAGAAGAAGGCATTCTCCTGGCCGGCGATCCGTTCCACCGCTTCGGACAGGGTCTGCGTCCCCGCGATGACGTCATGGATCTTCTCCTTGAGCATCTGGGTGTAGAGAAGTTGCTTCGAATACTCCCAGTCGTAGAGGGCCTTGCTCTCGTCGAGCCCTTCGTAGCACTGGAGGCGGATCAGCCTTCTCTCGAGGGCACGGGCGGCGGCCTTGGCGAGTTCCGTCTTGCCGACCCCGGCGGGCCCCTCCACGAGGATCGGCCGGTTCGTCACTGCGGCCAGGAAGACCACTGTGGCGATCTCCTTGGAGGCGATGTACCCCGCCTCCATCAGCCTGTCCCGGGCATCCGCCACATCTTTGAACTTCATGAATGCCTCCCCTCTTCCGGTCCCGCCTCGGTGCCATCCGGCAGCGGTCATCCTCTACGTTTCCCTTAATTAAAACATCGTATAGATCTTATATGCCGTCATGACAACAATCAGGATCCCGAAGAACTGTCGGATCCGGTTTCCAGGAACGTAGAGGCTCGTCAGCCGCGCGCCCAGGAAGGAGCAGACGGCCCCGACGGCCAGCAGGCTCCAGGTCAGCGTCGGGTCGAAACGGGCCGTCGCCATGTGGGGGATCAGGGAAGAAAAGGACGGAGGCATGACGGCGAAGGCGTTGATCCCCGCGGCCTTCTTGGGATCGAAGCCCACCAGGATCAGGGTCGGCATGAGGAGGAACCCGGGACCGATGCCCAACAGCCCGCTGAGAACGGAGATCGGTACCGCAAGGAGGAGGGCCAGGCGGAAGTTCTCGTTGCCCGGCCGGGCCTGAACGGGACGGAATAGCCGGTAGGCCAGATAGATCACCGAAGCCAGGTAAGCCGCCCAGACGATCATGATGGGAGTGGTCTGGACAAGCCAGGCCCCGACGGGAGCGGTCAGGGTGGTTACGGCGGCCAGGGTGATTGCCTTCCGCCAGTCCACATACCCGCTCTGGGCGAAACCGATGACGGAGAAAAGGGCCGTGATGCCGTTCAGGAGCAGGCTCAGCGGCTGAACCTGGTGGACCAGGTCGGGTAGGAAAAAGGCCAGGAACGGCACCGCCGAGAAGGCCACCCCGAGCCCCAGCATACCGGAGGCGAACGACAGGACCCCCAGGCCGACGATCATGATGACCATGGTATTCATGTTTCGACGCTCCTATCCCCCCCAGAACGGGTTGCCGATGAAGTAGACCCCCAGGATGGCGATAAAAGCCCCGGCCCCCTTGCGGAACCAGGAACCGGCCCCCTGCCAGCGGTCGCTCTCGACGAGCCGGCGGACCAAGGCGGTGGAACTGCCGGCGACCACGATGGGCAGACAGTGGCCGAAGGCGAACAGCAGGATGTACAGGATGCCCGAGGCTACCTGCTCCTGGACGGTGATCACGGCCAGGATCGGGGCAATGAACCCGAAGGTGCAGGAACCGGACAGGAACCCGTAGGCCAGGCCCAGGAGAAACGCGCCTCCCATCCCCCGCAGCTTGAGGCGCTGCAGGAGACCTCCGGAGGTGGAGCAGGAATCCGTTCTCATCATCCCGAAGGCCACCCAGACCAGGACGATGCCCACCAGGACCTGCCAGTAATTCCCCACGTCCCCCAGCATCCGGCCGAGGAGCGCGCAGATGATGCCGATCACGGCGATGGTAATGAACAGGCCCGCCGTGAAGGCCGCCGCGTAGCCGCCGGCCTCGCGGGGCTCGAGGAGTCGCTGCTGGCCGCCCACGTAGGCCACGATCAGGGGGATGGAGGCCAGGTGGCAGGGGCTAAAGAGGACGCTGACCATGCCCCACAGGAAGCAGCCCAGGGCCGCCCAGGCGGGTGCGCCGGTCATCCACGCGTTGATTGTCAGGAAGAAGGATTCCACGTCGATTCCCTCACTGCACGCCCAGGGCCTTGAGCTGGGCCACGATGGCCTCCTCGCTCATGAAGCCCATGTGGCGCGACATCTCGCGGCCGTTTTTGTCGTAGAAGATCTGGGTGGGAATCGCCCGGACACCGAAATGCTGTGCCGCATCGCGGTGATAGCGGAGATCGATGAACACAATGGCTGCCTTCCCCCGGTAGCGCTTCTCCAGCCGGTCGAGGATCGGCGCCATCATCTTGCAGGGAATGCAGGAGGCGGCTCCCAGGTCCACCATGGTGACCATACCCTTCACGGGAATCGTCATCGTGTCGGCCCTGGCAGGCGTGTGAACGGCCAGGACAAGAAGAGCCATGCCTATCCAGAGTCCTGCATATCGATACATTTTCCAGTAGTTGAACGTTCTCACAGACATTTCCTCTCTCATGGATTTTGTGTCGTTTCTTTGCAGAGTTTATGACGTCAGGGAATTTCGTATCAATGCCTTGATCCGATCGATGTCGTCCCGCTTCAGGACCTCGCCGAAGGCCTTCTCGACGCCCATCTCCGTGACGACAAAGTGGTTCATGACGGGCGCCTCAACGTGCTCCAGGATCTTCGCGGCACAGGCGACGGGGCATCCGTCCAGGACCAGCATGTCTTCGGCGTCTTTCGCCGAACGGACGAAGCCGCTCCTGTGGGCCGCAATGCCAGCCAGGCAGAACAGGCGCCCCTGCCCTTCCCCCGCCAGTTCCACGGCCAGTTGATGCGTCATCTGGCCCACGTTCGACGCCCCGGCGCACCAGACGATCATGCGATTGCTCCCCGCGGCACAGCACTCGTCAGCCATGATATCCTCCTGATATTAGATGATCCCGTTCTGTGGAGATGACTGGAACGGGAAAGAGAATCCATTTCAACACAGGATGTTCTCTGTCAGGCGTCCGGAAACATCCTACTTTCGTATCTCCCTTGAAATGGGGACTTTCTCCGGTACGGCCTCCAGCACAGACAAGGTCTCGGAAAACAGTCTCGCTCTGGAGCGGCGCGCCCCCCAGACCAGCACCAGCATGACCGGAACCTCGATGAGGGGACCGATGACCGTGGCCAGGGCCACGGCCGGGTTGAATGCGGTAATGGCGATGGCGATGGCGATCTCAAAATCGCGCCCCGTCGAATTGAAGGCCACGGCAACCGAATCCTCGTAGGTCAGGCCCATTTTCCAGCTCACCAGGTAGACGACGGCGAACATGATCCAGAAAAAAAGCGTCATGGGAACGGCCATGTGGACGATCAACATGGGGTTCTCCAGGATCAGGTCCCCCTTGAGGGCGAACATGACGATCAGCGTGAAAAGGAGGCCGATGATGGAAAGCGAGTCCAGGTATGTCTTGAAGTGCTTGAAGCCATCCTCGCCCAGTTTGCCAACTGCGATCCGCCGGGTCAGAAACCCGGCCACGAGAGGGATGCCGAGATAGAGAAGGACACTCTCCCCAACAACGAGAACGTCGAAGGAGACATCCCCCAGGAGGAGTTTTGCATACACGGGGATGAGCAGCATCTGACAGATCGAGTTGATGGCCACCAGCACAATCGCCAGGGCGTTGTTGCCCAGGGAAAGGAAGGTGAAGACGATGACCATGGCGATGCAGGGGGCCAGGCCGTACAGGACGAGGCCGACGTAGAGATCCGGATAGCCCGACAGGAAGACCTTGGCCAGGAACAGCATGAAGAAGGGCGCCACCAGATAATTGAAGAACAGCACCAAAAGCAGCTGTTTCGGAGAAGTGGCCGCCTTGCCCAGGTCCTCGACCTTGACGTTCGTCATGGCCGGGTAGATCATCAGGAACAGGCCGATCACCACCCCCAGCGCCAGGCTGTTGGCCAGGGTGAACGAATACGTACCCGAAAAGATCGCCTTGATGGCGTCGATGGGGGGTGTCAGGGCAAAGTTCGAGATGCCGTACACCTTCCCGATGGCAATACCCACGGCCATGCTGATGATGACAAACAAGGGTAAAAAACGAAAGTCCTGAACCTTTTCCAGATATTTTCTCATCGCGTTTTCCCGTCCTTAAAACTGTTTTCGAAATCGTCGCTCTGTGGATCCTCTTATTTCTTCAGCCACTTCTTGATATCGTCCTTGGTCGGTATTTTCCCGACGGACTTCACCGTGCCGTCCACGACGACGGCGGGCGTGCCGAAAACGCCATGGGAGGCGATCTCTTTCATGTCCTTCACCTTGGAGACTTCGGCGGTAAGCCCTTCTTCCTTGAGAGCCTCCCGAATCAGTTTCTCCACCTGCTCGCACCGGGCGCAGCCGGGTCCCAATACCTTGATTTCCATCATCTATCCTCCTTCGCAATGTTGGTAAGCCATTTCCGGATGTCCGCCTTCGAGGGAACGGAACCCACCGCCAGCACCTTCCCGTTGACGATCAGGGCGGGAGCGCCCATCACGCCGGAACGGGCGATTTCCCTGAGGTCATCCACGTGGACCAGCTCACCCGCCAGGCTCAGCTCGGCCATGACGTCCCGGACGTCCCGCTCCAGTTGCCAGCACCGGGCGCAGCCGGGCCCGAGGATCCGGACGTGCATTCCCGGCAGCGCCTCTTCTTCCACTTCCTCCCCCCGGAACCTGCGGAATGCCCGGAAAAGCGCTTCGCCGTATTGCATTCGGGCCTTCCGGGGAATGTAGTTCTCTTCTCCCGCCCTGCGGAGAAGCTCTTCCCGGATCTCGTCATCGGTTCTGCCTGTCCCGTCGGCGGCCAGATCGGTCATAATTGCCGTCAGGCCGACGATCCCTACCAGGGCGCCCTCGACCCGGACCTGGACAATGTCGCACCCGCTCATCGCACACCTCAGAGAATGAAATTCCCGAAGAACCAGCCAACCAGTGTCCCGAGAATGACGATGGTGATGACGTAGACCACAGCCTTCTTCACCCCGAAGACCCGAGCGATGGCGATCCAGTTGGGCAGGCTCAGCCCCGGCCCCGTCAGAAGAAGCGTCAGGGCGGGTCCCTTGCCCATGCCCAGTTTCATGAGCGTGTCCACGAAGGGCGCCTCCGTCATGGTGGCGAAGTAGCTGACAGCCCCGATCATGGTGGCCAGGAAGGAGGCGGTGATCCCATTCCCTCCCAGCCAGGCCCGGATCCACTCCTCAGGGAGCAGCTTTCCGATGACGCCGACCAGAAAGACACCACCAAGGAGAAGGGGAAAGATGATCCGGATGAACCACCAGCTCTCCCGGAGCCAAGAGGAGATTTCATCCCGGGACAGGGCCTTCCAGGCGTAGGCCGCCAGGACCAGCGTGGCGACTCCCCAGATGACGACCTTGGTCAGATAGGACCCCGTCTGGCCGATGTAGTTCGGCAGCAGGAGCGACAGGAGGATCAGGACCAGGAGAATCAGATGGGGCCGGGCCACAATGGCCTGGGGCGCGTCGTCCGCCTGGAAGGCCGCGACCGTCTCCCGTTTCTCCTTCCCGAAGAAGACCGTCATGACCCAGCCGACGACAAAGGCCATCAGCAGGGACGCGACGACCCGGGCGGTGACGATCTCCGGCCCCAGGATGTTGCCCGTATAGATCAGGGACAGGATGTTCGCCGACGGGGCAACCCAGAGGACGAT
This sequence comes from uncultured Syntrophaceae bacterium, assembly GCA_964578535.1. GTDB lineage: Bacteria > Desulfobacterota > Syntrophia > Syntrophales > PHBD01 > PHBD01. Next base: position 107,623 of record CAZODI010000003.1, read on the forward strand.
GAAGGCCACGCCAACCGCCGCACCGCTGTAAAACAGGCCGCTGGATACGGGGATGACCGTGCAGGAACAGGCGGCCACGAAGAAGCTGGCCACGCTGGCCAGGGAAAACGATTTCAGCTTGTTGGCTTTCTCTCCCAAGACCTCGAGGATCGCCTGCTGATTAATAAAAGCCACCATGGCCCCGGCCAGGAGAAAGGCCGGGATCAGGCAGGTGAGCACGTGAGTGGCCACGTAATCCTGCAGGGCCAGGAGCCCCGCAACAACAAGATCCATCAGAAACTGCATTTCGATAACCTCCAGGAACAAAATTCACACCCGCGGGTATGAGGAGTTCTCTCGCATCGCCGGGCAGCTATTTAAGTGGCCGGCGTCTCCCGGGCGCAAAGAGCCGTCCGGTCCAGATCCATGATTTTGTCGAGAAGGGCCGTCAGGTCCGGATCTTCCGTGAGCCAATGCCGGAGATTGCCGAGCATGCTTGCCGCATAGGGGCTCGTGCTCCCGTCCGAAACGGTATAGTTGACCCAGAGGCCCTCCTTTCTGCGGCTCACAAACCCCGCCTCCTCCAGGATCTTCAGGTGCTTGGAGACCGTCGGCTGGGCCACTCCGAGAGCTGCCTGCAGCTCGCAGACACACATCATCCTGCGCTGGAGCATCTTGACGATCCGCACCCGGTTCGGGTCCGAAAGGGCTTTCATCACGATTACGAATGCTTCCATAACGCTTGCCTCCATATTGCTGTCTGGCAATATATTGCCTTCCTTCCCCTTGTCAAGCGTCATATTCGGGAATCAGCCGGGATCCTGCCGTTCATGAAGCCGGCGGGCCCGGGATGCCGATGCAACGTACTGAATCCGGGTGATTCCGCGAATGGACGGATCCATTCGATCCTTTTTTACGGACAGAAAGAAGCAATTCGAGTATATAGCCCGTCCGGTGACGTTATGGACATGAGATTGAGCGACCTTGGTTTTGACGAATGGTTCGAGCCGCACATCGGCGAATTGCATGCGGAAGGCAGGAGTATTGCGCGAATATCGGCGGTCGACCGCGGCGGATACCTGATTAGAAATGAAGCGGGAGAGGTCCCGGCGGAGCTCGCGGGGAGGCTTTCCTGGCGAATCGACGACTCCGCCGCCCTGCCCTGTGTCGGAGATTGGGTAACGGTCGAATACTACAACCATCATACCGAAGCGATCATCCACGGGGTGTTTCCACGAAAGACGTTCCTGCGCCGCAAAACCGCGGGCGACAGGGTCGACTTCCAGATGATTGCGGCTAACATCGATACGGCATTCCTTGTTCAATCATGCCATTTTGACTTTAATCCCAAGCGTCTGGACCGTTACCTGGTCATGGCGGCGGAAGGGCATGTCGAACCGGTCGTCGTTCTCACGAAAACGGATTTGATCACCGGGGATGAACTGGAAGAGAAAATCGCGCTCGTCCGCTCCGTCACCCAGGCACAAGTGCTCGCCCTCAGTAACAAGAGCGGCGACGGGATGGAACCGTTTCAGCAGACACTCCGCCCCGGGAGGACCTATTGCCTGCTCGGGTCTTCCGGCGTCGGGAAAACGACCCTGATCAACCGCCTCCTGGGCCGGGAAGCGTTGAGCACGAAAGCCGTCAGCGGTACGGGAGAAGGCACCCACACGACCTCCCGCCGCCAGCTTGTCGTTCTTGCCGACGGTGCGATGCTGATTGACACGCCGGGCATGCGGGAACTCGGCCTTCTCGGGGCCGGCGAGGGGATCGACATCGGGTTTGAAGACCTTGTCCGTCTTACCGCGAATTGCCGCTACGCCGACTGCAGCCACGAAAACGAGCCCGGATGCGCCGTCCGGGCCGCCGTCGAAAGCGGCGAACTGGACAGTGATCGCTATGCCCATTATCTCAAGCTGAAGAAAGAGACGGAGTACCACGATCTGTCCTATCTGGATAAACGGAAGAAGGACAAGGCTTTCGGACGCTTCATCAAATCGGTCAAAAAAACGATGAGAGAGAAATGACCGTCGCCCGGAAATGAGCGACGGCGACTCCTTACGGACGCGGCACGTTGGAAAAAAGGGGCAGCCCCCTCTTGAAAACATCCTCCCTCAACCGTTCCCCGGCACAGCAACATCCGGGAATTCCACCAAATCGCCTCCAGGCAGGCGCTATCCCCTGATTTTCTGTAATCCCCGGCGCGGCCTGTCCAATCCGTAGAACGGCCTTCGTGCAGGTTGCGATTTGTCTGTCACACCCGCCCGGAATTTTCGTATAAGGGGCAGGAGAGAAATCCCCCTTCCCGGGGGTGAACAGGAACGGGCGATGAATGCGTTCTACAATCCCTTCAGAGAGGCCACCGGTGGCGATCCCGCGGAGAGGGAGCTGATCACCCGCTCCCTCCAGGGAGACCGGCGCGCCCTGGAGGCGCTTATCCTGCGGCACCAGTCCTGGATCTACAACATCGCCCTCCGGATGGTGTACGACCCCGCGGCGGCGGAGGACGTTACGCAGGAGGTCCTGATCAAGGTCATCACGAAGCTGGGCACCTTCGATCCTGCCAGGGCCGCGTTCCGGACCTGGCTGTACCGCCTGGTCGTAAACCACATCATAAACGCGAAGCGCAGCCGGAACGAGGCCGCCATGGAGGAGGCCCTGCGGGGAGATGCGTACGACCGCTTCATCGAGCGGCTGCCGGACCGGCGGCTCACTGCCCGACCCGGCACAGAGATCTACCAGGAAGAGGTCAAGATGGCCTGCGTCCAGTGCCTGCTCTTTTCCCTCAACCGACGGGAGCGGATGATCTTCCTCCTCGGGGTCGTCTTCGGCGTGCCGGACACCGTGGGCAGCGAGATCTGCGACGTTTCCCGGGCGAATTTCCGCAAGATCCTCTCCCGTTCGCGCACCAGGATCTACACGTTCTTCCAGGACCGGTGCGGCCTCCTGGACGAGAAGAACCCCTGCCGCTGCACTTACTTTCTCAACCCCCTCGTCCGGAGCGGCCTGATCGACACCGAGGACCTCCTCATCCGGCGAGATTCCCACGGCACCATCGCGGAGACCGTCACCGGCGCGGTCCGGCAGATCGAGGCATCCTACGGGGAGTTCCTCTCCCTCTTCCGCAGCCAGCCGTTCCTGAAGGCTCCCGACATGGTCCGCTGGCTCCGGGATCTGCTCGACCACGAAGACATCAAACCGATATTCCAAATCGCCTGACAGGAGGACACCCATGTACAACAAGGAACTGATTTCCCCGTGCGGACTCTACTGCGGCGTGTGCGGCATCCACAAGGCGGGTGTCGACAACGACGAGCCGCTGAAGGAGAAGCTGGCGAAGCTCTATGGCGTCGACTCCCCCGCCAAGATCCAGTGCGCCGGCTGCCGTTCCGAGGAACCCTTCTTTTTCTGCCGGGTCTGCACCATCAAGTCGTGCGCCGAGGAGAAGAACTTCGAGGGATGTTACGAGTGCGAGAGCTTCCCCTGCGAGAAGATCCAGGGCTTCCCCTTCGCGGAGGCAAAACAGAACATGCTGCGCGCTGTCCCGCGCTGGCGGGAGCTGGGAACCGAGGCCTGGGTGAAGGAGGAGGAAGATCGCTTCCGCTGCAAATCCTGCGGCACGGACTCGTTCCGGGGCGCGAGGAAGTGCCGGCAGTGCGGGACTCTCTTCGTTTTCTGAGGGGCGAGTGTACGGTGGGATTGCCTGCCTTGAAGTCTTGCCGAATCCTACCGGACCCGCTGAACGGTCTGTTGCAGTACAATTCCCAAAAACGGGGGACGACGTACGCGTCCCCCGCCGTCATTGCATTCTCGAATTCCCCCCATTGATGACAACCCGCGGGGATGCCCGTCCGGGAACCAGACCTCATAATATGCTAACAAAAAGAATGCTTTACATAATGACACAAATTTGTTTTTTATTTTAGCATCCCTGCATGAACCGCAGGACGACATAAGAAGGGCGACAATCCTTCGGGTTCCACTTCGTTCCGTTTTCAACCTCCCGCGCTTCACCTCTGCCGCCGTATCGATCGGCTCCACACCATCGGGCTATTCATTCTGACGGGCTCCTATCGGTAATCACACCATCCAGCCATCGGACGCATTTCACAGGAAAAGACTTCCAGAGAAAGCCTCTCACACTAAGAATCTGAACGACGAGGACAATTCTCGCGAAGTTGTTTTCAGCCGGAATGACGAGGCAGCCACACAGGCTTCCACCGATCGTCTGCCTCAACGCATGACCCGCTCATGCAAGGCAGAAAGGAGGTTCCAAAATGGTTATCGTCGGTATCATGATGTTCCCACCGGAACAATCGAAGGAAATCGGCAAGCGTTTCCTGGCGTTCCCCCCCCTCCCCCCATACATGACACTTAAAGGACCGTACATCACCCACGAAGTCGGGGCGGGGATCAAGACGGTCACCATCTACGAGTTTGATCAATCCAAGACGCGGGAGGCAATTGAATTTGTTTCCAATCGCTATACGACATTCTACGGCGTACCGGGCTATACCTGTTCCCATAGTGTATGGCTTGAGGCTACCGAGGCCCTGAAGATGATCGGGCTGGCGTAAAAGTCCCCCCTGAGGGTTGTTACGCGGGAGGGGAATAACAAGGGACGGAGGATATTCAGACGCTGCCCAAACCTTCCATTCAGAATGAAAGGAGGAAGAGCCATGGCTAAGTTTCTGCTGCTTTGGGAAATGGACCGAGCGCAAATACCCGTAAGTCCGAGAGACCGGGGCGGTGCAACCAAGATGCTGTTGGAGCTTGTCAAGCAGGACTTGAAAGAAGGCAAAGTGAAGGATTGGGGAGTCTTTGCCGGCGAGCATGCCGGATATACCGTCGTGGATGGGACAGAGATGGACGTTCTGAACCTCATTCAACGCTATACCCCGTTTGTCTTTTTCAAGACGCATCCTGTTGCCTCAGTGGCGCATATAGACAAAATGATTGAAGTCTTGATCAAGTGATTCAAGAAATTCAACCAGCCTTCGGGGAAAAGGGGATGCCCCCTTTTCCCCCGATGTTGTCGCGAAGGCCAGTATGATCAATCAAAAGGAATAAAAAGATATGTCCGGTCCATTCATGTCCAAACCAAGTAGATTCAACTTGTTTCTATTTGTTTTTCTTATTGCAATATGTTGCTCAATGGATGCAAGCGCCCAGAATAATAGTGAATGGGTGGCTGCCGAAATAAGTCGCAGCCTGCCAGGTCAAGAAGACGTATCCGGCAGGACATATTTTTCAAACAGGTTCGGTATAAAGGAAGGAACATTTGAAGCAAGTTACCGTTCTATTTTTGATAAAAGAAACAAGGTGTCTGGAAAATTTATGGTCGCAAAATTCCGTTATATCTATGACAAGCCTATCGGTGAAAAAGGTTCGTCAATGGATCCTCTGCATAATGAATCGATTTCAACCGTAATGCTGGATTGCAGAAACAATTTCGTAGCAACTCTCAAGTCTGCATATCTGCTAAATGGCAAGACGGTTTCAGAAGATATAATCCCTGATGAAGACATCGTGATGCATCAGATAACGATGTCAAATACCACGGTCGGCGATTTATGCGCTTTTGCAAAAAAACAGGGTTTTTGGTGATTTTTACCGTTGCTCGTGTATGCATTTGCAGATTCATCTTCATCGAGGATTTCCTTTTTCTTGTGCCGATCTAAGGGGATAAAAATGCACAGAAAAGACAGGGCGATAACGGATACGGAAGCTTTTGAAATTCTGGAAAAAGGCGAGTACGGTTTCCTGAGCACAGCGTCCCTCGATCATGAGCCCTATGGTGTACCGATTCATTACTGTTTGATGGACCGGTGCATCTACTTCCACTGTGCCCTTGAAGGCAGAAAAATCAGCAATATCGTTGCAAACCCCAGGGTCTCCTTTTGCGTGGTGGGAAGGACCGAGATTCTCCCCGAGCAATTCGCCACCCGATATGAGAGTTGTATTGTTCAAGGACGGGCATCCGAGTCATTCGGAGAAGAAAAACAATCGGCTCTTGAAGGCATTCTACAAAAATATTCAAGTAGCTATATCGCTGACGGATTGAAATACATCGAGAGGCAAAACGATAAAACAAGAGTTTTCAAAATTTCCATTGAAACTGTTTCAGGCAAGGCAAGAAGATAGACGCACAGGCCCTTTCAATCTCCCACGGATAGTATTCTAAAAGTTCGAACCAACCCCGTGGGAAGAGCCCATTCGATTTCATCTCCCACTCTCAGGCCAATCAATGCCGCACCCACAGGCGCGAGAATAGAAACTCTTGCCTGGCTGCTGTCCGCATCGGACGGATAGACAATCGTGATTTCAGACGTAGAATCTGTTTCCAACGTCTTGAATTGAACCCGCGAGTTCATGATTACAACATCGGGAGGTATCTCTTCGGGATTCAAAATTGTTGCGCGGTCCAGTTCTTCCTGAAGCTTCCTCACGACAGGTGAGTCTTTTATATTCATTAAGATGCTATTGAGGCGGTCTATATCTTTCTCAGTAATATAAATCATTTTAGGCATCTTCATGATGTCAGTCTCCAAGAATTTAGTATGTGCAATACCCGGGGATGCGCGGTTTTATCTATGTTCTATGTGAGTCCAGCACATTTAATATGGTTTTTATGAACCGGCGGACGGCATATCCTTCCAGATTCACTACGGGATCAACACCTTTTGGAAATACCTCCAGCAGGCCGGCCAGGTTTCTGTCAATTTCTTCGAGAACATCGTTTAACTTCCGAGGCTTGCAATGATCGAACGTCGAAATCCGATCCGCAGCTTCTATAAGACAAACCCATTGACGATCATTGTTCATAATCTTCCCGCAATTTCTTCTCGTTCTATGATTCTTAACAGGTTGTTCTTGATAAGCATGATCGTGAACGCAATTGTATATATATGATGCAAGGCCCTTCATTTTTAATTTCTTTCATTTCAAAAAGACCCGGTCGGATGTGTCCAGCCGGGCCTTAAGCGACAGATTTCCCTTTTTCTTGATGAGTGATTCAATCGATGATCGGGAATCAACAAGTCATCAACGCACTGCTCAGCGATTCAAAATTGCGAATATTATCATAATGTTGACTGTCAAGCAGATAATCCCATGAACCACTTCGATGGACGATCTTGCCTCCGAAACCTGTTTTGAATCGGTACATGCCATAAAAGGGGTGGGCGGGATCAGGAAACGGTGAAACGGATCCCATGTCATACGTCATGCACCCCTTTTCACGCGCCAGCTTGATGGCTTCCCAGTGCACAGCATACGATCCCATGAGGTTGCGCTTTTCATTGGAGGATGCCCCAAAGAGAAAGATCGCCCCTTGACCGGAGACGGCAATGATTGCGCCGGCGACGATATCCCTGCCGTCCGCGGCGAGGAGAAAAAGAATCTCGGGAGATTCGTGATGAATCGTGCGTGTGGAGAAAAGCTCGGCAAAACAGCGATCACTGCACGCATGGAAGCCGTTGCGCCTGGCTGTCTGCAGATAGAGGTCGTAGAACGATGGCAGCTGATTCGGCGAGGCGATCGATACATGGACTCCTTTTCTTTGAGAAAGCCGGATATTGTATCTGCATTTGGGTTTCATCGTTGACAGGATGTCCTCTTCCGTACGCGCAATGTCGACTATCAGAGCATCGGCAACCGTGAAATCAATCGCCGCTTTCCGGAGGTTCCAGGTTTTGGTACCGATATTCATTCGCAATTCCTGCAATTTTGGCGATATGAATCCCGGCCAGGGTTCTCTCTGCATCACATCGGCGGCATATGGAGATTCCCAGGGAAGGTCGTACCGAATGAATGCGATGTCCGAATCCATGTGACGGATCAGTCCCTGTGACAGCGCTTCGAGAAATATTCCATACTTATCAGGATCAGGACCCGTCTCGGGGCCTTGAGGGATATAGGCGGCGGCAACCCCTTGGCCCAGGGGTCTCTTCAGGACGAGAACGTCGCCGTATTGCCCTTCCTCCGAAAGGAAATCGAAGGCGAGTGGCTCCCAGCCGAGATTGGATTTCACCTGTCCCCAGTACGTGGTCTGGAAGAGAATGTCCGTGGGAAGCAGTGAATCCATATTCTTTGGCTGCACATCGATTCTCATAGGCAAAACACTCCCGGCCGCATACTCGCACTTTGAGGCATCGTTGAAACCGTATGCCGGATCGATGATCTTGCAAAGCATTCCATCGATATCCATCCGAGCGCATTAAGGGGATCATCGGTGAAGCCGATTCAACGTGCCTCCCGTCAATCCCCTCATGCAGATACTTTTTTACAGGACTGCGGGACGATTTCGCCCCGATTTGTCCTTCGGACCATTCATGCATAGGTCAGCCTCCATCAAATCAATAAAACCGCCCGAAGGACGATGGAGGCAAATGATTTCCACAGTTTTATTCGACAGTTCATTATCGGACAACAGCAGTGGTGTAAATGCTCATAAAATGCACTTGCATTGCCTACATCAGATAGGCAATAAACAGAATCAGGCAAGCTCCTTCCAAAGGGGAAGACCATCATGAAACAGAATGAAAACATTGAAATTGCCCTGCAGGAGCGCATCAAGGAACTGAATTGTCTTTATGGCATGGCGCGCCTGGCTGAAAGCTGCCATGGCTCCATAGAGGAATTTCTGAAGTGTCTCGTCGATTTGCTGCCCTTTTCCTGGCGCTATGCGGAAGTTGCCTGTGCGAGGATTACGTTCAAAGGGAAAACATTTGAAAGCAAAGAGTTTGCATGGACGCAGTGGAGACAGTCAGTTGAAATTCGTGTGAATGATGAAATTTCAGGTGATGTGACCATCCTCTATATGCAGGAACGGCCCATGGAGGATGAAGGACCGTTTCTCAAAGAGGAAAGGGTTTTATTGGAGAGTGTTGCCCAAAAGATCGGCGAAATTGCGGTCCGAATTTTGGCGGAGCAGGAACTTCAAGAAAATAATCGGCAACTCCTTCTTGAAAGGAAGGCGCTACAGGAAGCTAATACAGCATTGCGACTTGTTCTTTCGAACATCGAAAATGAAAAAAAACATATTTATGAAAACATACAATTGAACATCGACAGAGTGATCATGCCGATCCTTCATGCCTTGGCACCTGCATTATCGAGCAGTAAAATAAAATACTTAGAGTTACTAAAGACCAACCTGGAAGAAATTGCATCCCCCTTCATTAACCTGTCCTTGAAACATTTCAGTGTACTGACCCCTGCAGAAGTCAATATCTGCAACATGATCCGGAACGGAATGCGGACCAAGGAAATCGCGAACTTGCGCGGCGTCTCCATTGCAACGATCAATCGACATCGTGAAAACATACGAAGGAAATTGAATCTCTCGAACAAGAAAATCAACTTGACGACCTATCTGAAAACGAACTTTGAACCTGGCCCTTCTCTTCTCTCTGGAAAAGACGAATGAAACAAGGAGGATCCATGATTACACGCAATCTTGGAAAATCAGGGATTTCCGTATCGGCCATCGGTTTGGGTTGCATGGGTCTTTCCGAGTTTTACGGGCCGCCCGCTCAGGAGTCGGAAGCCATTTATCTGCTCCACCGGGCGATAGACCTGGGAGTGACCCACTTTGACACCGCGGAGATCTACGGCCAGGGGCGCAACGAGCAGTTGCTTGGCAAGGCCATTGCCGGGCGCTGGGGGCAAATCGTGCTGGCCACCAAGTTCGGGCCCCAGAGGGATCCGGCCACGGGCGCTTTTCTGGGGGTGGACGGCTCTCCTTCCAACGTCCGCAGCTCCTGCGAAAAGAGCCTTCGGCGGCTGGGCACGGACCGGATCGACCTGTACTATCTCCACCGCGTGGATCCATCGACTCCGATCGAAGAGACGGTGGGAGCGATGGCGAGGCTGGTTGAAGAAGGCAAAATCCAGGCGGTCGGGCTGTCGGAGGCCTCGGCGGAGACGATCCGGCGGGCACACACCATTTATCCCGTTGCCGCCCTTCAGACCGAGTATTCGATTTTCAGCCGGGATGTCGAGCGGGACATCCTCCCCATATGCAGGGAGCTGAACATCAGCCTGGTCGCTTACTCTCCCCTGGGCCGGGGAATGCTGACGGGCCGCTATGCCTTGGCCGGCGAGCGGCCCACCGGCGAGACGGATTACCGGGCCCAGATGCAGCCCCGCTTCCAGCCGGGCAATATCGAGGCCAACCTCAAACTGGTGGAAGCCATCAAAGAAGTGGCCGCGAGAACGGGATGCGCTGCGGCGCAGGTTGCCCTGGCCTGGGTGCTCGGCCAGGGGGATCATGTCGTTGCCATTCCCGGCACCACCAGGCTCGCCAACCTGGAGACCAATCTGGGGGCGCTCGACTGCCGGCTTACCGACGAAGACCGGGGTGTGCTCAATAGGCTGGCCGACAAGGTCCTGGGAGACCGGTACTCCCCCGGAGAGATGGCAGGGGTCAACCGTTGAGTGTTCCGTGAGGAGCTGCTTTCCGTTGCCGCAGGACGAAGTTCGGTTGCCCCCTTTTGTAAGGATGGTAACAGAAGATTTCTTCCT
>CAZODI010000004.1:0-116102 GCA_964578535.1 uncultured Syntrophaceae bacterium
TCGCGGAGATGGACAAGGTCACCCAGCAGACGGCGGCGAACGCCGAGGAATCGGCTTCCGCCTCCGAAGAGATGAACGCCCAGGCGATGTCCATGAGAGAGGTCGTGCAGGAGCTGATGCTTGTCATCGGCGGGAGCGGCAACGGTCATCAGCCCGCCGCCACAGCCGCCTTCGCCGCTCCGGGACGACCGGCGAGGGCGTCCCTGCCGGGGCGCAAAGCCTCGGCGGGACAGGCATCTGCAAAGAGGGAAGGCATGGCGGCGCTGCCGGTAAAACCAAGCCAGGTCATCCCCCTGGAAGAAGAAGCGGAGTTCAAGGATTTCTAAAAGAAGTCAGGCCGATCCGGGGGAGGCCTCAGGGCCTCTCCCGATCCCTTCGGCCTTAAGAAAGACAGGAACCGCCCCCTGTGTCCCGGATCTTCCGCCCCCGCCGTAAGGGAAACGGCGGGTGCGCGAACCCTGGAAACGCGGTCCGCGGCTGGGGCAGCCGACTACGATTTGTCCTTGGGGCCGTAATGCTGGTAATGACGGGTGATTTTCGGATTGTTCAGGTCGTCCTGGGACAGCTTGGTCAGCATTTCCAGGGCCTGCATGTCCAGCTTGAGGCGCTTGATCTTCTCGTCCAGGAAGGGCAGCTTTTTCTTGTAGGCCTTTCGCTGCTCCACTGCCATGAACGGCTTGTCCCTAAGCTCCTGGAAGATGTGGTTCCGGGCCTTGACCATTTCGGAAAGCGCTTTCTTCATGTGCTCGATCCGCTCCTCCTCGGTCATCGAGGCAACGCTCTTCGCCGGCGGGGCGTCCGGGGCGCCCTCCGCCGCAGGGGTCGGCCGGGGCGGCTGTGAAGGCCCCGGCGGGGAAGCGACCGGGGATGTCCCCGGACCCTCGGCACCGACGGGGGCCGCAGCCTGCTTTTGGACCTGCGTCCGGACGTTCGTCACCTGGTAGCTATCCTCCTTCATCTCCGACTCTTCGGAGAGGCGGATACAGACATCCAGGACAAAGTTCCCCTGCTCCGTGGAAAAGGGGATCACGATGCTGGGGGTCTTGAGGATATGGTTGAGCTGGTGATTTCTCCCGTGAATGACCGAGGGAATGGCGGCATACACCGACAGCCCGTCCTTTTCAATGCCGCGGCGGGCGGCGCCGGATATCATGTTCGTGAGCTCCCCCACGGCGTCGAGCACGTCGTCGCTCACCGCCGAGATCGTTTCGCCGAGCATCTGGCCGGCAATGCGGCAGATGCAGGACTCGGCGAAGCTGATTGCCATGGAGCCCAAGGCATCGCCGGTGATGCCGATAATCCCGGAGACGTCCCCGTATGCCGTATCGTCCTTCTTCAAAAACGGCTTCCCCACGACGGCGTTCGTGGACGCCATGGTCGAGAGAACCTCGCGGGTTGCGTTCAGGAAGGGGTTGATGATCCTTACATCCATCATTATGCCTCTGTTTTCTGGAGTTCCTTCAAGAGTCAAGAATCTGCCGGATTTTCAGCGACAGCTCCCCGGGCTGGAAGGGCTTCTGGATGAAACCGTTGCAGCCTTTGTCCATGATCTCCTGGGCCTGATCGCTGAGGCTGAATCCGGTGGACAGGAGAATCCGCGCCTCCGGATTCATCTCCCGGATCCGGTCGAAGACTTCGCTTCCACCCATACCCGGCATGATCATGTCGAGAATGACCAGGCCGATCTCCTTTCCCATCCCGCGGTAGAGATCGACCCCCTCCCGTCCGCTTGCGGCCGTCAACACACGATACCCCATGAGCTCGACCAGTTCCCGGGTCACATCCATGACAATCTCTTCGTCATCGACGATCAGGATGGTCTCCTTTCCCGGAACGACACCCTCCTCCACAGGCTGCTCTTCGACCGCCGAAACCAGCCTCGCCGGAAGATAGATGTCGAAGCGCGCTCCGGCGTTGAGGCTGCTGGTGACGAAGATATACCCCTGGTGCGCCTTGACCACGCCGTAGACGGCGGCCAGGCCGAGGCCGGCCCCTTTTCCCATGAACTTCGTCGTGAAAAACGGCTCGAAGATCCTTTTCCGGGTTTTTTCGTCCATGCCCATCCCGGTGTCGGTGACGGAGACCCGGACGTAGCGGCCATGGATCATGGGAACCTCCATGACGTCGGAGTCCCGGATGAGGCGGTTGTCCGATTCCAGGAAGAGGTTACCTCCCCCCGGCATGGCCTGGCCGGCATTTACGTAAAGGTTGAGGAGAACCTGCTCCACCTGCGCACGGTCCAGCATGACGCTCCACAGTGCGGGCTCCAGCCGCTCATGGACGACGACGTCCTTGCGCGTCCGGCCGAACAGCTCGGCGGTCTTGCGGATCAGATCGTTCAGGTTCGTCGGCTTCATCTCGTACTGACCGGCCCGTGCAAATCCGAGAATCTGGTTCGTCAAGCCGGCGCCGGTGGATACCTGCTCCTGGATTTTCTGCAGTTTTTTCACGTGCGGATGCTCCGGAGGCAGTTCCATGAGCATCAGGGAGACCAGCCCCTGGATTCCCATGAGCAGGTTGTTGAAGTCGTGTGCAACGCCTCCGGCCAGCGTGCCGACGGCCTCCATCTTCGCCGCCTGGGCGAGCCGGGCCTCCATCTTCTTCCGTTCGGTGATATCGATAAAGCTTACCAGGGCAGCCTCTTCCCCCGCATAGGGAATCGGAACGGCCGACTGCAGGGCGGCAAAGGTCTCGCCGCCGGTGCCCCGGAAGATTCTTTCCACATTCGCGATGCTGGAGGATCGGCGAAGCTCTTCCCGGAGTACATCTCTCTCGGCCGGATTCTCGTAAAATTCACGGACCGTTTTCCCGCTGGCCGTCTCCTCGGAGAGTCCGAAGATTTTGGCCGCCCGGGGGTTGAAGTAGAGGATCCCGTCGTCGGAAAGGCGGGAAACGACGACGGCGATGGGGATGCCGTCAAGAATCCTCCGGAGTCCCTGTTCCGATTCCTTGAGAGATTCCTCCATGAGCTTCCGGGATGTTACATCATAGAACGTCCCGAGGCCGGCGGGTTTCCCTTCCCAGTCCACGACCACGGCGAAACAGTCCACCCACCGGTCGGTTCCCGACTTTGTCCGGATCTTGAACTCGTAATGCGACGGAACTTCCTGACCATGGGGACTCGAAAATCCGCGCTTCCGGAGCATATCCCGAAAATCGGGATGCGCGATATGCCAGAAGGGCATGCTCAGAAGCTCCCGGGAGCCGAATCCCGTGATGGCCTCCATCCCCGCATTGACGTAACGATAGCGATCCTCCTGATAGATGAAAATCGCCGCCGCCGTGGCTTCCGTCAGCTTGCGGAAACGGTCTTCGCTGCTGCGGTAGGCGTTCTCGATCTGCTTGCGCTCCGTAACATCCCGGATGGACTCGATGGCTCCCACCGCCTCGCCGCGGCTGTTGTAAATGACGCTGGCCTTCCCCCACAGGGTCCGCCTCCGGCCCTGGATACAGGGCGCGTCCGTCTCTGCAATGAGGAGGTTCTTCTCTTTCTGGATGAAGGAATATTTTTGTTCGATCTCCTCGTGGGGAGCAAACACCAGGTCGATGAGGATGGGTCTCCGCTCATTGTAGAAAGGCAGGGCATATTCATAGCTCCCCCGGCCGATCATGTCTTCCTCCCGGACCCCCGTCATCTCCTCGATGGCCCGGTTCCAGACGATCACCTTCCCCTCCCGGTCGATGACGAGCGTCGGGTCGGGAAGAAAGGAGACGATGTCGCTCATCCGCTGCTGCGACTCCCGGAGGGAATCCTCCACCTTGATTCTCTCGCCGATGGTAGCGCTCAGGGTCTCAAGAACCCCCGAGAGCTCCAGAGACTGATCCTGGACCCGCATCTCCAGGGCCCGGCAGGTCTGATGAACCGCCTCCTCCAGCACCCTGCGCTCGGTGATGTCCTCGTAGGTCGCCACGATCATCCTGTCCCGGAGCGATGCCCCGGTCCGGGACGTGCTGATCATGCATTCGATGTCCTTGCCGTCCTTGCGCCGGCAGGGAAAGGGCTCGGAATGCGTCCGCTCGTGTTCGAGGGCCGAATAAAACCGCCGGCCCACCTCTTCGTAATCTTCCGCGCTCCGGTAGAGAAAACGCGTATCCCTGCCGACGGCTTCATCCGGACACCATCCGAAGACGCTGGTCACCGCCGGATTCGCAAATACGATCCGCCGATTCTTCAGCACCAGAACGGCATGAGGAATGGCATTCAGAACGGACTCCAGGATGTCCCTGATGTCTTCCGCGCTCATTCAGCCCGCCTTCCCGTCCGCTTCATCATGCCCATTCGGTTCCCGCTCCGCCGTTTCTTCCGGCCTGACCATGTGTCCCGGCCGTTCTGAATTCACAATTTACAAAGCTGCAAAAGGACAGCCGGAAATCCGGGCGCACATTGCATCCGTCAGATCTCGCGGGCATGTCCTTTTCGCCATCGACCCAGTTTTTCGAACGCATCTTCCACAACCCGAAACAGAAAGTCAACGGGCAGGGGTTTCGCGAAGAAGTCGTCGAATCCTGCTTCCCTGCATTCCTCCACTTCGAAGAGCCCCGTCCAGCCCGTCATGGCGTAAAGGATACAAAGCGGCTTCTCCCGCCGGATCTTGCGGCACAATTCGATGCCGTTCATTCCGAAGAGGTTCAGGTCCAGGAGCAGGAGTCCCACCTCTTCGCGGGACAGGATCTCAAGGGCATCGACGGCTCCTTCGGCTGTCAGGACCCGGTAGCCTTCGTCTGTGAGGATGTCGCGAAAGAAATTCCGCAGCGACTCCTCGTCGTCCACGACCAGAAGGGTCTTCTCGACCGGCAAATCCGATTGATTCACAAAAACTTCTCCACCGTTTGTCAAGACATCGGGGCAGAGGACGCTTTCCGCGGGGATATGGAGCCCGCACCTGTCCGGACGCGGCATCCTCACGGCCTCCACGGCATCCGTTCCTGCGGCCCGCGCATGCCCATGCAAAGGCCCGTCAAATCATACACCTCCGCGGGGAATCCCCCCCGGATCGACGGGAACCCTTCTCACGAAGAAATACATGGATATCTATTCCATGTTTCGTGCCGAATCGGCCAAAACTTGAAAAAAAAGCGCCGATACGGCGCAACCAACTGAAATACAAAGTTTATTCATGGACACACCGAGGGCCTCCCGGGGAATTGCGAACACCGCATTCCGGCCGTTCAGGGCAGGGGGAGGTCTCCTATGACACATTTTTGACATGCCGTCATAAACCGCACGAGAGGATTCCTGCCGGCGTGCCTTCCGCAAGCCCCCGGAAAATCCCTTTTCAAAGTCCCCCTTCACCGGTATCCTGTCCGTCCCTGAGCGGGGGCGGACCACAACCCGCCAGGAGCGAGAGAGCCGGGACAGGAGGGACTTTTCTCCACCGGTTTTCCGCAAGGACATGAAGACAGGGAAAGGAAGCGATATGCCGTTTTACGAGTTCGCCGGGGAAAGACCCCGGATTGGCAAAGAAACCTTCGTTCATCCCCAGGCCGTCCTGATCGGGAACGTGACCGTCGGCCGGGAGTGCTTCATCGGCCCCGGCGCGGTCATGCGAGCCGATTTCGGACCGATTACGGTCGGCAGCGGTTCCAGCATCCAGGACAACGCCGTCCTGCACGTGACCCCCGGTGATGAAGTCAGGATCCACGACCGGGTCATCGTCGGCCATGGCGCGATCCTTCACGACGTCAAACTGCACAATGGATGCACCATCGGGATGGGGGCCATCCTCATGCAGCGAGCGGTCTGCGAGGAATTCTCGCTGGTGGCCGCCGGGTCGCTGGTTCCGCAGGGAATGACGATCCCCGCCAGGATGATGGCCGCGGGCAGCCCCGCCCGGATCGTCAAGGAAGTCCCGGCGGACCTGGCGGCCTACATCGTCATGGGCGTCGACGAATACCGAAACCTGACCCGGCGGTACCTGGAGTCCTTCCGGGAAGTCACTCCGCAGCCGGAAATCAGCGGTCCCGGTTGAACAGGTGCAGATATTCTCCGTATCCCTCCCGCTCCAGGTCCTCTTTCGGGATGAAGCGGAGGGCCGCGGAGTTCATGCAGTATCTCAGCCCCGTCGGGCGCGGGCCGTCCGGGAAGACGTGCCCCAGGTGGGAATCCCCGCGCCGGCTCCGGACCTCGGTCCGGGTCATGAGAAGGCTCCGGTCCTGCCTCTCCACGATGTTGTCCTTTTCCAGGGGCTTCGTGAAGCTGGGCCATCCCGTTCCCGAATCGAACTTGTCAAGGGAACTGAAGAGGGGCTCCCCGGAAACGATGTCGACGTAGATTCCCTCCCTCTTGTTGTCCCAGTATTCGTTGCGGAACGGCGGCTCTGTGCCTTCGTGCTGCGTCACGTCGTACTGGAGAGGGGTCAGGCGGGCCTTCAGCGCTGCGTCGTCAGGCTTCCCCTGCGCACCGCTTCCCGCTCCCGGGGTGATCGGGCACTGGGGTTTTTTCTCTTCATCCTTCCATGCTTTATCCAGGAACGAATCCCGTCCCGATCCGCCCCGGTATAACCGGTATCGGAGCGGGCTTTTCCTGGAGTACCCTTGATGATAATCTTCCGCCGCCCAGAAGCGGCCGGCGGGGAGGATCTCCGTCACGATCGGCCGCGAGAAGCGACCCGACTTCTCCAGGGCTGCCTTCGACGCCTCCGCCTGCATCCGCTGCTCCTCGTCATGGTAAAAAACGGCGCTTCGATACTGGCTTCCCCGATCGACGAACTGACCGCCGCCGTCGGTGGGGTCGATGTGCCGCCAGAACACGTCCAGAAGCTTCGGATAGGAGACTTTCGCCTGATCGAAACGGATCTGCACGGCCTCCAGGTGACCCGTTTTCCCTGCGGATACGTCCTCATAACGCGGATTTTCCGTCCGTCCCCCCGTGTAGCCGGAGACGACCGCAATGACACCGGGGATTTTTTCAAAATCCGCTTCCACGCACCAGAAGCACCCACCGGCAAAGGTCGCCAGGCGGACGCCGTCTTTCGAACCGGACATGGCCTCTCCCACCTCCTTTGAATTTCCCGCCTGCCCGCAACCGGACAGGAACAACGCGAAAATCGCGGCGACGATCATCGCCAGGCGTACGTTCATGACCTGCCATCTCCCTTCCCGGCATCAGCCGTGAAATAAAAAGGTAGGGTGCTTTCGTCCGATGTCAACCGGACGGTCCCGTACAACCACGTTCATGGGATCGTGAATCAGGGAGAAGGGATGGATGCGCCGATGAAGCTGTCCCGGCCTGCGGGCTTCCCCGCCTGCCGGAAAGGCTCTCCCCTGCGGGAGACAATTGCCCGTCTCAGAAGCGGTCCAGGACCTCGGTGATCTTCTCCGGGCGGCGATGGGCGAGTCCCTGGACCACCGCCAGGAGCTCTCCCGTGTCATCGGTGACATGGACCGTGTAGGAAGCGAGGGTCCGGCTCGAGGAGATTTCCCAGGCCTCGGCGGTCAGGCACCGTCCCCTGGGGGATTTGAGAAACGTCACGGAGGCATTGGCCGCCACGGCCACACGCCCCCTGGAGTTGGCGGCGGCGGCAAAGGCCAGGTCGGCCAGCGTATAGATCACGCCGCCGTGAACGATGCCGATGCCGTTTAGGTGCTCGTCACGGATCGAAAGCACGGCCTTGGCCCGGCCGTCGAAAACTTCGATGAGATCAATCCCCACGAAGTTGCAGAAAACATCCTTCCTGAAAAAACGCTTCAGGCTCTCCTCGGATACGGGCGGCTCGGGGACGGCATGTTTCGTCATGATTGTCAGGCTCCGTTAAGGGCTCCTTCTTCAGGCTCCATCGGCAGGAAACCGCTCGTCCAGCCGCCCGGGGATCTCCAGCAGGTCCGCCCCGGCCGGGGTCAACATGAAGAAATCAGGCCGGCGGTGTCCCGTCGTGGTGGAGCCGGTGCATTGAATCAGCCCGGAATCGTTGAGGTAATACAGATCAAAAAGATTCGCCCGCCCCGCTTCCGTATGCCAGTCGAAAACCTCCGGATCGCAATAAGCAAATTCGGGGTAACAGGCATAGGCATCCCGGAGAATCTTCCGGCGGTTCCGGCTGATTTCCGGATAGGAACGTTCGGGCAGGGGGGACAAGGAATTCAAAGCGGCGCTCCCGGATGACGAGGTTTGCGCAAAAGCTCTTCCACGGCTTTCATACCTCATTTTTGGGGCACAGGCAACGGGCGGGCGGGAAATCGCGAGGACCGGAATATGAGTCTTCCAAACACGTTCGGGAGTTCTGAGAAAGGAGTGGCGACCCCGGGCTTGCACAACCCGGGGCCGCTGAGAGGAAGGTAACTTCTGTGGATGCGTTAGACTTCCGCTGTCTCGATCCGAGAGGCACCCTACGCGATGAGCGCAAGGGGTCCAATCGGGTTCAGGCCTTTTTTCCGTTCGGTATGCGTCCGAAAGCCATATCGGTGTTTGTCCTATCACACCTACCTTTTCGTCAGGGTACAGGCACATTTTTATCGAAATGCCGTACCGTACCGGGAAACAAGAAGAAATACGGACAGGCCGTTCCAGCGGCTTGACGACGGGGCCGCGGCATTGTAACGTCCCGTCTCGTACCGGATCATTTCCATCCGGTGTCCCGCCGGGCCGAAAGGAAGCATCCGGCCCTTTTCCGAGGCCGCCCTCCCTACCTTCAAAGGCCTCGCAAATGGGTCGCAGGCAAGGCGCGGCCGGGGCGAGGAGGGAGGCGTACTCAGGTGTACGCCGCACCGACGAGAGCCGCGACGCAACGAAGCATCCGGCCCTTTTCCGAGGCCGCCCTCCGTACCTCTAAAGGCCTCGCAAATGGGTCGCAGGCGAGGCGCGGCCGGGGCGAGGAGGGAGGCGTACTCAGGTGTACGCCGCACTGACGAGGACCGCGACGCAACGAAGCATCCGGCCCATTTCCGAGGCCGCCCCCACAGGAGGAATGACATGCAACTCCCCCTCTACCAAATCGACGCCTTCACCAACCGCCTTTTCGCAGGCAATCCGGCGGCGGTCTGTCCGCTGCAGGAATGGCCCGCGGACCCGGTCCTCCAGTCCATCGCCGCCGAAAACAATCTCTCCGAGACGGCCTTTTTCAGCGGCCGGGACGGCGAGTACCGCCTGCGGTGGTTCACCCCCGCCGCGGAAATCGACCTGTGCGGCCATGCAACGCTTGCCTCGGCATACGTCATTTTCCGCTATCTCGAGCCCACCCTGGGCCGCGCGGAGTTCCAGACCAGAAGCGGAATCCTCACGGTGGAAAAACAGGGAGACCTCCTGGCCATGGACTTCCCCGCCCGGCCGGCGGATCCCTGCCCCCCGCCGGAGGCGATGACGGAGGGCCTGGGCATTTCGCCCCTGGCGGTTTTCCGTTCCCGGGACTACATGGCGATCCTGGACAGCGAGGAGACGGTCCGGGGACTCCGGCCCCGGATGGAGGAACTGGTCAAGCTCGAATGTACGGGGATCATCGCGACGGCACCGGGAAGGGAGTCCGATTTCGTTTCCCGCTTCTTCGCCCCCCGGGTGGGCGTACCGGAAGATCCCGTCACGGGATCCTCCCACTGCACCCTGATTCCCTACTGGTCGGAGCGGCTGGGAAAGAAGGATCTGCATTCCATACAGGTCTCTCCCCGCGGCGGGGAGCTCTTCTGCACCGACCTGGGCGACCGCGTCCGGATCGCCGGCCGGGCCGTGACATACCTCGAAGGAATCATCCATACCGATTGACGGGATGGGGTCCGTGTGCCCCGCGGCCAATCGCCATGGAGGTGGACGGTCCCATTCGACAGGAAGGCCGACGCGGATCGATCGCAGCCGGAAAGGAAGGAATCAGGCATCCATGGAAACAATCAGGGTTCTCGGCATTCACTCCAGTCCCGTAAAGAACGGGAACACCGCCTCGCTGACGGAATACGCCCTCCAGGCCGCGGCACAGGGATCCGGGGTGGCAACGGAAATGATCGCCCTGGCGGATCTCGCCATCGGCGACTGCAACCACTGCAACTGGTGCATGCGCAAGCAGACGACGGAGAAGTTGTGCAGCATCGAGGACGACGCTTCGGACATCCTGCAGAAGATCCGGGCCTGCGACGTCCTCGTCCTGGCTACCCCTGTCTATTTCACCCGCCTCTCCGGCCGGATGGCCTGTCTCGTCGACCGGACGAGATGCTTTACCTTCGGCCGCCAGGGCCACACGGCCCTCCGGGACAAGGTCGGTGTGGCCATCGCGGTGGGCTGGCTTCGGAACTTCGGCGTCGAGTCCACCCTCCAGAGCCTCCACAACGCCTTTCTTCTTCACGAAATGTGGACACCGGCGGTACACCATGCGGGGGTTGCCTGCGGAATCGGAGCCGTGGCGGGCAAATTGAACGACGACGGTACCTTCTCCGACCGGAAGCAGGCCGTCATGGACGATGCCTGGGCCCTCTCCGCAACAGAGCAGGTCATGAAGAAAGCCGTGCAGACGGCCCGGATGCTCAAGGGACGGAAGGCTTGACGCCAGGGGCTTTCATGAAACGGACGGGGCCATGGAAACCATGAGAATCCATTCCCTGCAGCACGTTCCCTTCGAAGGCCCTGCGGCCATCCAGGCCTGGGCGGAATCCCGCGGCCATCAGCTCACGGCAACCCGCTTGTTCGAAGACGGCGGGCTCCCGCACATGAACGATTTCGACCGGCTGGTGGTTATGGGCGGCCCCATGAACATCTACGAAGAGGATCTTTATCCCTGGCTGGCCCGGGAGAAGCGCTTCATCGGCGAGGCCGTGGCGGCGGAGAAGACCGTGATCGGCATCTGCCTCGGCGCACAGCTCATAGCCGATGTCCTCGGTGCCAGGGTCCGCCGGAACCCATACAAGGAGATCGGCTGGTACCCCATCGAGTGGACGGAGCCCGCCCGGCGGTCCGCCGTCTTCGGGTTTCTGCCGGAGCGGCTCGTCGCCTTCCACTGGCACGGCGACACCTTTGACATTCCACCGGGAGCCACACACCTGGCCCGCAGCGAGGCCTGCGAGAACCAGGCGTTCCTTTACGGCGAACGCGTCCTGGGGCTCCAGTTCCACCTGGAATCGACGCCGGAGAGCGTTCGACTCCTGACGGAGAACTGCCGCGATGAACTCGTTCCAGCCCCCTGGATCCGGAATGAAGGGGAGATTCTATCGCCGAACGCGGATCGATTCCGCGGGATCAACGAGGCGGTGTTCGGAATTCTCGACCGCCTGCCGGGCTGAATCGGCCCGTGCCGGACGCAGACGGGCTTTCCGGGGCGGGATCCCGCTATTCCCGTCCGCCCATCATCCCCTACCGAAGGCCGAAACGATAATAATCCTTGCATTGAAGCCGGATCGGGGATACAAGCCGCAGCAATCCATGCGAACCATACGGTTCGTAAATCAACCACGCAAAGGAATTTGCAGAGCTTCATCGAGCTGAGAGTACCCTTGGCTCAACGGAGTCAAGGAGAACAATCAGTGCATTTTGAAGAGTTTCAACTCGAGCCTCACATCTTTGCCGGCATTCAGAAGGCCGGCTACACCACCCCCACTCCCATCCAGGAACAAGCCATCCCCGTCGTCCTTGAAGGACGCGACGTGATGGGCCTTGCCCAGACCGGCACGGGAAAATCCGCAGCCTTTGTGCTGCCCATCCTGCAGCGACTGGCCAGGGGGCCTGCCAAGCGCATCCGCGCCCTGATCCTCGCCCCCACCCGCGAACTGGCCGAACAGATCCACCAGACGATCGCGGACCTGGGCCGCTATACCCCCATTCGCAGCGTCGCCGTCTACGGAGGCGTGGGCAAGGGAGGACAGATTGCGGCCATCAGGCGGGGCGCGGCGATCATCGTCGCCTGCCCCGGCCGCCTGCTGGACCACATGGGAGACGGAAACATCGATCTTTCGCGGGTCGAAACACTGGTTCTGGACGAGGCCGACCGCATGTGCGACATGGGCTTCCTGCCGGACATCCGCCGGATCATCCAGAAACTGCCGGCCAAGCGCCAGACCCTGTTCTTCTCCGCGACCATGCCGAAGGACATCCGCTCCCTGGCGGACAGCATCCTGACCAACCCCGCCACGATCCAGATCGGCGCCACCGCGCCCGTCGAGACGGTCTCCCATGCCCTCTACCCGGCGGCGGACGGCCTCAAGACAAAACTGCTCACGACCGTGCTCAAGGAAACGGCGACGGGCCGCGTCCTGGTCTTTACCCGGACGAAGCACCGGGCCCGCAGCCTGGCGGCACACCTGGAGAAGAGTTCGTTCCGCGTCTCCGCCCTCCAGGGAAACATGACACAGAACAGGCGCCAGAGCGCCATCCAGGGTTTCCGCAACGGGACATTCGACATCCTCGTCGCGACGGACATCGCCGCCCGCGGCATCGACGTGTCGGACATCTCCCACGTCATCAACTACGATATGCCCGACACGGTCGACGCTTACACACACCGGATCGGCCGCACCGGCCGTGCCAACCACACAGGAGAGGCCTTCACCTTCGTTTCCAGGGGAGATGAGGAGATGGTGCGCGAGATCGAGCGGGTCCTCGGCACCCGGATCGAGCGGAGGCGTCTGCCCGATTTCGATTACAGCGGAATCGTTCAGGAAGGCCCCGCCCGTCAGGTCCAGGAGAGGAAGCAGAGCTCGCGGCCGGCATCACCCCGCCCCCTCGCCCGATCCGGCAAGGAGCCGATCCGCCGCTCCCTCCAGGCGACAGCAGGTGCAACGGCATCGCAGCAGCAGGGCGGCGCCGCGGCCGGCCCCGCGTGTTCCAGTTCATCCGGCCATCGCCGTTCACCGCGGCCCCTGCGGTTCTCCACCCGGGGCAAGCGCTGACGGCTGCCCGTCGAAGGGCAGATCGAAATCTCACCACACAAGCGGCCCGCCGGCCAACCCGGCGGGCCGCTCTTGTTTCGACGCCTACTTGTAGTCTTCCCGGACGGGGGAAAAGACGTCGATGACCCGGCAGTCCGTCTGCGATTTGGCGGAATGCGGCACGTGCGGCGGGATCACGGCAACGTGGCCCGCCTTGAGGACCTTCGTCTCGCCGCCGACGGTCATCGTGAAGGTGCCCTCCAGGATCGTCGTGATCTGCTCGTGCGGATGGGAATGGTCCGGCAGGGACGAGCCGGCCTTGACGTCCCAGTAGGAAATCGTCATCGCCCCGGCATGGATCATCCGGGCCGTGAAGCCGGGCAGCATCGGTTTGACCGCCAGCTCCGAGATCTCGAAAAAAGGCATGGTTTCTCTCCTTTCGGTGCGGGTTCGGCAGGGCCTGTCCGCCTTTCCCGCTGTTTCATCGTTTCTGTCCTGATTATCCAGAATTCCCGCTTATTCTCGAGATCCGCCCCGTTCCGTTCTTCACACCCCGGACACTTGGACGACCACCCTGCGCTGCCGCGGCCGGTTATCGAAATCCAGGAGGACGACCTGCTGCCACGTTCCCAGGATGAGCTTCCCCTCTGAAACGGGAATGGTGAGCGATGGACCCAGCAACGCCGCCCGGACGTGGGAATATCCGTTCCCGTCACCCCAGCGGGCGTCGTGGCGATAGGGGATGCCCCGCGGAGCGATCCGCTCGACGGCCTCCGCCAGGTCCCGGACGACTCCCCGCTCATACTCGATGGTGGTCAGGGCGGCGGTGGATCCCGGGACGAACAGGAGGACCTGCCCTTCCCGAATGCCGGAATCCTTGAGGATACCGACCGTTTCGCGGCTGATATCGATTACATCCGTATCCTCCGAGGTTGCAAAACTCAATTCATCGCGATGGATCTTCACGTCCGGTTTCTCCTTCGCATACCTTCCCGAATTTGTTTGCATCTTCCTACCATGCGGGCCCGCTCCTCCACAAGGAAGCCCTTTTCCCGAATCTCACCCATCTCCCGTCTACAGAAAGGCGGGAACCGCTATCATTCTTTTCTCCACGAGCAGGTTTTCCCGGCGTATCCGCACACCACGGTCCTGCAGGTCCCTTATAATCGGGGTTCGCTGAACCGAGGCGGAGGTAAATCAGATTAATACAAATCGCGCTTGACATTATGCAAAACATGACATAAGGCACAAAGCGAATATTCGTAGCACGAATGGCATCTATCGATTTTGTTCATGAAAACATAATTGATGTCCCGGATGCTTGAAGCCTGCACCGGTCTTACCGACTCTTCCTTTCATCATGAACGGGAACCGACGAAAGGGATGAGCCGGCCGGTACAGGATCTTTTCAATCCGTTCGAGACGACCACAGGGAGGTTTAGGACATTGAACCAGGAGACAAAAACCTATCGGAAAGGGGAAATTCCCGGCGTCATCGCCATCAATGCCCGGGAATGCAAGGGATGCGACGCCTGCAAACGCTTCTGTCCCACGGGAGCCATCACCGGCCTGTTCGGCGCAACGCACCGGGTCGATGCGGATCTCTGTATCAGCTGCGGCCAGTGCCTGGTCAACTGCCCGTTCGGGGCCCCGTATGAAACGGTGGATCCGGTGGACGAGGTGGCGGCGAAACTGGCGGACAAGAGCGTGACTGTCGTCGGAATCATCGCCCCGGCGGTCCGCGTGGCCATCGGCGAGCCTTTCGGCATGCCCGTCGGCAGCCTCGTGACGGGCAAGATGTACGGCGCTATGAGGAAGGCAGGGTTCGTGATCTTAGACAACAACTTCGCCGCGGACCTGACGATCATGGAGGAGGGAACGGAATTCATCCAGAGGGCCCGCCACGCCCTCTTCGGGGAAAAGGCGGAGCATGGCGGCGAGATCGGCCCGCTGCCGCAGTTCACGTCCTGCTGCCCGGCCTGGGTGCGGTTCGTGGAAACGAACTACCCCGCCCTGATCCCCAACCTGTCCTCGGCGAAGTCGCCCCAGCAGATGGCCGGCGCCGTGGCGAAGACCTACGGGGCCGCGCAGGTCTTCAAGGTGGCCCCGGAATCCGTCTACACCGTCGGCATCATGCCCTGTACGGCCAAGAAGTTCGAGGCCTCGCGCCCGGAGTTCCAGTCGGCCTGGCATTTCATGAAGGAGAAGGGCGCCACGGCAGCGTCCAAACCGTATCCGGACATCGACGCCGTCCTGACGACCCGGGACCTGGCGCGGCTCCTGAAGAAAATGAAGATCAACCTGGCCGCGGAAAACGAAGTCGAAGGGGGTACGCTCTTCGCGGAATACACCGGCGCCGGAACCATCTTCGGCAACACCGGAGGCGTCATGGAGGCGGCCCTCCGGACGGCCTGGGTCGTCCTGACGGGAACTCCCCTCGCCAGGATCGAGTTCCAGGCCGTACGCGGCCTGAAGGGAGTCAAGAGCGCCGCCGTCACCCTCCGGGACCAGAAATACGGCAAGGAAGTGACCGTGAAGGTCGCCGTCGTGCACGACATCCGGGCGAACATCCGGCCCCTCCTGGAGGACGTCATAGCCGGCCGGTCTCCCTACCATTTCATTGAGGTCATGAACTGCCCCGGCGGATGCATCAACGGGGGCGGGCAGCCCGTCTGCGATACCGGTTCGTCCTGGATCGGCCGTGTCCTGCCTTCGTTTGCCTGGTCCTGAGGAAAGGAGAAGAACATGAGCAAGAACGATCCGAACCATGAATACATCGAAAATCCCTTCATCCTGTCCCGGAGGGAATTCATCGCCATCGGCGGCATCATCGTCGCCCTCCTGGCCTTGCCGGCCGTCTGGGTCCGGTCCGCCCTGATCAACCGCAACCACCACATCCAGGCCCGGACCAGGGGGCTCTACAAGGACGACGTCACGTCAAAGATCCGCCTGAGCCACGAGAACCCGGCCGTCATGAAGCTGTACAGGGATTTCGCGGGAAAGCCCCTGAGTCCCGTGTCCGAGGAGCTCCTGCACACGAAATACGTCAACCGAACCAAGGCGCTTGCCTGAAAGGAGCATGGGTATGACCGAATCATCCTTCATCCTGAAACACCCGCTCAGGGTCCGTGTATTTCACTATATTCTCGCCGCAAGCTTCCTGACGCTGGCAGTGACGGGCGTCATGCTCTACTTCAAGCTCCTGGCCGAGCCGGCCATGAATACGGCTATGCAGGTCCACGTCGTGGCAGGAGCCGTGCTGACCCTGGACGCCCTGGCCTTTTTCTTCCTGGCCTTCGACCGGCTCATCCTGTTCACCAAGCGGACGTTCACCTTCTCCGGCAACGACATCCAGTGGTTTGCCGTCCTCGGGGGATATCCCCAGAAAATCCTCCTCCACAAGAAGGTGGCCGTTCCCCCCATGGGGAAATACAACGCCGGCCAGAAGCTGTTCGGCATCTGTGTCCTGGTGGGCGGAACGCTCCTTATCCTTTCGGGATGGGTGCTCTGGACGATTCCCCACGCCGTGGGCCACGGCGCGGCATCCCTGGCCGGCTCGATCCATGTTGTCGCCAGCTGGGTCCTGATCCTCTTCCTGTTCGTACACCTGTTCCTCGGCATCTACATGTGGGACGACTTCAAGGCGATGTTCGGCGACGGCCGGATCCCTTACGAGGATGCGGCGGAGAAGGCCCCCCTGTGGGTAAAGAACGACCTCCGGCGACTGTGCTGACCCCTCACATTCCGCCTTCCCCCGGGCATAGCGGTTCCCGGAGAAAGGGCGGTCGCCCTCCGGCCTCCCTTTCTCCGGCCCCTCTGGCCGTCTCTCCCTTTCCTGTCCCTCCGTCGAGTAAATATTTCCTGTTGCAGAATATCGGCACACAATAAGCAATCTGAATGTTGACACCTCCCTTTCTCTTCCGATAATCTCTCTGGGGTTCAGGTTCGGAATGATTTCTTCCCTTCCCGGGTTCAGTCCGTGTCTCGATCACCCGATGCGGGGGAACAGAATGGCCGAAATCGATCAGGCCGGAATCGGAAGCAAACGTTTCCCGAAGCCCGCGACAGCGCATCGTTCATTCCCAGCAGAAGAAAAGGAGGAGCACGTATGAAAAAGATCGTTGCCACCATCTCTGTCTGCCTGCTTCTGGTTGCCGCGGCGGTGGCCTGGGCCGGACCCGCCGACCAGATCCGGGGACGCATGGACAGCCTGCAGCAGCGGATCGACGAAGGCACCCGGTCGGGAACGCTCACCGGCCAGGAGGCCAAGCGGGTCCAGAACCAGTTGAGCAGCATCCGCCGGGGATTCGACAGCGCCGTCCAGAATGGGCTCTCCGACCGCGAGGCGAAGCACTTCAACCAGCGCCTCGACACCCTGAGCAAGGAAGTCTACAAGGAGAGGCACGACCGGGAGGACACCCGCTCGGCCGGCCGGATCGACCACCGGATCAGCGATCTGCAGAAGAAGATCGACGAGGGTTCCCGCAGAGGGTCCCTAACCCCGGTGGAGACGAAAAACCTCCAGTCGCGGCTGGACGCGATCCGCGGGCACTACGAGCGGGCCCAGCGGGACGGAAGGCTGAAGGACGAGGAAATCCGGTCCATCCAGGGCAGGCTGGATTCGCTCGCCAAGAGCATCGCCAAGGAAAGGCACGACCGGGAGCGATCGCGCTGAGGAAGGCTTCCGACAGCAGGATGAAGAAGGCCGAGGCTCAGAGACACGAGAAGGCCGGAGGCCCGCCCGCCCCCGGCCTTCTCCATGAGCCGCCGGCCTCCGGAACGCAGCCGTGAACGCTTAATAGGTCTCCTGCATCCGGTAACCCCGTTCCCGGAACAGCCGGATACAGGCATCGACGACGTCCGCATCGAACCGGATTCCCCTGGCTTCCAGAATCTCCGCCAGGGCCGCCTCGACACCGAGGGCCGGCCGGTAAGGCCGGTGGGACGCCATCGATTCCACGGTGTCCGCGACGGCCAGGATGCGGGATGAAAGCAGGATCTCCCCTCCTTTCAGGCCCCGGGGGTAGCCCGATCCATCCATGCGCTCGTGGTGCTCCAGGACGGTCCGGCTGATTTCCCAGGGAAACGGGATCTCCCGCAGAATCCGGACCGCCGTTTCCGGGTGCTCCCGAATCAGCAGCGTCTCCATGTCACTCAGTCTCGCCGGCTTGCTGAGGATCTCCGCCGGAATGGACATCTTCCCCACGTCGTGAACCATCCCGGCCATGAGGATTCCCTCCACCTCTTCCGCGTCCAGGCCCATCTCCCCGGCAATGGCCGCCGCAAGATCGGCAACCCGCTGCTGGTGCCCCGCCGTGTAAGGATCCCGCTGCTCCACGACCCTCACCAGCACCTGGATCACCCCGCGCAGGGCCTGCTCAAGCCTGTCCATTCCCTCGCGGATCTTTTCCTCCGCCCTTTTCCGGTCCGTGATGTCAATGACCCGTCCTTCGTAGGAAAGCATCCCTCCCTCATCGTCCCGGACGACGCGGGCCGTCAGCGAGACCCAGAAGGGGGTTCCGTCCTTCCGCCTGTGGCGCACCTCCACATCCCGGACCATCCCGCGCTCTTCCAGCTCCTCCCGGATGCGGTCCCGGTCTTCCAGCCTATAGTAGACCTGACGGTCCGTGGAGAGAACGCCGTCGACCACTTCCCGGGGCGTCTCATAACCGTACATCCTGGCAAAGGAAGGATTGACGAAGAGGAACCGGCCATCCCGCGTGCACCGGTAGATCCCCTCCACCGCATTGGTGAACATATCCCTATACCGGGCTTCGCTGACCCTCAGATTCCCCTCGACCAGCCTGCGCTCCAGGATTTCCCCTTCCAGCGAGCGATTCGCCTCCTCCAGGCGGATCATTTTCGCCTCCAGTTTCCGGACGAGCACCTCGTTGTATTCCTTCAGGTAATCCGAATCCGGCAGGAATGCTTCCCCATCCGCGGCGGAGGGCTGCGATCCGCTTTCCTTCTTCTCCAGAAAGGAGGCGATCTCCTTGAGCAGCCTTTCCGGATCCAGCGGCTTCACGAGGAAGCGGTCCGCCCCGAGGCTCAGGGCAAATGCCTCGTCCTTCGGTTCTGTGTACGTGGCCGTATAGAATATGAAGGGAATCTTCTTCAGCTTTTCGTCCCGCCTCCACTCCCGGCAGAGGGTGAAGCCGTCCATGACGGGCATCAGGATGTCCGTGATCAGGATGTCCGGCGGATTGCGCCGGGCTTTCTCCAGGGCCTCCAGACCGTTCGCGGCGCTCTCCACCTCATATCCGCTCCCTCTCAGCAGTGCTTCAAGCAGATAGAGATTCTGCTCCTGGTCATCCACTATCAGGCATCGGTTCATGGTACTCTTCACTCTCCCTGATCTATCCCGGGGAGAAAACCGGCGATCTGTTCCATGAACGTGTCGGGATTGATCGGCTTCTCGATGTATCCCGAACAGCCGGCGTCCATGGCCTTTTCCCGGTCCCCCACCATGGCGTAGGACGTCACCGCGACAATGGGGATGTCCATGAGAACCGGGTTGGACCGGAGTTCCCTCGCCACGGTATACCCATCCATCTCCGGCAGCTGAATATCGAGGAGGATCAGGTCGGGGTTTTCCTTCAGCGCCAGTTCGATTCCCTGCCGCCCGTCCCGGGCCTGCAGGACCTCCTGCCCGTGCCGGTTCAGAATGAAGGTCAGCAGGTACATGTTCTGCTCATTGTCCTCAATGATCAGAATTTTGGGTTTCATCGGTTTTCTCCCTCTTCCACGGCAGTGTGAACGTGAAGACGCTTCCCCTGCCGGGGCCGTCGCTTTGTGCCATGATGCGCCCGCCCATCAGTTCCACCAGCCGCCGGCTGATGGAAAGTCCCAGGCCCGTCCCCTCGTATCGGCGGGTCAGCCCCGTCTCGATCTGACGGAACGTCTCGAACAGGCTCCCCATGTCTTCCGCCTTGATCCCGATTCCCGTGTCCCGGACGCTCACGACGACTTCATCACCCAGGCGCTCGCATCGGACATGGACCTCGCCCTGCTCCGTAAACTTGACCGCATTGTTGACGAGGTTGATCAGGACTTGCTCCACCCTCCGCCGGTCGTGAAAGAGACGGTCCGCATCGGCGGGGACGGGGTCCACCCGGATCGGCAGGCCTTTCTTGTCGGCCAGGGGCCGGACGAGCTTCTCGACGGATTCGACTGCCTGCGTCAGGTTGAACCAATCGGGCGACAGCTTCAGTTCCCCCGCCTCGATCTTCGAGATGTCGAGGACCTCGTTGATCAGCTGCAGGAGGTGCTGGGAGCTGTTGCGAACCATGGTCAGCTGCTTCACCTGCTCCTCGTTGACGGGACCGGCCAGACCCTGCAGCAGGATGCCCGTAAAGCCGATGATGGAATTGAGCGGCGTCCTCAGCTCGTGGGACATGGAGGCGAGGAAGGCCGATTTCAGCCGGTCCGCCTCCTGGGCCTTGTCACGCGCTTCGGCCAGTTCCTCGGTCCTCTCCTTCACCAGTTCCTCCAGGTGCTCCTGGTGGCGGATGAGGTTCTGCTCCGTCTCCCGAAGCGCTTTCTGCGTAGCGTTCAGGGCGGCGATCATCTCATTGAAGGAGGTGCCCAGCATCCCGATCTCGTCCTTCGAGGAAATGTGGACCTGGCGGCTCAAGTCGGACGTCCTGGCGATCAGGGCGGTTTCCTCGCTCAGGTGGTCGAGGGGACGGATGATGAAGGCGTTCAGCCCCATCAGGCCGAGGGCGCTGAGAAAGAGCAGGCCGAGGACCAGCCCCCCTGTGGTCAGCATGACGGGAAGCCGGATTTCCCGCTCGATCGCGTCGACGGGAATGAGAACGGCAAGCTTCCAGCCGACCCCTTCAATTTCCCGGGAAAAGACGTGATGGTGGGCTCCCTCGATCACGACGCTTTCTTCCACCTGGTGTCCACCCTGCAGAACCTGCGCGAGCTCTTTCGAATAGTCCCCGATTTTCGAAAACAGGAGGTCACTCGTCCAGGAAGCCAGCACCGTTCCAGTCCGGTCTACAATAAGGATCCTGGAGGCAGGCCCGATCCGGAAATGGAGAATGTAGTCCGTAAGGTTCGCCAGCGTGATGTCCGCGCCCACGACACCGTACACATGATCGACGCTGTCGACCAGCGCCTTCACGACACCGATGTTGACGTCTTTCGTTGTCAACGAGGAATAGGGCTCGGTGATGACGACTCCGCCGGAGGACTGCTCGGCCTGCCTGTACCAGGGCCGCGTGCGGGGGTCGTACCGGGTCGGGCGTTCCCGGCTGTGGGAACGGACGAAGCTGCCGTTCGCCCGCCCCATGTATACGGAGTTCACATACGGATGGGTGATTCGGTACGTATTGAAAATGTCGATGATTTCCTGTTCGGTGGAACCGATGCGGTATTGAAAGGTCCTTTCGTCGGCCGCCGTGAAATTCGTGAAGCCCGTATCCTTTTTCGTGCAGACGGTCTCGTTCTGCGCCAGGGCACGGACATCGTTTTCCACTTCGTCTAAAAATACGCGCACGGAGAATGCGATGTGGCGGAGCTGCTCCAGCGTATTCAGGCGGATGGACTGAAACCGGTCCTCACGGAGCTGGTGGTAGAGAAGGATGCCCAGCGTCGCGGTGATCGCAAGCGACGTAACGCCGAAAAGGACCAGGAGTTTCCATTTCAGTTTCATGGTCACCGGAACCGGATGCGGGAATTCCCGACTTGATTGCAACATGCCAGGCAGCGTTTCTTCCTGCCTGCATGTCTCCTTCGAACCGTCCTGTGGACCGGGACGTCTTACTTTTTCCGCGCCGTCCCGGCAAGGGCGGGAAGGACTCGCCGGAAACCCTCGTCGTGCTCCATAAGGAAAGCGGCCTCCATGGCGGGATCGATCATGAAGCCCTTGGTGGCCGTCAGGGCCGGCAGGGGCGCCTCCAGGAGCGTCGCGGCGATCGCCAGAGCCCGGTCGAGGACCTGTCCGTCTTCCGTCACCTCGCTGACGAGTCCCGTCCTCAAGGCCTCCTCGGCACCCATCATCCGCCCGGACAGGCAGAGGTCCCGGGCAATCCCCTCCCCGACAATCCAGCGCAGGGGAGTATAGAGCACGGGAGAGCCGAATTTGATCTCCGGGTGGCCGAAAGCGGCCGAACGGCTGCAGATCCGGATGTCGCAGAGCTTCGCCAGGTCGAACCCGCCCGCCAGGGCGGGCCCGTTGACGGCGGCAATGACGGGCTTCGGGAATTTCCAGACATCCCGGTGGTAGCGGGACGACGTCGTGAAGATCTCCTCCGTCAGGGCCGGGTTGCGAAATTCCTTCAGGTCGAACCCGGCACTGAAGACGGCGCCGGCGCCCGTCATGACGAGAACGCCTACGGCGGAATCATTTTCCCAGGCATCCAGACAGGCGGAAATCTCCTTCCTCATTTTGATGGAAATGGCATTCCGCAGCTCCGGGCGGTTGAGGGTGAGGACCCCCACGCTGCCCGGATGGATTTCCGCCCGGATCGTCTCGAATTCCATTCCCGCCCCTCCTTTCTCTTATCAGCCGTGGGCGCGCAGGAAGACACTACAGATTCCGAGGGCGGATTTGACATCCGACCCCCAGCTCTTCCACATGGATCATCCGGATCGACCCCACCACCACAGGGGAAAATCAATTCCTTCTTGCAAACGCATCGGGGGTCCTTTACAGTAACCGTCCGGTCAAACAGCCGGAAAAGAGTCTCAAATATCAATCAACATATCAAGCCCTTTAACGTATTTTTCCGGACGAGGACGTCCGTCCCGAAGGTCATTATCCCGGGGGTCATCACATCGACATGGACATTCGCTTAGCAGGTTACAACGTGGACGCCGAACTTCTGGAAAGCCTCCGGGAGGCCCTGCCGGAGAAGATGGAGCTGACACCGGAGACCGTTTCGGCGGCCTACGCCCGGATCAGCCGCAGCCCCAGAACCGTGGGGGAATTGCGGGCCTCGGCCCGTCTGGAAGTGGAAAAGGCCCGCCGGTCGAACCGGACGATCGTCTTCGACATGGGCCACAGCTCCGTTGCCGAGCACGCCGTTTTCAACCTGGACATCACCGGGATCTCCCGGCTCGCGGTGGAAGAGGTGGAGCGGTTCCGGCTCTGCTCCTACATGGAGAAGTCCCAGCGCTATGTCCTGTTCCGGGACGACTTTGTCCGACCCGAGGAAATCGTCCGGGCAGGGCTGTTGGAGCCTTACGTGGACACGATCCGCGCCCAGCAGAAGCTCTACGCTGAATTATACGAAGCGCTCCGCCCGCTCATCTTTGAGCGCCATGCCGACCTGGTCGCGGAAGGGAAAAACCGTTCCCTCCTGGAGGGGTGGGCCAAGGAGGATGCCCGCTACGCCATCGCCCTGGCCACGGAGACGCAGCTCGGCCTGACTGCCAATGCCCGGAACCTGGAACTCATGATCCGGCGCCTCGCCGCATCTCCCCTGGCGGAGGCGGCCGACTGCAGCCGACGCATCCTGGAAGCCGTACAACCGGTCGCCCCTTCCCTGATCCGCTACACCGAAGCAACCGAATACGACCGGCTGACCCGGGAAGAGCTCCGGCGGCAGGGGGACATCCTGGCCGGTCAAAAGGCCGGGGAGGGAAGACATCGCTCCAGGATGCAGGAGGTCTCCCTGGTCCAGTCCACCCCCGAAGCGGACGGACAGACGGTGGCGGCCCTCCTGTTTGCCTCGACCCGCTGGCCCCTGGCCCGTTGTGCCGAGGAAGCGGAACGGATGGGGCCGGACGGCCGGAAGGAATGGATCCGCACGGCCCTTTGCCGCATGCAGTCCCATGACGCGGCCCTCCGCGAATTCGAGTATCCGGAGCTGGTTTTCGAGCTGGTCGTGAGCGCCTCCTGCTTCGCACAATTGAAGAGGCACCGCATGGCCACACTGATCGCCCAGGATTACGATCCCTCCCTGGGGGTCACGATTCCCCGGGCGATCCGCGAGGCCGGAATGGAGAAGCGGTTTCTGGACATCATGCGGCAGACGGAGAAAACCTATACCAGGATCCGGAAGGCGGCGCCCGCCGCAGCCCCCTACATCCTGACGAACGCTCACCGGAGAAGGGTCTGCATCAAGCTGAACGCCCGGGAGCTGTATCACCTGGCCCGCCTGCGCTCCGACGGACACGCCCAGTGGGACATCCGGAACATCAGCGACGGGATGCTGGCCCAGGCCCGGAAGGCGATGCCCCTGACCCTGATGCTGGCCGCGGGCAAGGACGGTTTCTCCAGGACCTGCGAAAAGGCCTTCGGCAAATCCCGGGGCAAAGGAAAGCGAAAAGAAACATGAACGGGACCGGCGCCGCCTGCTCCGTCTGCAGGCAGGCAACGTATTTCGTCTCCTGTATCGACTGCCGTGTCCCCCTGTGTGAAAGCTGCGCCCGCTTCGAACTGCTCGCGGAAGGGTGCGGCACGGTGGTGCCGGCTTATTTCTGTCCGAAATGCGCCGTCGATCCCCTGGTCAATCCGAATGCCGCTTTTCGTGATGATTTCTGAAACCAGACCCTGCCGCCAATAACAGCATTTCGTTCTGTTGGCCCATGCATGTTCATACCCATAGAGCACATTCGCATGTTCGGCCTGTTGTCTTTTGGATCGTCCCCTTCATGAACGGACAGGAAAAAGATATGCTGCGAAATCATTTCATCGGCAGACGATGGATCCTGTAGCGGGCTCCCTTCACTTGGCGTACGGAGGACATGAAATGAAATCTCTCGGCATCTGCATCGGTGCATCGACGCTATCCGCCGTGGAGCTTCTGCAGTCGGACGGTGGAAACCTCCGGGAAGGCCTCGTGGTGACCGCCGCCCACGCGGGAAACCCGCGGGAGGCCGTCCGGACGATTCTCGACCGGTACCGGACCGGAGAAGACTGCCGGGTGGCCGTGACGGGCCGCAAGTTCCGGGGACTCCTGAACCTGTCGTCGATCTCGGAGCCCGAGGCGGTCGAACAGGCATTTCGCGTCTCGGTCCAGGGAAACGGCTCCTTCGACGCCGTCGTCAGCGCCGGCGGCGAGACGTTCATGGTCTACCGCATCGGCCCGGATGGGCGGATCTGCGGCGTCAACACGGGCAACAAGTGCGCCTCCGGGACGGGGGAATTCTTCCTCCAGCAGATCCGGAGGCTCGGGCTCAGCCTTCCGGAGGCGCTGCCCCTGGCCCGGTCTGGCGATCCCTACCGGGTCTCCGGCCGCTGCAGCGTCTTCTGTAAGAGCGACTGCACCCACGCCGCCAACAAGGGAATTCCCAAGGGCAGGATCACCGCCGGCCTCTGCCAGATGATGGCGGGCAAAATCCTGGAGTTGCTCCGGCAGACGGCCCGGGAGAACATCCTCCTGGTGGGCGGCGTCTCCCGGAACGAAGTCCTCCTGGAAATCCTGCGCCGGGAGATCCGGAACGTCCATGTCCCCCCGCAGGCAGCCTGGTTCGAGGCCTGGGGAGCCGCCCTGTGGGCCCTGGAAAACGACGCGACCCCGCTGCCGGAACCCGGTTCCCTGTTCCGGCCGGAGCACCGGTCTTTCCACTACCTTCCCCCCCTGGCCGAATCCGCGGCGCGGGTATCGTTCCGGGACAACGGGATGGAGAGCTCCCCGGCGGGCGGCGAGGCGATCCTCGGTCTCGACGTCGGCTCGACCACCACCAAGGCCGTGATCATGCAGATCGCCGACAGCCGGATCCTGGCCTCGGTGTATCTCCGGACCGGCGGCGACCCCGTTGCGGCGTGCCGCGCCTGCTACGCCGAACTCGCCCGTCAGATGGAAGAACAGGGAGCGACCGTGCGGATCACGGGCCTCGGCGTAACGGGCTCGGGCCGCCAGATTGCCGCCCTCCACGCCGGCACGAGCGGCATCGTCAACGAGATCATCGCCCATGCCACGGCGGCACGCTATTTCGATCCGGACGTGGACACCCTCTTCGAGATCGGCGGCCAGGACGCCAAGTACACGCATCTCGTTAACGGCGTCCCCATGGACTACGCCATGAACGACGCATGCAGCGCCGGGACGGGGTCCTTCCTGGAGGAGGCGGCCCTGGAGACGCTGAACGTCGCCATGGAAGACATCGGCCCCCAGGCCCTGGAGGGGAGCCGCCCGCCCAATTTCAACGACCAGTGCGCCGCCTTCATCTCGAGCGACATCAAGAACGCCCTCCACGAGGGGATCGGCCGGAAGGACATCCTGGCGGGGCTCGTCTACTCGATCGCCATGAACTACAGCGTACGGGTCAAGGGAAACCGGCCCGTCGGCCGGCGCGTCTTCATGCAGGGCGGCGTCTGCTACAACCGGGCCGTTCCGATGGCCATGGCGGCCCTCACGGACAGGGACATCGTCGTTCCCCCGGAACCGGGTCTCATGGGGGCCTTCGGCGTGGCCCTCGAAGTCGTCGACCGCCGGCGCCGGGGCCTCCTGGAGCCGGAGGAATTCGTCCTGGAGCAGCTCCGGGACCGCGAATTCGCCCAAGAAACCCCGTTCGTCTGCAAAGGCGGCTCCCGAGAAAAATGCGACCGGAAATGCGAGATCTCGAGGGTCCGGATCGGCGGCAGGATCCATCCCTTCGGCGGTGCCTGCAACCGCTGGTACAACCTGCGGATCCGCCGCGACACCGAGGGCACGCCGAACCTGGCCGCCGTCTATGAAAGCCGGATCCATCCCGTGCCCGCCCCTGCTGCGGAGACGGCGGCGGGAAGGCGCACCGTCGGGATCAACCGGTCCTTCCACGTCCACGCCTGCGCACCCCTCTTCCGCTCCTTTTTCCGCAGCCTCGGCTTCGACCCCGTCCTGTCGGAAAAGCCCGAGCCGGACGGGATGGAGGCCCGGGGAGCGGCCTTCTGCTACCCCGCGGAGCTGGCCCACGGCTTCTTCCTCGACCTGCTCAACCGGGAGCCCGACTTCCTGTTCCTGCCCCACGTGCGGGACCTGCCGGCACAGCCGGGAGTGCCCCGGAGCATCACCTGCCCGGTCACGCAGGCGGAGCCCTACGTCCTGGCGACGGCCTTCGGGGAACACCCCGTCTTCCGTCGCCTGCAGTCGGATAAGCGGGTCCTTTCGCCGCTCCTGGATTTCACAAGAGGATGGGCAGAGGCGGAAGAAGCCTTTGTTCAGATGGGCAGGGATCTCGGGGCCACGGCCCGGAAGAGCCGTTTTGCCTTCCGGGAGGCCCTGGAGGAGCAGCGGCGGGTGACCGAGGACCTTCTCGAAGAGGGCCGCCGATTCCTGCAGGAGCTGGAGGGGCGGCCGGACCGGTTCGCCGTAGTTCTCCTGGGCCGCACGTACAACACCTGCGTTCCCGAGGCCCACCTGAGCATTCCCCAGAAGTTCGCCACCCGGGGAATCCCCGTCATCCCCTGCGGGATGCTGCCGCCGGGCGAATTCCCGCCGGATCCCGACATGTACTGGGCCGCCGGGCAGACGATCCTGCAGGCGGCCCGGAGGATCCGGGAACACCCCCAACTCTTCGGCTGTTACATCATGAACTTCTCCTGCGGCCCCGACTCGTTTCTCCTCGGGGACGCGCGACGCATCATGGGCCGCAAGCCCTTCCTCGTCCTGGAGCTGGACAGCCACACGGCCGACGCCGGCCTGGAGACGCGCATCGAGGCGTTTCTCGACATCATCACCAACTTCCGGAGCGCAGCGGAGGAGCCGCCCCGGCGCCCTGCCGCCACAACGCAGCCGGCCCGCTGGGACGAAGCGCGCAAGTCGTTCATCGATTCCCGGGGAC
The DNA here is from genome assembly GCA_964578535.1 of uncultured Syntrophaceae bacterium. Taxonomy (GTDB): domain Bacteria; phylum Desulfobacterota; class Syntrophia; order Syntrophales; family PHBD01; genus PHBD01. The sequence goes on from CAZODI010000004.1 coordinate 27,493, forward strand.
GCCCCCGAAACCTCACGGACAAATCGGTCCGCGTCGTCTTCCCATCCATGGGGCGTTTCCTCTCCGAGGCGGGGGCCGCGGTCTTCCGTGGCCTGGGTATCCGGGCCGAGGCCATGCCCCCGGCGGACACGGAGATCCTCCAGCTCGGACGGGGGAAGACGACGTGCAAGGAGTGCCTCCCCCTTCTCCTGACAACGGGAACGCTTCTCAAGACCGTCCGGGAGCGTGACACGGCGGATGATCTCCTGGTCTATTTCATGCCCACCACCGGCGGCCCCTGCCGGTTCGGCCGCTACGCCCCGTTCATGAAAGACCTTATCCGCGGGCAGGGCTGGGAAAACGTGGCCATCCTGTCGCTGACTTCGGAAGACAGCTACACCGGCCTCCGGGAAAGCGGCGCATTTCACCGTCTCTGGCTGGGCGCCGTGACCGCCGACATCCTGCAGGACGTCCACTCGGTCCTGCTGTCGGACGCCTATGACCGGGAGCTTGCCCTTGGCATCTTCGAGGCCGAATGGCAGCGGATCCTGCTCGCCCTGGAGCGGATGAAAGACGAGACGGAGATCCGCGAGGCCATGGCCGGGGCGGCGGAGCGGCTGGGCCGGATCTCCCTGAAGCGGCCCGTCCCGGACATCCCCGTGATCTTCCTGACGGGCGAGATCTTCGTCCGCCACGACGACCTGTCGCGGCAGTTTCTGGTGGAGCGGCTGGCGGAGGAGGGATACGCCGCGAAGGTGGCCAGCGGCATGGAGTGGGTATACTATACGGACTGGTGCCTGCGGCAGGGAATCGGGAAGGAGCGTCCGGACCTGCGCGGCAGGCTCTCCCGGGCGGTTCGCGGGGCCGTCATGCGGAGAGGGGAGCGGTCTCTCAAGGAGGCCATGGCGCGTTCCGGCCTCTATGTTCTCCATGAGGAGGACGTCGGCGCCGCCATCGAGTGCGCCCGGCCTTACCTGGATCCCCGCCTGACGGGGGAGGCGGTCCTCACCATCGGCGGCTGCCTGCACGAGGTTCCCTCGCGGGCCTGCGGGGCCATCGCCATCGGCCCTTTCGGCTGCATGCCGAACCGGATCGCCGAGGCCATCCTGTCCCGCCGGATGCCTCCGCTCCCGTTCCTGGCCATCGAGAGCGACGGAACTCCCTTCCCCCAGCTCATTGCCGCCCGGTTGGAGGCCTTCCTCCTGCAGGCCCGGCGGGTCCACCAGGAGCGGCGCCGCGGACGGCAAGAACCAGCCCCTTGAGGTAGCGGCCCTCCGGGTGGGCCAGGGAAACCGGATGATCCGGCCCAGCCCCGACCCGGAACAGCACGGAGGCGGCCCGGCCGGCGTCCTGCAGCGCCCCCTGCACGATCCGCTCGAAAAGGACCTCGTCCACGGCATTCGAGCAGGAAAACGTCGCCAGGATCCCCCCTTCCCGCAGCCGGAGCAGGGCCTGCAGGTTGGCGTCCTTGTATCCCCGGGCGGCCCGGGTGACATCCCGCCTCGTCTTGGCGAAGGCCGGGGGGTCGAGGATGACCAGATCGAAGGTCTCCTCCGTCTCACGGAGATACTGGAAGACGTCGGCCCGCACGACGGGATGCTCCGCCGGGGAAAGGCCGTTGGCGGCGAGGTTTTCCCGGGCGAGGGCGCAGGCGTCCTCCGAGACGTCCACGGAAACGACCCGCTTTGCCCCACCCCGTCCGCAAGCGACGGAAAACCCCCCGGTAAAGGAGAATCCGTTGAAGACCGACGCCCCGGCGGAGAGGCTTCCAAGAAGGGCCCGGTTCTCCCGCTGGTCCAGGAAAAAGCCCGTCTTCTGTCCCTTCAGGACATCCACCCGATACCGGAGCCCCCGTTCAAGCACCTCCACCGGTCCCGGCGGGACGTCCCCGAAGAGAATCCCCTGCCGGTCCTGAAGCCCTTCCAGGCGGCGGGCCCTGCCCTCGGAGCGCTCCAGCACGCAGTCCGGTTTTGTCTCCTCCACGAGCGCCGAGACGATTTCCTCCCGCTTCCGGTCCATGCCGGCGGTGGCGAAGGAGGCCACCAGGACCCGGCCGTACCGGTCCACGATCAGCCCCGGCAGGCCGTCCCCCTCCGCATGGACCAGCCGGTACGCCGTCGTCTCCGGCGGCACGACCAGACGCCTCAGGTCCATGGCCTGCCGGATCCGCCTGCGCCAGAAGGCGCCGTCCACGGGCTCGTCGGTGCGCCCCGTGAGCAGGCGAAAGATGATGTCCGTCTGCGGCTGGTAGAACCCCAGGCCGAGGGGCCGGCCGTCCCCGGAGACGGCCAGGACGACGTCACCGGCCCTGGCGGGCGGGCGCACCGACGCCACGGCCCCGGAGAACACCCAGGGGTGCCCGTGGCGCAGGGACCGGTCCCGGCCGGCCTTGAGAATCAATTGGGGAACGCCGTCGCTCACGGTGGGGATTCACCTCCGCTGGAATCTCCGGGCCCGGGGGTGCGGAATCCGTCCATCCGCTCCTCCGCCTGACGCCATCCCCGGGACCATGGTTGCATTTGGCCCTGGCAATGTACCGGCGGGCAGGCTAAATTGCAAGAAAACCGCGAGGCGCCCCTTGAACCTCTTCCGCGATCCCCTGTACCCCGACCTGTGCCCGTCGACATTTCGCCGCCGGCTCCACCGCTTCGCCGTGGAATGCGACCTGGACGGAAGGACGGTGACGGCCCACCTGCCCAACCCGGGCCGCCTCTGGGAGCTCCTCCTGCCGGGCCGGACCGTCCTTTTGGCACCCGCGTCCGATCCCGGGCGCGCCCTGCCCTGGACGGCCGTCGCCGTCATACGGGACGGGGCCGTGATCCTTCTTCATACAACCCTGGCGAACCGCGTCGTGGAATTCCTGATCGAAGCCGGCCGGATCCCGGAGCTCGCCGGCTCGTCGGTGGCACGCCGGGAGGCAACCGTCGGGGACAGCCGCCTGGACTTCATCCTCCGGCGGGGAGAAGAGGAGATCCTCCTGGAAGTGAAATCCTGCACGCTTTTCGGAAACGACCTGGCAATGTTCCCCGACGCCGTCACCGAGCGGGGGCGCCGCCACCTCCTGAACCTGGCCGGTCAGGTCCGGCCGGGACGTCGATGCGGTGTCGTCTGGCTCGTCCAGTGGCCCCGGGCGCGGAGGTTCCTCCCGGACTACCACACGGACCCGGCCTTTGCCGGGACCTTCCTGGAGATGAAAGACAGGCTCTTCTACCTCCCCGTCGCCGTGTCCTGGACGGAGGACCTGCGCCTCGAGGACGACGTCCGCGTCCTCCCCGTTCCCTGGGACGTACTCCGCCGGGAATCCCGGGACCGGGGCGCCTACCTGCTCCTGTGCCGCCTTGACGAGGCGCGGTCCGTCGGGGTCGGCTCCCTGGGACGCATCGATTTCCCGCCGGGCACCTGGTGCTACGTCGGGTCCGCCCGGAAGGACCTGTCGCGCCGGATCGCCCGGCACCTGCGGCTCCGGAAGACCCTGCACTGGCACATCGACCATCTGCGAGCCGCGGCGGACGCCTGCACTGCCCTTCCGATCCGGACGGCCGACGACCTGGAGCACGAACTCGCCCGTGCTCTGGCGAAAATCGCCGATTTCTCCATCCCGCGCTTCGGATCCTCCGACTGCGCCTGCACCGGCCATCTCTTCGGCTGGCGGGACGATCCGCGGCGCGATCCTGCTTTCATTGCCCTGCTCCAGCACTTCCGCATGGACCGCCTCCCGCCGGATTGATCTTGTCAAGTGCCCCGGTCTCTGCTATGCATCCCGGGGTCGGATAACCGGCCGTTTTCAAATGAAAAGTCGAAAACCCACCACGATTCTGCAAGGAGATCCCACATGTATGCCGTCATCATGGCCGGCGGCCGGGGAACCCGCTTCTGGCCCCAGAGCCGCGACCGGAAGCCCAAGCACCTGCTGGACATCCTGAGCGAGCGGACGATCATCCAGGAGACCGTGGACCGCCTCCTGCCCCTGGTGCCGCCGGAGCGGATCCTCGTCGTCACCAACCGGGCGCACGCGGCGGAACTGGCGCGCCAGCTCCCGGACATCCCGGCGCGGAACATCCTCATCGAGCCCCTGGGAAGAAACACCGCCCCCTGCATCGGCCTGGCGGCCCATGCCGTCCGTCGGCTGGATCCGGGCGCGGTCATGGCGGTCCTGCCGGCGGATCACCTGATCATCGACGAAGCCAGGTTTCTGGAAGTTCTCCGGGCGGCCGCCGAGGCGGCGGCACCGGGGCGGCACCTCGTCACCATCGGCATCGCCCCCACGGCCCCGGAGACGGGATACGGCTATCTCGAACTGGGGGAAGAGACAGGAACGGCCGGGACGGAAACGGTCCGGCGGGTCCGGTCCGTCCGGGAAAAGCCGGACCTGGAAACGGCGAAGGCCTTCCTGGCGGAGGGAAACTACGTCTGGAACAGCGGGATGTTCGTCTGGACCGCCGGGGCCGTCCTCGAGGCGATCGGCCGGTGGCTCCCGGATCTGGCGAAGGGGCTGGAGAGGATCGACTCCGCCCTGGGAACGGAGCGCGAAAACACCGTGCTGGAGAGTGTCTATCCGGGATTGCCCTCCATCTCCATCGACTACGGCGTTATGGAAAAGGCGGACAACGTCCTGGCCCTCCGGGGGGATTTCGGCTGGTCCGACGTGGGCAGCTGGGACGCCCTCTGGGAAGTATCGCCGAAAGACGACTCGGGGAACGTCCTGAGAGGCTCCGTCACCGCCGCCGGAACGAAAAACTCCCTCGTCGTGGCCCGGGACCGGCTCGTCGCCCTGGCCGGGGTGGAGGACCTGATCGTCGTGGACACGGAGGATGCGCTCCTCGTTTGCAAGCGCGGCGACTCCCAGCGGGTCCGGGAGGTCGTGGACCTCCTGGAGAAAAAAGGACTCCCGGAATACCTGTGACCGGCGGGAAAAGGCCGATCCAGGAAGGCACAACGCACGAGACACAAAAATCGGAACATTATTGGTCTCCCGAGCAGCCTTTCCCTACTTATGACGGCCGGTTCCGCCGCTTCCGTCTCCCGGAAAAAAATGTGGATAATTTGGTCCGATTATATTAAGCACTTTCACTTAATAAATAGGCACCTTGATACAGGGGATAAATTCATATGAGGTTCGAAATCTGCAAAGGCGGCGTAGGACTCACCTACGAAATCCGCAACATCGTCAACATCGCCAAGAAGCTGGAACAGTACGGAGTCGAGATCTGCTGGGAGAACATCGGCGATCCCGTCCAGAAGGGTGAGCGCATTCCCGACTGGATGAAGGACTGCATCATCGAGATCATCCGGGACGACCGGTCCTTCGCCTACTCCCCCACGAAGGGTATGGAGGAGACCCGCAAGTTCCTTGTGGAGCGGGTCAACAGCCGCGGCAAGACCCAGATCACCCCCGAGGACATCATCTTCTTCAACGGCCTGGGCGACGCCATCGCCCGCTCGTACAGCGCGATCCGCCTGGACGCCCGGGTCATCGTCCCCGAGCCGACCTACTCGACCCATTTCATGGCGGAGGTGCTCCACGCCTCATTCCCGCCCAACACGTACCGGATGAATCCCTACAGCAACTGGTATCCGGACATCCGGGAGCTGGAGCAGAAGGTCAAGAGCCACAACGCCGTCGTGGGCATCCTGGTCATCAACCCGGACAACCCGACGGGCTTCGTCTACCCGGCGGACACCTTGCGGCAGATCGTGCGGATCGCCAAGGAATACGATCTGTTCCTGATCTTTGACGAGACGTACATCAACATCGTTTACAACAACAAGAAGACGGCCCAGCTTTCCGACGTGATCGAGGACGTTCCGGGACTCAGCATGAAGGGAATCTCCAAGGAATTTCCCTGGCCGGGATCCCGATGCGGGTGGATCGAGGTGTACAACGCCGACAAGGACGAAAAGTTCGCCAGCTACATCAATACGATCCTGCACCAGAAGATGTCCGAGGTGTGCTCCACAACGCTGCCCCAGATCGCCATCCCGAAGATCATGAGCCACCCGGAGTACCAGAATTACCTGGCCGAGCGGCGCAGCCTCTACGAGCGCCTGTCCAACATTGCCTACAAGATCCTTAAGGACGTGCCCTACCTGATGGTGAACCGCACCAACGGCGCCTTTTACATGACCGCCGTGTTCAACGAGGCCGTCCTCAACGCCCGGCAGTTCCTGCAGATCGAACAGGAGGAGATCCGGGAATACATCGAGCAGCTGACGGGTCCGAACATCGAGTTCGACAAGCGCTTCGTCTACTATCTCCTTGCCTCCACGGGAATCTGCGTGGTTCCCCTGACATCGTTCTTCACCAACATGCCCGGCTTCCGCATGACCCTGCTGGAGAAGGACGAGGAGAAGTTCACCCGGAACATCTACACCATCGCGGAAAAGATCGTAGAGTACATCGAGTCCTCCAACAGGCAGTCCGTCAACCCCATGGTGGGACCGTAATCGAATCAGAAATCGAGCAAGAAACGAAAGGCGGGCCGGATTCTCCGGTCCGCCTTTTTCTTTTTGGCAGGCTGTTCAAAAATGCCCGGATGCAAGGCGCCTGATATCCCGGACCGCGAGGCGTACCCGGCGCGATCCGTTGAGCGGAGCGGGACGAGGGCAACGCGGCAGACGGGCGTTTTCAACAGCCTGGAGACGTTACTTCACCAGGCGGCGACGCATCAACCGAAGAGCCAGCGGGTAGGAAACCGCCGCAAAAGCGAGAAAATACAGAAGGCCCCACAGGGCGGACAGGTCCCTGAACCCGATGCTGATCGCCCGGGTGACATTCACCAGGTGGGTCAGGGGCAGGGCCAGCGCCGCCTGGCGGGCCCATTCGGGAAGGGCCTCCAGGGGGAAGAACGTTCCGCCGAAGAGGTACATGGGAGTAATAAAGAGGAAGAAGGGCAGGTTGAACAGCTCGATGTGGGGCGTCACGGCCGTGAAGATCATGCCGACGGAACCGAAGGCGATCCCGCCGAGAAATGCCAGGGGAAGCAGGAGGAGCGCCTCGGGCCAGCGCAGGAGCCCGAAGAGGCTGATGACGACCAGCATGATGGCCGTGGCGATGACGGCCTTCGTGGCGCCCCAGACGATCTCACCGGTGATGATCTCCGAGACTGTCAGCGGCGTCGCCATCATGGCGTCGAAGGTCTTCTGGTAGTACATCCGGACGAAGGAGCCGTACGTATTCTCGAAGAAGGCGTTGTTCATCACCGTCATGGCGACCAGGGCCGGCGCGAGGAAGAGGGTGTAGGGAACGGTCGCCCCGCCGTAGGGGACCTCCCCGACGAGACGGCTGAAGCCCACCCCGAAGGCCACCAGATAGAGAAACGGCTCCAGCATCGGGGTCATGAAACTGACCATCCAGTTCTGCCGATAGACGGCGAAATTGCGCCTCCAGACCCTCCAGAACCGACCCGATATGGCGTTCATTCGCGAAGCTCCCGTCCCGTCAGTTTCAGGAAGACATCCTCCAGGGTTGCCATCCGGAGCAGGCAGCCGTCGCCGGGACACCGGGCGGCGATCTCCCGGAACAGGCCCTCGCTGTCGCTCTCGTTCCCGAAGACAATCAGGCGGTGGCCCAGGTCGTCACTTTGCAGCCCCCGCTCCCGGACCCAGGCGCGCAGGCTCTCCGTCGGCTCGGCCACCTCGATGACGTGCCGTCCGGCGAAACGCTCCACCAGGTCCCGGGGGCTCCCCTCCACAAGCAGTTTTCCCTTGTCCATGATGATGAGCCGGTCGCAGAGCCTCGCCGCCTCGTCCATATAGTGGGTCGTCAGCAGGATCGACAGGCCCCGGGAGCGAAGCTCCTCCAGGCGCTCCCAGACCTGGTGCCGCGACTGGGGATCGAGACCCGTCGTCGGCTCGTCCAGGATCAGGAGGTCCGGATTGTTGATGAGCGCCCGGGCAATCACCAGGCGGCGCATCATCCCGCCGGAGAGCTCCATGGCCCGGGTGTCCCGGCGGTTCTCCAGGGACATGAAGGAAAGGAGCTCCAGGGCCCGCCGGCGGGCCTCCCGCCGGGGAACGTTGAAGAAACCGGCATAGACCTCCAGGTTCTGGACCACCGTCAGGTCCGGGTCCAGGTTGTTCTCCTGCTGGCAGACGCCAATCCGGTTCTTGACGGCCCGGTAGCGGCGACGGATGTCCATGCCGAAGACATTCAAGTCTCCCGCCGTCATGGGCGAGAAGCCATAGATCATGCGGATCGTGGAGGTCTTGCCGGCACCGTTGGGCCCCAGGATGCCGAAGCACTCACCACTTTCCACCGTGAACGACAGACCGTCCACCGCCACGAGATCGCCGAAGGTCTTCTTCAGGCTGGTTGCCTCGATCACCGGCTCCATGCTGCGTTTTGCTTCCATTGTGTCGATTATCATTGGCTTCAGGAGACCTTTTTCTCTTCCTGTTTGCCAACCGCTCCCGGGATGATTATGTTGGATCGCACATCGCTGATACCATACCCTCTCAAGAAAAGGGAACTCCCGGCCGATTTTTATTGCATCGGGATTCCAGCCGGGATATGGGGGAAGGCGTCAACTCAAGGGACACCAAGGTGTCGGAAAGGACAGGAGAAACATGTTCACGGTAACGGAAAAAGCAAATGAGATGATCAAGGATTTCATGAAGAACCGGGATGCGGACCAGCCGATCCGGGTGATGATTTTCGAGGGAGGCTGAGCGGGGCCCTCCTTGGGCATGGCTCTGGATGAGCCGAAACAGGACGACAAGACGTTCGAGGACAACGGTCTCAAGTTTGTGATCAATCAGGCCCTGTATGACGAGATTCAACCCATCACCGTGGACTTCATCGAGACCCCGCACGGGTCCGGATTCAAGCTGTCGTCCAGCTTCGTTCCCGCCGGCGGCAGCTGCAGCACCTGTTCCTCCTGCGGCTGAACGGATATCGATCAACCACCCGCGGCTCGGGGAGGCGGATTGTCTCCGCTTCCCCGGCCGCTTTTTCTTTCATCACCATGACACCAGACGACAAAAACCAAAGTGGACGGGATGCGGCGGACCGGCTGTACCAGGACGGGCGGTTCGAGGATGCGATCGTCCTGTACCGGGATCTCCTGGCATCCTCCCCCGATGACGACTCCGTCGTCCTCTCCCTCGCCTGGGCCTGCCACGATGCCGGCCGCCTGGAAGAGGCCATCGGGCTCTTCGAGCGGCTTTTCCAAAAAGAGCTGACCCGGCGGGTCTTTACCGGATTCGGCTTCGACGAGCTCGTCCGCATCTTCAAGGACAATGCCATGTTCGACCGGCTGGTCGATGTCTGCGAACGGGCCGCGGAGGCCCAGCCGGAGGATTTCGCCCTCAGCGAGGCGCTGGCGGATGCCTACCTCAAGGCGGACCGTCCCGGGGACGCGGTGAGGGTGCTGGAAAAAATGACAGAGGAGGAACCGGAGGCGGCCGCCGTCCTCTGCCTCCTCGGCAACGCCCTTTTAGCCCTCTCGGAGTGGGACCGAGCCGAAGCGGCCTACAAGCGGGCCGTCTGCCTGGAGCCCGAGAAGACCGGCGTCTTCTACGGCCGCATGGCCCACATCCTCCTGGATCTCAATGAGCCCGAACGGGCGCTGGACACCTACAGCCGCTGCATCGACTTCCTTCCGGAAGATCCCCTCTACCGCTGCGGCCGTGGAGACATCCTCCTCCAACTCGGCCGGATCGAAGAGGCCCTGGAGGCCTATGACCGGGCCGCCTCCCTCAACCCGGAACAGGCCGGGGCCTACCTGAACCGCCTGGGCCACAGCCTGGCCCGGCACAACCGGCACCCGGAAGCCGCCGACGCCTTCCGCAAGGCCTCCGCCGCCGAGCCCGGCAACCCCCTCTACCCCCTCCATCTCGCCGAATGCCTCCTGGCCATGGGGAAGGAGGAGGAAGCGAAGGAGATTATTGAAAATATTTCATGAATATTGCCAAGAAAAACGATACAAAAAATATTTTTCATCTAAATAGCCTCATGCTCATAAACATCCATAATTGAATAGATTATTTATTTTTTTTATGTTAAAAATTCGACGTGATTGACCGACAATTGAATTAACTCCATCCCGAATAATAATTCTGGAGGGGATCATAGAATGGATCAATAACCCCGCGTTTCTGCAGAACCGGGGTTTTTTCAATCGCCAATAAAAATGATCAAATTCTTTCGTCCCCTGATTTTTGCTGGAAAATCAACATGGCAATTGAAAGCATAATAAAATCTTGCTTCAACGTTACTGAATTAGAACATGGAGGGCAAAAATCTGTTTATACCGCAGAACACCCTGATCATGGCTCTATCGTTTTAAAATTAGGTACATACCCACATCCACGCGCACTAGAGAGAATAAGCCGTGAGGTGAGCCTTTTAGCAAGCATTGAATCTGTATATTACCCTAGACACTTCGCTTTCATAGTAGAAGCAGCTTCGCGGACTTTCTTAATAATTGAAGAAAGGATTGAGGGACAAACTCTTTTAAACTGCCTAGACGTATTTTCAAATGAAATAGATATAATAAATTTAATAAATGAATTAGTAGTGGCCTTGGATATTCTATGGAAAAGACGAGTTGTTCATCGAGACATAAAACCCCAAAATATTATTATTAGGCCTAATTCAAAACCTGTTGTGATTGATCTTGGTATAGCTAGATTACTAGACCTTTCAAGCCTTACGATTGCTGGAGCATTGGTTGGCCCATGCACAGCCCAGTATGCATCACCAGAACAATTACGAAACAGAAAATCGCTTATTGATATTCGATCTGATTTCTTTGCATTAGGACTACTTGCACTCCAAATCCACCTAGGATTTCACCCATATGAACCATCACAATTGGGTCGAGGAGATTCGATCCCTGAAAATATTCTGAATGGCCATTTTGTCTTACCAGAAGCAAAAACGGGCACTAGCGAATCATTTTCCGCTTTTATAAAACGATTGATGCAGACCGAACCACATCAAAGGTTCCGAACTAAAGAAGCTCTTAGCAAATACATAACGGACCACTGGGGGTAAATTAGATGAAGGTTTATCATCAGTGCGGACATAATCTTGTCTGGAATTTGGCAAGTAATAAAGAAGACAAGGCAGGAGAAGGAATGATCTTCTCACCGGTTAACGATGGTCCAGATCGTATTATGGATGTCGAATCCTCTATAAGGGCCAATTCTTTTTTTGATCCGCAGTTTTATATCCCAGCATCTAGTCGTGGGAAACTGCCTGATTACCCTTTCTTCCCATCTACCGCGTTGCCAGACTACAATACTAGTGATTTTGAGACTGCATGTTGGGATATTGCCCGGGCATGTGTAGAGTGGCAAGCTAAAGGGAATTTCTCTCATATTGTAATTCCTACAAGATATTATGATGATCTTCCATCTGACTATGTAGGCCAAATCTCTAGTTGTTACATAGAACCATTTCTATCAGCTATTGAGGAGACCGGAATTAGTAAATCGATTTTATTGACAGTGATTGTAAAAAGCGTCCAAGTATCTGATGAGGAGAATAGAAATTATTTACTCAACTGGCTGACGTCATATGAGAATATAAATGGAATTTACATAATATTTGAAAACACAATGACAGGTAAACAAATCAAAGATCCAATGTATCTTGCACATTGCTTGTATTTTATTAAAGTATTAAAAGATAATGGATTGTCTGTGCACATTGGCTATAACAATACGGAAGGATTGCTATATTCATTAGCCGGGCCAGATTCTATTAGTATGGGATCCTATGAGAACTTAAGAAAATTCAATCCAAGTCGTTTTATTGAGCAGGATCCACAGACTAAGAAACAGCCCAATCCTCGTCTTTATTCGGGTTTATTATTTCAATGGATTGAGTTAAATTATATTAAAGCCATACAACAGCTTTATCCTAGCTGGAAAATTTTATTCGAAAATTCTCGTTATACACCTCTAAACTTTCGTCCAAAAGAAGATTGGAATCTTCGACAACCTGAACTATACAAACACTTTTTTATTGTTTTTTCAAAGCAAGCGCAGGAATTGCCAGAAAATCTCATTGAAAGAGGCAACTATCTACGTGAATCAATTCAAAGAGCAAGACAAGCCTTTATCGAAGTTGACAGGTCGGGTGTAGTATTAGACGACAACAGTGATGGTTCTCATTTAAGCGCCTGGCTTACCGCCATGAACATATACGCTTCTTTATAGAGGTGTAAATCATGTTTGCAACAGAGAAAGAAATGCAGAAATCATTTGAGGAACATCTTCGTTCTATTTTTCACGATAATGAAGCCATAATAGCATCTCAGGTTGAGGGGCTGTTTGGAGTTCCAGATGTTGTTTTACTTGAACCGCCAAGCGGAAGAACTGCGCATATAATTGCAATGGAATTAAAGCTTTCGTCTTGGAAGAAGGCTTTGACACAAGCATTCCGATATAAAAGCTTCGCTTGGGAAGCTTATGTAGTACTTGATGCAAGCCGATCAAATTCTGCAATCAATAATATTGCAGAATTTCGAGAGAAAAACATAGGTCTTGCAACTTATAGTGTTGAGCGATCCTTTGTTGTGCATTGTCGACCTAGGATTGAACGACCATATTGTATACATCTAACAGAAAAATTGGTGGCTCTCTTCGACCAAGAAGTGGCCGTGAGTAATATTAAGAGGAAAAGGCCGAGTCGAATTGATGGGTTTGGTAAAGTGTTTACAGAAAGTATTGCCAAACAGATATCGAAATATCCGTCTATCTCCAACTGAACTTAAATTTTCCGAAAAACTGGCAATAATATATTGAAATATCAACCTCGTTTTTAACTGTTTCCCCTGTTTGTTTCAGCAGGCTTCAGACTGCACCTGACCTTCCTTACTGAGGGAGAAACAAACCTCATGCAGGTCAGAAAATAATTGTCTCGCAAGGCAAATCTCGTCCTGTCACAGACAAAGGCGGCTGTCTCCCGCCTGATCCATGACAAGCTCCCACCGGATGTCCGTCAATCGCCCCAGGAACGCCTCATCGTGGCTAACCAGGAGCAGGCCGCAGGGGCATCCGGCGACGGCTTCTTCCAGGCAGTGGATGGAAGGAAGATCCATGTGATTCGTGGGCTCGTCCATGACAATCAGGTGAGGCTCCAGCGAGATACCCAGCGCCAGCAGGATCTTCCGCATCTCTCCGGGGCTGGGCTCCCGGCTCTCCAAAAGCTGTGCCGGGCGGGATCCGAGGCAGCTCACCACGGTCATGACGCGGCCGAGACGGTCGTGCCCCAGGCGATGCACCTCATTCATGATGCCTTGAGAGGATTGAAGGTCGATTTCCTGAGGGACGTAGATCAGCCGCTCGGCGGGGATGTCGAGACGACAGAGGATGTGCCGGAGCAGGGTGCTCTTGCCGGCCCCGTTCGGACCCGTCAGGGCCACGCGGTCCGCCGGCCGCAACGCCAGATCGGGAAAAGCCAGCTGCCTTGTCCCGCCAAGCGGAATTCGGCCGGCGGGCAAACGGAAAAGGAAATCCCGCACAGACCGTGAGTCCTCAATCCAGATCCCAAGGTCGTATGCCTTTGAAATCGGGATCGAATTCTCCTTGTCCACGGCACGCTGCAGGCGGGCGTCCACCTGCCTGAGCAACTTGCCCGCAACGCCATCCTTTCCGGTAACGCGGGCCAGATCTTTCCTGGCGCGGCCGTCGTGGTCTTTCCTATCCAGATGGCGCTTGGATCGGCGCTTGTCGGCCTCTGCGGCTGCCGATCGCCGCTTGACCGCCGTGTTCTTCAGCTTCAGGTATTCTCTCCGGGCGGTTTCCCTCTGCCTTCTCAGGGTGAGGGTGTCCCGCTCCGCCTGCGACAATGCCTCGGAATAGTTCCCCGGCCGCAGCCGTATCTCTCCGGGTTCCAGGAAAAGGCACCGGCTGCAGAGCATGTCGAGCAGTTCCCGATCGTGGCTTACCAGCAGACCGACCCCCCGATAGGTGTTGAGTGCCGAGATGAGCATACGCCGGGCGTCGCGGTCGATGTGGTTGGTAGGTTCGTCAAGGGCCAGCACCGAAGGTCTCGACCATAGCGCCACGGCAATCTGCGCCCGCTTGCGTTCCCCATGGCTGAGCGTCTCCCACCGGCGGTGCCAATCCGCGGCAAGGGCAAGCCGGCGCCTGATATGGAAGGCCTCCACGTCTTCCGCCAGCAGCAGCTCGGCAAGCCTACCCGGCGGGTCATCGGTGCGCTGGGGGCAATAAATCGCCGCTCCCGGGATATGCAGCGAACCGGACAAAGGCTGCAGCTCACCGGCTGCAAGTTTCAGGAGCGTGCTTTTCCCAGCACCATTCGCCCCTACGATGCCCGTCCAGCCTTCGGTAAAGTCAACGGTTAGATCCGTGATGAGCGGTTTTTCAAGGGCATCGTAGGAAAAGCCGATCTTGTGGAAAGCCAGGAACCGTCCGTTCATGCCCGTGTCGTTACTACACGCGGACCGGAAAAGAAAGGGCACAGCCATTGCCAGAGCCACGAACGAGAAAAGGGGGCTCGCCGCCCCCTTTGTCTGTTCCTCTCAAAATGTATCTGCCGGATCTTAGATTCTCCCGATCTTCCTCATTCCGTCCATGAACACCGAATAAAATTGCTTGTTGTCGTTGATTCCCCGGCGCAGGATCGGACCCGCGTCCTCGATGTTCTTCTTGTTGATCACCAGGTTCACGCTCAGGTGGAAGGCCGCCATGTTGTCCATGGTCCGAAGCGTGCCGGTGAGCAGGACGACAAAGATATTCCTCCGGGTGTTCATGTTCAGGGTTTCCAGGTAATCCAAGACCTCCCGCTCGAAGCCCTCGTCCACGACCACCAGGTCGAAAACGTGGAAGCGCATGCTCTTCAGGGCGTCCTTGGCCGAGGCGGACTCGCTGATCTGGTACCCCATTGCCTGCAGCGCCTGGATGATTTTCTCCCGGCTCGCCGCATCGTTAGAGCACACGAGGGCGGTCTCACCCTCCTCGAGAACGAAGTCGAAGGGCCGGTCCGAGGAATCGTAAGAGTCCGCCGCCACCTCGTCCAACAGTTTCTTTTCGTCTTCCATCGTCTGTCTCCCTTGTATCCGTTGACGGGCTTCAGAGTGGATTACCAGCCCGGCCTCTTGGGGGGTTTCCCGTAATCCGAATCCACCTGGAGTTTTCCCAGGTCCGTCGTCTTTTCGCCCCGGGCGCTCTTGACGGTGTCGATGCCCCGTCCCACCGCGCTCTTGTTGGATGCATAGGCCTTCGCCGTCTCTTCCGTGATGAGCCCCTCCTTGTAGAGATCCACGATGGATTCGTCGAAGGTGATCATGCCGAAGGGCCGGCTCTGGTCGATGATGTCGTAGAAGGTCTTGCCCTCCGACTCGCCGTTCAGGATCGTGTCCTTCACCCGCAGGTTCGAGCCCATGATCTCGAATGCCGCCACACGTCCTCCACCGACCTTCGGAAGCAGGCGCTGGCAGGCGATCCAGCGGACCGTGTCGGCCAGGCGGATGCGGATCTGCTTTTCCTCCTCCGTGCTGAACATGCCCAGGATGCGGTTGATGGTCTGGCCCGCATCGACGGTGTGCAGGGTGGTCAGCACCAGGTGCCCCGTCTCCGCCGCGGAGAGGCCGATCTCGACGGTCTCGCGGTCTCGCATTTCACCGACGAGGATCACCTTCGGGGCCTGGCGCAGGGCCGCCCGGAGGCCGTTGGAGAAGATGTCGAAGTCCTGGCCCATTTCCCGCTGGTTGAAGGTGGCCTTCTTCTGGGGATGGACGAATTCCACCGGGTCTTCCAGGGTGACCACGTGGACCGACTGCTCGTCGTTGACCTTGTCGAGGACCGCCGCCAGGGAGGTGGATTTTCCGCTTCCGGTGGCGCCGGTGACGAAGATGATGCCGTTCTTTTCCTGGGCCATCTTCTTGAAGGCCTCCGGCAGGTTCATCTCGGCGATGGTGGGGATCTTTGTCTCCAGTTTCCTCATCACGATGGAGAGGTTGCCCTTCTGGGAGAAGATGTTCACGCGGAATCGCGCCCGTCCGGGAAGCTCATAGGCCAGATCGCAGGATCCCTTCGTCAAAAGGTCCTCCGTGAGTCGGCGGTCCCGATTGATGAGGTTCATGGCGAAGATTTCCGTCTGGAACGGGGAGAGCGTTTCGAAATTCGGCTCCAGGTCCACTTTCGACAACTGGCCGGACGTCTCCACCTGGAACGACTTGCCCACCGTCATGTTCAGGTCCGAAACGCCTTTGTGGGCATCCAGCATCTTCCCCAGGATGTAGTCGACCTCTTGCTTTCTCATGTTTCTGCCTCCTCGATGCCGGTCGCGGGGACCGGTCCGGCGGTTACACCTCCGTGAAGTCCGTCGGCGGATTCTTCAGATACTGGCGGAACCGGCCCTTGTCGTTGCACTTCTGGTAAGCATCATCGCCGGAGATCCAACCCTTGTTCATGAGATCCATGATGGCGTCGTCCAGGAGCTGCATGCCGTATTTCTTTCCTGTCTGGATCATGGACGGAATCTGGAAGGTCTTGGACTCCCGGACGAGGTTGCGTACCGCCGAGTTGGCGATGAGGATCTCCAGGGCGGCGCAGCGGCCCTTCTTGTCGACCCGCTTGAACAGGGTCTGGGAAATGACGGCCCGGATCCCGTCGGCCAGGGTGGAACGGATCTGCGCCTGCTCGCTGGACGGGAACACTTCTATGACGCGGTCCACCGTCTTGGCGGCACTGGTGGTGTGCAGGGTCCCGAAAACCAGGTGTCCCGTGGAAGCCGCCTCGATAGCCAGGCTGATCGTTTCCAGATCGCGCATTTCGCCGACCAGGATAATGTCCGGGTCCTCGCGGAGGGCGCCCCGGAGGGCCGCCGAGAAGCTCTTCGTGTGGAGCCCCACCTCACGGTGGTTGACGATGCAGCTCTGGCTCTCGTGGACGAACTCGATGGGATCTTCAACCGTAATGATGTGATCCTTCCGCAGTCTGTTCGCTTCGTCGACGATCGCCGCCAGGGTCGTCGACTTTCCACTCCCGGTGGGGCCCGTGACCAGGATGAGTCCCCGGGGCAGGAGGGCCAGCTTGGCGATCACGTCGGGCAGTCCCAGGTCCTTGCAGGTCAGGATCTTGCTCGGAATTTCCCGGAAAACGGCCGCGCAGCCCCACTTCTGCTCGAAAAAGTTGGCGCGGTAGCGGGCCAGTCCCGGGATTTCATAGGCAAAGTCGACGTCGCCCGTCTCCTCGAACTGCTTGATCTTGATCTCCGGGGCGATCTCGTAGAGCATGGCCTTCAGCCCGTCGTTATCCAGGCGGTCGTACTTGATCCGCTCGATCTCGCCGCGGATCCGGAGGGCCGGCTGCTGACCCGTCACGAGGTGCAGGTCCGAGGCCCCCTGCTCGTTCATCAACTGGAAAAAGGCATCAATCTTGGCCATGGGATTCCTCCTCTGTCGGTTTGACGGCCCCGGTCACTCCGGAAATCACCCTTTCATCGCGGAAGGGCAGGGTCCGGGAAAAGGGTCGGCTTGTTATTCTGGAAAGCCCGGCTCTCGATCCTGCATACAGGTCGATACCGGCACGTGCGGATGCGAAACGTATAAGGGATACGTAAAAAGGATGTCAAGCGTTTCTGAAACCCTGCGCCTTGCCAGGGGGTCCCGGGTGTGTTAATGCTCCCGGAAGGAGGTTCGTTGAAACGCACCATGTCCAAGAAATTGCCAAAAAAGATCAACTACCTGCGGGTGTCTGTCACAGACCGCTGCAATCTGCGCTGCATTTACTGCATGCCCAAGGAAGGGCTGTCCCTGCTGGGGCACAACGACATCCTGCGCTACGAGGAGATCCTGCGGGTTGTCCGGGCGGCCATTCCGGAAGGAATCAACAAGGTCCGTCTCACCGGCGGTGAGCCGCTCACAAGGAAAGGGATCGTGGGATTCATTGACAATCTCACGAAAATCGAAGGACTCTCAGACGTCAGCCTCACGACGAACGGCATTCTTCTCGCGGATCACGCAGAAGCGATTTACCGGGCCGGCATCCGGAGGATCAACATCAGCGTCGATTCCCTGAATCCGGACCGCTATCGGACCATCACCCGGGGCGGGGATCTGGACGCTGTTCTCCGGGGCATCCGGAAGGCCGCCGAGGTCGGCTTCTCCCCCATCAAGATCAACATCGTCCTGATGAAGGGAACCAACGACGATGAAATTCTGGATTTCGCCCGGGCAACGCTTCGCTGGCCCTATCAGGTCCGGTTCATTGAAATGATGCCCATCGGCCGGAAAAGCGCCGATTCGCCCACGGAGTACCTGTCCAACGACGTGGCCCGGGAACGGATCGGACAGTCGTTCAAGATGGAGTACTTAGGCGATAACGGCGATCCGGACAACCGGGGACCCGCCCGGCGCTACCGGATCGACGGGGCAATCGGGGAGATCGGCTTCATCAGCCCCATCAGCCATGAATTCTGCGGCGAATGCAACCGCCTCCGGCTCACCGCCGAAGGTCATCTCCGGGCCTGCCTGCTCTCCGACGACGAGATCGACCTCAAGCCCGACCTGAGAAGCGGATGCTCCGACGAGGTGCTCAAGGGGCTGATCCGCAGGGCAATCGCCGCGAAGCCGGCGGGAAGGCATGCGCTGCCGGGTGATCCGTCACCGAGAAAATGCAGCCGGCAGATGTCTGCCATCGGAGGATAGAACCGGTTGAGACACCGGCGGGCGATTCATGTCCCAGGACATCGCCGCACGGCAAAGGAGCGGACCCGTGATTTTCACCGAGGATGTCGCCCGAACCTATGACGACTGGCTCCTGACCCCTGCCGGCGCGTACATGGACCGTCGGGAAAAGAGCCTGATCCTGAACCACCTCACGCCCCGCGAGGGAGAGCGGCTGCTGGACGTCGGATGCGGCACCGGCGATCACCTCGCACTCTTCCGGGCCAAGGGTTGTGCCGTCTCCGGCATCGATTCCTCTCCCCCCATGCTGGCCCGGGCCCGGCAAAAGCTGGGCGCCCACGCGGACCTGCGGCTCGGCTCGGCGGAAGAGCTCCCTTTCTCGGACAACGAATTCGACATCGTCACGCTCATTACGTCCCTGGAATTCACCGCCGACCCGGAACGGGCCGTCTCCGAAGCGATCCGGGTCTGCCGGGGCCGCATTTTCGTGGGGGTGCTCAACCGCTGGTCCATCATCGCCGCGGCGCGCCGCATGGCGGACCGGCGCAGTCCAACCCTTTTCCGCCATGCCCGCTTTTTTACCGCCGGCGAGCTTCGGCGCCTGATCCGCAGACTTTTGCCGGGATCGCACATTCAGTGGGGAAGCGTCGTTTTCCTTCCCGATGGATGGTACCCCTCTCTGTCGGACCTGGAGGAACTGATCCCAGTAACCAAGAATCCCTTCGGGGCCTTCCTTGGGCTGTCCTTCCCCGTTACCTTCTCCACCCGGACGATCCAGGAACCCATGCGGATCACCTTTGGAATGGAGGCCCGGAAGCAGCGTCCCATACCCGGTGCCGTCCGGGTGATCAAGTGATCCGGAGAATGACATGATTCGGGAAGCCCTGCTCTACGAAAGGAAGGAAGAAAACAAGGTAAGGTGCGGGCTCTGCGCCCACCGGTGCCTCATCGCTCCGGGGAAAAGGGGGATCTGCGCCGTCCGCGAGAACCGGGACGGAGTCCTTCACACCCTTGTTTATGGTGCCCTGATCGCCGGAAACGTCGATCCGATCGAGAAGAAGCCCCTCTTCCACCTCCACCCGGGATCGAAATCCTTTTCCATCGCCACCGTGGGCTGCAACTTCTCCTGCACGTTCTGCCAGAACGCGGACATCTCCCAGCTTCCCCGGGAGAGCGGCATCATCCAGGGACACGAGACTCCCCCGGAGGTCGTCGTCGAATCGGCCGTCCGCTCGGGGTCCCGGACCATCGCCTACACCTATACGGAACCCACGATCTTCTTCGAGTATGCCCTGGATATCGCCCGGACGGCCGCCGGGAGAGGGCTCGAAAACATCTTCGTCACCAACGGATACATGACGCCGGAGACACTCGACATGATCGGCGCCGACCTGCATGGAGCCAATGTGGACCTGAAGTCCTTCTCCGACGAATTTTACCGGAAGCATTGCGGGGCCAGGCTGGAACCGGTCCTGACCACCCTGCGGGAGATGAAGAGGAGGGGCATATGGGTTGAAGTAACGACGCTGGTCATTCCCGGGCTCAACGACAGCGACGGTGAGCTTCGGGAGATTGCCTCGTTCCTTGTATCCCTCGGTCCGGAAGTCCCCTGGCACATCAGCCGGTTCCACCCCTGTTACCGGCTGATGTCGGCGTCCACGACTCCCGTGGAGACCATTCACCGGGCCGTGCAGATCGGAAAGGATGCGGGGCTGAAGTATGTCTACAGCGGGAATGTGCCGGGAGATGAGGGAGAAAGCACGGCCTGCGCATCGTGCGGGACATTGCTGATCCGGCGCTGGAGCTTCACCATCGTGGAAAACCGACTCCAGGATGGCGCCTGCCCGCAATGCGGCACCCGCCTGGACGGGATCTTCTGAAGGTTGCCGGGGAAGAACCGCCCGGCGGGGACATCATTCCGGTCCGTCTTCCTGCCAACTGAGGTCGTGTTCCTCATAGCTCCGGCCGAGGATTGCCCTGGCCTGCTCGACCCAGTCTTCCGGAACAAGAATTTTCACCGCCCCCAGGCCGTTCACGGTAATTCCGTAGAGGGATCCCGCCACATCGTACCGCAACCGTACCGGGACTCCCTCCACCTCCAGGCGTCCGGCCATCACCTGCGCCTCCGCCATGCCCGCGGCCGTCACGACAACGGACCAGGTTTCATGGTCCATCACGCCTCCTTCCACGATCCGGATTCCCCGCCACGGCGCGTTCGGGATTGTATCCCGACCATACCGGGCAATACGCGAAGGAACGGGCGCTGCAGAGTCCGCTCCTCTACCGGTGTCTTCAACGTTTCTTGATGACGACTCTCTTCTTCAAAAGTTTCTTCTTCATCCTGTCGCTCTCCGAGACCTTCTTCGCTGCCGTCGGGGCGGCGGTCTCGTCCTTCGTCGTCAACCCCGCCACCCGGTAGTTGAACTCGAAGGCCAGGGCACCGCTCCAGTCCTCGTCGAAAATGCCCTTGTAGCGGGTGCCTTCAACGGGTCCCACGGGCTTCCCGTAGGTATAAAACCAGTTTACGATGGGATCCCCCGTGAAACCGAGGGCAATCCAGTAGGAGCCGGGCATCAGGATCGGGCTGTCCTTCGTGAAGTTGAAGTCCGCCCAGCGGTAGCCGGGCTTTGTGGAAAGCTGATCCAGGGTAACCAGTGCACTCGTCGCCAGGGGCGCTCCGGGTTTTCCGCCGTTGTCCCTGTAGATCTCGACCCACAACTGTCCATCGCCTCCGAAATTGTGCAAAGCGAGCCCCACCGTCTGCAGCTTCACGGGTTTTTGCAGGACCACCACCTGGGCATACTGGGTGGCCTTGGTGGTCACGTATTCCGCTGTCTCCACGAGAAAGCTCCGGGCCATCTCGAACTGGTTGCCGGATTTCTTCGTCACCCGGGGGAAGGCAAAATCAATGTTTTCGGGATAATCCAGGTTGCCGTAGAGGAAGGGAACGTCATAGCGAAGCTCCTTTTTCACCTCTTCGGGGATGACCGGTGGAGGTGGCGGCGGCTCGACGATGATCTGCTTGAACTCGGCCTTGACCTCCGGCGACAGGAGCAGGTTTTTCGGCCCGTATGCCTGGCGGCTGCCGCGGACCTTCACCGCATCGTTCAAAAACGAGGCATCGACGCTCTCCCGCATGGTCGGCTTCGTCCTGGCATTCGCCACCTGGGACCATCGCATCAGCCCGTCATTCTTCGTCTCGTTGTTGTCGATTCCCACCTCGACCCGGATAAAGCGGTTCGACACGAACAGGACCGTGTTCTGGGGATCGAAGGGAACCCAGCCCAGATCGGGGAACCAGACCTCGATCCACGAATGGCGTCCCTTCCCCATCTTGAAGGTCATGACGCCCCGTTCCCAGGTCACGTCGTAGGCCCGGTCCAGGGTTATGCCATTGATGATGCGGACCGGTATGCCGACGGAGCGGAGCAGGGCCGCGCTCAAGTGGGAGTAGTTCTGGCAGTTTCCCTTGCCCGATCCGAGGGAATACAGGGCATCATACTGAACCGGAGGGGTCACGTACCGGACATGATCCACAACCCAGGAAATCACCCTCTGGACGGCATCGAACTCCGTTTTCACGTCCTTCGTCAGGTCCGCCGCGAGAAGACGGATCTTCGGATTGTCCGATTGGACCTGTTCGGTTGGCTTCAGGTAATCCTCCAGGCCGGGTTCGACCTTTCCCAGCGGGAAGGGCGTCCGGGTCTCCAGGAGCTTCAGGTTCGTCCGGTTCAGGGCATTGCAGGACAGCTTCACGTCCACCGCCGCGGGTGGATCCGTCCAGGTGGCCGTGACGATCCGGTTCCCCCGGGCGTCGGTGGTCTCCTGGCGGTCCTGCGGCTTCGGGCTCAGGTCGAGCGTGAAATCCGAGATGGCCTGCCGGTAGGTGGGAGACTCGAAGCTCTGGGGAATTACGAAGCTCATGACGATCTTCCGCATCCCGTCGCCCGAGATCACCTTTTCCTCCAGCACATAACGGATCGTTGAACCCATGTCGCCCTGGACGGTGAGGTTTTCCGCTACCGCCGTCGAGGCTGCAAGAATCAGCAATGCTGCGCACAGGATCTGGATGGTTGATCGGATCATGATGGAACCTCCCTGAAGAATATCCGCCGACAAATACTGGCTCTCCCCCGGAAGAAACCGGGGGTCGAATGCTTCGGAACCATTCCGGCGGGCCGGTTATCGAGGACTCGAATTCCGCGTTCCCTCAGGCGGCAGGAGACATCTTCAAAATAAGGCGTTGCCCGGGTCATGCATCTTCTCTCCGCTCTTTTTGCCTTTTTTTATCTTCACGTCCCCCGGGTGTCAAAGAAAAACTCCCGGCCCGCCCCAATCCGGTGGCCGGCCAGCCCGCAAGCCATGAGAAAAGGGCTGCCGGAGCTTGAGGAAATACGCGATCCATGGTACCCCTCTGGCCCATGAAGCGATCCCATGGATTCGGATTGTACGGTGTTCTCTGGGCCGTCGTTCTCTGGTTCCTCTTTGCCGTACCGGGCTGGGCTCCCGCAGGAAGCTCGCGGGGCGCGGCCATGGCCTGGTTCATTCTCCAGAAGGGCCCGGCGGTTCTCGTTCTGTTCGTGGCGACGGACTACCTGATGCTCCATTGGAAGGAAAAAGCCTTTCCCCTCCGGAGCATCCCGGGTCATCTGAAAAAGCGCCCCCTGCCCGCGTTGATTTTCATCCTCGGGATGGCCCTCTTTGCGATCCTGAGCATCCTGTAATCCCTCCCCCGTCTTAAAAAAGATTCTCCAACCGCACACTTGCAGCATTGTCCTGCACGGCTGCGAAACCGGATCCTCACAGGAATTTCCGGCAGAACCTCTTCCCGGCCGGGCCAAGGTTCAATCCCTTTTCATCGAATGATGACTCATTTCGGAAGATCAAGCAGGCAGACAATACACCTATCCCTATAGGTGACTGCTTTTCCAGGGTATTTTTACTTGACACTTATTCGGCATGTAAATATATCTACAGTGTAGTTTACGAAACGCTGTTCACGGTACCTGTTGAGGGAATGATCGATCTGAATCCTAAAAGAAAGTCTCTTTCCGGTCCCATCAACCACCCCGGCAGTCATGATCCGCGGGGGTGTCTTTTTGTATTGCCGGCGCATCCGCACCGTTCATCACCGCTTCCTCGAGAAAGGATCAGCTGATGAAAAAGAACTCCCTGCTCTTCCTGCTTCTGGCGGTCTTTCTTTGCTGCTCCCTTCCTCAGGCGCTCCTTGCACAGGCCCCGTCGGGTCTTCAGGCGGGCATTCAGCAGTACAGGGCCGATGACTACGAGGAGGCGCTGGAAACCTTCAAGAAGGTCAGGGAAGAAAATCCCGCCTCTTCGGAAGCCGCCTTCTGGCTCGGGCTGACCTACAAGCAGATGAACCTCACACCGGAGGCGATACCCCACCTGGAAGCGGCGTCCACCATGAAGCCGTCCGTCAAGGAAGCGGTCATCGAGCTGATCGATGCCCTCTACCAGACGGGCAGGCTTGTCGAAGCCAGGAAATGGCTCGCCGTGGCGGAAGAGAACAACATCTATCCCGCCAAGACGGCCTTCCTCCGGGGGATGATCCTCGCCAGGGAGGGGAAACACGGCGAGGCCATTGAATCCTTCGAGCAATCCAAGAAGCTGGACCCCGCCTACAAGACCGCCGCGGACTTCCAGATCGGCGTCTCCCTGATGCTCGAAAAGAAGTTCGACCGGGCAAAGGACCGATTCCAGGCCGCCATCACCCAGGATCCTCTCTCCGACCTGGCCGCATACGCCCGGCGCTACTCGGACATCGTGGAGCAGCGCAGCTTCCTCGAACGGCCCCTCCGCTTCACCGTCAGCATGATGGGCCAGTACGACACGAACTTCATCCAGGAGCCGAACGATTACCTCGGCATCCCCCTCCCGCTGCCGGGCCAGCTCAACATGGGCAAGGAGTACGGATACGCGATGGTCACCTCGGCCCGCATGGACTGGGTTCCGGCCCTCAAGGGGCCCTGGCTGTTCAATGCCGGCGTCGCCGTCCTGAGCACGCTCCACGAGCGCTTCATCATCGCCCAGAACGGAAACGTGCCGTCGACCAACTACGACATGTTCGCGACGAGTCTCTATATGGCTCCGGGTTATGATTTCGGCCGCGCCGCCTTGAACCTGTCGATGAACTACACCAGCACGCTGAAGCGAAATCCCAGCTACGAGCGCTACATCGACACATACAACATCGGCCCCCTCTTCCGGATCGCCCTGAACCCGGTCAATACGCAGATCCTGGAGTTCTACGCCGGCTACTCCAAGAAGGATTACGCCCACAGGGCCAACTCGGAAGTATGGCCGTACCTGGATATCCTCGACAGGGACGAGGAGGATCAGACCTCCGAAGGGTTCAACACCCATGTCAGCTGGTTCTGGCTGTTTAAGAACACCGGCCTCTTCAACCTGAAATACGCCTACAACAAGGATCACGCCCGGGGTGTCAACTGGGACAACGAAGGGCACCGGTTCTCGGCGAACCTGATCTATCCCGTCTGGAAGGCCCTCAAGATCCAGCTCTCCGGGGACATCTACCTCCAGGACTTCACCCACCCGAGCACGCTGGGCATCTTCAGCGGCACGACCCGAAAGGACCGGGTCTACACTGGAACGGCCGGCCTCACCTGGGAATTCAGCCGGCACCTGAGCGCCCTGGTTCAATACACCTACATCCGAGCCCACTCGAACCTGTTCCTCTACGATTACAACCGGGAGATCTACGCGGCAGGGTTTGAACTGCGGTTTTAAACGCAAGCCATAGGACACACCTTCCATGGAGAAAGGAGTTTGACCCATGAAGGCGAAAGCATGGTGGACCCTTGGAATTTTCCTCACGGTGCTGCTCCTCGCCGGTCCGGCGACGGCCGCCCCGGTCGGCAAGGTCACTCAACTGGTGGGCAACGCAGACCTTACCAGCCCGGCCGGAAAGCCCCGGGTCCTCAAGCTCGGCGACCCGGTTGAAAACGGCGACATCCTCCGGACAAAAAGCAAGGCCAGGGTGGGCATCACCTTCACGGACGGCAACACCCTGTGGCTGGCGGAAAAGACCCGCATGAAGATCAGCCGGTACAGCACCGCAGAGCGTTCGAACAATTACTTCGACCTGTTTCGCGGAAAATCCCGGACCGTGGTCACGAAACTGGCCCGCGGCTCCCGCATGGAGGTCCACACGCCGACGGCCGTCTGCGGTGTCCGCGGCACCATCATCATCGGACTGTTCATGAACGGTGAGAGTGCTTTCTTCCTCCAGGGAGGAGCCGGTTACGGCTACAACAAGAGCGAGCCCGGCAAGGAAGTGAACATCCCGGCGGGAAGCGGGATGGTGGTGGCGAACGAAAAGGCCGAGCCTGTGGTCAAGCCCTCCACGGCAGCGGATATTGAAATGCACATGCAGGACACCTCCGTGGGAACGGGCGAAACATCGGGAACAACCGGCACGACGGACGGCGGGTCGACGCTCGACGTCGCGATCCCCTGGACACCCCCGCTCGACACCTCGACACCGCCGCCGACGATTACCGACGAGACGACCGACGTCAGCTTCTCCATGATGGTTGCACAGGACGGTTTCGCCGGCACCCTGGAGGGAAGCTACGGCCTGCTCACGCGAATCGGAACGGTCAGCTACAGCGGTACCGGTCCGTCGGGACCGGCCGTCACGTCACTTTTCACGCCGCTGACCGGAACCCTGAGCAACGGCGCCACGTACACGGGGCTGATCGGAGGCGTGACCGGAACCTATCACGGCTTTTTCAATAGCATCGTCAACAACGCCGGGGCTCTCGGCATCCTGGCGGGCAAGCTGGACGGGACGTACTCCGGCGGGACCATCACCGCCACCGGAACGTTGAACTATGACACGACGAGCTACGTCGCGGCGAGTGCATTCCAGGGCTTCAGCGGCATCGCCGTGCCGACCTTCGCGACAACCAAGCTGAACAGCCTCTTTTCCTATTATGCCCCGGTCGAGACCGGACTCGCCTACGGATACATCACTACGTCGGGAGGCCTCTTCGGCCTGTGGGGGTTTTCTGGAAACAGCGGGGAATATATAAACGATGGCGGCTATACAACCTGGATCAGTTATTATGGTTATGACTTCACAAAGTCCTCGGTGGGAGGACCGTCGGACGTCTTCATGCTGGGTCTGGTCACCGGAACGGACGACTTGGCGGGACACACCACCCTGACCGGGAACGACTCGATCCAGTACATGGACCGGGATTACATGGGCCTCATGAGCGTCAGCTACATTGGTGAGTATCTCGGCGCAAACTATGAGATCGCCGGGACGGGGATCTACAAGCTCGCCCCCCTGGCCTTCACCGGCGACTGGGGCGGAGACGGCAGCCATCCCGGCGCGAGCGCCGTGGGCGCCTTCCTGTACGACGGCACCGGCACCCAGACCATCGCCGGAACGGGCAAGGACATGTACGGCCTCGTCGGCGGTTTCTCCCTTCCCTGGTCCGGGAGTGCGACCATGTACGCCATGGGCAGCTTCACACTGTCTCCATCATCGAACACCCATTATCTCTGGCTCGGCGACCTCACCGGGAACGCACGGAGCGGAGGGGTAACAGACGCATACCGTAAATTTGACGGCTACATGACAGGGTTCTGGCTGCCGACCTCCGGTACAAACACCGGGACCATAGAGGGCGCCGCCAGGACGCTCTTCCAGAATGTCGGCTACGGCGGCTATTACAACGGGACCATCGGCATCCTGAGCTCGGACAGCCTGAGCGGCAACTACTACGGGCTATACAGCGGCGAGGGCACCCTCCAGGGCATGTGGCAGTCCTCGGGTACGCTGGCGCCGTCTTACAGCGAGACGATTACCGATGCCACACTGACCGCCGATACCGGCACGATCCAGTCCAATTCGAGACTCGCCGGCAAATTCGACAACGGCGGCTCCATTTATGCCGAGGCCGTGGGATCGTTGAAATTCTACCTGGTGGACACGGTCTACCGCCCCTGGGGCATCTACAAGATGGCCCTGGAGAGCAAGGCCGGTTCCTATGTCCGCCCAGCCGGTGCAACCACCTGGTCGGCCCGTCTCGGAGGCGAGGGAATCTTCGGCTCCGGTGCCACGGCAGCCGGCTACTGGGTGTCAACAATAAACGGCACCTGGAACGACACCGGCGAGATCCGGGGCCAGTTGGGCTTCGTCTCCGGCATCGCCGACTCCTTCAGCATGTGGATGACTCGGGATTACGTCGGCAACCTGTCGGGTCCGGTCTACGGAGTCAGTGATTCGTCTACATCCTGGGTCGGGGAGAGCGTCGGCACTTACAGCGGTACGAAGCTCGCCTTCGTGTCGGAGGAGAACGGGAGCGGCATGTTCTGGGATTACGACGTCTCCAATGCCCGCTTCCTATCAGACGGAGGGATCCCGGGACTGATCGGCGGAACCGAATCCCTCTTCAACGGCGCAGGCGGGGTCACTCCCTACCCGTCCGTTCAGGTTTACGGCATCGGGGGGCTCACGAAATCGACCAGCCTCGATCAATCGGCCATCCTCGCCCAGTTCACCGGCGGCATTCCGGATCAGGCAGGTTACCGCCTGTCCTTTTCGGGCCTTCGGACCGCTGTGGACATGGTATCCTCCTTCCTGAGCGGTGTCTACTGGAACAAGATCAGCGAGGGGTCGTACAGCATCGGCTTCCTGTACTCTTCCAGCGACGGCGCCCGGAGTCCCTTCACCACGCACCTCTATGAAGAGCTCCCGTCGGGGGGTTACCAGATGTGGTTCCTCGGCGCCGATGCGAGGCTGCAGGCGTACCAGATCGCAACCGTGGCTTCGGCACCCGGGATCGACGATTGGGTATCCGAGGGAAGGAACAATTACACCGTCTCGGCCCAGGGGTTGACCGACGGAACGATCACCCAGTATGCCTACCGAAACGAGTATGTCAAAATCACCAACGCAGCCTGGAGCGTGGGCGTGCGTCTCGCAGGAGGCACTTATGATATCGGGGACTTCACCCAATTCAACGGCCAGTCCTTCACCATGATCAGTTCGAATGTGGCCGGAACGGTGAATACCTACGACCGGGTCGACTTCACCTCTGTTGACGATACGGGTGTCTTCGCCGCCACCGTTGCCGGGGCTCAGGTCGGCCTGGAAGCAGGCTGGACATCCGTAAACGGGGCCGTCGCCAAGGGGCTGTTCGACCCCGACACGTCGACCTGGCGGATGGCCGGAGCGGGCTTCTCCATGGAAACGGGGGCCTTCCTGGACAAGATCAACGGGCTGGACGAGGCGGGCCGGACGGCCTTCCAGAAGGCCACGGGCATCCCGACCGTCGTCGTCGGGACGGCCGACCTGGCCATGACGAACAATGCAAGCAACCCGAACATCACCGCCCTGAACATGAACAACGTCACCTTCCTCGCTTCCCAGAGCGGGTCGGCGCCGCAGATCTGGGCAACCAAGAACATCACTGGATCTTATTCGGACCTACCGCTTCTTGGCGCTGGCAAGAGCGTGACACTGGGCGGCGGCGGACTGACAGCGGACTTCACACCGGTCGCCTGGACGGGCGCCAACTGGGGTGCCACCGTTTCCGGGAGCGGGCTCTTGAGCGGCGGGGCGTACACCGGCACCATCTCGTTCCAGGGCGGAGCCGCCGGCACCATCACACCCGGCGGCGGTACGGCCGGAACCATATCGGGAACCGGAGCCGGCACGGCACAAGCGGCAGGCCCCTTCTGAGACGCATATCGTAAAGCATTCCAATGCAAGAGGGCGCAGGCTTCGGGCCTGTGCCCTTTTGCATGCCCGCCGCCCGGGGACAGTCCGTCCCGCGGCGGCGCCCCTTGTGGCGGATTCCGTTTCCTGTTATGGAGGTCGGGCGCCTGCCGATCTGCATGACAAGAGTCCATCAAGCCGGGAGAAGACCGCCGGATGACGGGAAGAAAGAAAGCGCCACCCGGGACGCTGCCGGGTCAGGCGGTACCGGACAAATGGGAAAAGAACACTCCCTGGATCCTCGGGACCATTCTGCTTTTGGCCCTGGCACTTCGCCTGCTGGGTCTCTGGAGTCTCTCCGGCACCATCTATTTCGATTTCCTGCTCTGGGACGAGCGGATTTATCACGAGTGGGCCTCCCGGATCGCCGACGGCACGTTCCAGTCCAAATCGGTCTACGAATTCCCGCCGCTCTTCGCGTACATGGCGGCGGCTCTTTACAAACTTCTGGGCCCGGATCCCGTTTTCCTGCGCGTCCTGAACGTCGGCTTGGGCGTCCTCGCCTGCGGGTTCGTCTATCTCATCGGCCGATCCCTGGCCGGGCGGAAACCGGGGCTCCTGGCGGCACTGATCGCCGCCCTCTACGGACCGTTCATCTTTTACAGCGCCGTGCCCCTGAAAGAGATGTTCGGCGTCTGCCTGTTCGCCGGTGCAGCATGGCTCCTCCTGTCGCTGGAGGGGAGTCCGGTCCCTGAAAACACCAAGAATACTGGGAGATTCGGCCGCGTCCAGCCGCTGATCCGGGCAGCGGCCCTCGGCATCACCCTGGGTCTCCTGATCAACGTCCGTCCCAACGCGGCGATCCTCCTGCCCGTGGTGCTCCTGATCCTCCCCTGGCTTGCCGGATTCCGCGGGCCCACCCTGAAAACCACCGGACTTTGCATCCTGCTCGTTCTCGTCGGCGCCGCCGTCGCCCTCTCCCCGTTCGTCATCCGGAACTGGCGGACGGCCGGCGAATTCACCCTCACGACCTCCCAGGGGGGCTTCAATTTCCACCTGGCGAACAACCTCCGGAACCCGGACCCGTACACGTGGCCCGTACCGTTCGCCACGACCTCGCCTTTCGAGCAGGGAATCCAGTACACCATCGAGGCCAGCCGCCGCACTGGAAAGAGACTAACCCCGGGGGAGGCCTCGCGATACTGGACAAAGGTGACTCTTCAGGAGGCCCTGGAGCAGCCCGGCGCCTGCCTAAAGCGCCTCGGGGAGAAGACTCTGGCCGTCCTGAACCGATACGAGGCGGGGGATCATTATGACATCGACTTCATGAGCGATTTCGCGAAATTCTTCAAAATCCCCTTTCCGGCATTCTGGTTCGTCATGCCGCTGGGCATGGCCGGAATGGTCCTTATGAGGCGAAACGGCCGAAAGGCCGGGGCTCTGATCGCACTGGCCGCCGTCTATGCATCGACGCTCATCGCCTTCAGCATGGTGGACCGGTATCGCCTTCCGCTCCTGGTCATCCTGATACCCTTTGCCGCCGTCGCCCTGGAGAGAATGTACCGGCTCTTCCGGGAGAGGCGCCGCCAGGAAGCGGCCGTTCCCCTGGCCGTCGCCGCCCTCTTTGGAATCGTCGCCTTTCTTCCCGTTCCCGGATCCGGCGATCGGACGGCCTACAGCAATACGCACGCCGTCGTTCTTGTCACACAGGGTTACCGTGCGGAGGCGCTTCGTTACTGGAAGGCCTCCGCCGACATGAATGGCCGCTTCTCGGATTTCGCCCGCATCCCCCTGGCAGCGAATTTTTACACGAGGGGCATGGTGAGCGAGGGAGACCGCTACCTGGAGCAGGTCCGCGACAGCTCCTTCTTCGCCGCCGGCAAATACGAACTCCTGGGGGATTACTATCTCCAGCAGAGGCAGCTGCCCCTGGCCGCGGCGGCCTACGAACGGGCGCTCCGGATCAATTCGGGCCTCCGGACGCCCCGCATCAAGCTCATCCGCGTTTACCAGGCGATCGCACCGGAAAAGGTCCGGGCGGAGGGAGAAAAACTAAAGGACGTCAATCTGTTTTACGATCTAATGTAGCACCGGCGAGCAGAAAGGCACCCTTCCGGTTCCCCGGCCCCGCCAGGGGTTTCGATGAGGCCGGGATTGCCTCGCCGTCCGGACGGTGCTACAATCCGGTCCGCAAACAGCGGGATTTGATCCCGAAAGGGAAATCACGTCTGCCGGGAGGACGATCGATGAGAAAATACGCGATGCCAGCGATCCTGGTCGCCATGGCGCTGCTGCTGTCGGGTATCCCCGCAGCGGCGGAGCAGGGGGGAAAGCGATGGACCCTGGCGGGATTCACGAAGTACCAGGACGGCGTCTTCGTGGACGGGGAGCGCCGGTCCGTCCCGTCTCCGGGACACGCCGCCGCGTGGATCCGGGTGGCACCCCGGGGAAAGAGCCCTTACTTCAGAGAAATCCAGGAATACCTGGCCTCGGCCGGAGTGGACCCCCGGACCTTCCGGGCCATTGAGATCCTGTGCGAGTACGACTGCGCCGGCAACCGGGTCCGATTTCTCACGTATATGTACCTGAACCGGAGCTGGAAGCCCATCCACGAGGCCGGCGAATCGGCCCCGCCCTGGCACAGCGTTCCGCCGGGCAGCATCTGGGACAAGGTCCAGCAGCCCGTGTGCCGGCAGGAATAACGGGTTGGATTGTTTACGGTACGGCAGGGACAAGACAAGAACGGGGACAGGCCGGACAGCCTGTCCCCGTTTTGTTCTGGCGGAGAGAGCGGGATTCGAACCCGCGGTACACCTTTTATGGCGTACAAGCGCTTAGCAGGCGCTCGCTTTCGGCCACTCAGCCATCTCTCCGCTGGGCCGATCGGATGAAAACATCCTGAAAGGGAAGGTCCTTTTTCTGGCGGAGGGAGCAGGATTCGAACCCGCGGACCTTTCGGTCAACGGTTTTCAAGACCGCCGCCTTCGACCACTCGGCCATCCCTCCGTTTGTCTATTTGATGACTTCCAGTCCTCCCATGTAGGGCCGCAACACATCCGGAACGACCACCGTACCATCGGCCTGCTGATAGTTTTCCAGAACAGCCACGACCGTCCGTCCCACTGCCAGCCCCGAGCCGTTGAGCGTGTGAAGGAATTCCACCCGGCCTCCGTCGGTCCGGCGGAACCGCATCTGCCCACGCCTGGCCTGGAAATCCTCGAAGTTGCTGCAGGAGGAAATCTCCCGGTACGCGTCCTGCCCCGGCAGCCAGGCCTCGATATCGTACGTCTTGGCGGAGGAGAAGCCCAAGTCCGCCGTGCAGAGGCTGACCGTCCGATAGTGAATCTTCAGGCGCTTCAGGACTTCCTCGGCGTTCAGCGTCAGTTTTTCCAGCTCGTCGTAGGACGTCTCCGGCCGGCTGAACTTGACCAGTTCCACCTTGTTGAACTGGTGCTGCCGGATGAGCCCCCGGGTATCCTTCCCGTAGGATCCCGCCTCGGCCCGGAAACACGGCGAATAGGCCACGTAGTAGACCGGCAGGTCCTTCTCGTCGAGGATCTCGTCCCGGTGGATGTTCGTGACGGGGACCTCCGCCGTGGGGATGAGGTAATAATCCGTCTTCTCCACGTGGAACAGGTCCTCCTCGAACTTCGGGAGCTGCCCCGTCCCGGTCATGCTGTCCCGGTTCGCCATGAAGGGCGGCAGGATCTCCAGGTAGCCGTGCTGCCGGGTGTGGAGGTCCAGCATGAAGTTGATGATGGCCCGCTCCAGGAGCGCTCCCGCCCCGCGATACAGCGTGAACCGCGCACCGGTGATCTTGGCCCCCCGGGCGAAGTCGAGGATCTTCAGGTCTTCGCCGATGTCCCAGTGGGGCTTCGGCGTAAAATCCAAGACCGGCTTCTCTCCCCAGGTGCGGATCACCGGGTTGTCCTCGGAGCAGGTCCCGTATTCCACCGACTCGTGGGGTACGTTCGGGATGACCATCAGGAAGGCGTTCAGTTCTTCCTCGGTCAGCTTCAGCGTCTCGTCGAGGTTCTTGATGCGCGTGGATACCTCGCCCATCCGGGCGATGATCTCCGTGGCGTCTTCCTTTTTTTTCTTCTTCTCCCCGATTTCCTTGGAGACGGCGTTCCGCTCGCTCCGGAGGACTTCCACTTCCTGGAGGATGTCCCTTCGCTTCGCATCCAGCGCCGTGAAGCGGCCCATGTCGATCTCCTGGCCCCGCTCCAGCATCTTGATCCGGACGTGCTCCAGGTTCTGCCTCAGATATTTGATGTCCAGCATGGCACTCCCATCCCGGTCATAATGGCCCAAAGGGACAATTTTCCTACCACCCGGCCCGGGTCAAGTCAACCTCTTTGTCCCGCTCTACCCCGGGATCAGGGGGTTTTCCCGGCTTTGGGACGCCCGATCCTCCGCCGCAGAGCATCCGCCAGGGAGGTCATCTCGGGGCTCCGGACGAACCAGGCGGAGAGGAGGAACGCCCCGCCCCCGAGCGTCACCGTCAGGGCGAGGAAAACGGCCCTCTCGAAGAAGGGACCCGAGGCCCTCCACGGATACACGAGATCAACCCCGAGGATGACGCCCCACATCACCGCGGAGGAAAAGAGGACCTTGCCCAGGGAGGGATAGAAGTCCCGCATCAGGAAGGGGCCGATCCGGCGCCAGAGGATCACGGAAAGCATCCCCACGTTCACCGCCGAGGCGATGGCCGTCGCCAGGGCGATGCCTCCGTGCTTCATGGGAAACATCAAGGCCACGCTGAAGGCGACGTTGACCACCAGGGCGACGATGGCCGCCTTCATGGGGGATTTTGTGTCCTGGAGGGAGTAGAAGGCCGAGACGATGACCCGGATGACCGAAAACGCCCACAGGCCCGTGGAATAGCACAGGAGAGCCCAGGCCGTCTGCATCGTGGACTCCGTGGTGAAGGCCCCCCGCTCGAAGAGGACCGAGATGATCGGGACCCGCAGCGCAATCAGGGCCACCATGGAGGGGATCGTGATGAAGAGCATCAGCCGGAGCGAAAAGGAGATCGTCTTCTTCATCTCGTCGAAGCGGCCCTGGGCCACCTGCTCGGAGAAGCTGGGGAGGGTCGCCGTCCCGATCGCAATGGCAAACACCCCGAGGGGGAGCTCCACCATCCGGTCGGCGTAGTAAAGGTACGACACGCTGCCTTTGGGCAGGAGCGACGCCAGGACCGTCCCGATGAAGACATTGATCTGGTAGATGGCGGCACCGAAGACCGCCGGCATCATCAGGGCTCCGATGCGCCGGACGCCGGGGTGGCGGAACGCGAAATTGAGCTTGAGCCGCACCCCCATCTTCACCAGGAACGGCCACTGCATGACCAGCTGGAGGACACCGCCGGCCATGACGCCCACGGCGAGCCCCACGATGGGCTCGGCAAAGAAGTCCTTCAGGAGGAGCGCTCCCAGGATCATGGTGATGTTGAGCATCACCGGCGAGAGGGCCGGGGCGGCGAAGTGCCGGAGGGAGTTGAGGATCCCCATGCACAGGGCCACCAGGGAGATGAAGAAGATGTAGGGAAACATCAGGCGGGTCAGGAAGACCGCCAGGTTGTACTGCTCGGGGACCCTCGAGAATCCTGGCGCCATGACGGTGACGATCAGGGGAGCGAACAGAACGCCCAGGAGCGAGACGATGACCAGGATGATCGACAGGGCTGTGAAGGCCACATCGGCCAGCTCGAAGGCCTCCTCCCGGGACTTCTTCTTGAGGTACTCCGTGAAGACGGGAACGAAGGAGACTGTCAGGGACCCCTCGGCCAGGAGGCGCCGGAGCATGTTGGGGATCCGGAAGGCCACGAAAAAGGCGTCCGTGGCTATCCCCGCGCCGAAAAAGGCGGCAATGACCACGTCCCGGACAAAGCCGAAGACCCGGGACAGCATCGTCGCCAGCCCGACCACGCCCGCCGCCCGGGCAACCTTTGCATTCTCGGAACGGACCGGCTTATCCGTGCTCACGGTTTCCCTTCTCCCAGGAGCCCTGCCAGCCGCTGTTCCAGTTCCCGCCGGTCCAGGCCGGAAATGGCGAACGTCTTCGTTTTCGACGCCGGGCCCGCCACAAGGGTGACCTGGGATCTTCGGATTCCCAGTGCCTCCGCGAGAAAGCGGAGACAGGCCTCGTTGGCCTGCCCCTCCACCGGAGGGGCCGTGATCTTGAGCTTCAGCGCCCCGTCCTGGACGCCCGAGGCCTCCGTCCGGGAGGACCGCGGCAGCACCCGGACTTTGAGCGCCAGGCCGGTTTTCGTTTCGGTGAGCGGAATCGTCATGACGTCATCCGGCGCGGAGCGGCCGGGATCAGAAGCGCACGGCAGCCTGGATCAGGGTCCGGACCAGAAACTCCTGGAGGAAGAAAATGATCAGGAGGACCAGGATGGGCGAGAGATCGATGCCGCCGGTGCGGAACGGAATCATTCTTCTGAGCGGTGCCAGGACCGGCTCGGTGGCCCGGTAGAGAAAGCGGACGATCGGGTTATAGGGATCCGGGTTCACCCAGGAGACCAGGGCCCGGGCGATGATGATCCACATGTAGAGGGTCAGGATCAGGTTGATGACCTTGGCAACGGCCACGATCAGGTTTTCTGCGACAAACATGATGCCTCCTGGGATCGTCCCCGCCGCCGGGGCCATCCGCTCCCGCCCCGCCGGCCGGGAGTGATGGCGGAAATCGGTCCGCCGGGAAGAAAGACGGGGTTGCCCCTACAGGGATTCCACGAAGTCCGAAACGGCCTGGTTGAAGGCCTCCGGATTCTCCATCATGACGAAATGGCCCGCCCCGGGAATCCGGGCCATCTTCGCCCCCGGAATGGCGTCCCGGAGGAACTCCGAAAGGGCCGGGGGCGTCATCTTGTCGTCCTCCCCGCAGACGACCAGGGTGGGGACCGCGATGGAACCGGCCGTCTCCGTCAGGTCCAGGCGGTCGCAGGCCGTCAGGTCGCCGTGGAAAATCATGGCATCCACCCGCGACAGACTCTCGACCATGATTTTATCGAACCGTTCCCGGTTGGCCTTGGCGAAGGAAAACTTGACGACCATCTCGTAGATCGGCGCCGGATTTGTCTTCAGGCCTTCCAGGATGGCCGGGTTCACCGGCATGCGGGCACCGCCGCCGACGGGAACGATTCCCGCAAGAAGGGATCCGTACTTGACGGCAAACGTGAGGCTGGTGGCTGCGCCGAGGGAATGGCCGATCAGGACCGGCCGGGCGATGCCCAGGGCGGCGATCGTTTTCCGGACCCATTCCACGTTGGCGTCCACCGACTGCTCACCGGGCCCTTCGGACCGGCCGTGTCCCGGGAGCTCGAGAACCGCGATCGGAAAGCGGTCTTTCAAGGCGGAATACTGGTAAATCCAGTTCGTGTGATCACCCGCGGAACCATGGATGAACACGAGTGTTATCCGGGACGAATCCGAGAAATCCCCGTTCACCCAGGCGGAAAGCTTCCTGCCGGCCACATCCACCGTTCGCATCATGATCGATCCCCTCCTGTCTGGCAGTGGGGCATGGTGTAGCATATCCAGCGGGACTTGCGCAAATGAAAGCTTGACGCCGGCCGAAAGGATCTCCTATGATTCCCGACATTTCAGCACACCCGAAAAGGAGGGCACGGTGCGATGGACCAAAAGACGAGGATCGGTTTCATCGGCGGCGGGAAAATGGGCGGCGCCATCGTCGGGGGGCTTCTCGCCCGGGGCGTTGCGGACGCCGGCCGGATCTGGGTCTCCGACATGGAGACGGACAGGCTTAAGGAACTGAAAGATCTCCATGGAGTTCATACTTCGACGGACAACAGGGCGGTCGCGAAGAACGCCGACATCCTGATCCTTGCCGTCAAACCCCAGGTCATGGGGCCGGTCCTCAAGGAGCTTGCCGGGTCCGTCGGCCGAACCAAGCTGGTCATCTCCATTGCGGCGGGGATTCCGCTGGCGTTCCTCGAAGGAAACCTCGGAAAGGGGGTACGGGTCATCCGCACCATGCCCAACACGCCGGCCCTCATCGGCGAGGGCGCCACGGCCCTGGCCCGGGGGAGCCACGCCACGGACCGGGATATGGAAACGGCCCGCCGGATCTTCGATGCCGTGGGAAAGACCGTCATCGTCCCGGAAAGCCAGATGGACGCCGTGACGGGCCTCAGCGGCAGCGGACCCGCGTACGGGTTCATCATGCTGGAGGCCCTCTCCGACGGGGGGGTCCGCATGGGGCTTCCCCGGGACACGGCACTGCTCCTGGCGGCGCAGACGATGCTGGGGGCGGCAAAGCTGTTCCTTTCCGGGGACAGGCATCCCGGCCAGCTCAAGGACATGGTAACCTCCCCGGGCGGGACAACCATCGCGGGGATCCAGGCGCTGGAGGAGGGAGGACTGCGGGCGGCCCTGATCCGGGCCGTGGAGGCAGCGACCCTGCGCTCCCAGGAACTGGGAAAAACAAAATAGGGGGCGGATTTCGAATCCGCCCCCCGGATCGGCCCAGGCCTTTGCGAATTCCGCAAAGGCCTTCACGTTTTCATCACCGCCGCATCGAAAAAAATCCCCC
This sequence comes from uncultured Syntrophaceae bacterium, assembly GCA_964578535.1. Taxonomy (GTDB): domain Bacteria; phylum Desulfobacterota; class Syntrophia; order Syntrophales; family PHBD01; genus PHBD01. Next base: position 65,350 of record CAZODI010000004.1, read on the forward strand.
GAAGGAGTCGTCTTCGTCATCCAGGTCGAAGACCGATTCCCCGTCCAGCGGGATGCTTGCGCCGGACAATTCCCCTCCGCCATCCGGTGAGACTTCGGCATCTCCCTTCTTCTCGCCCCGGCTTCCTGATCTTCTGCGGCGGCGCGGCCGACGGCGGGATTTCTTCTTCGGCGTCTCCTGTCCCGGTAATGCCCCGGTGGCTTCGGCGGCTTCCGGCGTTTCGGACGGCGTCGCAGTCGGAACCGGCTCCGTCGCTGGTTCCTGGCGAGCCTGCTCTTCAGCGGCCCCGGAAATTTTCCGGGGCTCCTTCACCGGGGCACCCTTCGCCTGTTTTTTCGGCTGCCTGCGCTGTTTTTTCACCGCCGGTGCCGGCGCCGCTTCCGGGGCCTCGGCTTCCTCGGCCATCTCCTCGGGCTCTTCCGCCCTTCCCCTATCCGATTCCGTTTCCTCATCCCGCACCGGGGCCGACGGTCTGCTTACGGAGTCCAGGTGGATCACGTCCCATGCCATGTCGGGGTTTCCGGAGATATGGATGTCCATATCGAACTGGGTTTCCAGTTTCAGGAGTTCGGGGCGCTTCTGGTTCTGCAGGTAGTCCGCGACCTCACTGGGGAGGGTGACCTTCAGCATCGCCGAGTGCCCCTTCACGGCCTGGGTCTGGATCCTCCGGTAGGCCGCCAGAGCCGTCGATTCCAGCGATGGCCGGACACCCCGGCCCTTGCAGAACGGGCACATGGAAAAGCTGATTTCCTGGATGGTCGGCTGCTTCTTCTGCCTGGAGAGCTCCAGCATGCCGAACTTGGAGATCCGGGAGAGCTGGATCCGCGACCGGTCGAGGCTCAGGGCCTTCTTGAAGGCTTTTTCCACCTCCGCCCGATGCTTGCTGTCGGCCATATCGATAAAATCGATGACGATGAGCCCGCCGAGGTCCCGAAGGCGCAACTGCCTTGCGATCTCCTCCGCCGCGTCGAGGTTGGTCCGAAACGCCGTCTCCTCAACGTTGCGCTTGTTGGACCCCCGGCCCGAGTTCACGTCGATGGTGATCATTGCCTCCGTCGGGTTGATGACGATATGGCCGCCCGACCTGAGATCGACCCGCTCCTGGTAGATCACGCGGATCTGGTCCTCCAGGCTGTGCTGGTCGAAGATGGGGGTGTCCGCCTTGTGGAGCTTGACGAACTTTGCCATCCGCGGCGACACGACCTTGCAGTAATTCCGCATCTTCTTGAAGGTTTCCTGGTCGTCGACCAGAATCTCCTCGATGTCGGATGTGTAGTAGTCCCGGAGGGCCAGGACGCCGAAATCGCTTTCCTGGTAAATGAGAGCCGGCGAGGGGGACTCCTTCTCCGCCTTCTGGATCTCCTTCCAGAGGCGGAGCTGGTTCTGGTAGTCCCGGGTCAGCTCCTGCTTGGTACGGGTCATGCCGGCGGTCCGGACGATGAGCCCCATGCCTTCCCCGACACGGATCTGCTCCACCAGTTCCTTCAGGCGCTTCCGGTCTTCCTCGTCCTCGATCTTCCGGGAAACACCGCTACCGGCCTTGTTGGGCAGGAGAACGAGGTAGCGGCCGGGAAGGGAAAGGTAGGTCGTGAGGAGCGCCCCCTTGCGCTCGCTCATCTCGCGGAGAACCTGGACGAGCACTTCCTGGCCTGTTTTGAGGACGGGACGCCCTCCTTCTCCGGCGGTGAAGTAGTCGTCGCTCACGTCCCGAAGCGGCAGGAAACCGTCCCGCCTGCCCCCGTAATTCACGAAGGCCGCCTGGAGCCCCCGCTCGACCTTCAGGACCGTTCCCTTGTAGATGTTGCCCGTGATGGGTTCCCGCACGGACATCTGGATATAGAATTCCAGCAGCTTGCCCGCGTCGACGATGGCCATGCGCTTCTGCTCGACGTGCACGGCATTGATGAGCATTCGTTTCATGACGGTTCCTTTCTCAGAGAAAGGCCGAGACGTCCCCCTTGCCGACCCGGATCACCTCCGCTTCGTCCTGCAGCAGGCTGATCACGCTGGATTCCTCCGGCACCAGGCTCCCCCCGTCGATGACCAGATCGACGCAGTGTCCGAACTTCTTCTCGATCTCCCGGGGGTCGTTCATGTAGCTTCCGTCTTCCAACTTGACGGATGTGCTGATGATGGGCGAACCCAGTTCGGCCAGGAGAGCGTTGCAGACGGCATTGTCCGGTACGCGGATGCCCGTGGTCTGACGCTTGGGGAGGATGATCTTGGGAACCAGCCTGGAAGCCTCCAGGATGAAGGTGTACGGCCCGGGGAGAAGCCTTCTCATGATCTTGTAGGCATAATCGGTGACCCGGGCGTACTGGCTGATGTCTTTCAGGTCGGCGCAGATGAAGCTCAGGGGCTTGCTTCTGTCCCGCCTCTTGATCTGATAGATTCGTTCGATTCCTTTTTTATTGTACAGATCGCAGCCCAGACCGTAAACCGTATCCGTCGGGTACACGACAAGGCCTCCGGCCTTGAGCACATCGACGGCCCTCCGGATCTGTCTCGGCTGAGGGTGCGAATTGTGGATTGCCAACAGCATACATACCGCTTCTCGAGGGGACCGTGCCGGCCCCCTTCCCCGCAAAACTACATGAGGTTATCAAATGGTGCCCGTATTGGCAATGAATACTTACGCCGGTGCGGTTTCCCGCCGCCTGTGATTCTTGTTGAGGCGATCCTTGCTGAGCTTGTACTGCATGCTGTCCACGAGGGCGTACCAGCTGGCCTCGATGACGTTCTCCGAAACGCCGATGGTGCTCCAGGCCTCCTTTTCGTCGGCCGACTCGATCATGACCTTGACCATCGCCGCCGTTCCCTCGCTCCCTTCGACAATCCGGACCTTGAAGTCCGTCAGGTGCATCCCCCCGATCTCAGGGTAGAATTTCACCAGGGCCTTCCGGAGGGCGTGATCCAGGGCGTTGATGGGACCGTTCCCCTCGGCGGCCGTCAGTTCTTCCTCGTCGCCCACGGAGATCTTGATCGTCGCCAGGGCGGTGGAGGGATGATGGGCGGTCTTCACCACGGCCACGTTGAAACACTCCAGGACAAAGGGCTCGGAGAACTCGCCGGTGGCCTTGCGGATCAGGAGCGAAAGGGACCCGTCGGCGGCGTCGAACTGGTACCCCTTGTCTTCCATCTGCTTGATCTGCTTCACAATCTTTTTGCTCACCGTGCCGTCTTTCCCCAGGTCGATGCCCAGTTCCCGGGCCTTGTATTCGATGTTGCTCCGGCCGGCCATGTCGGAGACGAGAACACGCTGGTGGTTCCCCACCAGTTCCGGCCGGATGTGCTCGTAGGCCTCCGCGTTCTTCAGGATGGCGTTGACATGGACGCCGCCCTTGTGGGCGAAGGCGCTCCGGCCCGTGAACGGCATGGAGTTCTGGGGCGGCACATTGGCCACGTCGCTCACATAGAGGGACAGGTTCGTCATCTGCCGTAGGGCCGATTCGGAGAGACAGCGCCGGCGCATCTTGAGCTGAAGGTTGCAGACGGTGGCGACCAGGTCGGCATTGCCGCAGCGCTCGCCGAATCCGTTGACCGTCCCCTGGATCATCTTCGCCCCGGCCTCCACGGCAGCAAGCGTGTTGGCCACCCCGACACCCCCGTCATTATGGGCATGCATGCCCAGTTTGGCCTTGGGAAGGGACTTTGCAACCAGCCGGACGATCTCCGACACCTCGTGGGGCAGGGTGCCTCCGTTGGTGTCGCACAGGACGATCACGTCGGCCCCTGCCGCGAAGGCCGCCTGCAGGGTCTGCATGGCGTAATCGCCGTTGCGCTTGAAGCCGTCGAAGAAATGCTCCGCGTCGTAAATCACCTCGCGCCCCCGGGACTTGAGAAAGGCAACGGAGTCACCGATCATCGCCAGGTTTTCCTCCAGCGTCGTCGCCAGAACCTCCTTGACGTGGAGATCCCAGGACTTGCCGAAGATGGTCGCCACCGGCGTGGCTGCGTCGAGGATGGCCTCCAGGTTTTCCGATGCCTCGGGGCGGATGCCCGGCCTCCGGGTGCTGCCGAAGGCCGCCAGCCGGGCGTGCTTCAGGGACGCTTTCTTGGCCAGTTCGAAGAACCGGACGTCTTTCGGATTCGAGCCGGGCCATCCGCCCTCGATATAGTGGAATCCCATTTCATCAAGGCGGCGGGCGATCCGGAGCTTGTCCTCCGCCGTGAAGTTGATCATCTCCCCCTGGGCCCCGTCCCGGAGGGTCGTGTCGTAGACCAGGATGTCGGTTTTCGTCATGTGCGGGCTCCTCACAAAAAAAATCCGTTACCAGGGCTGGCCTGATAACGGATGGTTGTTGCGCTCTTCGATGTTGGGCGGGTCTATCCCCCGATCAGGCCTCCTATGTCAGGAGTCCTAATTATGCCGCTGATAATGATGATGGAGGAAATCCGGCCGGCCATCTCTCTCGTGCTCTTCCTTCCTTGCTGATTCCAAGTGAAGCCGCTGTATATTTGCTTTAGCCGTCCTTGTCAACGGGAAATTCGCCTTCCAGGAGCCCCCGCAAAAGCTTCTCCGCCTGCTGGAGCCCCTCCCGGTAGGCCTCGTCGAAGGCGGCGTCCCCGGAGCGGCAGGACAGGAACAGGGGGGTGTACAGGATGGATCGGAAATCCTCGACGGGTCGGCCGCTCTCCCCCCAGGCGGCGGCGAGCAGTTGCTCCGTCGCGGCATGCCACTCCCGGAATTCCTCCACGTAGGGAGAAAGGGGCCGCAGGCCTGCGATCGCGTGGATCTGACCCGCAAGATTTCGGAGAGTTGCTTCCTTCATGACGTCGATTCTCCGGAAGAGCCCGGGGCGCCGGGGGTATGCCCGGTATGCGGAGCGGTCCCGGACGGTTCCGTCTCCTCACAGGCCCGGCGACGGCAGTCCTCCCACACGTCCGGCGGGATCAGCTTCACGGCCAGCCAGAACCCGGCGGGCACCAGGATCAGGTCATCCAGCCACCCCAGGACGGGGATAAAATCGGGGATCAAATCCACAGGACTCAGGGCATATCCGACCACCGACGCCGCCAGGGCCTTGGCATACCATGGCACCCGGGGATCCACCGCGGCCAGTCTGAGAACCCGCAATTCTGTTTGAATCGACGCCAGCCTTCGACGCCAAGCTTTGGTTACCGGCAAGATCCTGTTCATGGGAGGCCGCCCACGCAACCATGATGAATCCGTTTTTGCGGCATCATCCTGAAGGCAACAGCCGTACCATGTCAACCACAAGATGTATGTTCTTGATCATTTCCATTCACCGGGGAGATGCGTCATTCCCGCAGGGAAGGTTTTTCTTCATTCATCCAGTGATGAGATCAACCGCCGGATCGTTTCGGTCTGGCCTTCCGTTTGCGCCAGGATGCCCTCCATCGTGTCTATCTCCTCCCTGATATAACGGGACGCCTGCTTCCGCATGCCCTCAATAGCCCGGTTTATCCGCTCCTCCCAGGAATTCGAGAGGCGCGAGAAGTTCACCTCCACCTGGTGGGGAATCTGCTTCAGGAAGTGGCGCTCGAAAGTTCCCCGAAACAGGGTCATGGGTATGAGGAACCACAAGAGGTCGAAATGGAACTGGAAGATCTGTCCGATCTGGATATCCGGCCGGCTGGGCTCTTCCACTTCAATGTTCCAGTCCGCACCGGCCATCCGGACGCCGAGAATCCTCTCGATGTTGCCCTCCAGGACGGCACGGAAGGATTTCATATACCGGTCCAGGGCGGATTGCGCCCTCAGAAGTGTGCCGAAGAAATGCCTGTGCTCCCGCTGGGAGATCCCATCGAGCTCTTCCGTCAGGGCTTCCCGAAGCCATTCCTCAAATCGCCTGGAGAGTTTCCAGAGGTTTCCCTCCCAGGTCTCCATGTCTGCCTTCAGTGCCGCAGTGAGCTTCTCTCTCAGAGGCTTCCTGAATCGGCTCAGGTACTGATCGATGTTAACCCGGGTGTGACGGCAGGTTTCCCGGGTTATAATCATCAATTCTTCATTGATTTCAGTTGTGTTCGACTTTTCCCCCAGGATCTGGTCACGGAGGGCCCGACGTTCTTCGTCGGCCCGGAGCGACGTCTGCAGGGCGATGTCCAGGTAACTCCGGCAGTTCCCGGCCAGGGCCAGGATCTTGTACTGGAGGATCCGGCCGAATTCAGCGTCCCGGTTGCGGGCCAAGGGATTGAGAAGCTCCGTCTCCAGGCGATGCTGAAACAGCTCCGTATCCTGGCGGTTGGAAAAAAGGTAAATTGGGAATTCGCGGTTGAGTTCCCGCTTCAGCGTCTCCCGGAAGAATCGCACCACCTCGTCCTGCTGCGCCTGCAACAGGAGGTCCGCCTTTGTCAAGAGGAGGATGATCCGGGGAGTATACCGGAGGAGTTCCCGGATCAGGGCCAGGTCATGCTCCGAGAGTGGCCGGTCGGCGCTGATGGCCAGGAGCGCCGCCCCTACCTCGGGAAGCCAGTTCTCCGAGGTCTCCATGTGGTACTTGAAGACACTGCCCAGGCCCGGTGTATCCACCAGGCGAAGCCCCGCATATGCCTCCAGTGTGGGGAGTTCAATGTCCACCACCGCAACGTTCTTATCATTGTTCGGGTTCTTCGCCTCCGAGGTGTACTCATCCAGCCTCTCCAGACTGATTCGTTCCCGGGTCCCGTCAAAATGCGACACGACGGCCCGCTCCGCCGGGCCGTGAGAGATGCGTGTAATGACCGTTGTCACGGGGATAACGCCCACCGGCAGAAGCATTCGGCCGATGAAATGGTTCAGGAACGTGCTCTTGCCGGCCTTGAACTGGCCGAGGACCGCCACGTCGATGAGCGGACTTTTCGCGGCGAGGCTCTCGCAGACCTCCAGGGGACGCTCCAGGGAAACAAGACGGAAACGGGAGACGGCGTCGCGGATGGGACCGAGGATCTCCAGGGACCGGGACTGGATGACAGAAACGGCCGGATCGACAGGCAGCATAAAAAAGCTCCTCCAGGGGTCAAGTCCTGCAGGAGCATCTTCTCCTGCCTGGACAAATCGTTCTTGCAGGAGTCATTAGCCCCGGGGGCGGTTTTTGGTGAACTCCATCACCGGGTTCACCTTTAAGCGAAGGCGTGCCGCCTTGTCAAGAGGGACCTGGGGGCAGACAGGTTCATCAACAAAGGGAACAAATTTGTAATTATTCCCTTTTCCGCGTGATTTGCATGCCGCAGACGGGCGAATCCGTTGCGTTGAAAGCGGCCTTTCTGATATGGAAGAACCCTGCTTCAGGATAAACAACGGGAGAGACCATGCCCCACAGAATCGAGATCGGCTTCAAGGAAGGATTGCGGGACGCCCTGGGCGAAAAGATCCGGCGGCGCATCATCGAACACCTGAACCTGGACGTGGACACCGTCCGGACGGTGGAGGTCTACACCATCGATGGGGACCTGGCCCCGGAAGCGCTGGAGGCGGCCGCCTCCGGCCCCCTCTCCGACCCGGTAATCCAGCATTATGCGGTCGACCGGGGCCTGGCGGACCGCTTCGACTGGCTCATCGAGGTGGGTTTCCGGCCCGGCGTCACAGACAACATCGGCAAAACGGCCCGGGAGGCCCTGGCCCTCCTCTTCGGCAGGAAGACGGAGTCCTTTCCCCGGGTCTACACCTCCCGGCAGTATCTCCTCAGCGGTCCGCTCGGCCGAAACGAAGCCGAACGCATTGCATCGAGCCTCCTGGCGAACGACCTCATCGAGCGCTATGACATCAAGGACCGGGCTTCCTGGAATCCCGCCGCGGGCATGGCGGCCCACGTCCCCCGGGTCGCCGGGATCGACGACCCCCGGGTGGAGGAGATCGACCTGGACGTGGACGACGCAACCCTCCTGAAAATCAGCGCCGAGAGGGTCCTCGCCCTGACCCTGGAGGAGATGAAGATTCTCCGGGACTACCTGAAGGATCCAGCCGTCCTGGAGGCCCGGCGGCAGGTGGGCCTCGGGCGGTCCATGACCGACGCGGAGCTGGAGTGCCTCGCCCAGACCTGGTCGGAGCACTGCAAGCACAAGATTTTCAACGCCGAGATCCGCTATGTCGACGAGAAGGGGAACGAGCAGACGGTCGTCTCCCTCTTCGACACCTTCATCAAGGGCTCCACGAAGGAAATCCGGAAACGCATGGGGGAGAACGACTGGTGCCTCTCGGTCTTCTCCGACAACGCAGGCGTCATCCGCTTCAACGACGACCACAGCCTCGTCTTCAAGGTGGAGACCCACAACTCCCCCTCCGCGCTGGATCCCTACGGCGGCGCCCTGACGGGCATCGTCGGCGTCAACCGGGACCCCTTCGGCACGGGCCGGGGCGCCCGGCTGATCTTCAACACCGACGTCTTCTGCTTCGCCCCTCCCGGGTACGACAAGCCCCTGCCGGCGCGGATTCTCCATCCGCGGCGGATCTACGAGGGAGTCCGGGAAGGCGTGGAGCACGGCGGCAACAAGAGCGGCATCCCCACGGTGAACGGGTCCCTCGTCTTCGACGACCGGTTTCTCGGGAAGCCCCTGGTCTACTGCGGAACGGCGGGGATCATGCCGGCCGAGATCGGCGGCGAGCCCACCCACACGAAAGAGATCATCCCCGGCGACTGGATCGTCATGACCGGAGGCCGCATCGGCAAAGACGGCATCCACGGAGCCACGTTCTCTTCCGAGGAACTGCACGAGGACTCCCCCGTCACGGCGGTGCAGATCGGCGATCCCATCACCCAGAAGAAGATGACCGATTTCCTGCTCATCGCCCGGGACCGGGGGCTGTACCGCTGCATCACCGACAACGGCGCCGGCGGCCTGTCGTCCTCCGTGGGCGAGACGGCGCGCCTGGCCGGCGGTTGCGAGCTGGACCTGAAGAAGGCCCCCCTGAAATACGCCGGCCTCAATCCCTGGGAGATCCTCATCTCCGAGTCCCAGGAGCGGATGACCCTCGCGGTGGATCCGGCAAAGATTGACGAATTTCTGGCCCTGGCGGCAAAGATGGACACGGAGGCCACGGTCCTCGGCCGCTACACCGACTCGGGGATGTTCCACATCCTTTATGGCGGGAAGACCGTCGCCTTCCTGGACATGAATTTCCTCCACGAGGGGCTTCCCCGGATGCGCCTCACGGCCCGCTGGGTCCCGCCGCGGCACCCGGATCCGGAGATCCCGGAACCGGCCGACTACGGAGACGCCCTGAAACGGATGCTCTCTCGCCTCAACATCTGCAGCAAGGAATCGGTGGTCCGCCAGTACGACCACGAGGTCCAGGGGGGAAGCGTCCTGAAGCCCCTTGTGGGCGCCGCCGACGACGGTCCCGGCGACGCCGCGGTGGTGCGCCCCCTGCTCGACTCCTTCGAGGGCATTGTCGTGGCCCACGGCATCTGCCCCCGCTACAGCGACCTCGACACGTACGACATGGCGGCCTGCGCCGTCGACGAAGGCGTCCGCAACGCCGTCGCCATCGGGGCCTCCCTGGAGCACCTGGCGGGGCTGGACAACTTCTGCTGGTGCGACCCCGTCCAGTCGGAGAAGACACCCGACGGGGAATACAAGCTGGCCCAGCTCGTCCGGGCCAACCAGGCCCTCTACGACTGCACGCTCGTCTACGGCGTTCCCTGCATCTCCGGCAAGGACAGCATGAAGAACGATTACCTCATCGGAGACACGAAAATCTCCATCCCGCCGACGCTCCTCTTCTCCACCATCGGGAAGATCGAGGACGTGCGGAAGGCCGTCACCATGGACGCGAAGCGGCCCGGCGACCTCGTGTACATCCTCGGGGAGACGTATCCCGAACTGGGCGGCTCCGAGTGGTACGCCCTTCACGATGCCGTCGGGAACAGCGTACCGAAGGTGAACGCCACGCGAGCCCGGGTCCTCTATGAGGCCCTGCACCGGGCCATCCTGGACGGCCTTGTGGCCTCCTGCCACGACTGCGCCGACGGCGGTCTCGGGGTGGCCCTGGCGGAGACGGCCTTCGCCGGCGGTCTCGGCATGGACGTGGATCTGGGGCTCGTCCCGGCCCGGGACGTCGCCCGGGACGATCACCTCTTGTTCTCGGAGACGCCGAGCCGCTTCATCGCCACGGTCTCCCCGGAGAACCGGCAGGCCTTCGAGGCGGCCCTTCCGGGATGCGCCTTCGGCTGCATCGGCGTCGTCCGGAGCGACGGCATCCTGAAGGTGAAGGGACGCTCGGGAGGAACGCTCCTGGAAGAGGACATCGGCACATTGAAGGCGGCCTGGCAGGCAACACTCAATTTCTGATCCGGGACAGGATCCGGACGCGACACGAGAAGCATCTCGGCAAGGGGATTCAAGGCATGGCGAAACCGGTGAGATCCATCGTCATCACGGGAAACGGCACGAACTGCGAGCGGGAAATGGCCCACGCCTGCCGGCTGGCGGGTTCGGACGTCACGGACATCGTCCATATCAGCGAACTGCTCTGCGGAGAGAGGAAACTGGACGACTATGACTTCCTGAACCTGCCGGGAGGGTTCCTCGACGGCGACGACCTGGGCTCCGCCAAGGCCGGCGCCAACCGGATCCTCCACGCCCCGGTCCGGGGGACGCAGGAAAAGCTCTTCGACCAGTTCGACCGGTTCATCCGCGCCGGCAAGCTCATCCTCGGGGTCTGCAACGGCTTCCAGCTCCAGGTGAAACTGGGCATGCTCCCGGGCCTCGACGGCGACCACCGCACCCAGACGGCCACGCTTACCTTCAACGATTCCGGACGCTTCGAGGACCGATGGGTATCCCTGAAGGTGAACCCGGATTCTCCCTGCGTCTTCACCCGGGGCCTGGACGGCCTCTATCTTCCCGTCCGCCATGGCGAGGGGAAGTTCATTCCCGCCGGGGACAGCATCTGCGAAAGGCTTGAGAAACAGGGGCAAATCGTCGTCCGCTACTGCACGCCGGACTTCCGGAAAGCGACGATGGACTACCCGCTCAATCCCAACGGCTCCGTCGGGGCCGTCGCCGGCATCTGCAACGAGACGGGCCGCATCTTCGGCCTGATGCCCCATCCGGAGGCCTACCTCCACCGGACGAACCACCCCCGCTGGACCCGGGAGGACCTCCCGGAGGAGGGGATGGGCCTCGCCCTGTTCCGCAACGCCGTGGAATTCCTCCGGCGCGAGTCGCCGTGAACGGGAAGGGCCTCACAGGGACCTGTTTGCTCTCCATCCGTTCCTCTTTTTGCGGACCCGCAGGACCCTCGTTGCAGGGGTGGGTCAGCCGTTCACCGTGACATCCTAACTACATAATATTGCAATAGTTTATTGCACATCGCAGATCCCATAAATTCATTGAAAAAAAACCCTTCCGATGTTAAGGGTATCGGCATTCCAGGCAAGAGAGAGAGCGGGAAACAATGGACCTCGGTCACATGGTGGAGGATAGTGCCCGGTGTCACTCCGGGCGGATTGCCCTTATTCATGATGGGAACCGTCTCACATACCCGGATCTGAACCGGGCCGTCAGCGCCCTCGCCGGGCACTTCCGGGACCTGGGAATCGTCAAGGACGACAAGGTCGCCATCCTGCTCCCCAACATCCCCGAATTCGTCATCGCCTACCTTGCCGCCCAGAAGCTCGGCGCCGTCGCGGTCACGCTCAACGTCATGTCCACCGCCTTCGAGCTGCGACACCTTCTGAGCAACAGCGATTCCAAGGCCTTTATCACGACGGCTTCGGTGGCCAGGCGATTCGAGGAGATCCGGGAGGATCTGCCTCTCTGCCGGCATCTCCTGGTCACCGACAGCGTTGATTCACCCTATGCCTGGCGGACGCTCGTGCTCGAGGGAGGGGATGAATTCCCGATTCCCCCCATCGAAGACGGCGATCCCGCGGTCATGATTTACACCTCGGGGTTGACCGGCAAGCCCGTGGGGGCGGTTCTCACCCACGGCAACCTGCAGAGCCAGACTGGCCTTCTCAAATCGGAAGTTGCGGGCACGGAGGAAGACCGCTGCCTGGCGATCATTCCGTTCTTCCACTCCTTCGGCGCCGTCGCCAACATGCTCGCGCCGCTCCGGACGGGGGCCAGCATTGTTCTCATGGACCGATTCACCCTGGACGGCATCTTCTCCGCCATCGAGCGGGAAAAGGTCACCTACATCACCGGCGTGCCGAGGCTTTTCCTGGGAATGATCTTCCACGACAAGGCGAACCAGCACGACGTGAGCTCGCTTCGCTTCTGCATCACCGGAGGAGCCGCCATCCCGCCGGACGTCTTTGCCGCCTTCGAGTCCAAGTTTAAAGTCAAGCTGGTCGAAGGATACGGCCTCACGGAGGCCTCCCCGATCTGCACCCTCAGCCGCATCGACCGGCCCCACCGGCCCGGCTCCATCGGGACGGTCATCCCCGGGGTGGAGGCGAAGATCGTCGACAGGGACGGACACGAGGTCCCCCGGGGGCAGGAGGGGGAACTGATCATCCGGGGCGCCAACGTCATGAAGGGATACTACAAGGACGAAGCCCGCACCGCCGAGGTGATCCGGGACGGATGGCTGCACACGAGCGACCTGGGGACCATGGATGAGGACGGCTACATCTTCCTGACGGGCCACGCAAAGCGGATGGTCATTACCAGCGGCTTCAACGTCTATCCCCGGGAGATCGAGCTGATCCTGGAGATGCACCCGGCCGTCCGGCAGGCAAGGATCACCGGCAAGCAGGATCTGATGCGCGGCGAGATTGTAAAGGCCAGCATCGTGCTGAAGCCGGGTGCGACGGCCGGCGAGAAGGACATCCTCCGTCATTGCCGGACCTACCTGTCCAACTACAAACACCCCCGGGAGATCGAATTCGTAGAGGCCATCGACGCGGAATGAACGATACGGGGATTCATCCCCGCCGGAATATTTCACATCCTTGAGAGAGGAGGAAGGAGCAACATGAGAGATGCGGTAATCGTAAGTGGTGCCAGGACCGCCGTGGGCGAGTTTGGCGGATCCCTCAAGGGGGTCTCCGTGGTGGAAATGGGCAAGGTCGTCATGAAAGAGACCATCAAGCGGGCGGGTCTCCGGCCGGCCGTCAGCGACTTCATCAAGTCCTGCCGCCCCGACGCCTTCGGCGACTTCGACATGACGGACATCCAGAAAAAGGGCTATGACTACGACAGTTCCCTAACCCCCGTCTACATCGACGAGGTCATCATGGGAAACGTCCTGAATGCAGGCGTGGGCCAGAACCCGGCCCGCCAGTCGGCCATCTTCGCCGGCCTGCCGGAAGAATCGAACGTCTTCACCGTCCAGAAGGTCTGCGCCTCGGGAATGAAGGCGATCGCCCTGGCGGCCCAGTCGGTCATGACGGGCGACGCCGACGTCGTCCTGGCCGGCGGCATGGAGAACATGAGCAACGTCCCCTACGCCGTTGCCGACGCCCGCTGGGGCTTCCGGATGAACATGCCCTTCGGCAAGATCACGGACCTGATGGTCCATGACGGCCTCTGGGAGATCTTCAACGGATACCACATGGGCTTCACGGCGGAGAACATCGCCGCGAAGTACGGCATTTCACGGGCCGAGCAGGATCAGCTGGCCTACGAGAGCCATCGGCGCGCCCGGGCGGCCATCGCCAGCGGTGCCGTAGCCGACGAGATCGTCCCCATTATCATCCCCCAGAAGAAGGGCGACCCGAAGGTCTTCCAGGTGGACGAGCGGCCCATGGACACAACCCTGGAGAAGATGGGCAAGCTGGCGCCGGTCTTCAAGAAAGACGGAAGCGTCACGGCGGGGAACGCCTCGGGAATCAACGACGGTGCCGCGGCCGTGCTGGTCATGAGTGCCGAAAAGGCCAAGGAACTGGGCCTGAAACCCCTGGTCAAGATCAAAGGCTGGGCCTCCGGCGGCGTCGATCCGGCATACATGGGCCTCGGTCCCATTCCGGCGGTTCGGAAGCTCTTCAAAAAGCTGAACCTGACCATGAAGGACATCGGCCTCATCGAGCTCAACGAGGCCTTCGCCGTCCAGGCCCTGGGATGCGTCAAGGAACTGGGCGTGGACCTCAACATCACCAATTTGAATGGCAGCGGGATCTCCATCGGCCATCCCATCGGATGCACCGGCGCCCGCATCACCTACACGCTGGCCATGCAGATGAAGAAGCGGAACGTTCCGCTCGGCCTGGCGTCGCTGTGCATCGGCGGCGGTCAGGGCATGGCCATCGTCCTCGAAAGCGTCTAACCATCCGTCATTCCGCCGGCACTCCCTGTCGCAACAGGGGAGTGCCGGCCTTCTACCGACCAGGAAAAAGCGAATCCAGAAAGGAGGCAGTCCGATGGAGTTCAAGAACCTCATTTTCCAGGTGGAGGAAGGGGTCGCGACAATTACCTTCAACCGGCCCAAGGCACTCAACGCCATGAACTCCGAGACCATGTCGGAGCTCTACCAGGCAGCGACCCTCTGCAAGAACGACGACGCAGTCAAGGCCCTCATCCTGACGGGCTCCGGAGACCGGGCCTTCGTCGCCGGCGCGGACATCTCGGAGATGCAGAACCTCAGGCCCCAACAGGCCCTGGCCTTCATGGAGCTCGGACACGAGACGCTCCGCCTGATCGAGACGCTGCCCAAGCCGTCCATCGCTGCCGTCAACGGATTCGCCCTCGGTGGCGGAACGGAAATCTCCATGGCCTGCGACATGCGCTTCGCCTCCGACAAGGCGCGCTTCGGCCAGCCGGAGATCCTGATCGGCCTCATCCCGGGATGGGGGGGAACCCAGAGGCTGGCCCGGCTGATCGGCCTCGGCCGCGCAAAGGAGCTGGTGATGGGGGGAGACCAGATCGACGCCCAGCGGGCCTACGAACTCGGCCTCGTGAACCGCATCTACCCCGCCGAGGAGCTCCTGCCGGCGGCGAAGAAGTTTGCGGCGAAAATGGCCCGACTGCCGGGCTTTGCCCTGAAGATGGCCAAACACGCCATGAATTTCGGATACGACCTTTCTCTCGACAACGCGAACCGTCTGGAAATGGAATGCTGCGCCCAGTGCTTCAGCACCGACGATCAGAAAGAAGGAATGGGGGCCTTCCTGGAGAAGCGGAAACCCAACTTCAAGGGCTGCTGACAGGCAAACGCAAGCGGCGGACGCGTGCGGTCCAGGGGGGGCTGTTCGCAACCGCCGATGCGGAACCGTATTTTTTAAAAACACATTTCTGAAAGGGGGGTCATCATGAATTTCGGTCTGACGGAAGAACAACAAATGGTGAAGGACCAGGTAACCCGGTTTGCCGAGACGGAAATCAAACCGATTGCCGCGGAGCTGGACCACACCCACCGGCATCCTGAGGAAATCTGCCGCAAGCTCGGCGCAATGGGCATTATGGGCGTAGCCATTCCCACCGAGTACGGCGGGGCCGGTATGGACACGGTAACGTATGTCCACGCCATGATCGCAATTTCCAAAGCATGCGCAAGCTGTGGTGTCATTGTCTCCGTGAACAACTCGCTCTATGGTTTCCCCGTGAACACCTTCGGGACGGAAGAGCAGAAGCTTAAGTACCTGACCCCCGTCGCCAGCGGAAAGGTCGAGGGCTGCTACGCCCTGACGGAAGCGGGTGCCGGATCCGATGCCGGCGCGCTTGCCTGCAAGGCCGAACTGAAAGGCGACAAGTACGTTCTCAATGGCACCAAACGATTCATCACCAACGGCAACGTCGCCCAGTACTGTGTCCTGGCCTGCACAACGGATGCGTCCATGGGCTATAAAGCGGTCATCAATCTGATTGTCGATCTGAAGAACACGAAGGGGTTCTCCCTCGGCAAGATCGAAGAGAAGATGGGCATCCTGGCCTCCGGCACGGCCGAACTGGTTTTCGAGGATGCAGAGGTCCCGGCTGTAAACCTGCTGGGGAAGGTCGGCCAGGGATTCAAGCAGATGCTGATGGGTCTTGACTGCGGTCGTATCGGCATCGGATCCCAGGCCTGCGGCATCGGGAAGGCCGCCCTGGAAGATGCCCTGAACTATGCCAAGGAGAGGGTGCAGTTCGGAAAACCCATCTCCACCTTCCAGGCCATCCAGTTCAAGCTGGCCGACATGGCGACGGAACTCGACGCAGCGGAGCTCCTGCTCCTCCGGGCCGCCTGGATGGAAGACAACCACCTGGATTACGAGAAGGAATCCGCCATGGCCAAGATGTACGCGTCCGACGTGGCCATGAAAGCCGCCATCGAGGGCGTCCAGATCTTCGGCGGTTACGGATACTGCAAGGAATACCCGGCGGAGCGGCACATGCGCGACGCGAAGATCTGCCAGATTTACGAGGGAACGAACGAAATCCAGCGGGTGGTCATCTCCCGCAAGCTCCTGAGCATGCGGTAACGATCAGGGGATAAAGTATGACCGAAGGGGGCGGGCGGAAACGTCCGCCCCTTTTTTCATGCCCTCTCGTGCCCGTCAAGGCCGCACAGAAAAGGGGCCGCGGCCTTGCGGCCGGGCCCCTTCCGGATCGAGATCAGACGGAAAGCCCGCCTGGTCCACAGTGATTATTTCGTAATCCCCAGCGACTTCTCCGTTTCCAGGATGTCCAGGGTCGTCTTGATGACCGTATCGGAATTCAGGGATATGCTGGAAATCCCGCACTCGACGAGGAATTTGGCAAACTCGGGGTAGTCGCTCGGAGCCTGCCCGCAGATGCCGATTTTCTTCCCCATTTTCCGGGACTTGGTGATGGCGATCCGCACGAGGTCCATCACTGCCTGGTTGCGCTCGTCGAAGATGTGGCTGACGAGAGCGGAATCGCGGTCCAGCCCGAGGGTCAGCTGGGTCAGGTCGTTGGAGCCGATGGAGAAGCCGTCGAAGATCTTCCCGAACTCCTCGATGAGAATGACGTTGCTGGGAATCTCCACCATCATGTAGAGCTCCAGCCCGTTTTCACCCTGGACCAGCCCCTTGTCGGCCATCACCTGGATGACCCGCTTGCCCTCTTCCACGGTGCGGCAGAAGGGAATCATGAGCTTGACGTTCATGATGCCCATGTCGTTGCGCACCTTTTTCATGGCCTCGCATTCCAGGGCAAAGGCATCGCGATAGCGCTCATCGTAATACCGGGACGCCCCGCGGAAGCCGATCATGGGGTTCTCCTCCTCGTTCTCGAAGAAGGAGCCGCCGATCAGGTTCGCGTACTCGTTGCTCTTGAAGTCGCTCATCCGGACGATGACATCGTTGGGCCAGAAGGCCGCGCCGATCTTGGCCACACCCTGTGCCAGCTTGTCGACGAAAAAGTCCGGCATGTTCGGATAGCCGTGGGTGAGGCTCGTTATCTCCTTGCGGAGATCCGGGTCCGTGACGCGGTCGAACTGGATGAGCGCCATGGGGTGGATGCGGATGAACTGGTTGATGATGAACTCCAGGCGGGCCAGCCCGATCCCGTCGTTGGGGATGGCGGCGAGGCTGAACGCGTCGTCGGGGTTGCCTACATTCATCATGATCTGGGTCTTGGGGCGCTGCATGTTCTGGATGTTGACCCTCTGGACGTCGAACTTCAGCAGGCCTTCATAGACCTTGCCCACCTCGCCCTCGGCGCAGGAAACCGTGGCTTCCTTCACCCCATGGAGGGCCGCCGTCCCGGTACCGCTGCCGACAATGCAGGGAACTCCAAGTTCCCGGCTGACGATGGCGGCATGGCAGGTCCGGCCTCCCTTGTTCGTAACAATGGCCGCAGCGATCTTCATGATGGGCTCCCAGTCGGGGTCCGTCATGTCCGTGACCAGGACCTCACCCTTTTTAAACGTTTTGATGTCGCTCACGTTCTCAATAATATGCACGAGGCCGGCGCCGATCTTGGACCCGACAGCCGTTCCGGTCACCAGCGGGTTCTTCGTCTCCAAAAGCAGGAAGGTCTCCAGGACCGCATCGTCTTTCTGGGACTGGACCGTCTCCGGCCTGGCCTGGAGGATGAACAGTCCGCCCGAGACACCGTCCTTTCCCCACTCGATGTCCATGGGCTTGAAGAAGCCCGCCTTCTGGGAGTAATGATCCTCGATGATGGCGGTCCAGCGGGCCAGCGTCAGGATCTCGTCGTCGTTGAGACAGAAGCGCCGCCGGTCCTCCACGGGAACGGGCACGGTCTTGGTGCCCTCATCGCCTTTCCCGGTGGCGTAGATCATCTTGATTTCCTTGGCCCCCAGTTTTTTCTGGAGAATGGGGCGCGCTCCCAGTTTCAGGGTGGGCTTGAAGACATAAAATTCATCGGGATTGACGGTCCCCTGGACGACCGTTTCGCCGAGCCCGTAGGAGCCCGTGATGAGAATCGCATTCCGGAATCCCGACTCGGTATCGATAGAGAAGATGACTCCAGAGGCCGCCATGTCCGAGCGGACCATTTTCTGCACGCCGATGGAGAGGGCGATGGACATGTGGTCGAATCCCTTGTCGACTCGGTAGCTGATGGCGCGGTCGGTGAAGAGGGATGCAAAGCAACGCTTGCAGGCATCGATCAGCTGGGTCTCGCCGCGTACATTCAGGAAGGTCTCCTGCTGACCGGCGAAGCTGGCATCGGGAAGGTCTTCCGCCGTGGCAGAGCTTCGGACGGCCACGTCGGTGTTCTCTCCGTATTCATCGCAGAGTTTCTTATAGGCCTGGAGAATGGCGTCCTTCAAATCGGCGGGCAGCTCCGCCGAATAGATCAGGTCGCGAAGCTTCTTGCCTCTCTCGGCAAGATTCTGCATGTCGTGGGTATCCAGATCGGCCAGGATTTCGCCCATCCTGCCGGTGATTCCTGCTGATTGGAGGAGGTAGCGGTATGCATAGGCAGTAATGGCGTACCCGTCAGGGATACTTACGCCCTTGGAGATGAGTTCCCGGCGCATCTCGCCGAGGGAGGCGTTCTTCCCGCCCACCTGAGGAATATCGTCCAGTTCCAGTTCGTCGAACCACATGACCAGCTTGTTCTCTTTCATGCAAAACCTCCTGTTGGTATTGTGAGACCTCGGCGGCGAAGGGCGATAGGAAGGCTGCCCCGTGCACCGACAAGCGTTGTGCTGGGAATTCTTCTGAAGAATGGTCGGGCCTGATAGGTCACTTTCTGCGTTCCTGCAAATTGCGCAATTTTCCTACCAATTTTAACAGACGGAGTCAAACAGAAAGATAAGCAAAGATATTGAGAAAGTATCTATACAACATATCGGATCGATACGGATTTCATCCGGGATGAGGACCTGTGTCGTCTGAAGATATGGAGCCCGATTCGGCCACAAAAAAAGGCCGGCGAATCGCCGGCCTTCTCTCTTTCCAATTCATTTCTTCGGATCAGTCGTCGTCGTCGTCAAATACGATGGACTCGGATCCTGCCGGAACCTCCGAGGCGATGGACCGGGAAATACCTCTCGTCAGCAGGGCCATGATAAGGAAGAGGAGAACGACGGAAACGATGATGATGATGACGATGGTCGTCGTCCAGGCTTTCGTCTCCGACTGAATCTTCTTGGCTGCTTCCGTGGCAAAGACATTGAACTTCCCGACATCGACGCCCATGCCGATCCACCCGAACCCGGCGGGCTTCGGATAGGACGAGGCATAGTACTTGATCGGCGCATATGCTACGAACTTCTCGTGACCGGCAAACTTGTACTGCTTCATGCCCGCATTCCCCGCCGCCGCATCCTTGGCGATGGCCGGAAGATTGGGATCCATGAAGGCCAGCTGGTTCAGATCCAGGACTTCTTCGCCCTTCTTCGTCAGGGCGGCCTGATTTTCCGCCGTCAGCGGGGCCACCGGTGTCCCGTCCGCATTCAGGCCGGCGATGTGGAAATCATTGGGATGCGAAATGATGAGTCCCCGGTTGTCCACCATGAAGGCGTAATTGCCCGTCGCGGCGTCCGCTTCAAGTACGTAGCCCGACTGGGTGGGAATGATATTGTCCGTGAACTTCATCAGGTGACGCATGTCCAGCGCGAGTTCCACGACTCCGCTGGCACCCGACTTGTCAAAAACGGGCGTTGCAAAACGGATGACTCCATCAAAGCGCTTGCCCTTGGTAAAATCCTGCTTGTTTACATACCAGCCGGCGGGGTGTGATACATACACCTCACCACGGGCCAGGGCCTTCGCCTTGGTGAAATAATCTTCGGATTTGTAGGCGGTGCCGGCCGGGTTTGCCACATTGGTGAGGCTCGCTCTCGGCACAACCTTACCCCCGGAGATCCGGATCGTCTCGTTGCCCGAATGGTCGATAAACGCCATCTCCGTATACAGAGGCTCGAAGACCCGGACAATCTGTCCGTCCTTCTTCACCCAGAGGGCTCCCACGTTCTTCGCCATGAAATCCCTGTAGGCTCCTTCCGTCGGCGGGATGATCGTGGCGACCAGAACGTCCTTCTCTCGTTCCTTCAGAAAACTGGCAACCTCCTCTGCAACGCTGATGGCCCGCGTCTTGATCTCCTCCTGTGCCTTCTGGTCAAGGACCGTCAGCGCTCCTTGCCTCGCCATGTCCCCCACCTTGAAGATCCCGTTGGCAATAAGAATCGCCATGAGGGACAGAGGGATCACGACCAGCAGGAAGAAGATCTTACCGACAGAGAAGAACTGCTTGTCATTGTTCTTTTCTGACATCATCCTCTCCTGAGAAATGGATTTTTTGCAGAAGCAGCATTAATTCTTTACTTCATGATAAGCGCTGCAAAGGGGTTTGCGTACAGGATCACCAGCCCGATAACCAGAGCATAAATGACGCAGGATTCGGCCATGGCCATACCGACCAGCATGGTGGTCATGATCTTGCCCTGGACACCGGGGTTGCGGCCGACGGCCATACAGGCGCCGTTCGCCGCATTGCCAATGCCCGCACCGGCGCCGATGGCACCGAGACCGACACCGATACCCGCCGCCAGCATGGCCGCCGCGGCAAAGAGAACCTTCGTGTAGTTATCGCCCGATGGAATCGCTTCTGCGGCCCAGACAGCCGGAGATGACACAACAAGAGCTACCACCGTTGCGAAGAGTGTTAACAGTTTCTTCCCGAATTTCCCGAACATCTTGGTTTCTCCTTTCTTCCTTTGGTGAGTAATTTTGTACCTCTGCCCTTAACATGATCTTCCGCAAGGGGGAAGAGGTTTTTCGATCCGCCGTGTTGCAAGCAACGGCCGTACCACACCCCGGGGAAACCCAGCTTTTGGTTTGCAAGCATCCGGAATGACGTCCAGAAAAAATATTTTCGACTGGACCGTTTCCATCGCTTCGGCGGGCCGACGGTTGAACGAACCGTTCAAAAGGGATCCCCGATGAAACGAAACGTTGAACGCCCGGTGACGCGTGTCCGGATAACGGGGAGAGTGCCCGGAACCCGTTGACAGCATCGCGTCCGATTCGCTACGATGGCCGCCTCCCGGGAAAGCCGCCGTCCGGCGGGCAACAGCATCCCCGGCAGATGGAGAACACCCGTGCGGGACTATGACATCATCGTGATCGGCGGCGGACACGCAGGCTGTGAGGCCGCCCTGGCGGCCGCCCGGATGGGATGCGACACCCTGCTGTTCAACATCAACCTGGATTCGGTGGCCCTGATGTCCTGCAATCCCGCCATCGGCGGGCTCGCAAAGGGCCAGTTGGTAAAGGAGATCGATGCCCTCGGAGGCGAGATGGGACGCATCGCCGACCGGACAGCGGTGCACTTCCGGCTCCTGAACGCCTCCAAGGGCCCCGCCGTAAGATCTTCCCGGTTCCAGTGCGACAAGCAGCTCTATCGCCTGGCCATGAAAGGGGTGGTGGAGCGGGAGAAACGGGTTCATCTCCGCCAGTCGCTGGTGACCACCCTGTGCGTGGAAGAAGACCGCGTGACCGGCGTCATCGATCAGGCCGGCGTAACCTATGGCAGCCGCGCCGTCGTCATTGCCACGGGCACCTTCCTGAACGGCCTCATTCACATCGGCAACTCCCGGATCCCCGCCGGCAGGGCCGGGGAGATCGCCTCGCTGGAGCTGGCGGAGTGCCTGAAGTCCCATGGCTTCGAAACGGGCCGGATGAAGACGGGAACGCCTCCCCGCCTCCGGGCCTCCTCCATCGACTTTTCCAGGCTGACCAGGCAGGACAGCGACCCGGAGCCGGAGGCCTTCTCCTATACGACAGAGGCACTCAGGAAAGAACGCCTGCCCTCCTATTTCACAGCCACGACAGAGGAAACACGCCGGATCATTGGCGACAACATCCGCCTGTCCCCCCTTTATTCGGGGACCATCCGGGGCATCAGCGCCCGTTACTGTCCATCCCTCGAGGACAAGATCGTCCGCTTCGGGAGCCGGCAGAGCCATCCCGTGGTCCTCGAATTCGAAGGTCTCGACACGGAAGAAGTGTACGCCAAGGGACTCGGCAATTCGATGCCGCCCCATCTACAGGAGCAGATCGTCCGCAGCGTTCCCGGCCTGGAGACGGCGGAGATCATGCGCTACGCCTACGCCATCGAATATGATTTCATCCAGCCCACGCAGCTCCTGCCGACCCTGGAGACGAAGAGGCTCCGGGGGCTCTACCTGGCGGGCCAGATCAACGGCACCTCCGGGTATGAGGAAGCCGCCGCCCAGGGCCTGTGGGCCGGGATAAACGCCGCCTGTGCCGCCCAGGGGCGGGAGCCCTTCATCCTCCGCCGTTCAGAGGCTTACATGGGCGTGCTGATGGACGACCTGGTCACGCGGGGGGTGGACGAGCCCTACCGGATGTTCACCTCCCGGGCGGAATACCGGCTGCTCCTGCGGGAGGACAACGCCGCCATCCGCCTCATGGGCAAGGGACACGAACTCGGCCTGGTGCCGTCCGACGTTTACCGCGATCTCCAGGAAAAGGTCCACCGGATCGAGTCCGGGATGAAGCGCCTGACATCGACCAGAATCTATCCTGTGGAGGACACCGCGAGAAAACTCCAGGCACTCGGGTCGTCTCCCCTGCGCAATCCGGTCTCTCTCTTCGACCTCCTCAAGCGGGAGGAAATCCGGTACGACGACCTGGCCTCCTTCGACGGCTGGGAGGCCATTCCGGATCGAATGGTGAAAAGGCAGATCGAGATCGAGGCGAAGTACGAGGGCTACATCCGGCGCCAGCGTGAGGCCGTGGAAAAGATGAAGGCCCAGGAGGAGAAGACCATCCCGCCGTCCATCGACTACGACCATGTCCCGGGCCTGTCCAACGAGCTCCGGGCAAAACTGAAAGCCGTCACCCCGGCGACGATCGCCCAGGCGGAACGAATCCCCGGGATGACCCAGTCGGCCCTGGCCTCCATCCTGATCATCATGAAGAAGATGAAAGGGCCCCCCGCAGACCGCCGTGACAACCCGTCGCCCCGATCCTGACCTGACGGCCGTTGCCTCCCCCTGGGGAATACGCGCCGGAAGGGCCCGGCCCGACCTCTGTGCCGCGGGCAGCCCCGAGCGTGTCCTGTCGCGCATGGTCATCGAGGACGTGAGCGGCGGGCTCTGGATTGTCGAGGAAATTTCTCCCGCTTCCATTCCGCTGAAAGAGCGCCGGGCGGAGATCCTGTACCGCCTGGAACGGGCCGGGCTCCCCGTCCACCCATATTTGCGCGAGCTACGCGGCGCCTGGGTTTCCTGCGAGAAAGGGCGCTACCGGATGCTCCGCCCATTCGTGGAGGGGGTTCCCCTGGAGCGGCCCGGCTACGCATTGGAGGCATGGCGGGGAAGGTCCATGGGAGCCTTTCTCGTTTCCCTCCGGAGGGCGGCTCGCACCCTACCCGCGGACTTGCGGGTCCCGGCTTTTTCCCTGGAGGCGTTCATACGGGAGCTCTTCCGGCGGATCCGCCATCACGACCCCGCCCTCCGGCCGGACCTCCATCCCGTCATGCAGCGCCTGGAAGGACGGCTGTTCCCTGTTCTTGAAAGCCTCCCGCAGACCTTCTGTCATGGAGATTTCCATCCCCTCAACGTGATCTGGTCGCAGGACGGTGTGCGTTCCGTCATCGACTGGGAATTCTGCGGTCTCAAGACGGAGGCCTTCGACGCGGCCCTTCTGACGGGATGCATCGGGATGGAGCACCCGCGGTCCTTGAGGGGTCCGTTCGTCCCGGCGCTGCTCGGCGAAATCCGCCGCGAAGGAATTCTTTCGCCCGGGAGCCTGTCCTTCCTGTTCGAACTGGTCCTGGCGGTCCGCCTGTTATGGCTGTCCGAGTGGCTGCGGGGGCGGGACATGGAGATGGTGCGGCTGGAGGTGGACTACCTGGACCTGCTCTTGGCGGAAGAGTCGATCCTCCGGCAGGTTTGGGAACTGCCGCGCTGAACCGGAGGCAGGACAGGAATCCGGCTACAGGGTGCGGACCAGGGTAAAAATCCCCAGAAGGCCCAGCATGGCAAAGACGACGGAGCGATACGAGCGCTCGCCGAGTCTGCCGTAGAGGCTGTGTCCCAGCCAGGTGCCCGCCAGGATGGGAATGATGGAGTACACGAAAAGCCGGAGCACCTGCCCCGTCATCAGCCCTTCCCTCGCCTGGAAGAAGATGACGACTATCCCCGAAAACAGAAAGAATCCCTGCAGGGTCGCCTTGAGGTCATCCTTGCTCCAGGGCTGGAGCGTGACATAAACAATGACAGGCGGTCCCGAGGCGCTGATAGCCCCCCCGAACAGCCCTCCCAGAAAGCCGAACCCGTAGGGCCACATCCCCCCGAGTTCCCGGGTGCGCGGTGAGGCCAGGAAGAATCCCCAGAGGCTGTAAAGCAGAAGGACAAGCCCGACAAAACGCTGGATCCAGAGGGCATGCAGGTGGACAAGAAGCATGACGCCTAAGGGAATGCCGGGAAGGCTGCCAAGGAGGAGGGGCAGGAACTTCCGCCAGTCGAAGTGGCGCCAGAGGGGAATGACAAGTCCGACCGTCAGGAGCGCACCGAACAGGCTGGTCACCGGCACCGCCGTCCGCACGTCCAGCCAGAGCATGACCAGCGGCAGCGACAGGAGGATCGAGCCGAAGCCGGTGAATCCTTGAACCAGTCCGGCGAAAAAGGCGATCAGAAGAATCCAGGAGACGGTCTCAGGCGGCATGATCCGGTTCCGCGTGGTGTTGCATGCGCCCGGTCATTTCAGCCGCGGCGACCAGGACGGTGAGGCCCCGCCCCCATCCTGGAGTGTCCGGACGTTTGTCCCGTTGACGTTCATCACCAGGATTCTCCCTCCTCCCGCGCGGGAGCTGAAGACGATGTAGCGGCCGTCGGGCGACCAGGAGGGCGATTCGTTGTCGCCCCGGTCGAAAGTGAGTTGCAGGAGGTTGGACCCGTCCTCGTCGATGGTGAAGATCTGGAACCGGCCACCGACCATGCCCTCAAAAGCGATGCGCTTCCCCTTGGGGGACCAGGACGGGGTTGTGTTATACCTTCCCTCATAGGTGAGCCTGCGGACGTTGCTGCCGTCGGCATTCATCAGATAGATCTGGGGGGAGCCGGCCCGGTTGGATACAAAGGCAATCCGCCCGCCGTCGGGAGACCAGGCGGGGGAGATGTCGATGGACGAGCTGAAGGTGATCCGGCGGGCCAGATAGGTGGCTGTGTCGAGGATGTGAATCTCCTCGTTTCCGTCCTTGCTCAGGGTAACCAGCAGCCGGCGGCTGTCGGGGGACCAGGATCCGGACAGGTTGATCCCCCGGTGGTCGAGAATCTTCCTGATCCTGCGGGTCGCCGTGTCGAGGATGTAAAGGTCCGGGTTGCCGTCCTTGTACGACGTGAAGGCCAGCTTGCTGCCGTCGGGAGACCAGCGCGGCGAATGGATGATGCTCTGGTGGCTCGTCAGACGTTGCCGCTCGGTGCCGTCGAAAAGGACCGAGTAGAGATCCGCCTTCCCCTTCGACTTCATGACGAAGGCGATTCTCGTATCGAACACACCCCCTTCCCCGGTGAGAGCTACCAGAATATCCGACGCGAGAAGCCTGAGCAGCGCCTCGGGCTTGTCCCTGCTTCCCGTGTAGCCCTTGGCTACAATGACCTGCCCCTTTACGACATCGAAGAGACGGGCCTCGATGTCGAGGTCCGTTCCGGTGAGCTTGAAGGATCCCTTGACCAGGAACTCGGTGCCGATGGCGGACCAGTCGTCATACCGGAATGTACCGGGAAGAAGACCCGCCTTTCGGGGGTCCTCCAGAAAGGCCTTCCGGGAGATGACGTTGAAGAAGCCCGTCACATCCAGGTAACGCCCCAGCCGGTCCGCCAGTTCCTGAGACAATCGGTCCGATCCGGGACCGCCCGTCCCGGGCCTGAAATCGGCCACGGCGATCGGGTATTTATGGAAAGCGGGAGAATCGATGTCCAGGTAGACCATCGCCTGGACCGGAGCGGGAGGAAGGAGCAGAAGGAGGATGAGCGGGATCGCAGAAATCAGGACTCTGGTGCGGATAAGGACCGGTTCGCTCATGGGTCACCTTTTCAGCTCGGACGAATGAAAACGGATCCCGATCTCGATCACCCGGTCGGGAATCCACTCCGGCAGGGGGGGGAACGGGGATGCCTTTTGCACCGCCTTCAGGGTTGAATCATCAAAATAGCGGTTTCCGGAACGCTTTTCAAAGTCCAGTTCGGCAATCTCCCCGCTGCGGAGAATGCGGACCAGGACCACCGCCTCCAGGGCCTTCCCTTTCGTCAGGTCGGCCGGGAGCGCCCATTGGCTGCGGATCCGGTTCCAGAGAACGGCATAGTAGATCCCCATGCGGTTGTTCAGGTCGGCTTCGGACATCTGCCCGGAAGTCGAGAAGCGGGCCGACATGGCCGGTCGGGACGCCTCCGCACGCTCCGATTGCTCGACTTTCTTGCGGAGTTCCTCGATCCTGCGGTCCAGGGTCGCCTTCTGCTTCGCCGGTTCCGTCTTTTTCTTAGGGAGGACAACCGGTTCCTTCTGCAGGATCTTCGGTTGGGCGGGCGGAACCGTGCGCAGGACCTCCCGGGTGAGATCGGGCCCGGAGGACCTGGGCGTGATGTCCGCCATGCTGACCAGGGAAACGGAGTGGACCGGGCCGAAGGTGAGCCGCGTAGGGGAAGACAAGGGACCGAGGACGATCATGACAACGAGGACGAGGGCGTGCAGGAATCCGGACAGGAGGATCATGCGGTTCAGGCTGCTCCCCCCATGCTGCCGGAAGAGCCCTGCGGCTGTCATCGCTCCTCCTCCGGGGGCTCCGTGATCATGCCGAGTTTGTCCACGCCGCCCTTTCGCACTGCCGCCATGACCTGGACCACGAATCCGTAGGGCACCGTCTTGTCCGCCCTCAGATAGAGGTCCCGGTCGATCCGGTTGGCGAAGATGGCCTCGAGCTTGTCGCTGAGTTCCGGCAGGGGCACCCGGGTCCGGTTGATCACAATCTCCTGGTTGCTCCGGATGGTCAGGACGAGTTTTTCCTCCGTCACGTCGACGCTCTTCGACTTCACCTGGGGAAGGTTCACATCAATGCCCATCTGGAGCATCGGAGCCGTCACCATGAAGATGATGAGAAGCACCAGGACGACGTCCACCAGCGGCGTCACGTTGATCTCCGCCATGGGCTTGTGATCCGATGCGGTCCTGCGGAAGCGGTTCATCACGGATTCAGGATCTCCCCGAATGACGGTCCACCAGATTCAGGAACTCCGAGGCAAAGTGTTCCATGTCCTGGGTCATGCCGCGAACGCGGTTCACGTAATAATTGTAGAAAATGACCGCCGGGATGGCCGCCGCCAGGCCGGCCGCCGTTGCAATGAGGGCCTCCGAAATGCCCGGTGCGACGACGGCCAGCGTCGCCGACCCGCGGGCTCCGATTCCCTTGAAGGTGTCCATGATCCCCCAGACAGTGCCGAAGAGTCCGATGAAGGGGCTGGCACTCCCGGTCGTGGCCAGGAATCCGATGGCGCTCTCCAGCTTTGCGCCCTCCATGCCCAGGGCCTGCCCCAGGGCACGCTCCACGTGATCGACCCCATGCCGTTCGATCGATACGGGAGATGTCTCGGAACCCGACGAATCGGAACCCATCTTGCCAACCCGGCCCAACTCCTCGTATCCCGACAGAAAGACCCCCGCCAGAGTCGAATCGGTGTGCTTCTTCGCCAGGGGGTAAACCTCCGAGAGGCGGCGGCTGTTGCTGTAACCCTCCAGAAAAGCCTCGTTATCCCTTTTTACTTTTCTGAACTGGCGGTACTTCATGAAAATGATGGCCCACGAAACAACAGAGAACAAAAGGAGAAGGACGAGGACAAACTGAACCATCGGTCCTGCGCCCAGGATCATTCCGAGAAGGGTGCCATGAAACGTGCTTCCCGCGGCGGCGGCGGCAGCAGGGGACATTGCTCACTCCTGAGAGGGTATTTGAAACTGGATGGACCGTAATGGAATTTCGCCCCCTTGTCAAGGGAGGAAGTCTCGGAAATCCACGTGGTTCAAAGGATTTCCGGAGGGAAGGCCACAACCTCGTCAATGGTCGCAACATCACAGAAAACCATGGCCAGCCGGTCGACCCCGAGGGCGATTCCCGACGCCTCGGGCATCCTTTCCAGCGCCCGGAGAAACCGCTCCGGCTGGGGGGGAGCGGCTCCGACCCGGCGCTCCGCCTCCGCCCGGGCCTCGTCGAAACGGCGCCGCTGCTCCACGGGATCCGTCAGCTCGGCAAATCCGTTGGCCAGCTCCATCCCCGCCATGTAGAGCTCAAAACGCTCCGCCACAGACGGATCGTCCCGGTCCGCTCTCGCCAGGGAGGCATACGCCATCGGGTAAGAGTGGAGAAACAGGGGGGTTTCCCGGTCCAGAAGGGGCTCCACCTCGAAGGCCAGAACCTCTTCGAAGCGATCCTGCCGGAGGGCCTCTTCGAGAGAAATCGAGGCATGGGCGGCGAAGGCTTCCCGAACGGAAAGCCTCGGCCAGGGAGCCGCCAGCCTGACCGGTTTCTCCCGGCAGGAAAGCATGTCGCCCATCCCGAGGTCCTCAGCCACGGAGCGGACAAGGGCCTCGCACTCGTCCATCAGCTCCCGGGAGTCGATGCCCCGCCGGTACCACTCCAGCATGGTGAATTCGGGCAGATGGCAGTCCCCCCTCTCTCCCGCGCGAAAGCATCTGCAGATCTGGAAGATCCGGGGATACCCGGCGGCCAGGAGCCGCTTCATGCAAAGCTCGGGAGAGGGGTGCAGGAACCAGTCCCCGCTCGGGACGGGTTCAATGTGGGTCTCCGGCGCGGGGGCCGGGATCCGGGCGGGAGTTTCCACTTCCAGATAGTCCCGGCTCAGAAAGAAACGGCGGAGAGCCTCGATCATCCGCGCCCGGATATCAAGGGCCCTCCGCCGTCCGGCCAGGAGCCAGGATTCTTCCTGCTCCACGGGAGATCAATCTTTTACCCGGGTGAGGTATTCACCCGAGCGCGTGTCGATGCGGATCTTTTCCCCTTCCTCGATGAAGGAGGGGACCAGGACCACGTAACCCGTCTCGACGGTGACGGGCTTCGCGTTTCCCGACACCGTGTCGCCCTTGATCCAGGGGTCCGCCTTGGTCACCACCAAGTCCACCGAGTTGGGCAGGGTCACCCCCAGGGGCCGGTCCTCGAAGAAAAGGACTTCCGCCTCCACGTTTTCCAGGAGGAAGTTCTTCGCCTCCCCCACCTGGTCCTCCGTGACGAATACCTGTTCGAAGGTGGTCGTGTCCATGAAGCAGTACTTGCCATCCTCCATGTAGAGGTACTGCATCGTCTTCACCTGGAGGTCCGCCGGATCGAACATGTCCACCGACCGGAACGTCCGCTCGAACTGGCTTCCGGTGATCATGTTCTTGAGTTTGCACCGGTAAAGAGCCTGTCCCTTCCCGGGCTTCACGAAATTGAATTCGGTGATGACGTAGGGATCGCCTTCGATCTTGATCCGGAGCCCCTTCCTCAGGTCGCTGGCCGTATACATTGCTGTCTCTCCTTGTGGAAATCCAAGGGGTTATTCACCCCTCGGGATTGGGATTCATAATGCATTTGACAAACCTTGTCAAAAGAAAACAAACCCTTGGGGGATTACGGCTCCGGGCGGAGGCCGGCCGTCGGCCGATGGAGGAGGACCTTGCCCCCCTCGCCGGGGAGGTCCTGCACGTATCGGGGCAGGCAAAGACCCGACAGGTCCTTCCAGAGCCGGTCCATGATCTCCATGCCTGCTGCCTTGGAGGTCCGGAAGTGGCCCGTTCCCTTCACTGCGTCGCAGTGGAAAAGATAATAGGGGCGGACGGAAATGCGCTGGAGGCCTTCGAAAAGATCCCGAAGGACCTCGCAGCGGTCGTTGACTCCCCTGAGAAGGACCGACTGGCTGGAGACGGGAATGCCGCAGGTGAGGATCCTGTCGCATGCGGCGGCCGATTCCTCGGTTATTTCATGCGGGTGGTTGAACTGAGTATTGAGCCAGAGAGGGCGGTGGCGCTGGAGGATCCGGCAGAGGTCCCCGGTGATCCGCATGGGCAGGACGACGGGCACGCGACTGCCCAGGCGCAGGACCTCCACGTGCGGGATCGCCCGCAGCGAGCCCAGGAGCCAGTCCAGCTCTCCATCGTCACTGGTCAGGGGATCTCCTCCCGAGAGGATGACCTCCCGGATCGCCGGAGTCCGGGCGATCCACTCCAGGGCGCGGCGCAGGCGGGACAGCCGGCTCCCGGAGGCAGGGCGGCTCCAAAGCCGCTTTCGATTGCAGTGGCGGCAGTGCAGGGCGCAGCGCTCCGCAGCCAGGAGCAGGCAGCGGTTTCCGTAACGGCGGATGAGCCCGGGTACGGGCATGTTCTTTTCCTCGTCCAGGGGATCCGGATCTTCCCCGGACCGGTCCTCCAGTTCCCGGGGGTCCGGAAAGGCCTGCCGGGCCAGGGGATCCCCGGCATCGCCCGGATGCAGGAGAGACATATAATAAGGAGGGATCCGGCAGGGATAAAGACGAAGCAGGCGCTCCCATGCCGGTCCCGCCACGGTCTCCCTGCCCAGGATCCGGGCCAGCCCGTCCCGGCGACGGGCCGACCGGGCCATCTGCCAGCGCCAGTCTGACCAGTCCGAGAGAGGAACATCCTCCCGGAATAATGCGGATTCCAACGGTTTCCTCCCGGTCGCCGGAGGTCGGATAACAGGGCGCCCCGGCGGGCGAATTTGCTTGACGAATCGGAAAAATCCATATAGTCCAACACCCCTCTATACGTCAACAGATCACGGGAACCCATGGAAGAAAGCGAACTTCTGAAGATACGGCGGGAGAAGGTGGCCGAACTGGCCACCCGGGGAATCGATCCGTACCCCAACGGAATCCGGGTGGGCGACACCGCCATGGCGCTGATCGAACGATTCGGAGCCCTGGACAAGGACGCCTTCCAGGGAATCGAGGAAACCTTCAGCCTGGGGGGCCGGATCATGGCCATCCGGGACTTCGGCAAGGGTGCCTTTGTGTCTCTCCAGGACCGGACCGGCAGAATCCAGGGGTTCATCCGCCGGGATGGCGTCGGGCCCGAGGCCTTCGACCTCTTCAAGTCGCTCGACGTCGGCGATATCGTTTCTCTCTCCGGCAGGATCATGAAGAGCCGGACGGGAGAACTGACCCTCGAGGCGAGGGAACTGCGGCTCCTCGCCAAGGCCGTGCGGCCCCTTCCGGAGAAATGGCACGGCCTGACGGACATCGAGACCCGCTACCGGCAGCGCCACCTGGACCTGATCGCCAATCCGGAATCGCGCGAGGTTTTCATCAAGAGGAGCCGGATCATCCGCCTGATCCGCCGGTTCATGGACGACCACGATTTCCTGGAGGTGGAAACGCCCATGATGCAGCCCCGGGCCGGGGGAGCCGCCGCCCGCCCCTTCAAGACCTTCCACAACGCCCTGGGAATGGACCTGTTTCTCCGCATCGCCCCGGAGCTCTATCTCAAGCGGCTGGTTACGGGGGGACTGGAACGGGTCTATGAAATCAACCGGAACTTCCGCAACGAAGGTGTCTCCACCTTCCACAATCCCGAGTTCACCATGATGGAGTTCTACCAGGCATACGCCACTTTCGAAGACCTGATGGACTTCACGGAGGAGCTGTTTGTCTTCATCGCCGGGAACCTGTTCGGCACAACCCGGTTCACGTACCAGGGAACCGAAGTGGACATGACCCCTCCCTGGCGCCGGGTGCGCGTCCGGGACGCCGTCATGGAGAGCCTCGGCGTGGACCGGGAAACCCTGGAGGATCCCTCCCGGATCGCATCCTTTGCCCGGTCGCTCGGAATCGAGATCAAAGACGGCGATCCCGCCGGCAAGATTCTCATGGCCGTCTTCGAAGAAAAGGTGGAGGCAGGCCTGATTCAGCCGACCTTCGTGACCCATTACCCCGTGGAGGTCTCTCCCCTGTCCCGCCGGAACAATGACGAGCCGTCGCTGGTGGACCGGTTTGAGTTGTACATCTGCGGGAAGGAGATCGCCAATGCCTTCTCCGAGCTCAACGATCCCGCCGACCAGCGGGAGCGGTTTCTCCAGCAGCTGCGGGAGCGGGAGGCCGGCGACGAGGAGGCCCACGAAATGGATGAAGACTATGTCCGGGTCCTGGAATACGGCATGCCCCCGACGGCGGGGGAGGGAATCGGGATCGACCGGCTCGTCATGCTCTTCACGGATTCGGCCTCCATCCGGGACGTGATCCTGTATCCCCAGATGCGCCAGAAAGACGCCTGATCCGTCAGGCCCCCTTCTCTCCGGACCATCCATCATGCCCTACGAATCGTATATCAGCCTCCGGTACCTAAGGGCCAAGCGCAAGCAGGTCTTTGTCTCGGTCATTACGCTGATTTCCATCACCGGGATCTTCCTGGGGGTGGCGGCCCTCATCGTGGTCCTGGCGGTCATGAACGGCTTCGAGACGGACCTGCGCAACAAGATCCTGGGCATCAATTCCCACGTGGTTGTCATGCAGTACACGGGGCCGATGCAAAATTACCGGACCGTGCAGGAGGCCGTCAATTCCACCCCCGGTGTTGTGGCTACGACGCCTTTCATCTACAGCCAGGGCATGCTGAAAAACGGCGATGGCTTCAGCGGCGTAGTCATCCGGGGGCTCTCGCCGGAAGACGCCTTCCGCGTCATCAGCCTCGGGAAGATGAAAGAGGGGAGCGCCGAGGCCCTCCTCCCGGACCGCCGGAACACGGCGGCAATTCCGAAGGACCGGGCGGACCTGCCGGGGATTCTTATCGGCAAGGAGCTGGCCAAGCACCTGGGGCTTTATCTGTACGAGACGGTGAGCCTCATCTCTCCCATGGGCACATCGACTCCCATGGGCATGGTCCCGCGGATGAAACGGTTCCTCGTGGTGGGCATTTTTGAATCCGGCTTTTACGAGTACGACTCCTCCCTCGCCTATCTTTCGCTCCGGGACTGCCAGGCCTTCCTGGGTATGGACGACCGCGTCACGGGGGTTGAGGTCAAGGTGAAAGATATTTACCGGGCGGCGGAGATAGCCAAGAACATCGAGAAAAAACTCGGTTTTCCATTCTGGGCCCGCAATTGGATGGAGATGAACAAGAACCTCTTCGCAGCGCTCCGGCTGGAGAAGAAGGTGATGTTCATCATCCTGAGCCTGATCGTCCTCGTGGCAACCTTCAACATCATCACGACACTCATCATGGTTGTCATGGAAAAGAACAAGGATATCGCCATTCTGAAATCGATGGGGGCCACCTCCCGGAGCATTATGAAGATCTTCATCCTCCAGGGGGTGACCATCGGCTTCATCGGCACGATCCTGGGATGCGCCGGGGGGCTTCTCCTGGCCTGGAATATCGAGCCCGTGTCCTCCTTTATCGAGCGTTTTTTCGGGTTCAAGATTCTTCCCGGCGACGTCTATTACCTCAGCGAGCTTCCGTCGCGGGTCAATTACTCGGATGTGGGCATCATCGTGGTCGGGACGCTCCTGATCTCGTTCCTGTCCACCCTGTATCCATCGTGGCGGGCATCCCGGCTTGACCCGGCAGAGGCCCTCCGTTACGACTGAGATGCGGGCGGAAGTCCGCACATAGAAAACGGCCGCAATCTCCATGATCGAAGTCAGGAACCTGGAAAAGACATTCATCAAAAGCGGGCAGAGGATCGAGGTCCTCAAGGAAATGGATCTGGTCATCCCCGGAGGGGAGTCCCTGGCCATTCTGGGGGTCTCCGGGGCGGGGAAGAGCACCCTGATGCACATCCTGGGAACCCTCGACCATCCGACGGCGGGCAAGGTTCTCTTCGACGGTGCGGACGTCTTCTCCTGGAACGAAAAGGAACTGGCGTCCTTCCGCAACCGGAGGATCGGCTTCGTGTTCCAGTTCCACAACCTGCTGCCGGAGTTCACAAGCCTCGAAAACACGATGATGCCTGCCCTCATCTCCGGCCTATCCCAAAAGGAGGCCCGGAAGCGGGCCGAATCAATCTTGATGGATGTGGGACTTGGTGATAGGATGGCGCACAAACCGGGAGAGCTTTCGGGTGGCGAACAGCAGCGGGTGGCCGTGGCCCGAGCGGTCATCATGGAACCGGAGGTCATCCTGGCTGACGAACCCACCGGAAACCTCGACACGGAAACGGGACGGAAGGTCGAGGATCTGCTGATGAATCTGAATCGTCAACGAAACATAACCCTGGTCGTGGTGACCCATAATCGCTCCCTGGCGAAACGGATGTCCCGAAGCGTTGGCCTGAAGGACGGAAAGGTGCTCCAGCATGACGAAAACTCGATCTGATTGCGTCCGATGCATTCTCGGATTCTTCATCGCTGTCTCCCTCTTTTGCAATCCGCACCCTGGCGCCGCGCAGGAGACCAAAACCATCGCGCTGCTTCCCTTTGAGGTCTTCAGCGGAACACAGCGGGACCTCCTCCAGGAATCCATCTTCAGCGCCCTGTACGCCGATCTGGCCAGAACCAAGGGCATCCGGCCCGTGGACAGGGATACGATTCTCAAACGGGTGGCAGGCAGGCCGCTGAATGAGGAAACGGCCCTGGCGGCAGCAAAAGATACAGGGGCACTGTACGCCATCGTGGGCAGCGTATCCGAGTTCGGCGAACTCATCAGCGTGGACGCGAAAATTATCGATGTGCAGAAAGGGCAGGCCTTCCCGGGTGTTTTCGCCCAGGGGCGGGGGTTGGAGGGCATTCCCGCCATGGCCTCCCGGCTCAGGGGAGACCTCCTGCTCCGGATTGGAGAAGTGCAGCGGATCGCCCGGGTTGACTTCAAGGGCAACCAGAAAATCGAGAGCAGCGCCATCGCCCAGGTCATCAAAAGCGCCAAGGGCAACGTCTACGCCGAGGCCGATCTGTCCGGAGACATCAAGGCCATTTACGGAATGGGGTATTTCGACGACGTGAAAGCGGAGGCTTCCTCGACTCCGGAAGGAACGGTCGTCACGTTCCACATCGTGGAAAAGGCGCTCATTTCGCAGATCCAGTTCACGGGAAACAAGGCCATCGACAAGGATGAGCTCCTCTCGAACATGAGCGTAAAGACGAGGCAGGTTCTCAACGCGGAAAAACTGGCCTCCGATATCGCCAAGATCAAAACCCTCTACGAAGGGAAAGGCTACTACAACGCCGAGATCACGTATAAAGTTGAAAAAGCGGGAGAAAAAGACACCCGCATTGTTGTGACCGTCCAGGAAAACAAGAAGATCTACGTGGAGAAGATCTCCTTCGAGGGAAACCGGGCCTTCACGGACAAAGAGCTCAAGAAACAGATGAAGACCACCGAGTGGGGCATCCTCCACGTCTTTACCGATTCGGGTCTTCTCAAGAAGGACGAGCTCCGGCAGGACGTCGCCCGGATCAGCGCCTTCTACCTGAACAGCGGGTTCATCCAGGCCCAGGTGGCGGACCCGGTCATCACCCATGACGCCAAGGGCATCTACATCAAGATCCCCATCAACGAAGGGAAACGCTTTCGCGTGGGAACCGTCGCAATTGCAGGCGACCCCCTCGACGTCACCCGCCAGAAGCTGATGGACAGGCTGGAGATCAAAAAGAAGGAGTTCTACGACCGATCGGCCATCATCAGGGACATCGACACGCTGACCAAGGCCGCCAACGACGAGGGGTTCGCCTATGCGGACGTGCAACCCCAGACGGACATCCGGGAGAAAGACCTGTCCGTGGACGTGACCTACAGGATCCACAAGGGGATCCTGGTCTACTTCAACCGCATCACCTTCTCGGGAAACACGAAGACCCGGGACAAGGTCATGCGCCGGCTCCTGTCCATCGTCGAGGGGGACCTCTACAACAGCACGAACCTGAAGAACAGCTATACCGCCCTGGAGCGGACCCGCTACTTCGAGGAAATCAATTTCCAGACGGAAAAAGGGCCTGCGGAAAATCTGACGGACGTCCGCATCCACGTGAAGGAGAAGGCCACGGGAATGTTCAGCATTGGTGCCGGCTACAGCGGCCAGGACAACCTGGCCTTCGTGGCGGAGATCTCCCAGCAGAACTTCCTCGGCCGGGGACAGACCCTGAAGTTGAAAACCAGTTTTTCCAGCACCAAAACATGGTTCGAGCTGCAGTTCATCGAGCCCTGGCTCTTCGACCTGCCCCTCTACAGCAACTGGAACGCCTGGCATTCGGAGAAGGAGTGGGATTACTACAACGTGAATTCAACGGGCGGGGGATTCACACTGGGATATCCCCTCTGGGAATTCTTCAACGGCAGCTTCGGCTTCACGTATTCGATCGATACCATCAAGGACATCAATGTGTACGCTCCCCAGTACATCCAGGATTACGCGGGGGAATACAGGACAGGAATCGTCAGTATCGGCATCAACCGGGATACGACGGATGACAACTTTTTCCCGACCCGGGGTTCCCGCAACGGTGTCTCCGTCGGCTACGCAAGCAAGTTCCTGGGAGGAACAACGAGTTACGTCAAGGCCGTCGTGCAGTCGCAGTGGTTTTTCGGCCTTCCCCTGGACACGGTCTTCAGCGTCCGGGGCCGGGCCGGTTACCTGGCCCCGAGCGAAGGGGAGAGCATTCCCCTCTTCGAGCGGTTCACCCTGGGCGGGATGAACTCCCTGAGGGGCCTCAAGGACGTGGGACCAAAAGACTCAACGGGCTATTACGTCATCGGGGGAACATCATTCCTCTGTTTCAACGTCGAGTACCTTTTCCCTCTCGTGAAGGAAGCCGGCATCAAGGGAGTCGTCTTCTACGACACCGGCAACGCCTGGGATACGTATACATTCGGGAGCGACTTCCGGCATACGACGGGAGCGGGAATCCGCTGGTATTCGCCGCTGGGTCCCCTGCGCCTTGAGTGGGGCTATGTGCTTGACGCCAAGGAAGGCGAATCCGCGTCGCGATGGGAGTTTGCCATCGGCATGTTCATGTAGCGAATAAAAAAGCTGAAAGAGAGGTATCACGGATGAAGAAAGCGGTGTTTGGTGTCATTGCGGGATTGCTTCTGCTGGCTCTGTCGTCCGGGGCGGCCTGGTCTGCGGAGAGGATCGGCTTTGTCAACATCCAGGAGGCTATGCTGACCTCCAATGCGGGCAAGCAGATGGGCGAAGAGATGCGCAGGCTCATCGCCAGGGACAAGGCCATCATCGAAGAAAAAGAAAAGGAGCTCAAGAAGCTCCGGGAGGATCTGGAAAAGCAGCGGACCGTCCTGACGGAATCGGCCCTGCGGGAGAAGGATATGACCCTGCAGAAGAAATACCGGGACTACCAGGTCGCTGCCAAGGATTTCGAGGACGATATACGGGCCAAGGAACAGGATATCTTTAAAAAGCTGTTCCCGGAAGTCCTCAAGATCGTCCGGTCCATCGCCGAAAAGGAAAAATATACAATGGTTATGGATCCATACGTTCTCCAGCTCCCGTACTTCAACACAAAGGAAGACATCACGAAGCGTGTCGTAGAGGAGTTCAACAGGACCTACAAGGACAAGAAGAAGTAAGGGAACCGGCATCGACCGGAACACAGCGTGAATTGGACCGTTCAAGAGATCGCCGCCCGATTGGGCGGCGTTGTTCACGGGGATGCGGATGCCCGTATCGCGGGCGTGCGGGGTATCGAAGAAGCCGGAGACGGCGACCTGACTTTCATCGCCAATCGCAGGTACCGATCCCGTCTTAAAACCACCCGGGCGACCGCTGTTCTTGTTGCACCGGGAACCGAAGAACCCGGCCGGACCCTGATCGTCGTCGCCGACCCCTATGTCGCCTTCGGCCAGGCACTTGCCCTCTTCCATCCACGGGAACCGGAACGGCCGGGCATCCACGAACGGGCGTTCGTCGACCGGGACGCCAGAGTTTCCCCGGAGGCCACCGTCCATGCCGGGGCAACGGTGAGCCGCGGCGCCGAGATCGCGGCTGGAGCCGTGCTCTACCCGGGGGTATACGTGGGCGTCGAGGCGTCGATCGGCGAGGAATCGGTTCTGCACCCCAATGTGACCGTGTATCATCAGTGCCGGATCGGGATGCGGGTCATCCTCCACGCGGGCGTCGTCGTGGGGGGCGACGGATTCGGCTTTGCGCGGCCCGGCTGGGAAAACATAAAGATTCCCCAGGTCGGAATCGTTCAGATCGACGACGATGTCGAAATCGGCGCCAACACGACCATCGACCGGGGAACCATGGGCCGCACCTGGATCCGGAAAGGCGCCAAGATCGACAATCTCGTCCAGATCGCCCACAACGTGGTCATTGGAGAATATGCCATCGTCGTCTCCCAGGCGGGCATTTCCGGCAGCACGACCGTAGGCCGGGGCGTCATGATCGGGGGGCAGGCCGGCCTCGTTGGACACATCCAGGTTGGAGACCACGCCATGGTGGCAGCTCGCGCCGGGATTCACAAGAACGTCCCCGCCGCCACCATCGTGGCCGGAGCACCCCATATGCCCCACCGTGAATGGCTGCGGCTGGAGGCGACGATCCCGAAGCTCCCGGCCATGAGGCAGCAGCTTCTCGACATGGCCAGAAGGCTGGAAGCATTGGAAAAGAAACTGGAAGGACGGAATTCATGAGCATTCATCCCACGGCCGTGATCGCCTCCGACGCCCGGATTGCCGAGGATGTCGAAATCGGCCCCTACAGCATCGTCGGACCCAGCGTCACCATCGGACGAAACACGGTAATCGGCCCCCACGTCGTGATCGAGAGCCACACGGATATCGGGGAAGGCAACCGGATCTTCCAGTTCGCCTCCATCGGCGGGATTCCCCAGGACCTGAAATACAGAGGGGAAGAGACCCGGGTGGTCATAGGAAATCATAACATCATCAAGGAGTTCGTGACGATCAACCGCTCCACCGTGTCCGACATCGGCGTAACCATCCTGGGGGATCGCAACCTGATCATGGCGTACTGCCACATCGCCCACAACTGCAAGCTGGGCAATCACGTCATCATGGCCAATGCCACGAACCTGGCGGGACATATCCATGTGGAGGACTGGGCCATCATCGGCGGAATGTCGGGGGTCCACCAGTTCATTCGCATCGGCGCCCACGCCTTCGTCGGAGGAGCCTCCGCCGTGGCTCAGGACGTGCCGCCGTTCATCACCGTCTCGGGCAATCGGGCCCGTCCCTATGGGCTGAACCTGGTGGGCCTCAAGCGGCGGGGTTTTTCCGAGCCGTCAATCAAGGCACTTCGGGAATCCTACCGGCTGGTTTACCGATCCTCCCTGCGGCTGGTTGAAGCCACAGCGCGGATCCGAGCGGAGGTGGAGGACCTTCCGGAGGTGCGCCAGTTTGTTTCCTTTCTGGAAAACTCCCAGCGGGGCATCTGCAGATAGATTGCCGAACGGGAAGGAGCATCGTTTCTCACTCGAACGTGAGACGGACCTTCACGGGGATGGAAGCGCGCGAAGCGGGCAGATGGATTCATTTCAGAGAGGCCTTCCTTTCGATCCGTTCCCCGGCAACCACTGAAACCGGAGAGACGGCAGCACCGATGGAACATTCCTCGAAAATTCTGATCCTGACGGGTGAGGCATCGGGAGATCTCTACGGAGCCCAACTCGCCGCGGCCATGAAGGAGATCGATCCCGCCCTCGCCTTTTACGGAGTGGGGGGCATGCACATGCGGGCATCGTCGGTGACCCTCCTGGCCGATGTCTCCGAGCTGGGAGTGGTGGGCCTAACGGAGGTTCTCGGCAAACTCGGCCGGATCAGGACACTGTTCTCCCGCCTGCGCCGGTTTCTCGAGACGGACCGCCCCGCCCTGGTGATCCTCATCGACTACCCCGGATTCAATCTCCGCTTCGCCCGGGTGGCCAAAAAAGCCGGAATCCCCATCCTTTATTATATCAGCCCGAAGATCTGGGCCTGGGGAGCCGGCAGAATCCGATCGATCAGGGAAACGGTAAGCAGAATGGCCGTCATCTTCCCTTTTGAAATGCCGCTGTACGAAAAAGCCGGGGTCGATGCGGCCTACGTCGGGCATCCACTCCTCGACACGGTCAGGGTGGACGGGTCCGTTCCGGAGATCCGGCGGCGGCTGGGGCTGGCTCCGGAGCGGAGTACCGTTGCCCTGCTGCCGGGAAGCCGGCAGGGAGAAATCGACCGGCTCCTGGATCCCATGCTCCAGGCGGCGAATATTCTCAGGAAACGGCTGCCGGACCTGCAATTCGTGCTCCCCCTGGCGGACACGCTCCCGGAAGAGCTCCTCCGGAGCCGCATGAAACCAGGAGCCGTTCCCGTTCACATCGTCCGCCGGGATACCTACGGAGCCGTCGCCGCGTCCGACGCGGCCATGGTCGCCTCCGGCACGGCAACCCTGGAGACGGCCCTGCTGGGCATCCCCATGGTGATCGTGTACAAAGTCTCCCCGTTGACCTATCCTTTTGCCCGCCTGGTCATCCGGATCGAACACATCGGGCTGCCCAACATCATCGCCGGGCGGACGATCGTCCCCGAATTGATTCAGGGCGCGGCATCGCCGGAACGGATCGCAGAGGAGGTCCTGCCTCTTCTGACAGACCACCGCCGGCGGGAAACCATGATCGACGCCTTCCGCGAGGTCCGGGAGAAACTCGGAACCGGAGGTGCCGCCCGGAATACGGCCCTCATCGC
The DNA here is from genome assembly GCA_964578535.1 of uncultured Syntrophaceae bacterium. Lineage (GTDB taxonomy): Bacteria > Desulfobacterota > Syntrophia > Syntrophales > PHBD01 > PHBD01. The sequence goes on from CAZODI010000004.1 coordinate 106,248, forward strand.
CTGTGCCATGGCCCGGGGGGAAAAAGGAGCCCGATTGTGATCGTATTCAAGCGTCTCTTCCGCCTTGCCAAGCCTCATACGGCCAAGCTGATCCTGGCCATGTTCTTCATGCTCATCGTGGGAGGGCTGACGTCCGTCCTGGCCTTCCTGGTCAAGCCCGCTCTGGACGACATTTTCGTCGAGCGAAACGCCCGGATGCTCCAGTGGATCCCCCTGGCCGTCATCGGGATCTACCTGGTGAAGGGCGCGTGCACCTACGCCCAGGCGATCATCATGAACTGGATCGGACAGCGGATCGTCACGGATCTCCGGAATCAGCTCTACAAACAGATTCAGCAGCAATCGCTGTCGTTTTTTACAAAGAACCCCACGGGCGTCCTGATGTCCCGGATCACCTTCGACGTCAACTACATCCAGGGGGCCGTGTCGGAGGCCATCACGAGCCTCCTGAAGGACAGCTTCACGATCCTCTGTCTCGTCTTTGTCGTCTTCTGGAGGGACTGGAAGCTCGCCATCATCGCCATGGTCGTCTTCCCTCTGACAGTCTATCCCATATCCCGGTTCGGCCGGAAGATCCGCAGCGCCGTGACGGGAGCCCAGATCACCATGGGAAGCCTCACGAGCCTGCTGCAGGAAACCATTACCGGAGCGCGGATCGTGAAGGCCTTCTCCATGGAGGCTTATGAAAACAAGCGGTTCGAAAAGGAAAGTGAAAACCTGCTGAAGCTGTTCATGAAGGCCGTTACCGTCAACGCCCTCTCCAGCCCCCTGATGGAGTTCCTGGGCGGCATCGGCATCGCCATCATCGTCTTTTACGGCGGCTGGCAGGTGATTCACGGCTCTTCCACGCCGGGGACCTTCTTTTCCTTTCTGACCGCCCTGATCATGCTTTACGAGCCGATCAAGCGCCTCACCGCCACGAATAACCAGATCCAGCAGGGCATCTCCGCCGCCGAGCGGGTCTTCGCCATCATCGACGCCGTCCCGGAGATCCGCAACGCCCCCGATGCAAAGGAACTTCCCAGGATCACGAGAGGAATCGACATCCAGAATGTGACGTTCCGGTATGAAGAGGACCCGGTTCTCCGGAACATCGATCTCTCGATCCGGGCCGGCGAGGCTCTCGCCCTTGTGGGCATGAGCGGCGGGGGGAAAACCACCCTGGTCAACCTGATTCCCCGCTTCTATGACGTCACGGAGGGGAGAATCCTCATCGACGGACAGGACATTCGGGACGCGACCCTCGACTCCCTGCGGGGGCAGATCGGCATCGTCACCCAGCAGACCATCCTCTTCAACGACACGGTCCGCAACAACATCGCCTACGGAAACCAGCAGGCATCACAGGAGGACATCGTCCGGGCCGCCCGGGCGGCCAACGCCCATGACTTCATCATGCGGCTTCCCGAGGGGTACGACACCCTGATCGGCGAACAGGGGATGAAGCTCTCCGGCGGGGAGCGCCAGCGGATCTCCATCGCCCGGGCGATCCTGAAGGACGCCCCCATCCTGATCCTCGACGAGGCAACCTCGTCCCTCGACACCGAGGCGGAGATCGAGGTACAAGAGGCCCTCGAGAACCTGATGAAGGGCAGGACGACGCTGGTCATCGCCCACCGGCTGTCGACGATCCGCAATGCCGACCGCATCATCGTCCTTGTCAACGGCGAGATCGTCGAAGAAGGAAACCACGAAACGCTCCTGGAGAAGCAGGGCGAATACTACCGGCTCTACAACATGCAGTTCCGGGAAGGCTGACGATTCCGCGCGATGCAGACCGAACCGACCAGGAACCTTCACGACCGGGTCCAGGCACTCTGGTACGGGGAAGACGCCTCTCCGGGCCTCCTTCTGGGTCCGGTCCTGGGTATCGCCTCCGGGGGATACGGGCTCGGGATACGGATTCGGAACGCCCTGTATGACCGGGGAATCCTGGGGATACGCCGTCTGCCCGTTCCGGTGGTCAGCGTGGGGAACCTGACCGTCGGCGGAACCGGGAAGACCCCCCTGGTGATTCACCTGGCGGAGTTCCTGAAAGAGCATGGAAGAAAACCGGCGATCCTGAGCCGCGGATACGGAGGCCGGCCCAGGGGGCCCGTCGAGGTCGTCTCCGACGGAAGACTTGTGCTCTCCGAGCCCGCCGTCTGCGGAGACGAGCCGTTCATGATGGCCCGTCGGCTTCACAGAGTGCCGGTCTTGACTGGACCGGAGCGGTACCTGACGGGGCGGGAGGCCGTGGATCGCTTCGATGTGGATGTCCTGCTTCTCGATGACGGATTCCAGCACCGGCACCTTCATCGGGACGTGGACATTCTCGTCGTCCATGCACGCAGACCCTTCGGGAACGGCCGTCTGCTACCACGGGGACCCCTGCGCGAACCCCTGGAATCCCTGCAACGGGCCCGCTGGATTGTCCGGACGGGCCCCGCGACCGACGACGATGGAGAAGGTGATCCACAGGCCTTTCCCGGCTGCGGGCGGCCGGCCATCCGGGCTCTGCACCGGCCGTCCCGCCTGGTGCACGCCGCAAGCGGGGAGACGCTGCCGCTCGATTCCCTGACGGGAAAAACGTTCTCGGCCTTTGCCGGGATCGGCTCCCCGCAGGCCTTCCGGCAGACGCTGGAATCGCTGGGATGCAGGGTGGCGCCGCTCCTGGCCTACCCGGACCACCACCGGTTCAGCCGAGCAGATATCGAGGCGATCCGCCGGTCCGCTGCCGCGGCGGATGGACTCGTCACGACCGAAAAAGACGCCGCCCGGCTGGCCGGAATGGAGAATGCGCTTCCGGATCTCCTGGTCCTCCAGGTAGACCTGCATATGGAGCCCGACGACGGCGTCCTCGGCCGGGACATCCTGGCGATCCTGGAATCGAGGAGTTGCATGAAAGGACGGGAACGGACATGAGCGCGGAATCCCGGGCGGAAAAACTGTTGCACGTTTTCCAGCAGATCCCGCTGGGGATTCGAAAGGCCTTCTTCGTCCGGCTGGCCCTGCTCGCCTATGCAGCCGACTCCCGGCATCGCCTGATCACCCTGCACAATCTCCGCATGGCATTCCCGGAAAAACCGGATGACGAACTGGGCCGGATTGCCCGGGGAGTCTATCGCAACATGGGGATCGTGGCGGCGGAATTCTTCGACCTTCCGAAGATCGGCCGTGAAAACCTGGCGGATTGGGTGGAACTGGAGGGAATCGAACATGCCTTCCGAGCTCTCGAAAAGAACAGGGGGCTTCTTCTCTTCGGTGCACACTTCGGGAACTGGGAGCTGGAGGCCATCACCGCCGCCCTGGTCATCAAGCCCATGATGGTGATCTACCGGCTCATGGACAGCCCGACCCTGGAAATCCTGGTATCGAAGGTCCGCTCCTGCACGGGCAACATCCTCCAGGACAAGGACCGGGCCATGCGGCCCATGTTGCGGATCCTGAAGCAGAACGGCATCATCGGTCTTCTCCTGGACCAGAACGTGGCCTGGCAGGAAGGAGTCTTCGTCGACTTTTTCGGCCGCACCGCCTGCACGTCCGACGGCCTTGCCCTGCTTGCCCTTCATACGGAGGCTCCCGTCCTTCCGGGATACATGGCCCGCCTCGAAAACGGGAAATACCGGTTCGTTCTCGGCGAAGAGGTCCCCCTGGCCCGGACGGGAAACCGCAAGGAGGACGTGCTCGAAAACACCCAGCGCTTCACGAGCATCATCGAAGACACGGTCCGGAAGTACCCGGACCAATGGTTCTGGGTCCACCAGCGTTGGAAGACGAAACCCTGGCAGGCGCCGAGGCGGACATGACAGACCAGACCGTTTTCCAGTCTCCGCTTCCGGTCGTTCATCGCCGGCCTTTTCCGGCCCGGGAGATCCGGCGCCTCCTGATTCGCGGGACCAACTGGATCGGCGACGCCATCCTCACCCTCCCGGCCATGGGGGCCATCCGCGCAGGCATGCCGGAAGCGCACATCACCGTCCTGGCGAAACCCTGGGTGGGAGAGGTCTACCGGATCTGCCCCCATGCCGATGAGGTGCTCACTTTCCGGGAACCGGGGATCCACGCCGGGGTGTCCGGCCGGTTGCGCCTCGCCCGGGACCTGAGCGGCATGGGCTTTGACGGGGCCATCCTCTTGCAGAACGCCATCGAAGCGGCCATCGTGACCCTGCTGGCGGGAATTCCCATACGGGCCGGATACAACACGGACGCCCGGGGGCTGCTCCTGACGTCTTCCGTGCGGCGGTCCCGGGAGATCCTCCGGGTGCACCAGAGCCGGTACTACCTGGAAATGGTTCGAGCCCTGGGCCTTCCACCGCCGGACCCGCCGCCTCCCCTCCTGGTGCCGCCCGCAGAGTACCGGGACCTGGCGGAGAAGGTCCTCGTGGAGCAGGGGTGCGATCCCGAAGCCCCTCTGGCAGGCATCGCGCCCGGGGCTGCCTATGGACCGGCCAAGCGCTGGTTTCCGGATCGTTTCGCTGCCGTGGCCGATCGCCTGGCGGCGGAATTCGGAGCACGGGTCCTCGTCTTCGGTAGTTCCGGGGACCGGGAGAGCGCCGGGGCGGTCCAGGCGGCCGCGAAGGCACGGTTTGTCAACCTCGCGGGGGGGACCTCCCTCCGGGAGGCCCTGGCCCTCATTTCCCGATGCCGCGTCTTCGTCTCCAACGACTCGGGCCTGATGCATGTAGCCGCGGCCATGGGCGTCCCAACGGTTGCCGTCTTCGGCTCCACGAACCCCGTGACGACCGGCCCCATGGGCCCCCGGTTCTCCATTGTCCGCAAGCCCATGGACTGCAGCCCCTGCCTGAAGGAGACTTGCCCGCAGGATTTCCGCTGCATGGAGGCAATCTCCGCGGAAGACGTCTGGAACGAGGCAAGATCGCTTTACGAGGGAGGCCGGCGATGAGGGGACAGCGGGCGGTCTTTCTCGACCGGGACGGAACGATCAACGAAGAGGTGGGGTACTTGGACCGCCTCGAGAAACTCCGGATCCTTCCCGGAACGGCTGAGGCCATCGGAATGCTCAACCGGGCGGGGATGAAAGTCGTCGTCGTGACAAACCAGTCGGGCATCGCCCGGGGATTCTTCGACGAGGCCTTTGTGGAGGAAACCCACCGGCATCTTCTGGATCTTCTTCGCGAACAGGGAGCCCGCATCGACGCCTTTTACTACTGTCCGCACCACCCGACGGAGGGCCTGGGGGCCTACCGGCTGGACTGTCCCTGCCGGAAGCCCAAGCCGGGACTGCTTCTCCGGGCCGCCGCCGAGATGGGAATCGCCCTGGAGGATTCCTTCATGATCGGGGACATGCCCAAGGACGTGGAAGCGGGAACCCTGGCGGGCGCAAGGGGAATCCTGGTCCGGACGGGCTACGGGCGGGACATTCCGGAACCGCCGGAGGCGGCTTATATCGCAGAGGACCTGATCGACGCCGCCCGCTGGATCCTCGGGGTCGGCCGGCCATGAACATCCTTCTGGTCAAGCTCAGCTCCATCGGCGACGTGGTCCACACGCTTCCCTCGCTTGCGGCCCTGAGAAAACGGTACCCCGAGGCCCACATCACCTGGGTCGTGGAGGAAGAATCTCTTGACATCATTCAGGGAAATCCCCAGATAGACAGAATCCTCGTCTCGGGAAGAAAGCGCTGGGCCCGCCGGCTCGCGGATGGCCGCAACATCGGCGAAACCCTCGGGGAAGTCCGCCGGTTCCTTCGGGACCTGAGGGACCGGCCCTATGACGTGGTCATCGATTTCATGGGGCTCTTCAAGAGCGCCATCCTTGTCTTTGCGAGCCGCGGGAAAAGGAAGCTCGGCTACGACAGCATGCAGGAAATGAGCGGCCTGTTCTACAATGAAAAAATTCCCGAGGACATGGGCAAACACGCCGTGGACCGCTACCTGGACTTCGCCCGGTACCTGGGAGCGGAGCCGGAGGAGCCGGAATTCTTTCTGGATATCCCGGAGATCAGCGCGAACCGGGCCGACGCTCTGCTGAAGGAAGGCGGCGTAGATCCGGAATTCCCATTCATCGTCCTGAGCCCGATGTCCTATGCCGGAGAGACCCGGCTGTGGGAGGACGACAGGTTCGCGCTTCTGGGGGATCGAATCCGGCTGGAGCTGAACCGGCCGGTGGTCATCACGGGGCATGAAACCGGGGGAAGGATCGGCCACATCGCAGCATCGATGGAAACGAAGGCGCTGAACCTGGAGAACAGGACAACTCTGAAGGAACTGGCACACCTGTATCACCGGGCCGCCGTCGTGGTGACGCCCGATTCGGGTCCCATGCACATCGCCGCGGCGGTGGGAACGCCCGTGGTGGCCCTCTTCGGAGCCTCGGAGCCGGCTCGGACGGGGCCTTATGGAAGAAATAACATTGTGATCCGGTCGCAATTGCCCTGCAGTCCCTGCTTCCAGAAGACCTGCGAAACCCGCCGATGCATGAAAGAGATCTCCGTGGACATGGTCCTCGAGGCCGTCCGGAAATATACCAGCCCGGGAGAGGAACGATGAGGATGCGGCGATGCCGGCTTGTCCGGTTCCAATGCCTCCTGGCCGTCCTGTTGCTGATGGGATTCGTCCCCGGAGCGGACGGTGCCACGGCCGTCCGGTCCGACCGGGAGACCAGCGGGATCTCGCCCCCCGATCCGGCGGTGGGGGGAAGAATTCGGATCGAGGCCGTTCGCGTCCGCCCAGGCCAGTGGGTCAGTGTCGGAGAAACGGGCTTTCACCCGGATCAGACACTCGTTCCGGGCAGCTCTCCCGCGAAATCGAAGCCGGCGTCCCCGGAAACGGTGCCGCACCGGAATGCGGAACCGTCGCCGGGCACACAAACACCTCCGCCTCCGGAAAGCAGCCTGAATCGCATCGATTATCCCGTCCGGCTTTCCGAGGCGGGCATGCTGGGAGGATTCGGTTTCGGGAAGATTCCGGAGGGACGCTACGAGCCGATCCTGATGGCGGCCCACTTCGGTCTCGACATCAACCGTTTCCTCGGCATTCCCGGAACACACCGGGGGCGATTCACGATTTTTGCCGAGCCGCGCTTTACACCGGTCCACGAGCCCACCGGGGATTACGAGCTGGGACTGGGTATCGGGATCCAATACGTCTATCCCCTCCTGAGAAACCTTTTTTTCTACGCGGCGGTTTCCAGCGGCCCCCACTTCATATCCGTTCACACGGAGCAGCAGGCAAAGGGCTTCGTGATGGACAGCGAGGCGGGAGGCGGTTTCTATATCCCCTTCAGCAAGAACTCGGCGCTGAACATCGGCTATCGGATCCGGCACCTTTCCAACGGGGGCACAAGGACTCCGAACACCGGCATCAACAATCATTTCCTGGTCATCGGGTACACGGTTTTCCTGGGTGCGCCGGAAGAGAAAGAGAGGAATGAATGACCATCAGCAAGGAACTATTGGAAATACTGGCCTGCCCCCGATGCAAGGGGGACATCCGGCTCAATGAGACCGGAGACGGGTTGATCTGCGATGCATGCAGACTGCTTTACGAGATCCGCAACGGGATCCCCATCATGCTGATCGACGAGGCAAAGCCTCTTCCATGATGATTGTCCGCAGGCGGGAAATCAGCGGGTAAGCCGGGAAATGGCGAACAGGGCGATGAGAATCATAACGCAGATCGCCCCGCCGACCAGAACACCCACCTGTCCCATCTCGCTCAAGCCCCCGTACCAGGCCGAAAACCGTTCGCCGTACTGGGCAAAGAACGCATTCACTGTATCCGCATAACCCGTTATTTTCTCAAGCATAAACGCTCCCGGAACGGTTCTTTCGTCGCGGAGCCCTCCTGGAGAAGGATGCGGGAATATGCGTGGCCCCGGGAAGAAAAACGCAGGGAGTCTCTTAGCACATCCATCCGCACGTGACAAACAGGAGTCGTGTCCGGAGCCATCCGCACCGGTTTCCTGCGGCCCACCCACGTTTTCCATTGCTTACCGGATCCTCTTTGCGATCCCTTGCCGCTTCCGTGAATCGGGCGTTCAGGGCCGCAGCAGTTCCAGATCCCGAAAGCGGCCATCCCGAAGGGAAAGGCTCCCCGGCCGGAAGGAAACAGGCTCCCGAAAAATGGGGCCATCGAAAACAAAGGTGTGAAACTCGCCGTTTTCCCCGGCAGGATCGACACCCGGCGGAAGGTCGGAGAGAAACGTTCGGTCCAAGAGACGGCCGGCGAAAGATCCGTTCAGGGCATCCGTGTCCACACAGGTGACAATGGCCCGCCAGCCATCTTCTACAAACCGTTCCGCCAGGACTTTCGTATCCTTTCCCCAGAGGGGAAACAGGGGGACCATCCCGGAGCCGCTGAGCCTGGATTCCCGGTAACGGCGGACATCCTCCAGGAAAAGGTCGCCGAAAGCGATCCCGGAGAAGCCGCGCCGGCTGTATTTTTCAAGAACAGCCGCCATCGCCCGGTCATAGGAGTCGTTCCCGGCATCCTCCTCCAGAAACACCGCTTCCAGGGGAAGCCCGATCAACCGGGCCTGGTCCTCCACCAGGAACCGTGGAATTCCATGCATCACCACCCGGTCCGTTTCCGCGACGAAAGTCGTCAACAGCGCCACCGTCTCGAACCGCCCGCCCAGCACCATCTCCCGGAGCGCCAGCGCGCAATCCTTCCCGCCGCTCCAGGAAAGGATCACCCTGTCCATCATCCCATCCCCTCCCCTCCCCTCCGCCTGACCGATTTCTATCCTCTGCGTCACCCCACCGGGATATCCCGTGTCCGGCATGCATTTCAGGTTACCATGATCATCCGTCTGTTGCAAAAGGTCCCCTTGAATGGCCCTCCAAGCGGGGAGGCGAGGCATCGGCGCACCCGAAGTATCCTGGGGCATGCCGCCTGTCGGCCACAGGCAAGGCTGAATCTGGGGAGGTATCCGTCGCGGATTTATTCATCACTGGGCAATGTCCGGTGCGCCATGATAGAGAAATCCCCGGACCGGGAGACTTTCATATGCCGCAGCATTCTTCACAGATTCATCAGCCCCTGCGGGGGCTCATCATCTTCCTGGCTGCCTTGCTGCTGACGGGCTGCAGCCAGGAATCCCTGATTTTCTACCCGGAAACTCTGCCGAAAGACTTCCGGTTCTCCTTCTCGGAGCCTTTTCGCGAAATCCGACTGCACGCCGGGGGAATCGAACTGCACGCTCTGCATTTCAGGACTCCCTCACCCCGGGGCGTGGTCCTCTACTTTCACGGCAATGCGGGCAGCCTTCGCACCTGGGGGGAGATCGCCCCCGAATTCACACGTCGGGGATTCGACCTCGTGATACCCGACTACCGGGGCTTCGGCAAGAGCGAGGGTCGCCTCGACGGAGAACGGGATCTCCTGGAGGATGCCCTCCGGATATACGATCATGTGCGAAACGAATACCCCGAACAGGCCATCGTCCTTTACGGCCGATCCATCGGCACCGGCCCGGCCGCGTGGGTGGCATCGCAGCGAAAACCGCGGATGCTCATCCTGGAGTCGCCCTACACCAGCCTCGAAGACCTGGGCGCCCATCACTACCCCTTCCTGCCCCGGTTTGTGATTCGCACATTTTTGAAATACCCGCTCCCTACGGACCGGTGGATCCGGTCCAGTTCCTGTCCGGTGTTTCTGTTTCACGGAACGGCCGACGAAATCATTCCGTTTTCCATGAGTGAGCGCCTGAATGCCCTCGCCGCGGGCCGGCACATCCTGATCGCCGTTCCCGGCGGCGGGCATAATGATCTGGACCGTTACCCGCTGTATCATAGGGAACTGGACCGGATCTTAAAAGGGGAACCAGCGCGGGAGAAACAGTAACGATTCTTTGCCCCGGAGACTCGAAAGCCCCGAGGGCTGGGACCCTTCGGGGCTTTTTTCGAGGAAC